>NZ_LHZQ01000135.1 GCF_001580915.1 Acetobacter tropicalis | reverse complement strand
ACATCCTCCCACGGATTGAGAACCCGCACACCGGCCGCCTCGAAAGGCGATACGTCGCGGCTGGCCACAGCATAACCACGGGATGCAGCGACCGCCGCAATATAACCATCCGCTTTCCCAATCGCCCGTCCCTCTGATCTGGCCCGCACCATCAACTCAGCATAAGCCTGTGACGCCGCCAGATCGAACGACAGGACACGCCCTTCGAAGAGAGGCAGAACCTGCTGCTCCAGCCGCTCATGAAGCACCGAACGCCGCCGACCGGCCGGCATCGCCCCGATCCCGAAACGCAGTTCCGCCACCGTGACGGCAGACAGAAAAAGCGTCTCGATCGCCTGCGCATCAATCCATGCCAGGACACGCGGTTCAGGGGCAGGTTTCCACGGCTCGGAGATTACATTGGTATCAAGAAGGATCATTCGAAGGACATCGGTTCGGCCGGAGTTTGATCGCGAACCTGCAAGGTCGAGACATCCTGTTCACGCATACCGGCCTCACGACCGATGGACGCCAGAAGCGACCCCAGTCGCACCCGCTGCGAGGGCCGGACGGCCGCTTCCAGAATGGTCCGGATCTCCGCTTCCGTGCTGCGCCCATGCAGCATGGCCTGCGCCTTCAGCGCTCGATGCGTCTCTTCCGGAAGATTGCGAATAACGACAGAGGACATGACAGAACTCCTCATTTCCTAGAATGATATCATAAATGTAAATACGATATCTTTCCAGAAAAATCCTACATACCCATATCCATACCGCGCGACCTGGAGCGTGAGAGGGAGTGCTCCTGCTGAGGAGGATGCAGCCCGCGATCAAGCGATGACCCCTTCTTGATGCCCAGCTCGCGGCTTTTCTTCCGCAGGAGGGACGCAAGCTGCACGTCCCGCTTCAGCTCTTTCAGCGCCACACCCTGCTGCTCGCGGCTCAGCCCGTCCCACGCCTTCACAAACCGCGCCGCCCGCAGTTCTGGACTTTTCCGCACCCTGTCCTCGTGCTCCAGCCCCTCGACCAGCCTGCGCGCCCGTGCCGGCCCTTCCAGACCATACAACGCCTGCCGGATCTCCGACTGATGCTTCAGCGCCGCCCGTAGATCCGCCTCACCGCCACGCCGGACCCGCTCCAGATCCCGGCCGGCTTCAAATAGCGCCTTCTTCTGGTGCTGCAGCACCGGCAGGTCCTGACGCACCATGCGCTCGGCATCCACCCAGGCCCGCGCATACCGCTCCACCGCCTGCTGAAGCGGGTCACTCCCCAGCACAAACCCGCCCAAGCCGGCCGGCACCAGATCACGCTGCACACGGGGCAACCTCAACCCCGCAAAGGGAGATGCCGGAGCCTCACGCTCAACCCCATTCTTCCCCTTCCCGGCCTCAGCCTCCATCCCGGCCGACACGTCTTTTTCCGCCGTGCGACGTCCCGGCCGCACGGACAGGTCCAGACCATCGAACATCCCGCGCGTCCGCTGCGCCGGTGCCGGATCTGGCGTACGGACCGCTTCCGCCTGCCTGTCCTTCTGGGGGCCAGAGGCAGCCTTGCCGCGCTCCACCACGATCTCGCTCTCGGGAACAGACAGCCCGCGCCGCCGCGCGAACCCGGGATCCCGATCCCGGACCTGCGGGTAATCCAGCGTGGTATCCTTCAGCCGCTCGCGCGACAGCCGCTTCACCAGCCCGTCCCGGTCGCCCACATCATCCCGGCCCCAATGAACGGACACACTCTCCCGATGCCGGGACAGCGCCACATACGCCCCGTGCCGGTCCAGGCTCCCCGTCGCCAGAACATGCGCCCGCTCCACCGTCACACCCTGCGATTTATGGATGGTGGCCGCATAGCCATGATCCAGCGCGTCATAATCCGCGACCGACACGGATACGACCCGCCCACGCCCGGCACCGCCTGCCCCGTCGAGCTGCACCGACAGCGCCAGATCCCCGGCCTCGACCGACCCCGTGATGCCCCGCACAGTCCCCAGCGTGCCATTCTTCACCCCCAGATCCCGGTCATTGCGCAGGAAGTAGACACGCTCCCCGTCCGCAAACACCCGCTCGCCCTGGGCGGTCGGCACCAGCACGTCGTCACCCAGCTCACCCGCGTCCCTGCGGATCTCGCGCGCCGCCTCGTTCAGCGCCCGCACATCGACACGCCGGTGCGCCAGCATGATCTGGCTGTCCTCTGGCGCGGCCTGACGGGCTGCGTCCCACCCGGCCACCACCCCGGCCCGCGCCTCTTCCAGGGTCTCATGCCCGCGTACAAGGCCAGCCGCCTCATAACGCCCCAGCGCCATGTCCGTCCGCCCGGTCGCCAGCTCCTTCGTCGCCGCCTGCTGCCAGCCTTCACGCTGCCGGCGCACCGTTGTGATCTCCACCGACCCGACACGCTCGGCCACCGCCCGGAACGCACCACCAGCCTCGATCGCCTGCAACTGCTCGGGATCGCCCACCAGAACCACCTTGGCTCCGGCATCGCGTGCGACTGACAGCACCCGCTCCATCTGCCGTGACCCCACCATGCCGGCCTCATCCACCACCAGCACGTCCCCGCGCTCCAGACGGCCCCGCCCTTTCGCCCAGGCCAGCTCTAACGATGCGAGGGTATGGCTCTCGATCCCGGACCCAGCTTCCAGACCTTCCGCCGCAATCCCCGATAGCGCCGCCCCGCGTACCCGATACCCGGCCTCTTCCCACGCCTCACGGGCCACACCCAGCATGGTGCTCTTCCCCGTCCCGGCATAGCCCACCACCACGGACAGGTCGCGGGACTTCGTCACCTCACCCACCGCCAGCGCCTGCTCTTCCCCAAGCCCGTCCCGCGCCATTGCCGCCCGACGCACCGCCAGCGGCACCGCATGTCCCTGGGACTGCCCCATCGCGAGCGACGCTTCTTCCAGCCGCTGCTCGACCCCGATCATCTCCCGCGTGGAGAACCGCTCCCGCTCATGACCATCTTTCCCAAGCGCTACCAGTTCCGGACACGCCTCCACCCGAACCATGACGGCCGTAAACTGTTCAGCATCCGCCGTATGCCGATCCACGAACCGTGCCAGGTCCTGACGGGTAAACGTGCTCTGCTGCCGCGTCAGCGCCTCCAGCGCCACATGCGGTTCCGCCAGCAGCCTCTCGCCATTGCGCCGCGCGATCTCCAGATGGTCGGCAACCCGCTCCGCGTCCTCGCCCCGCTCCTCCCTGCGCATCCCGGCCGGACCGATCTTGTTCTGCGGCTCAAGGTCGATCCCCTGCGCGGCAAATGACCGATGGTCGATCCGCACATCTAGGTCCAGTTCAGCCAGCCGTTCATTAGCAAGCGACGCCCATCGCTCCCGCCATGTCAGCAGGAGTTCCTTGTCGTTCCACAGACGCTCTTTCGCACCAAACCCGTTTTCGTCCACTGACCGCGTGGACAGCATCACATGGGCATGGGGCTTCGCCTGTCCGTCTTCGCCAATATCCCAATGCACAGTGAGATCGGCCACCATGCCACGTTCCACGAACTGCTCACGCACAAAATCCCGTGCCAGCGCGATCCCCTGCGCCTGGGTCATTTCGCGCGGGATTGAAAACTCCACCTCGCGGGCAAGCTGGGCATCCTTACGCTTCTCGATCGCTTCGACCTCGTTCCATAGGATCGCACGGTCGAGAAACCGTTCCGACGCGCCATCGGGCAGCAGGATCTCGGAATGTACCACGCCGCTCTTGTTTGTGAAATCGTGCGCGCGGTCCAGGCGGTCGTCATGCAGGCGCGAGGCCGAGCGATAGGCCGCCGCCGCTACCGCGCTCCGTCCGGTGGCACGGCTGATGACCTTTGCATGCAGGTGATAGATCGCCATTAGCGCGATCATATCACACCATTCAAGCGCACGTCACGCAGTGACGTATAAGCGCGCACTCACATTTTACTACGCTACAGGAATTGATCTGTTCGGATGAGTGACGCGGTTCTCACGTGTGTGGTAGAGTATGGCACAGATTGCGAAAAATAGGGGACCGGAAATGCGCAGGCCACGGGACATTGATGCGGAACTGAAGGCGCTTCAGGAAAAGGCGAAGCAGCTTAAGGCGCAACGGACCATCCAGCTCGGCGAACTGGTCGAGGCGACGGGAGCCGATACCCTGTCGATCGAGGCGCTGGCCGGGGTTCTGCTTGCGGCTGTCGAACAGGCGGATGGCAAACCCGAAGCCGTCGCGAGGTGGACCGAACGGGGAACGGCGTTCTTTCAGTCTGGCGGAAAAAAGGGCAGCCGGAAAGGAACCAGAAACGATCAGAACGGAACTTCTGGCGCTTGAAAGACGGATCAGGAAGCAGGTAGCCCTGATCCATCGCCATCAGGCACGAAAGGCACGGACTGACATGCGTGACTGGGCAAAGGCACGACGGGAACGCACCCATCATCTGATCGAACTGGGTGGGCTGGTCCAGAAGGCGGGGCTGGTCGATCTGACCGACGATGACCGCGCCACCCTGCTCGGGGCCTTCCTGGACATTGCCGGACAACTTCAGGACGGTAATGATACCGCTCCGGTTGACCTGAAAGCACGCTGGAGACGCGCGGGGCTCCATGCTTTCGATGCAGACCGTGATCATGCCAAGACAACAGGCGGAAACGACCATGACTGATATAGCAACACGATCATCAGAAACTGACACGTTGCGCGATCTGACAACACAGATTGTCGCCGCCTATGTTAGCAGCAACACTCTGCCGGTCGATGCATTACCTGGTCTTATCTCCACGGTGTTTCAGGCGCTCAGCAGCCTGGGACAGGCAACGACCGAAACTCCGGATCTGGTGCCGGCCGTGCCAGTGAAGAAATCCGTCTTTCCAGATTATATTATCTGCCTGGAAGGGGTCACGGCACGATCTGTTAAAAATTGCACGCTAAGCAGCGCGGGGTATGAACGGATTGCGAACATTTCGTACAGATCTGAGGCTGGTGTGGACTGGATTCCAGACATAATCCCCGGTCAGGGCGATGTGTTCCCATCCGAGCGGCGCGACATGTGCCAGGAGATCATTGGGAATAGCGGTGCCCTGGGCGCGCAGGTGCTGGACGGCCTGGTCGAGATAGACGGTATTCCAGTGGACGATGGCGGCGGTGATAAGGCTGAGCCCGGAAGCTCGGAAACTCTGGTTCTCGAAGGTACGATCACGAATTTCACCCTGGCGATGGAAGAATACGGCGCGACGCAGGGCATTGCTGGCTTCGCCCTTGTTGAGCCCGGCATGGCTGCGCTGACGCAAGGCAGGATCAGACAGCCATTGCAAGGTGAACAGGGTTCGCTCGATCCGTCCCAAAGCTCGAAGCGCCCGGGATAGGGTGTTTCCGGCACCGGCCGCCGCCAACTTCCGCAAGATGACGGAAGGCAAAACGTTGCCGGCGTTGATGGAAGCCTTCAACCGCATCAGTTCTGACCATTGGCTAAGGATAGCGGTGATTTCAACGGTATCGCCGATCAGCGGTGTCAGCAGCGGCCAGTTGCCCGGCTTTTCGATAGTGTAGAGTTTGCGGTCTTTTAAGTCCTTGATCCTGGGGGCGAACCGGTATCCCAACAGGTGGCAGAGACCGAAGACATGATCGGTTGCGCCGGCGGTATCGGTATAATGCTCGGCGATGCGCAGGTCGGTCTGGTGGACATGATGCAGCAGCCCGTCGAGCACATGGGGCGCCTCGCTCATGGTCGCGGAAATGACGCGCGTGTGGAAGGGCCCGTATTGGCCGGAAACGTGCGTGTACATCACTGCGCCGGGTTCGATGCCATATTTGGCATTTACCGAACTGCCGCCTCCCGCGCGGCCCCCGGCCCGAAAATATTGCCCGTCTGATGACGAGCTTGTACCATCATCCCAGATCGTTGCCATAGGATGTGCATGGTGCGCGTTGATGATGGCGGCACGGGCGGCGACATAATTGTCATCGCTAATGTGCCATTGGGCCACATTGACCAGGTGGTGATAGCTGAGGCCACGCGAGGCATCAGCCATGCGAGCCAGACCAAGATTGGTGCCATCGGCCAACACCGCCGCCAGCAAGGCAGCTTTGTCGGCGGGAGAATTGCCGGTGCGCAGATGCACGAACTTATCCGTGAACCCGGTCCAGGCATCGACCTCGCTCAGAACTTCGGTGATCCGCACTCGCGGCAGCATGCTGTTCAACCGCAGCGCCAGATCGCGGGCTGCCTCGGGTGAAGAGGGGGGAGTGCGGGCGATAAAAAGCTTACCGTCTTCGATCTCCACCCCGTCAAGGTTGCCCCGCGCGGCACGAGTGGCCACGAAGGTCATGCGTTCGCACAGCATCTCTGTGCGGGCTGCGATGTAACGTTCGGGATCGGCTTCACCATCAATACCGGTGGCCGCGCCGCCTTCGGCCGGGAGCAGGTAGGCCTCGAAAGCCTGGTAATCACGGCTGCCAGCAACTCAGATATTACTGCCCCGCAGCTTGTCACGCAGAACGGCCAATATCGCTGTTTCGTAGAGCCGCCGATCTGCTGAGCCGCCAGCAAAGATCAGCTTGCGCCATTGCAGCGGTAGGCACGCGGATGGTGGCCGTTTTGGCAAGGTACGGATTATGCCACGGTTCAAGGCGCGAAGAAGTTCGAGCGCAGCAAGGACGGGATCGTTCGGCACATTCGACCGGAACTCGAAGGCGGATAGGAAGCGAGGGCTGAACCGACGGAGCACCGCATACCGCTCGGCTGCTGTGACCAGAATATCCTGACGCGCCACGCCCACGACGGCGCCGATGACGGGCAGTACGCCTTCAAGCTGATCCATGCCGATCTCGCGCTCAACGGCACTCACGCCATCCTCGCCGGCTTCCTTCGCCTGGTGCAAGGCGGCAATTGTTTGGCGGAACAGCAATAATGCCTTGGCAACATCACGCCGTGTGGCCTGAAAGCGCCGTTCGTCGCGATTGCGGGCGCGGCTGAACAAGGTGCCGATATATTTCTCGAACATGGCAAGCACCACGTCCGTCAGCCGGGTTTCAAGGCTTGATATCTGGGCAATGAGTATAGCCGTACGCCGCGCCGGTTCCAGATCGGCAATGTGCTGCACGGTCATGATCGCCCCCTCATCGGTCAGCCGCGCCAGGCGGGAGGCATGGATACGGCCAGCCCGTGTGGGATCGATTCCCATGGCGCGGACATAATCGAGGCGATCGAGCAGAGAAACAATGTTGGCAGGAGCTGGTGATTCTGAATAATCCCGCAACCAGGCGAAACGGGAACGACGCAACTCGGGATCAACCGTCAGTAGTCCGAGCAGAGCATTGCGTTCCGCATCGGGCATTCCGGCCGCCAACACCTCAAATGTTTTCTTACGCGCCCGTGCCCGGGCGGCCAGTCCAATCCTCTCAAGCACCATCGTGGATGGAATTACGACACCGCTCAACCGCAAATGGGCCAGAATAGCCAGGACTATGGGTTCACCGCGATCTGTAGCCCACGCCACATTACCACCAATGCGAAGGGAACTCCGCCAATCAGAGAGCCCAAAGCTTCGTAACCCCAGATATTTTTGAAGCTCGATGACATGTCCACGGCGCGTCTGATCCCTTTGTGCATAATCAGCAAAAGCCGTTGCAGGGATGCCGAGTTGATGGGCGATGAATGCGATCATGGCTTCCGGCGGCTGTACCGCTGGCCCCAGGCTAAAACCAGGGTATCGGAGAAGGCACAGCAGGACCGCGCATCCAAACCGGTTAGCCGCACGCCGCCTGGTGTTAATGGGGTCACGACACGAAAGTGTACTTTGCGTACGTTTAG
>NZ_LHZQ01000078.1 GCF_001580915.1 Acetobacter tropicalis | reverse complement strand
AGCCGTCCACACCATCAGTTCTCAGTGAAAATCAACACCCAGCGGACGGACGTTGCAAAGAACACCCAGGTCGCGGCCGCGCGGAAGCGGGTACGCCAGCGCTCAAAAAAACAGTAACGCTTTTCAGGTCGGCACGATCAGTTCGAATCTATAACGGATTAAGCTGGTATTTTTCAGAAACGAGTCTTGCGAGCTCTGGTAAGGTTAACGGTGCAGTATTTCTTGTTCTGTTTTTATTGTGTGATCTGATCCTAATTTTTCCGGGATGTTGAGGTCTCACACCCTAAATTCCCCAAAGAAATTTGTTCTTTTCCGATCTGGTATCGGTTTTTTGCGTGTGGGTTCCTCATTCCGCAATACTTGTAAACGAGAAAATCAATGTCCGACCACACAACAATTTCTTCCGCTGTAGAGGCGGATCTTATGCAGCTCGTGGCCCTGCACCGGCTGCTTGACTTTGCCATAAGCCAATCGCTCGAAGGTAATACGGACGATCGCATTCTGGAGGGCGTCGTCATTCTGACGCGCATGATTGGACGCAAGGTCCGGTGCGTGACCAGCAAGATTCTGGATGGCGAAGGCTCCGGCTGCGACTGACGCATTCCTCCTCACTCATATCCCTTTCTTCCATTAACAGGCGCGCCCAAATTGCGCCTGTTCTCGTTTCATACGGAAAATAAAGAATGTTTCGCTCTTCAGATGACGCCACACCGTCCCGTTTTCACCCCACCGAAGCTGATCTGATCACCTATCAGGACTTGGCCCGTGCTCTTGGTGCTCCACCGAGCGAGGCCATCTGCCGGTATCTCGGCCCGGCGGGCCAACATCTGGTGTTCATCGGTGAGTCCGGTCAGCGGGACTGGGCCCGCATCGATGCTCAGGCGAGGGCGCGCTGGCCCGAGATGCCGCCCACGGGAACCACAGCTTCGGATGGAAAGGCGCTGGAATCCCTGCCTGAACGTATCGTGTATCAGATACTGGCTTCTCTCAAACATCAGGATATGGAGATCGATCTTCACCAGCCGATTATGCCTGATATGGGGCCCGAGAAAGCAGATCTGACGCTGCGACGTCGGGATGCCGCCTGCTTCATCGAGGTGATCGGCTGCTGCGGTGTGAACCGCATCACCCGCAACGATCATGAGCGCCGGGGGCTGGAGCGCTTCGAGCGGCGTGAAGCCTTTTACCGCCGTGTTGGCATCACCCCAGTCTGCATCTTTCTCGATCTTCTGGCGCGTCCGGAAGACCTGAAGGCACTGTGCCAGTCTCTGGTGGACCGGATCGCTGACGACGGGCGTGACAGAGAGATGTCGCTATAAGGACAAGGGCCGATGTCTGAGGCGTGGGGTAACGGGAAACGGAGTTTCCACGCCAGGAATGGTAGCGCACGACATCAGTTTTGGTATCCGGAGCGCAATCGAACGATGTCAAAAATTGCGAAAAAACCGTCTTGCCGTTTCAGGAATGTCTCATACCCTGATTTTAACAGGGAAACTGGCGCATGATTCGAGGCTCAAGCCCTGAGCATCGAGTGAAGTCAGTTTCCTCTTGTGGAGGCTGAAGGAATGTCCAGTACAAGAATAGATAAATGGAATCTGGCAGGAGAGCACTCTGCCAGTGCACATCTCCGATTATATACTCAAAACAGAAGAGTATGCAGAATGTCGGCGGCTAAAAGCGGAGCTCTGGAAATAGAGTTTCATGGTCTGCTGCGTTACCCTGAAGCGGCAGCGTATATCGGTCTTGCAGAAGGAACATTACGGAACCAGCATGAGGAGTTGGGAATTCGGTCGTTGAAAATCGGTCGGATCCGGTGTTTTCGTATCGAGGATCTGGATGATTTTATTGCGAGGAAGATTCTGGAA
>NZ_LHZQ01000083.1 GCF_001580915.1 Acetobacter tropicalis | reverse complement strand
AATGTGAGGTATTGCGCTTAAACGGCCGTCCACATAAGACGGTTGAGTCGGGCCATCAGCGGATCACGGTGGCCGTGCTGATGACGCCTGAACAGGTGCCGGGCTGGAGCAGTGATCCGCGTGTGCTGGAGGTCTTTGCCCCGCAGTTCATTCGTCCGCAGCAGGCGTTCATGGCGACATTCGACAATTTCGGGGATGGCTGGAAAAAGTTCGGTCTGACCTTTGCAAAGGATCTCGCTGAAACCGGGCATTATGTCGGGGAGTAACGTGACGAAGCGGCGATCGAACTACCCCTGCGCGCGCTCGCGTGCGAGTACAGAGTAGATATTACTAGCAGAACTCCTGTGGGGCCTTCGAAGCGGGATATCCTCGTTTCCCCAAAGGAGCTGTAAGGATTGTACCGTCACTGTTTCAGTCCGCAGCCTGGGTGTCAAGTCTCAGGGAAGACTTCCATGGATACCAATCAACCTCACGACACGCTCGATTGCGATGCTCTGCTGTTTACGATGCTTCTGCCTGCCTTGATCCGGTATCGGGATTCACTGGATTGTGATGTTCCCGAAATCACCGCCGCGATTGCGCTTCTGCGAATCATGGACGCGCGCCGAGAATAAAAAAACAAAGGCCGGTCGGTTAATTCCGTCCGGTCTTTATTATTTTCGTGAAAATATTTCCGCGTTTTATATTATTCATTTTGGTTATTAGTATTGTAATTTTTTGGTTTGTTTCGGTTTTTGTTCCGGGACTTTTGAGGCTCCGCACCCTAAATTCCCCAAAGGATTTTGTTCTTTTCCGATCTGGTAGCGGTTTTTTGCGTGTGGGCTCCTCGTTCCGCAATACTTTCAAACGAGAAAATCAATGTCCGATTACACCACAATTTCATCCGCCGTGGAGGCGGATCTCATGCAGCTCGTGGCTTTGCACCGCTTGCTCGACTTTGCCCTGAGTCAGTCGCTCGAAGGCAATACGGACGATCGCATTCTTGAAGGCGTCGTTATTTTGACAAGGATGGTCGGTCGCAAAGTCCGGCGCCTGGCCGACAAACTGCTGGATGGCCAAGGTTTCGGCTGCGACTGAGGCTCTCCATCGTCGCCCACACCCGTTTCTTTCATCTACAGGCGCGCCCATGTCGCGCCTGTTTTCATTTCTTCATGGAAAAAATAATGTCTCGTTTCTCAGACGACGCCACGCCGTCCCGTTTTCACCCCACCGAAGCCGATCTGACCACCTATCGGGATCTGGCCCGTGCCCTCGGCGCTCCACCGAGCGAGGCCATCTGTCGGTATCTCGGCGCGGCGGGTCAGCATCTTGTGTTCATCGGTGAGTCTGGTCAGCGCGACTGGGCCCGCATCGACGCCCAGGCGAGGGCTCGCTGGCCTGACCTGCCGCCGACAGGGAAGATCGCGTCCAATGGTAAGACACTGGAATCCCTCCCCGAACGTGTCGTTTACCAGATCCTTGAGTCCTTGAAGCACGAGGATATGGAAATCGATCTCCATCAGCCGATTATGGCTGACCTCGGGGCGGAGAAGGCGGACCTGACATTGCGCAGGAGAAGTACTGCCTGCTTTATCGAGGTCATTGGTTCTTGTGGACCCAACCGCATTACCCGGAACGACCACGAGTTGCGGGGATTGGAGCGCTTCGAGCGGCGTGAAGCCTTCTACCGCCGTGTTGGCATCACCCCGGTCTGTATCTTTCTCGACCTGCTGGCGCGTCCGGAAGACCTGAAGGCACTGTGCCAGTCTCTGGTGGACCGGATCGCTGACGACGGGAGTGACAGAGAGATGTCGCTATAAGGACAAGGACCGATGCCTGAGGCGTGGGGTGACCGGAACCGGAGCTCCCACGCCAGGAATGGTAGCGCACGACATCAGTTTTGGTATCCGGAGCGCAATCGAACGATGTCAAAAATTGCGAAAAAACCGTCTTGCCGTTTCAGGAATGTCTCATACCCTGATTTTAACAGGGAAACTGGCGCATGATTCGAGGCTCAAGCCCTGAGCATCGAGTGAAGTCAGTTTCCTTTCATGGAGGTTGTGACAATGTCCGGAACAACAGCGGATGACGGGGATCTGAAAGCACTACCTTGCCGGATCCTATGTTCGATCGGTCTTCCAAAACCGGAGTATCATCATGTCGGCAGCTAAAAGAAAAACTGTCGCAATAGAGCCTCGTGGGTCGTTACGTTACGCGGCTGCTGCGGCGTATATCGGCATCGCTGAAGGAACGTTGCGGAACCAGCACGAGACGCTGGGAATCCGGTCGCTGGAAATCGGTCGCATCCGGTGTTTTCGTATAGAGGATCTGGATGATTTTATTGCGAGGAAGATTCTGGAA
>NZ_LHZQ01000139.1 GCF_001580915.1 Acetobacter tropicalis | reverse complement strand
ATCAGGACCAGAAACCAGAAATCAGGCGCAGGGGTAATCAATCAAGGGTTCTTCGAACCCTCCAGGTGGCCCAGGACGGCCACGGACGCCATTCTGCCCGGTGGGGACGCGCGCGAATGCGTTACCTTCGCCGGGGGCAGCCTGCTGCCGTCCGACCTTGACTGGATCATAAGCGATATGACGGCGCTGGGATGGGTGGACGATGCCGAGCATCAGATGCTCATGCGCTGGATCGGTCCCATACCCGCCGATCCCCCCCATGCCTGCGCACGGTCACTGTGAACCACGCGGGGGAGGGAAACCGTGCTGTTCAATTTCGAAATGGACTTTGCCCTGTCGTTACGCTGCGTTCCCATGATCGTACGCATGAAGCTGGACCTGTGCGGGGTAAAACTCAGCCTGCGTCAGTGGAGCCGCTTCACCCGGCAGGACAGGCAGGCACTGGTGGACCGTCCCGCCGCCACGCCGCCAGAATGGACCGCGTACCGGTCGTTCCTCGTGCACCTGATCAGGACCCGGGCAGGGGAAGAGCCAAAACTGCTTCCACCCGCCCGGACCGAAACATGGCAGCTGGCTGATGGCGTGCCCGATGCGATCAGGCTGAAAGCGCAATCCAGCGGGTTGCGGGCACCTACGCCCGAACAGTGGAGGCACCTGTCCTGCCTGCAGCGTTTCGCGCTGGTCAAACTGACGCGGCCGGGCCATGAAAACCAGAATTTTGGACCGGCATTACGGGAATTTCTTGATACGGAAGCATGACGGATGCCACCCGTTTCAGACAGGCGGCTTATGAAACATCCCGTAAACCTGCTGGATGTTTCTGGTAAAGCCTGTTTCACGTCCCCCCGGAAAACATCGCCTTCGTGAAAAACGGCAACACCCGGAAACGTTCCATGTTCCAGAAAGCCTGCCTGTCACGTCAGAAGCTGGTCATGCCTGTTCATCAAAACCATCGGCAAGCATGTTTGTCAGTGTATCCGCCATGGAATGAAACTGCTCCGTGCGCATGATCGTGGCGTCGCGTGGCCGGGGGAAGGGGACGTCAACCTCGTGGGCGATGCGGCCGGGGCGGGGCCTGAGCACGATGATACGATCCGCAAGGAACAGGGCCTCCGCGACATCATGCGTGATCAGCAGGGTGGTGATCTGCTGCGTGCTCCACAGCCGCATGAGCTCAAGGTTCATGCTGCGGCGCGTGACGGCATCCAGCGCGCCAAAGGGTTCATCCAGCAGCAGGACTTCTGGCGAAAGCACCAGCGCACGCGCAATGGCCGCGCGCTGGCGCATGCCGCCGGAAAGCTGGCCGGGTCGTGCATGGGCAAAATCCGCCAGCCCGACCCGCCGGATCAGGTCGTCCACCCGTGCCTGATCGACCGGATGCCCGGCCAGGCGGAAGGGCAGGCTGATGTTCGCCGCGATCGACAGCCACGGCAGCAGGGCCGCATCCTGAAAAGCGACACCCAGACGATGGGCGCGCGACAGTTCGGCAGGCGCCACACCTTCCACCCGGATCTGTCCCGCGCCGGGCGTGTCCAGTGCCGCGATCAGGCGCAGGATCGTGCTTTTCCCGCAACCGCTCGGCCCCAGCAGCGCGACGAATTCACCTTCCCGGATGGCAAGGGAAATGTCGTCCAGCACCAGAATGTTCCGGCCGTCATTCAGCTGGAACGTCTTGGAGACATGGCTCAGCTCGATTGCCGGGACGCGCTGCATCAGCTCTGGACCATCGCGTCAAACCTTTCCATGATCCTTGCCCTGCGTTCATTCACCCTTGCGCGCAGGGCCTCGATATCGATGTTGAGCAGCCTGCGGTCACGCATCACCACCGCGCCGTCGATAATGACATCGCGCACATCCCGCCCGACCACGCAATGCGCTGCAAGGAAAAGCGGGTCCATCGACCCTATGTGATCAAGGTCGGATGTCTCCACCAGGATCAGGTCCGCACGGCGCCCGACCTCCAGACAGCCCAGTTCGTCCCCCATTCCCACGGCGCGCGCGCCGCCACGTGTCGCGATCCTGAGCAGGTCTTCCCCGGACATGGGAACACGCTGGTGATAGGCATGGCCAATGGCCGCGGCCTGACCGACCCGTGCGGCATGGGCGACCTGAAAGAGGTCGAGCGTAAAGGCCGAGGCCGCGCCATCGGTTCCCATTCCGATATCCACCCCGCGCCGCCACATTTCCTGCAGGCGGGGCACGCCGATCCCGTAATTGCCAAAGGCGCAGTGGCAGGCAGACATCCGGTGCGTGGCGTAAAGGTCAACTTCCTCGGCAGACAGGATGACCGAATGGGCGCAGTGCAGGTGTGGCCCAAGCGCGCCAAGGTCGTTCAGGTATTCGGTGGGGCGCTTGCCGTGCTGTTCCAGCGCGTAATCCACCTCATACGTGCCTTCAGCCAGATGGGTATGGATTTTTACGCCGTGGGCGCGGGCCGCATCCGCCATGCCTGCGATCAGCGTGGGACTGCACACGATGATCTGGCGCAGCGACATCCAGGCCCTGACCCGGGCGTGATCGCGCCACCGTTCAACCAGGGCGATGTTCCTGGCCAGCGCCTCGTCCGTCGTCATCATCATTGATGGCGGCATGTCCCTTCCTGCAAAACTGGTGTTCAGGTCCGATGTCGTCAGGGCGACAAAACCGCGAATGCCGGTTTCAACCGCCGCCCGGGCCATTTCATCAGGGTGGGGGCCACCGGCTTCGGCAAAACAGGTCGTGCCGCACATGATCATGTTGGCATAGGCCAGCAGGCCGCTCAGATAGATGTCTTCGGGATCGAGAAGGGCCTCGAACGGAACATAATAGTTTTTCCATGGCGGGTTGCGCAGCGGGCCGAGGCGGCTCATCTCAGCCAGCTTGCCGCGCAACAGCTGCTGCGCGGTATGGACATGCGCATCAATCATGCCGGGCATGGCGATCCGGCCCCGTCCGTCAATCATGGTCGTGGCGGCAATGTCGCCAATATCGGTCCGGGGACCGACATGCGCCAGCCGGCCGTTGCTTATGACGATGACGCCATCACGAATGACGTCCCCGGCATCGTTCATTGTTACGATATCGCATCCATGGATGACGATATCCGCCTGAGAGGGAAGCGCCATGTCAAATTCCTTTAAAGGCTTCGGGAACAACCGTGAAATCGGCAATCCGGTCGATATCGGGCAGGGCCGTGCGCCCCGCCGCGCGGGCGGCGGCATACATCGGCCCGACCATCATGTCCCGATCGAGGGAGAGAAGCGGGCGCGACGGCATGCCGCGATAATGGGTGAAGGGGATCTGGCTCCTGTTCTGCAGGATCTGCTGGTCAAGGTCGAAGCCGTAATCCTCGCCATATTTTTCAACCACCAGACGGGCAGCGACCGCGGGATCGGTTTCGTTGAAGGTCCACCCCTGTATCAACGCACGCAGGAAGGCCACGACGCGGGGCCGGTTCTGCGTAAGGTAGGCGCGGGTCGTCACCAGAAGGGCGGCAGGGGTGACGAATCCCAGATCGGCGAAATTCGTGAAAATGAAGTCCCTGTCCTGTTTCAGGCCCATCATTTCAAGCATGAGCTTCTGGTTGGTATCGAACCCCACGAACGCGTCGCCCTGCCCGTCAAGCAGCGGATCGGGGGCAAAACCGGCCGGGACGAAGGTCCATTGCCGGGGCAGGCCCGCAATGGCGAGCACGGCATTGATTGACGTCGTCTCGTTAATGCCCTGTGCAAGGATGCGCAGGCCAAGCAGGTCGCGCGGCACACGCACGGGGTGGGCGGGCAGTGAAATGACCCCGAGCGGATTGCGGGGCATTTCGGTGCCGAGTATCACAAGGTCATTGCCACGTGCGACCGCATCCAGAAACGGCAGCCATGACATGTAGGACAGGTCGGCCCGTCCCGCCGCCAGCATGACGGCCGGGTCTGGCGCATTGGGGCCGCCCGCTGTCCATGTGACATCCAGCCCCTGATCACGGAAAAACCCGCGATCAAGGGCAATCCATTCGCCTGCGTACTGGACATTGGCAATCCAGCCGAGCTTCAGCCTGACAACCGGCAGGGACGGGGTTTCGGCTGCCCGTGTGGAACCGGGTGCCGCAGCACAGCACAGGGCAAGGCTGGCGAGGAACGATCTTCGATGCCATTTCATGCCATGCCCCCCGTATGCTGTCCCGGCCTGCCCCGAAACATGTCACGCAATTTTTTTCCTGATGGAAAATGTTACTTTATTTTCCAAATGAGCGTCAACGTGTAAATTATGTTACTGACATGATGGATGCAGGTCGCTATCATCGTTTCTTGGGAGTTATGATTCCAATGCAGGCCACGCCACGCATTGCCACGTTTTCCCGCCGACTGTTCATATCCTGAGGGGGAGGGTGCGACATGCCCGTCCAGTATTCACGGAAGCGTAGCACGGGAACGAAACACAGGGGTGATGGCGCAGGCCACACGATCCTGCGATCCCGCCACGGACATGCCCCGATACATCGCCACGGTGCGACAGCATGAAATACGTCACCCACTTCCGCGCAGCCATCACTGCGGCCGTCGGGTTCGCGGTTATCCTGGTCCTGTGGCAGGTTATCGGGAATGCAAAACTGCTTGGCCCGACCTTTCCGCCACTGAGCAGTGTCATCGCCAGCCTTACGGTGCCATACCGCCGGCATCTCTATATCCGTGCAAGTCTGGCAACGCTTTCGACAGCGGCATGGGGATATGGC
Source organism: Acetobacter tropicalis (assembly GCF_001580915.1). Classification (GTDB taxonomy): domain Bacteria; phylum Pseudomonadota; class Alphaproteobacteria; order Acetobacterales; family Acetobacteraceae; genus Acetobacter; species Acetobacter tropicalis. Next base: position 3,553 of record NZ_LHZQ01000139.1, on the reverse strand, counting down.
ATCGGGCAGGCAGGGGGGCTTGCAGCCGCGCTGTTCGGGCATCTCCTGCCTTTTTCCCGGGCCGGGCTGGACCGGCTGGCAAGCGTTATCCATGCCATACCCATGATCGCGCTGGGGCCGCTGTTCATGGCCGTGCTGTCCCCTGTCTGGGCCGGGACGGCCATCGCCGCGATCGGGGTCTTTTTCGTCTCCTACATCGCAGGCTGTACTGCGATTGAGTCGGCCGCGCCAACGCATAGGGACCTGTTCCAGATATTCGGCGCGTCCCCCCTGCGCAGGCTGTGGCTGCTTGATGTCCCGTCCGCCCTGCCGGCACTGGTAACCGGATTGCGGCAGGCCGTGCCAGTGGCTTTCCTGGGCACCATACTGGGCGAATGGTTCGGCTCCGCCCATGGTCTTGGGCTGCTGATCCTCAGCGCGATGGAAAACTTCCAGATCGCCCTGCTGTGGAGCACGGTCATCCTGTGCTGTGGGCTGTCACTCATCATTTTTGTCCTGCTTGGCTATGTCGAACGTATCGTGGGACGGCATTACCGATGAAACGTTTCCTTGCGCGCTGGTGGGGGCCGTGCCTGCTGCTGCTGGCCTGGCAGGTCGGGGTGCAGGCCAGCGGGGTCAACCAGATCGTCATGCCGCACCCCATGGCTGTCCTCATGGATATGGCGTCCAACCCGCTGGTTTATGGCCGCGCCGCGGCAGGGACGCTGCTGGTCGCCGTTCCGGGCCTTACGGCGGGACTGGCGATGGGGGGCATGCTGGCGCTGCTGTGCCAGTTTTCCGCAGTCATGGAATATCTGCTGACGCCACTTGCAATGATGCTGTCTTCCATCCCGGTTGTGGCCATCATTCCTGTTCTGTCGCGCCTGTTCGGGTATCACATGACAACGCTGATCATCATCGTGGCCATCATCTGTTTTCTGCCTGCCTTCGTATACATGCACGCGGGACTGCGGTCGGTTCCGGCGGGCAGTCTGGATGTCTTCAGCGTGTTCGGGGCTGGCGCGCGGGCACGGCTGCTGCTGCTTCGACTGCCAGCATCCGTGCCATCCTGTATGACAGCCCTGCGTATCGCGGCCCCGACCGCGATCCTGGCGAGCCTGACCGCCGAATATCTTATGCAGACAGGGGGGCTGGGTGCGCTGTTCCGTATTACAACAGCCGAATTCCGGTCCGAACGCGCCTTCGGGTGCAGCCTTGTGGCGATGGTGCTGTCGGTCTGCTGTTTCTTTCTGGCCCTGCATGCCGAACGGGCCGTAACCCGGCGCTGGCGATAGGAAAGGGGACGTGATGCACATCACGGTTGTGGCTGACCTGAAAACAACGCTGGGCGAAAATCCGTTATGGGATGCCGATACGCAGCGCATCTTCTGGGTGGACAGCCTTGGCAGGCGCCTGTTTCGCGCGACAGCCGATGGACAGGAAATCCGGGCATGGGATTTTCCCGCCAGCATCGGTTCAATGGCGTTACGTCATGGGGGCGGGGCGGTTGTCGCATTGCGCACGGGGGTCTTCATGCTGGATTTCCACACCGGCGCCCTGACCCGCGTGGTGGATCCCGGACATGACCGGGCGCACCTGACGCTGAATGACGGCAAGGTTGACCGGCAGGGCCGGTTTATCTTCGGCTCCATGGTTGTCGATGCGGCGGAAAATCGTTTTGCCGCACTGTACCGCCTTGATACCGACCTGTCATTACACCGGCTGCGTGGCGGGATTGGTGTCAGTAACGGGCCATGCTGGAGCCCCGATGGGTGCCGTTTCTATTTCTCCGACACCCATTCGAACGAAATGATGGTGTACGATTACGTCACGGCTGAAGGCGCCCTGTCGCGCGGGCGGCCCTTTGTCACCCTGCCGTGCGACGGGACCGGCAGGCTTGATGGTGCCTGCGTCGATGCCGAAGGCTGTGTCTGGAGCGCGCATTGTGGCGCGGGGCAGATCGTGCGTTACCAGCCCGACGGCACCATTGACCGGGTCATCCAGATGCCAGTGCGGCGTGTGACCAGCGTTGCCTTTGGCGGGGCAGGACTGGACATCCTGTTTGTCACATCCATGGCGCATGGCCTGCAGCCCGACGCGGTGGCCGACCACCCTCTGCGGGGGGCCCTGTTTGCCGTGCATGGCCTTGGCGTGACGGGCATGGCCGAACCCCGTTTTGCCGGTTGAGCCTGTTTCCCCATGATTTTGCGAGTCGCGCGGAAAAAACGACTACAGTGCGGAAACCGGGTTTCATGAAGAAGGAGAGTTGCCACGACGCGCAATGCGCTGCAGAAAACATCCCCTAGGCGCGTATTCACCGTCTGTATGCGTCCGCCCTGCCTGCCATGTCCCATCCATTGCGGGAGGGAATGGGGCTGGATGAAATGATGATAAGGCCAAGTCAGGATACTGCCGAATGCAGCCACCCACATCCCTGCCACCACACAGCCCCATGGCGGAACGGATTGCCCGCGTCTATCCGGATCTTACGCAGGCGCTCAGGGATCTTGCCGATTTCGTGGTGGATGAGCCGATCAACGCCGCACGCCTGAGCATTCATGACATTGCAGCCCATGTCGGTGTTTCGACCGCAACCGCCAACCGGCTGGCGCGTGCGCTGGGATTTTCCGGCTATGCGGCATTCCGGGCGGAACTGATCCGCAGTTTTGAATCTGCTTTCGTGCCGGTTGACCGCCTGATCAGGAACCTGAATGGGCGTTCGAACGCGCTGGAAGTCATGGCCGCCTCCCTGCAGGAAGACGTACGCAATATCGAGGCGACAATACGCGGACTGTCCGCGGAGGGCTGCAGTCATGCCGTCCAGGCCATCCTTACGGCACACCGCATTTATGTGGTTGGCATGGAGAATGGCAGTCATCTTGCGGCCATGCTGTCCAATGGCCTTGATATCTACCGTGGCAATATTGATTCCGTTGGCATTACGGGCGGCGGGGCTACTGCTGCGCGCAGGGTGCGCCGGTATGGCAGCCGGGATCTGGTCATTGCGGTGGCCTTTCCCCGTTATATGGCTGACACGATCACGGTCGCACGGGACGCGCGGGCACAGGGCGCGCGTGTCATGGCGATTACCGACAGCCCGGCTTCACCACTGGCGGCCCTGACCGATCTTGTCCTGTATGTCACGGCAGAGCGCCAGTTCGCCGCCAATTCGGATGCAAGCGTCCTGGCAATGATGGAGGCACTTTGCGCGGCGGTTGCCCACAGCACGCGCGGCGCGGTGGATTCCGCCAACAAGTACACGCGCACGATCCTGCGTTGGCTCGATATGGATTCACGTCCCGGCAATTCCGGCAGCCCCAGGCGGACGACCACGACACGGAAATAAACAAACGATTACATCACAATACAATATTCATATCCGTGGAAGCTGCTTTTTTAGAACAGAATTCTGTCCTGACGCTTTGTGAAAACAGCTGTACCAAAACTTTCATAAGGTTTTCAGGACATTTCACAGACAGACGACCCGGAAGGGTCTGCCTGTGAATCTGGTGAAGTCAAAATATAAACGACAACCTGGAGGGTTCGAAAAACCTCTTGGTTTTGAGGCCCTCTC
>NZ_LHZQ01000122.1 GCF_001580915.1 Acetobacter tropicalis | reverse complement strand
AGCCTGATTACGCCCGCGGCTCTCTCCGGATGCTTACGCCGATGCGGCAGGGTCGGGGTTCTATGCCGAAGACCGGCTGGCCGGGGTGAAATTCCTCGGCTTACACCGAGTGGCAGAGTATCTTGAGGAGGAAGAAGGCATCCGGATCGACGAAATCCCAGAGCCTTCGTTCTCAGCAAGCGCACCGGCTGTCAGTCTCGATACCTATCTTGCTGGGCGAGACCGGACAACAATCCCCGAAATCTTGAAGGCCATTCCAGGTATATTGGAAAAAGACCTGCCCGCCAGCCTCAGGGAGGCAGGGTGGGATTCAGGGCGGTCAGCAACAGGGCGCTTCTGGGTGAAAATCAAAAACGGATAGTCGTTACTGGCAAGCAGCTTCCAATTTCGAAGCCGCTTGCCAGCCTCACGTTAAGCGGGCATTCCGCTTCCGCCTCATGGCGGACATAAACATCCCATTCGCCTTCACTCCGAAGCGGACTGCCCCCGTATGTGCAGGCGTTCGGCAATCCGTTGCCAGATGAAGGCTTTTGCGTCAGATACCGAGAGGCCATGCCCAGTTGAAATAACGATCGTAGACGTCGGCCAAATCCGTTGGCGCGGCGTGCGAGCTGATTGCTCTCGAATACGAATAATCCACAGTCGAAATCGAGGTGGAAAAGCTCTGCTCTATGTATGGATCGAAGGGCTCGAAGCCGTGCGACGCCGCACGATAGTCAGTGTTGATGGTCTTCAGCCAGCTGACGCAGACCGCCTGAGCACCAGCGGCCTTCAGATAAGCTCGGGCGGCTTCGAAGCTGTTGCCCTCGGTGCAAATGTCATCGACGACAAGGACACGCTTGCGGTTGCGCGTGGGCGGCGCCTTGTAAGGTCTTCCGCTGACTCCGCGAACCGGCGTCGGATTGAGCCGGATTGTATTGAGCTGATTGTCGAGGCCCACACTCTTGCCCGAAATGCGTGCTGTTTGCGATTTTACCGCCTTGGCATGACGCAGGATCAGATCGGGCAGATAGCTTTTGCGGAGCGACTGGCCGAGAATGTTGAGTGCATCACTGATCACGGTTTCGTTAGACGTCGGCGAGTGGCCAGGATACGCGGTTATATAGTCGATTTCATCGACAAGGCCTGAGAAGTAAATCCGCGCAGCCAGTAAGCGCCCCCAGAAATTGGCATCACCCATGCCATGTTTGGAGGTGGCTCTGGCACTTTCGGAATAGGCGTGTGCCTGCGCATATTTGGGTGATAGAGTCGTAAATGGCGCCAGCGCATAGACCCTGAGATCCGCCTGTTCGAGGGTCCAAAACCAACTGTCTAGGCCAAGGCAGAGACAATCTACGAAACGCGCGACATCAAGTGGGGAAACGAACTGAAAGCCATAGGGGTTGGCGGCGCTGTGCCACATGACGTTCACGAAAAGGAGGCTGCCATTGGTGGCGGTCTTCATATCGTCGTTGGTATTGCCGACATATAGCACCTCGCGACGCTGCCAGCCCTTCTCTGACAGAATATGTGCGGTGGAATTGGCACGCGGTTTGTAGGGCATTCCGTTCTGCCCACCGATATAATAGCTGACGGGGCCGAGGCTTTCTTCCAGCAAGGTTCGGAAAGGCTTCGACTTACTGGGGCCAGTGACCGTCCAGTCGTGGTTGCTGATAAATACCGGTTCGACACCGCGCGTCTTGAGATAGCGCAACAGCCGCAGCGTTTCCTCAAGAAGTGGTACGTTGATCGTGCCCTCCATCACAAGTACATCGTGCAGCGAAAAGATCACCCCTTTGAGCACGGTTAGCTGTCCCCGAATAGTGAAAGTTGGCCCGATTGGGCGAGTGAAAGTTTGCCGATCGCCGCGCGGACAAAGGCATCGAACCGAGCCTGATCGCGCGGGACGGTGAATATTTCACCGCTCGTGAGTCCCAAGCCACGCCCCAGTAATACGCGGTCATCGGGCCACTCGGGCAAGCGCAGGCAGGCAATCGGCCGGCCTAGATTGGTGGCGAAGCGGACGGTATGGGCGGTGCCACTACGACGGTTCCATTCGGCGGGGATCAGGATGCGGCCGAGTGCGGCCTGAAGCCTGTTGCGCTGAACGAAATTCTCGGCGCTGTAGGATGTAGTCGGGAGATACTCGCTGACGATTGTGCCGCCCGTCCTTAGAATATGGTCGCGTAGCCGTCCCGATCCCTTGGGATAGTCCTCAAGCATGCCGGTACCGAGCACTGCGATAGTCGGAACGCCAGCGCGCAGTGAATGTTCATGCGCCAGTTTGTCGATACCGGCGGCAAGACCACTGACGGTGGGCACACCCCATTCTCCGAGGCAAGCACCGACATAGCGCGAGAGAAATAGCCCGTCGCTGCTTGGTTTGCGGGTACCCACAATCGCGATCGACGGTTGGGCAAGGCGCTCAACGCTGCCTTGGAAGAACAGCCACTGTGGTGGGCGCTCAAGGTCGAGCAAAGCGGAAGGAAAGCCGGGCGAGTTACGAAACAGCAACCCGATGCCGAGCGCCTCGAGATGCTCGGCAAGGCGCTCGCCCTGTTCGCGGGCATGCTCGCGAACTCGCAACCACTGCCGTTCGGATATTGGCTTACCATCACTACCTGCCGGAATGGTCGCGCCCAGACCATATTCGAGCGCATCGGCGAACGACCTGCGATCGTCGGCCACGGCGAACAAGGTTTTCTGACCTATGCCGCGAATGGTCGAAAGGGCGAGAAAAGCTCGCTCCTCGTTGGTCGTGCTAGTGCTGGGCCACGTAAGCGCCATGGGACGATGGATGTCGCTGGGCCTATCCATGGTTATAGCCCCTCGGAGGCAAACGGGTTGTCAGGAAACACCCGTCGTGCGACAAACAGGCCGATGATCGGGACATTGGGGAAGCGATCTGTGAGCACGCTGTACATGGCCCGGTAATGTGTGCCGGCAGTCAGGACATCGTCGACGATACCAATCGCCTGTGGTGCCGGGGCGGCGATAGCTTCGTTGATCGAATACAGCTCAAGCAGTTGCTCGACCGTGACGCGGTCGCCTTGCCCGGTTTCATGCGATGCCGGGGTCGAAGCTACTTGGTGGACAAGATCGCGCACATCGGGCGGTGGCTGGCGCATAAGCCGGCAAATGCGCTCCATGCGGTCATCATATTCGGGATGACCGGTTACCTTTGAGCCAGGCACAGGCACTAGGGTGGCGCAAGCGAGCCAGACCGGATTGAGAGCGGCGCCGAGCACGCGGCCACAGGTGCCGATCACCTGGCTCTTATACCGATAATGTGGCAGGTCCGCCTGACTAGGTTTCTTCTTGAGATTGCTGATCAAATTGTTGGTGGCGCTGAAAGAATAGTCGCGGTGCGAGGTGTACTCGTAAAGATAGTAGCAGCGGTCGTCGGCCGTCAGGTGATAATGATCCTTACGGTTCGTTTCGTCGATCTGCGAGAGCCGGACGTCGTTAACCAAGAGCGCTCCAGATGTCGTCGGGTGTCTTCACGCGCACTGCACCTTCCGCTTCGAAGCGTGCCGGCCAGGTGATGTCGCTGCGGTGGAAGCAGTTATCGAGAATAAAAAGCTTGCGGCCTTGATGGAGCGCGGCGCGTGCCTGAGTCAGTGTGCCCGACGTGTCACCGGCCTCGACGATGATCGTGCCCTCGGTAAGGGCGCTCATTGTGACATTGCGCTCCGGGAAGAAAAGCCGGTTATGCTGGGGCGATTGCTTGGCGTAGCGAAGGACGGGCACCTGTGAGATGAGGAGATGATCGCGTGCTATCTCCTCCTGTAGTAGGGCATTCTCCTTGGGGTAGCAAGAGCCAAGCGGCGTGCCGACCACGGAAATGGTATGCCCACCACGGGCGATCGCGGCGCGATGGGCGGCGGAATCAATGCCCCTGGCAAGGCCGGAGACGACGGTAAAGCCGCGATCGACCAGTTCGCGGGCGAGGCGCTCGGCGCGGCGGATGCCGTTGGACGAAGCCTCGCGACTGCCGACGACGGCTACGCACCGTGTTTCCGTGATTTCCCAGACGCCTCGAAAGTAGAGCAGTTCGACCGGATGACGCGCATCGCGCAGCTTGGCGGGATAGTCACCGGCGTGATGGATCCGGACGCCGAACTGGTGGACGCCCGCCTTTTTCAGATTCGCCATCACCTCAGTGCCGTATTGGTCAGCCACCTGTGGCGCCACGAAATCCGACGGAAGCGCTTCAGCATCGAGTGCAAAGCGATCGGCGAGCGTTTTGAAGGTTGCGCCTTTTTCGAGCCACAGAGCTTCATAGGCTCCGATCTCACGAAGCGGTGAGATCGGAGCCAGAACTGGGCTAGAGTTGCTGAAAGCGAGACGCAAGCTCATACTATTCCAGCGCCTATTAAATGTATTTGTTCCATCTGAGCCTGTCCCTTCCCTCAGTGCTAGCCTCAAGACTATAGATGCAAGGCTAAAAACGTCCCAGCGCAAGTGAAACGTCTGCTCGCCGTTAAGGGCACCACCGTGTCAGATGAAATGACAGCTATTACCTTTTAATGATGTTCCTAATGTGTTCGAAAGTCAACGTGGGGCTTCGTAAGGCGATCACGCTCGCATAATCGGAAAGACGGCATCAGTCCGGATGAATATCCAGTATTTTGAGCTTTACGCCGGAACCGGACATTCCCGTTTCCCTCAGATCTGCCTGTCTGCTCAATGAATTTGAAGCAGGCAGGCGGCAGTCGCTCTCATGTCAGTCATACAGTCACTCCGGGGTGCTTTCCGCATAGCGGACACTCTGCCATCCTGTAACTTGGTCAGGCTATTGCCTCCGGGAAGATTTATTCTTCTAAGCCGCGAGTTGTAGACCATTCAGTTCGCGTCGTTTCTCTCTACAGCGAGGTATTTCCCGATCAAGGATTGCTGCGAAGCGATCATCATTTTTTGAGAGATCAAACAAGCATGGCTGTTCCGTGGGTAATCCCCCCATTTTTAGTGGGGCATTGAATGAGA
>NZ_LHZQ01000119.1 GCF_001580915.1 Acetobacter tropicalis | reverse complement strand
CCGATGTACAACCCTTCTGTGAGATTTCCGCGTCGAGTCCCTCAGACTTTTACGCTACAACCTTGAAAAGACGCCATAAAACCGGATTGTGATGGGTGAACGGGACTTTCCCGGTTGTCTTCCCAGTCTGGGAACTCACATGCTGCGTCTTATCGGCTCTCATTACCACTTCCGCCGTGCCGTCCCCGTCGTGCTGCAAGCCTGTCTTGGCAAAACAGAAATCTCCCTCTCCCTGCAAACCGAAAGCAAGTTTCTGGCCCGTCAACGGGCTGCTGCCCTTTATGCCCGGACAGGCGAAGTTTTCCATAAAGCCCGAACCATGCAGGGCCGGTTCTCAGACAAAGAACTGACATCCCTCCTCACCTTTCAAAGCCCGGTGACGCTGGAACCTGAAAAGAATGCTCAGGGAGCGGAGGCAACCTCTGCTCCCCAACGGAAGACCGTAAAACCGAGGGAGAAGCTGACCTGTAAAGTTATCAGAAAACCTCGTCGCACCAAGAAGAAACCACCTGCCCTCATGCTCTCGGGCGCTTTGATGCAGTTTGTCTTGAGTAACCCCAACGCCAGCACTGATACCAAGGAGGCAACTCAAAGAACGGTTGCCCTTTATATCCGGGCTTTTGGGGATACGCCTGTCAGTGACATCGGCGGCAGTCAGGCCGGAGCTTTTCGTGATCTGCTTCTTACCCTGCCTGCGACACTGGCAAAGGTAAAAGCAATCTGACACTGCAACAGGAGGCACAGAGAGCTAGGTCTGATGGTCTCCCGACCCTGAGCAATAAAAGCGTGAAAAACCACATGCTCCGTCTGTCGGCTTTGTGGAACCAACTGGTGCAAAGGGAATTGGTGGCAAAAAACCCTTGGTCCGGCTGGCACTTTGAAAGGGCCCCAAGACCGTACGAAGAAGCTGGACACCACAGGAACTGGCACTACTGGCATCTGCTTCATGGCATAGTTCCTTGGTGCCTGAACCGACTTTCCGGCTTGTTACCCTTATTGCTGCCTATACCGGCATGAGGCTGGAAGAAATCTGTAATCTACGGAATGAGGATATTCAGGAGGTCGATGGCATTCCGTGTTTCCTTATCCGCCCGCACCCCGAAGATAAATGGACACCCAAGACAGAAGCAGGCACCCGTAATGTACCCATTCACAGCACTTTGCTGGACTGGGGCATTCTGGACTTCAGGAAAGACGGCGAGAAATTCCTGTTCTCGGAACTGAAAACACCCCAAAGCGGGCCGCGTGGTACCGACTTTGGCCGGAATTTCTCGAAGTTCAAAACAACAATTGACCTTCCTGCCGCCATTACGTTCCATAGCTTCCGACACACGGTCTCGACCCGCCTACGCAATCAAGCCGGAGACCTCCGAGAACTCTGGATTGATGCTCTATTGGGTCATGAAGCCAGTCACAAAAGTCAGGGGGCCAGAACCTATCTCTCAGGTATTACTACCGAAAATCTCAAGCAGACTGTGGAAACTGTTAGGTGTCCGACGTTCCGTTTAAGACAAAATCTATGATCGCTGTGAGGTGATAACGAAAGACATGATTGCAGCTCTTCAGCAAGCAGCCCGATTTACAAACGCATCCTGAATGCTGTGCTCCAGGGACCTTCCGGCTCTGGGGCATCGACCTCCAAAGCGCCTCCATGACCTAGTATAATCTGTCTTGCCAGACTGAGACCTACTCCGTTTCCGTTCTCTTTGAACGAGACAAAAGGATGGAAAATCTCTTCGTGTAAGGACGGGTCAAGACCCATTCCATTATCCCTGACGATGATCACCGCAGCACCATCAATAACCTCAGCAACAATTTGGACCGAGGGTGAAGGCTGACCTGCACACGCCTCTGCCGCATTGTTGAGAATGTTAAGCAGAGCCTGCTCGATCTGAACTTTATCCACTCTAATCAAAACCCGTGTGAAGGGAAGGCACAATTCAAGCGGGACGCCATTACCCCAGCGGGCGTGAAAGAGCGTTTGCGTCTCACGCAGGAGCACTTCAAGCTCAACAGGAGCCAAATCCGGTGGAGGCAGCCGCGCGAGTTCCCGGTAACCCCTTACAAATTTATCCAGACCTTCTGCTCGCCTCCGCAGGGTCATCAATGCTTCACGGATAAGGGGAGAGGATGCATCCTTATCAGCGTCTGTAAATAACTCTTCCGCCGTGACGGAAAGGGAGACAATGGGCGTAAGAGAGTTCATAATCTCATGGCTCAAAATCTGAAGCAGATCCCGCAACGCCTGTGCTTCAGCTGCCTTCAGGCCAGCTTCCACATTGGTCAGCGCTAGATACTCAACAATCCCCCCTACTCCGGCTCCTTGCCCGACTGACAGCGCATACATCCGTAACCGACTATCGGCGGAAGAATGTAGCCTTATCATACGACCTTCAGAAGAAACGCGTTTGTCAGTCAAGGCCGCAAGCAATTCGGCTGGAGGATTTATTAGGCGATCTTCCGTTTTAAACAGTTTGCGTGCCGCGCGGTTTGCAGCGTGCAATGTGCCATCCACACTCCGGAACAACAACGGCACGGGCGCATGGTCCAGCAGGGCACGGTTGCGCAGTTTTTCACGATCAGTCGTCGTGACGACTGAGGGTTCACTACGCTGATTCCGCCGGGCCAGATCAATCTGTGTTGCAACCAGAGACACAATGCACCCAACACCCACGCACACCAGAAGAGAGGCCGTGGCATAAAGGCCCCGTTGCCAGACAGGCGTAAGCAGCAGGCATGCTGCAACAAGCCCAGTGAGCCTGATTACGGCAAACGAGGCTTTATGGAGTTTAAAGCCCATAACGGGCCATGCGCCGGTAGAGTGCAGGACGTGTCAGGCCCAGCTCTTTGGCGGCCTGTGTCACGTTAAAACTGTGTCGACGCAACGCAGCCTCAACCAGTGATTTTTCTGTGTCGCGCAAGGTCAGTGGTTCAGAGGCCTGGTTTGCAGCCTTGCTTGCGGAGAGCTGCCATTCTCCCATAATCACCACGCGTTCTAGTGCGGCCCGCAGTTCCCTTACATTTTGGGGCCATGCCTCGGCCTGTAGGGCCGCAATGTGGTCCGCGTCACATTGGGGTTCAGGCAGCCCATGCCGCGCGGAAAAATAATGTAGAAAGTGGCTGGCCAAAGCAGCAATATCCTCTGGCCGCTCCCGCAAAGGTGGAATTACCAGACTCACCATACCAAGATGCAACATCAGCTTGGGCTGCAGGCGTTCACTCAGCGCTGCGCAAAATCCAGTGAGGACAGGGCTATAAGGCGCGGTGGAGCACTCCCGTCAAGCCGGTCTGTCAAACGGCGCTGTAGCGTTGGAGAAAGCGCTTCTATTTCCCGGCATATCCATACACCGCCCTCCTGTGGCAAATCACCACAGTCTTCTGCACTAAAACTCTGCGCAGCACTGGCTTCTGACGAAAGATCCTGAATACGCCGTGCAAGAAGCATTTTCCCAACCCCTGAAGGGCCGGAAATAAGGACACATGCGCGCGTTGGGGCAATCCGGTCTGCCTCACTAACAATCTGCTTTATGGCATCGGAGGCCGTGATCAGAACCGGCTCTACGTCAAAACCATTATTGCGACCACATTTTTCCAGAACACTGGTGACCAGACTGACCAACCGGTCGTTGTTCCAGGGCTTCATGACAAAATCGGTCGCACCTGTCCGCATCGCCTCAACCGCTATGCTCACCCCGCTATGCCCAGTAACGACAAGAACTGGCAAATCCCGCCGCAACACAAGCATATCTTTCAGTAAAGCCAGCCCTTCTGCACCGGTGCGTGCGCCTTTGGTGTAGTTAAGGTCCAGCAGCACCAAGTCAACAGGATGAGAGGCCAGCAGCGTCAAGGCCTCTGCAGCATCATAGGCGGACAATATTTTAATTCTCCGCCGCTGGAAGAGTAGACGGGCCGCAACCTGAATATCCCGATCATCATCAACAAACAGCAGGCATGGCGAACCTGCATCGTGAGCCGTATCGGTCTCTCTCACTTTGCTTCGAAATGTCGTCATTATTCTGTTGACAGCTCCCTGAAAGGTGTCCGTTTCCGGACAGTCCGTCCATTTCCGAACAGACACATAAACGACAGTAAAAATATCCTTTATTTTTCAATAGGATATAATTTTATGATTCTACGATACACTGTATTTCAAGAGGAGAAACAGTGTATGCGTCACCCGGTTTCAGGCAACGTGGAAATGCCAGAAAAACCTCAGCCCTTGTCCGGCTCCGGCATGGACCGGGCGGTTGTTCCATCCGCCCGAAAGATCTTTCTGCGTCGCGCCGTGCGTTATGGTAGCCCCGTTGCAGTTGTCCTGCTGATCTGGGGTGGGTGGCATCTTGTCCCCGCTTCCGGCTCCTTGTCCGTCAAGCGTGACCAGCTTTCCGTGGCCACAGTGCAGTCTGCACCCTTTCTCGATTATCTGCCGCTACGGGCCACTGTAGCCCCTTTGCATGTTATACCAACCGTTGATTGCTATAACCCATGAGCCCAATTGCGCAGTCCGATTGACATGATGCGCCAAGGTTGATCGACGAGCTGGTTCCAGGCATGGCAGGCGATATCGACGCGGAAATCTCACAGAAGGGTTGTACATCGGGTT
>NZ_LHZQ01000206.1 GCF_001580915.1 Acetobacter tropicalis | reverse complement strand
GCGGGGGGGGGGGGGGTGGCGCATAAGCTACGGGCGGCGGTGCAGCGTTGCCCATGGCAGCTCCTGCCAGAGCGCCGACCGCCAGACCACCAATCAGGGCACCGGCAATAGCGCCCCCATTGCCACCACGATGGTGCCAGTGGCGCGGACCACCGCCTCCCCAATAGCCGCGTGGCGGCGGAGCGCCCCAGCGTGGACCACCGCCCCAATGGGGGCCGGGATGCGCCTCGGCTGCCGGAACGCTTGCCAGTGCTGTGCCAGCAATAATGGGCAGAGCAAGAAGAAGTTTTGTCATACGGCGCATGATGTATGCCTCCTGAAAACGGGAAGGGAGGGGCGAACCGCTCCTCTTCTCTGTTTTCAAATAATGCGCTCCCTCATGGCAATTTAAAGGCTCCTTGTGGGCGATTTCGGCCTCTTCCTAATTTTTTTGTAATGTCTGCGCGGCTGCGGATGCCCCGTTTTCTTCACTGATCCGGTCGGTTTTGCGTAGGGTCAGAACAGTCAGGAGGGTAACGGCGGCACAAAGTGAAACGTAATAGGCAAACCAGATGTCATGCCCGGCCTGACGGCACCATAGGGCGATATATTCCGTGGTGCCGCCAAACAGAGAGACGGTAACGGCGTAGGGCAGGGCCACACCCAGCGCGCGCACCTGTGTGGGAAAGAGTTCTGCCTTCACCACTGCGTTGATGGAGGTGTAGCCGGAGGCAATAAACAGCGCCCCGGTAATCAGCCCAAACGCAGCCCATGGGGACTGAACACCGGAGAGCAGAGTAAGCAGTGGAACCGTGCCCAGCGTGGCGCAAATGCCAAAATAGAGCAGCAGCGGTTTGCGGCCAATTCGGTCAGACAGAGCGCCAAAGGCGGGCTGCATCAGGGCAAAGGCCAGCAGTGATGCGGATGAGACCAGCGTTGCGGTATTTTTGGGAAAAGCGAGCGTGTTGGCCAAGTATTTCTGCATGTAGATGGTGTAGGTATAAAATACTACTGTGCCCCCTAGCGTCATGCCGCACACAGTCAGCACCGACCGTTTATGCTGCAGGAGAACACGCAGACCACCCTGTTCCTGTTTTTCGTGGCTGCGTTCAAAGCGTTCACTTTCCTGCATCTGCCGCCGGAGCCAAAAGATCAGAACGGCTCCTGCCGCACCCAGTAGGAAGGGAACGCGCCAGCCCCAGACCTCAATCTGCTGAGGTGTGAGGAACACATATTGCATCAGCAGCAGGATCACGAGCGCAAGCAACTGGCCCATGACAAGGGTGACGGAAAGAAAACCTGACCAGAAACCACGATTCTGGGGGTCAGACATCTCCGCCAGATAAGTGGCGGAGGCCCCATATTCTCCGCCCAGACTAAGGCCCTGTACCAGTCGCGCTACAAGCAGCACGGCAGGTGCCAGCAAGCCGATCTGCGTATAAGTGGGGCACACCGCAATGGCGAGGGAGCCAAGGCACATGGCCGTAACGGAGAGGGTCAGGGCCTTACGGCGGCCATAACGGTCAGCGGCGGCACCCAGCAGCCACCCACCAATGGGGCGCATAAAGAAGCCAACGGCAAAAACAGCGGCAGCGTTCAGCAGTTCTGCGGTTTCATTTCCACGGGGGAAGAAAGCGTGCGCAAAATAAATGGTGAAAGAGGAATAAACATACCAGTCATAATATTCCAGCAGGTTTCCGGCGGACCCTGCCAGAATACCACGCAGACGCTGCGCCGTGGTCATTCCGGATCTCCGTTGTTTTTAAGCCTGAAAAGGCTGCCTGAATACTCGGCCAGCGTTTCCTGGCCGGATATTCAAAAAGCCTCTAAACCGGGGGTAAAGCAGAGGTTGCGTGAGGATGGTTTTTTTGAAAGGCAGCCGTCATTCACTTTTGCGCTTGTCCAGTGCGGCGTGAAGCTGGGTGGTGTCCAGCGCATTTTCCCACCGGGAAATGACAATAGCCGCCACGGCGTTCCCCACCAGATTGGTAAGAGACCGACATTCCGACATGAAGCGGTCAATTCCCAGAATAAGCGCCATGCCCGCCACCGGCACACTCGGCACGACGGAGAGGGTGGCGGCCAGCGTAATGAAACCAGCGCCCGTGACCCCGGCAGCTCCCTTGGAACTGACCATGGCCACGAGCAGCAAGGCTGTCTGTTCGCCTAAACTAAGGTGAACATCCGTGGCCTGCGCAATGAACAGCGCGGCCAGTGTCATATAAATATTAGTGCCATCCAGATTGAATGAATAGCCCATGGGTACCACCAGCCCGACAATCCCTTGCGGGCAACCTGCGTTTTCAAGTTTGGAAATAAGGCCGGGTAATGCGGATTCAGAAGAGCTGGTGCCGAGCACAATCAGCAGTTCTTCCTTCAGGTAATTCAGCAGGCGCAGGATGCTGAAGCCCATCAGGCGCGTGACAATACCAAGAATACCGCAAACAAAGACTATGGCGGTCAGGTAAAACGCTAAAACCAACTCAATCAGGTGGCTAATAGAGGCCACACCAAACTTGCCTACCGTAAACGCCATGGCGCCAAATGCCCCGATAGGCGCCACATACATCACCAGCCGCACCACGCCAAACACCAGTTCCGTCAGGCTACGGAACAGGGTCAGCACTTTTTCCCCCGCAGGGCCCATCTTGGCCAGACTGATACCAAACAGGATGGCCACCAGCAGAACCTGAAGAATTTCGCCAGAGGTGAATGCCCCTGCCGTTGTGGCGGGGATGATGCGCATCAGGAATTCTGTAAAGGAGTGAGAGTGGGCTTCACTCACAAAGGAGGCCACGGACCCTGCATCCAGAGATTCCGGCTTGATGTGCAGTCCGGCGCCCGGGCGCGCCACATTGGCGACAATCATGCCCACAATAAGCGCGAAGGTGGAGAAAAACAGGAAGTAGGCCATGGCCTTGCCTGCCACGCGGCCTGTCTGCTTCAGGTCCGCCATACCGGCAATGCCGGTGCACACAGTCAGAAAAATAACTGGCGCGATCACCATCTTGATCAGTTTGACAAAACCATCACCAAGTGGGCGGAGGGAGGCCCCGATATTGGGGAAAAAATATCCAACCAGAATGCCTGTAACAACAGCAATAATAACCTGAAGATACAAAGAATGGCTGCGACCGGAAGACGGAGAGTGGCTGGGCAGAGACACGCGTAAAGTTTCCTGTTTGTTCGTTATTCTTGTAAAGCAGCTATTTGCGCGGCAAACCTCATACCATTGTTATCAAAGGGATGTCATTGCATTGTCGTGATAAGAGCGAATTGGTTCATCACGTGTTGCATACACTCCCCTTTTTGAAGAAGGGATGACAAGACCGGCCTATGGAAAATAGTCTACTGCTTGCTGGTGTTGCCATAGGGGCGCTTGCGCTTGGCGCGGTCATGACGTTGCTTCTGCGCCCTCGCGCTCAGGAGGGCGGGGCGGATGCTGATCTGCTGGCCCGGCTGTATGTGCTGATTGAGCGGGAAGCCGCCGTCAGCCGGTCGGAAGCCACGCAGCAGCGGGGTACCCTCTCTGAAATGGAGCGGGGCATGATGGCGCGGATCGAACAGATGCGCACGGAAATGGCCGAACGGCTGGGCGGCATAGCGGGCAGCATGGGGCGGGAGCAGGCCGAAGCCCGCGCAGCGCAGTCGGAAGCTCTGCGTGAGATGGCCGAGGCCTCTGCCCGTCAGTTGGGGGCCATTCGCACAGCGGTGACAGAGCAGTTGCATGAGGCCGTTGAACGCCAGATGCAGACTTCCTTCCAGCGCGTGCTCGAGCAGTTTTCCGCCATGCAGAAGGCTATGGGGGAGGTCCGCGCCATGACAGCGCAGATCAGTGATCTCAAACGCCTGTTCAGCAATGTGAAGACCCGTGGCGGCTGGGGAGAGGCGCAACTCAAAGCCATTCTGGATGATGTGCTGCCCGAAGGCGCGTATGAGTCAAACGTGCGGCTGGGGCCCGGGAATGATGTGGTTGAATTTGCCATCCGCATGCCGGTGCGTGCCAGCACGCCGCCCGTTATGGCCATTGACAGCAAATTCCCCACCGAGGCGTACGAGCGCCTTCTGAACGCGGCAGAAGAAGGGGATGCCGTGGGGGAAAAGGCTGCACGCAAGGCGCTTGAAAACACGATGCGGCTGGAAGCGCGTAAAATTGCCGCCAAATATATTCAGCCGCCCAGAACGGTTGAATTTGCCGTGCTCTATCTGCCAACCGATGGATTGTACGCGGAGGCCGCGCGTATTCCGGGCCTGTTTGATGAAATCAGCCGGACCTGCCGTGTCATGATCATGGGGCCAGCCCTGATGCCCGCCATGTTGCGCACGGTGCATCTGGGGTATGTGACCCTCGCGCTGGAAGACCGGACGGAAACAATAGCCCGGCTGTTGGGGGCCACCCGTCAGGAAATGATCAAGATGGACGGCGTGTTGGAAAAACTGGCCCGGAATGCACAGGCCATGTCTTCCTCCATTGAAGAAGCGCGGCGGCGCACGCGGGTTGTCAGCCGCCGTTTGCGAGAACTTGATGGCCCGGAAGACACGGAAGGGAGTATGGTGCCTGAAAGCGCGGCCCGGAAACCAGAGGGAGAAGGGGGACTTCCCCCAGCAGGTGTCTCTCACTCTGAAATGGAATTTACTGGCGTAACCCCACAGAAGACAGCATCAGAACAGATATGAATGACGAAACGGCATTGGAAACAGCACAGGGTGATAACGGCACAGGGCAGGAAAATCAGCCCCGTGGCGCGGTTCTTCTGATAGAAGACGATAGCACCATTGCTGAAGAAATTGTTGGGGAACTGACGGCCCACGGTCTGGACGTGCAACATCGCGCCACAGGCGATGCTGGCCTTGCGGCGGCGCTGGCGGGTAGTGTGGATGTGATGGTGGTGGACCGTCTGCTGCCCGGCATGGATGGCCTGACGGTTATCGAAACCCTGCGTCAGCGCGGCATCCGCACACCTGTTCTTGTGCTGTCTGCTCTTTCCGCCGTGGATGACCGCGTGACTGGTCTGAAGGCGGGCGGTGATGACTACCTGACCAAGCCCTTTGCCATGGAAGAACTGCTGGCACGGGTTGAGGCGTTGCTGCGCCGTCCGGATGACACCCGCAGCACGCGCCTGCGCGTGGGGCCGTTGGAGATGGATCTGATCGAGCGCCGCGTCTGGCGGGATGGGCGAGAGATTGAACTGCTGCCGCGTGAGTTCCGGCTTCTGGAATATCTGATGCGCAGGCCGGATCAGGTGCTCACCCGGTCCATGTTGCTGGAAGATGTGTGGCAGTATCGCTTTATTCCGCGCACCAATCTGGTGGATGTGCATATCGGTAAACTGCGTCGCAAGGTTGATGCTCCGGGTGAGGAACCATTGATCAGAAGCATTCGCGGCACCGGATTCCTGCTGCGTGTTCCTGACTGAGCTTTTCCGCACCGCCGCATTCCGCCTCACTCTTATGGCGCTGGCCGCCATGGCAGGCGTGATGGTGATGCAGTTTGCGCTGGTATATACGCAGATGGAGGCGGTGGAATCTCATCGCTCTACTGAACTGCTGCGTGGTGAAGCCAAACTGCTTGCCGAAATGACGCCGGAGCATCTGGAATACGTTATCCGGAAACGTGCGACGGATGATATGCGGCTGGTTATCAGCAGCGCGGGGCTGTTTGACCCGAGCCATGCCCTGATTACGGGTGATCTGCGGTCTTGGCCTCGGGGCCTGAAAGCAGACGGTAAACCCCATAATATTGAAATCTACCCGGAAGAAGGGGCCGCTTATCCGCTGCGCCTGCTGGCTGTCACGCTGGCGGATGGCAATATTCTGGTGCTGGGGCGCAGCTTTCATCTTCTGGCAGAACAGAAACTCATGCTCCGGCATGCCACGGTGCTGGCGGCCGTGCCGACCTTGCTGTTCGCGCTGTTGCTGGGGATGGTGCTTAGCCACCGCGCCCTCTCCCGCGTGAAAGACATGCATGAGGCGATAGACCTGATTATGGCAGGCGATATTCATGAACGCCTGCCTGCGGGCAAGGAGCGGGATGATCTGGAACGGCTTGCGGGAAGTGTGAACCGCATGCTGGACCGGCTGGAAAGCCTGATGAATGGCATGCGCGAGGTGGGGAACGATATCGCCCATGATCTGCGCACACCGCTCTCCCGCGTGCGGGCCAAGCTGGAGCGGGCGCTTTCCACCGGCGGCCCGCGCGATACGCTGGAGGGGGCTGTCTCCCGCGCAGTGGATGATCTGGACCAGTGTCTGGCAATTATCACGGCTTTGCTGCGGATTGCCGAAATTGAAAGCAGCCGTCGTCGGGCTGGCTTTGCGTCCCTTAATCTGGCGGACTTAGTGGCGGATGTGGTGGATCTGTACGAACCTATTGCGGAGACGGAAGGAATCCACCTTGTTACGCAGGTTGCCTCCACGCCCGTTCAGATCAATGGAGACAGACATCTCCTGATCGAACTGCTGGCCAATCTGGTCGATAATGCCATTAAGTTCACCCTGGAGGGTGGTCGGGTAACGGTGGCCGTCATGCGGCAGGCCGATAAGGCCGTGTTGACGGTCACGGATACAGGTATCGGCATTGCTCAGGGGGAGCGGGAGGCGGTGCTCACCCGTTTTTACCGTTCTGACAAAAGCCGCCATGTGCCGGGGAGTGGGCTTGGTCTCAGCCTTGTTTCAGCCATTGCCCATATGCATGATGCCGCTGTTATGGTGGAGGAGGGTGCTGGAGGGCGTGGCACCTGTTTCAGAATTATATTTCAATGACAAATGCATTTATGGCGGCTGATTAAAAGCATTTTTATTGGCGCTTGAGAAGGATATCTGTATCTCACGTAGGTATGACTGATTCATCTGGATGCAGCCATTTGTGTGTCTTTACCGGAGGTGGGACGCATGAATGAGATTGTGGTTACGGCGCTTAAAAAGCCATACACATTTGTCGTTCTGTCGATCCTCATTCTGGTGTTCGGCATCAGGGGAGTATTCACGACACCAACGGACGTCTTCCCCAGTATCAAAATTCCCGTTGTGGCCGTTGTGTGGACTTATACTGGCCTTATGCCAGAAGATATGTCCGGCCGTGTTGTGTATTATTATGAACGCGCCCTGACGGCGACGGTCAATAATATCGAGCACATAGAAAGTCAGTCTTATTACGGGCGCGGAATTGTTAAGATCTATTTCCAACCCGGAACCGATACGGCTGTCGCCCAGACACAGATCACATCCGTTTCCCAGACAGTCATCAAGCAGATGCCAACCGGCTCCACGCCGCCGCTGGTTCTGGCCTATAATGCATCATCCGTGCCGGTCATCACGTTGCAGGTGTCTTCCACCTCCATGACGGCCTCACAGATTTATGACATGTCCTCCAACCTGATCCGGCCTGCGCTGGTCTCCGTAGCGGGGGCCGCCATTCCCAACCCGTATGGGGGGCAGCCCGGCAATGTGATGGTGGATCTGGACCCCATCAAGCTGCTGGCGCATCAGTTGTCTCCGGTCGATGTCTCCCGTGCGTTGAACAGCCAGAACATTGTGCTGCCCGCCGGGGATCAGCGCATCGGCGCTTTTGACTGGATGGTGCAGACCAACGCCTCGCCCCGTGCGCTGGATGAATTGAACATGCTGCCCATCAAGCAGGTGGGGAACGCTGTTGTCCGCCTGCAGGATGTGGCGTGGGTGCATCAGGGTGGCCCGCCGCAGACAAACCTCGTGCTGGTCAAAGGCCAGCAGGGCGTGCTGATTGTGGTGATGAAAAGCGGTGATGCCTCAACGCTGGATGTTGTCTCCGGCGTGAAGAAACTGCTTCCGGGTATTACCAAAACCCTGCCGCCGGGTGTGGACATCAAGGTTCTGAATGACGCTTCCACCTTCGTGAAGGAATCCGTGCAGGACGTGCTGCGTGAAATGCTCACCGCTGCCTGTCTGACGGGTCTTGTGGTGCTGCTGTTTCTGGGGTCATGGCGTTCCACGGTCATTATTGCCACCTCCATTCCGCTGGCCATGCTGTGCTCCATTATCGGGTTGGGCTGGGCTGGGCAGACCATCAACGTCATGACACTGGGTGGCCTTGCGCTGGCCGTTGGTATTCTGGTGGATGACGCCACGGTGATGATCGAAAACATCGATGCTCACCTTGAAATGGACAAGGATCTGGAGACCGCCATTATTGATGCGGCCAACCAGATTGTTATCCCGACCTTCGTGTCCACGCTGTGCATCTGTATTGTGTGGATGCCACTGTTCCAGTTGACGGGCGTTGCGGGCTGGCTGTTCATGCCCATGGCAGAAGCCATCATCTTCGCCATGATCGCGTCCTTCATCCTGTCCCGAACCCTTGTGCCGACCATGGCGAATTACATGCTGGCAGCGCAGGTGGCGGCACACGCCCATGGCCCGCAGCAGCCCAAAACCATTTTCGGCCGGTTCCAGAAAGGGTTTGAACGCAAGTTCGAGCAGTTCCGCCATGGGTATCAGGATCTGCTGACCCATCTGGTGGCAACGCGTGGCACCTTTGTGCCGGTATTTGTTCTGTGCTCCATCGGCTCGCTTGGTCTGCTGTTTTTTGTCGGGCAGGATTTCTTCCCGGAAATCAATTCCGACACCATGGCCATTCACATGCGTGCGCCACTCGGCACCAAGCTTTCAGAAGC
This sequence comes from Acetobacter tropicalis, assembly GCF_001580915.1. GTDB lineage: Bacteria > Pseudomonadota > Alphaproteobacteria > Acetobacterales > Acetobacteraceae > Acetobacter > Acetobacter tropicalis. Next base: position 46,147 of record NZ_LHZQ01000206.1, on the reverse strand, counting down.
AGGCAAGATTTCACAGTTGGTCAATGATGAGATCGAACGCACGCTCAATGGTCAGGTGGAAAGCATTGTCGATAACTGCGGTTTACCGTTTAGCCCGCTGAATCAGGCGTACATTCCAACACCAACAGTTGGCACGCAGGATTGCGATCTCACCATCTCCCTCAAGGACCCGGATTCCCCGGTGGCTGAGTATCGGAAGATGCTGCGGCGCAACCTGAAGGAGAAATTTCCCGGCACGCAGATTTCCTTCCTGCCGGGAGATCTGACCGCCAAAATTCTGAACTTCGGCCTGCCGTCACCGATTGATGTGCAGGTGGTGGGGCGTAACCTTGCGGACAATTTCCGCTTTGCCAACCGTCTGGCTGACCGGCTGCGGCATGTGACGGGCCTGACAGATGTGTCCGTCCAGCAGCCCATGACCACGCCCACCCTGCGGGTGAACGCACGGCGGACATACGCACTGGGTACGGGCATTACAGAATCAGACGTTGCTAACAACGCGCTTGTGTCTCTCTCGGGTAGCTCGCAGGTCGGGCAGGTGTACTGGCTGGATACAAAGACGGGCGTTTCGCATCTGATTGATATCCAGACCCCAGCCACGTTCCTGCAAACCATGAACGATCTGGAAATTACGCCCATTGATAAAGGGGACGGCAACCCAACGGGCCAGCCTCCGCAAATTCTGGGTGGCCTGAGCCATATTGAGCAGATCGGCACCCCGGGCGAAGTGGCGCATTACAACATCATGCCGGTGTTTGACATCTATGCTTCCAATGAGGGGATAGATCTCGGCACAGTCTCGCGTGAAGTAGAGCGGATTGTGGATGAAGTGCGGCCTGATCTGCCGCGTGGCTCCACGCTGGAAGTGCGCGGTCAGGCTGTGACCATGAACAGTGCCTACGCACAGCTTCTGGGTGGCTTGGCCATGTCCGTGCTGTTGGTGTACCTGCTTATTGTGGTCAACTTCCAGTCCTGGCTGGACCCGTTCATCATCATCACCGCGCTGCCCGGCGCGTTGGCGGGTATTTCCTGGAGCCTGTTCCTGACCCACAGCACCCTGTCCGTGCCAGCACTGACGGGGGCCATCATGTGCATGGGCACTGCCACGGCAAACGCTATTCTTGTGGTATCCTTTGCGCGGGAACGGCTGGAAGAGCATGGGGATGCCATTGCGGCGGCTATTGAGGCCGGGTTTGAACGTATCCGCCCCGTGCTGATGACGGCGTCTGCCATGATTATCGGTATGTTGCCGATGTCTCTGAGTAATTCACAGAACGCGCCGCTGGGTAAGGCGGTCATGGGGGGGCTGATGGTGGCCACGGTGGCCACCCTGCTGTTTGTGCCCTGCGTGTTCGCAATGCTGCATAATCGAAAAAAGCCGGTGACGACGGAAGAGGGAGAAAGCGCATGAGCGCGCAGAACGAGGGTGGTCATGATCACACGGAGCGTCATGATACCCAGCCAGCGCTTTCCTCATCCCGCCGTAAGTTAGGGATTGCTCTGGTAGGGGGCGCTGCGGTCATTCTGGCCGTGGTCGGGATTGTCGAACGTCATTCCAATTACATGAATCTGGCGCAGGAAACCGCGCGGGATGCCACGCCAGCGGTGCAGGTGATCTACCCGCAGCCGGGGCCATCCGTGCGCAAGCTGTCTCTGCCCGCCAACATTGCCGCATGGTATCAGGCACCCATCTATGCGCAGGTCTCTGGCTACGTGAAGATGTGGTACAAGGACTTCGGCGCCGTGGTGAAGGCTGGCGATGTGCTGGCAGAAATTGACACCCCCGGTCTGGATGCTCAGTACGCTGCCGCCAAAGCCAACCTGAACGTGGCGCAGGCCCGCTATAAGCTGGCCCAGATTACCGCCAAACGCTGGAAGGCGTTGCAGGGCACGCAGGCTGTTTCTCAGCAGGAGGTGGATGTGCAGGCCGCCAATGCGGAGGCACAGAAAGCGCAGGTTGAAGCGGCCGAGCATGAGGTCGAGCGGTTTGCGGCCCTTGAAGGGTTCAAGAAAATCGTCGCGCCGTTTGATGGCGTCGTCACGTCGCGTTTTGCAGATGTGGGTGACTACGTGAATGCCGGACGCGGCGATGTGGATGCCCACGGTAACGCAACCGAACTGTTCAGCGTGGCGGATGTGCATGCCATGCGCGTGTTTGTGGCGGTGCCGCAGGATTACGCGGACATCATTTCCCCTCGGCTGGAGGCGGATCTGAGCATTCCGCAATATCCGGATCGCACGTTCAAGGCCAAGTTCCTCGCCACGGCGTCGGCTTTCAATGCCTCAACCCGCACGGTGACAACGGAACTGACGCTGGATAACAAATCCGGCGAGCTATGGCCCAACTCCTACGCCACGGCGCATTTCAGCGCGCCGGGTGATGAGGACATGCTGATCCTGCCTGAAGGGGCCATCATATTCCGGGCAGAAGGAACGCAGGTGGCGCTGGTGGATGATTCCAACCATGTGCATCTGGTCAATGTAACGGTCGGTACCAATCTGGGAACGACCGTGCAAATTCTGAGCGGGGTGAAGAAAACAGATCGCGTGGTGAACAGCCCATCTGCCGGGCTGCTGGACGGGCAGGAAGTCAGAATTGTCAAAGGCACGCCGGGTTACAATCTTCCGTCCAAAAAGCCAGCCACCAAGCCTAAACCCGCTGCGGACGACACCAACAAGGATGATACGCGGGCCATGCCCGAAGATGAACGCCCCGGCCCTGAGGCTGGAGGGCGTCAATGACGGTGCGGATGGCGTCTCGTAAAACGGTGCGTTCGGGGTTTCTGCTAGGGCTGTCTCTTGCAACCATGTTGTCGGGTTGCGATATGGCGCCCCGCTACAAGCCTACCCCCCTGAAGCTGCCGGAAAACTGGGGCGAGCAAGGCGTGCTGCGCGCAGCCCATCCTTCTGATGATGCCATCCGGTCTGACTGGTGGACCATGCTGGGGGACCCGGAACTCAACCAGTTGGAAGATCAGGCCATGCGCCTGAACCCGGACCTTCAGGCCCAGGCTGAGGCCTTCATGCAGGCCCGTGATGTGGCGATGGAGGCAAAATCCCACCTCTATCCGCAACTCAACGGCATGGCGGCTGGAGAGAAATACAAAGGCTCCCGGCACAGGCTCTGGCGTGGGGCCGGGTCTCAGGGGCCGGTCTATATGTCGTCCGAGCAATATTCGGCAACGGCAACATGGGAGCCTGATTTCTGGTCCGCCATCCGCAACAAGGTGCGGATGAGTAAACAGCGCACGCAGGAGGCTGCGGCACAATATGCTCTGGCCCGGCTGAGCCTACAGGCTGAACTGGCGAGTGACTACGTTCTGTTGCGTGGGCTGGATGCGCAGGATGCGGTTTATAAGGATTCCATCCGCTATTATCAGACCGCCGTGCAGGTCACTAAAATGAGGCTTGCTGGTGCCATTGCGCCCGGCATGGATGTCTCGCGTGCGGAGGCGCAGCTTTACGCCACGCAGGCGCAGGAGACGGATATCAAGGCCCAGCGGGACGTGATGGAACATGCCATCGCCGTGCTGGTGAATGAGGCTCCGGCATCCTTCCATATCGCGCCGACAACCCGGCTCAACTTTACGGAACTGCAGCCTCCTGTGGCGCTGCCGGCCACCCTGCTGGAGCGCAGGCCGGATATTGCAGCGGCTGAGCGGCGGATGGCGCAGGCCAATCGTGCGATTGGTGTGTCCCGAGCGGCGTTCTATCCGCACATCACCTTCAACGCCATGACAGGGTTCATGGATAACGGGTTCGATCTCGCGTCGCTCTCCAACTCCATGTACCAGTTTGGTGTGCAGGCGCTTCTCCCCCTTTTCCAGGGCGGTCTGCGGCGTGCGGAACTTCAACGGAACTGGTCGCAATACAGGCAGGAAGAGGATCTGTATCGGAGCACCGTGTTGGATGCGTTTCAGGAAGTGGAAGACAATCTGACCCGTACCTCGCGCCTGAAAACGGAAGCTCAGCAACAGAGTGGTGCGGTTGATGCGGCGCTCCGCACGCAGAGCATGACCATGGCGCTCTATACTGGCGGCCTGACCAACTATCTGGATGTGGTGGTTGCGCAGGTGGCGGCGCTACAGGCACGCATTGCGCTGGTGCAGGTGGAAACCCGTGCCGTGGATGCCCGTGTGCAGCTTATCCGTGCATTGGGGGGCGGGTGGTCTCGTGCTGAACTGCCCAAGCCGGACAAGATCATGCCGTTCCATCCGCTGCAATATGGCAATCTGCGCCATGCCAAGCCGCTGGCTGGTATTGATACAAATGCTGATCCCGCATCCTCTGATCTGACAGGGCAGGGGGTATCAAAAACCTCTCAGCCCCTTGACAGAACGGATACGCCCCGGTAAGCGCGCCTTTCCTATCGGAACGCGGGAGGTTCTTCCTGCGCCATATCCATGGTGCAAAAGAGTCGAATGAACCGCGGTCCGGGTTCAACAAGAGGAGTCCCGGATATGGCCAAAAAAGTTGTTGGCTACATCAAGCTTCAGATTCCCGCTGGTAAGGCGAATCCTTCGCCGCCGGTCGGTCCCGCGCTCGGTCAGCGTGGTCTGAACATCATGCAGTTCTGTAAAGAATTTAACGCCAAGACCCAGGGTCTTGAGCCCGGTATGCCGATCCCGGTCGTCATCACCGCTTATGCAGACCGCACGTTCAGCTTCATCACCAAAACCCCGCCGAACACGTACTTCCTGCTGAAGGCCGCCAAGATTTCCAAGGGCAGCCAGACCGTTGGCAAGAGCGCAACCGTGGGTAAGGTGACCATGGATCAGCTGCGTGAAATTGCTGAGCAGAAGTTCAAAGACATGAACGCCAACGATATCGACGGTGCAGTGCGGATGCTGGTTGGTTCCGCTCGTTCCATCGGTTTGACGGTGGAGGGCTGAGAGCATGGCCAAGAATAAGCGTTTTGCCGCTGCACAGGCAAAAGTAACGCACGGTCAGGCTTATGGGCTGGATCAGGCAATTGCTCTGGTAAAGGGTAATGCAACCGCCAAGTTTGACGAAACGGTTGAAATCTCCCTGAACCTCGGCATTGACCCGCGTCATGCTGACCAGATGGTTCGTGGCTTCGTGTCCCTGCCGAACGGCACGGGCAAGACCCTGCGCGTTGGCGTGTTCGCACGTGGTGCCAAGGCTGAAGAAGCTCAGGCTGCTGGTGCAGACGTTGTTGGTGCAGAAGACCTGATGGAAAAGGTGCAGGCTGGCGAAATCAATTTCGACCGCTGCATTGCTACCCCGGACATGATGGCTCTGGTTGGTCGTCTGGGTAAGATCCTCGGTCCGCGTGGTCTGATGCCGAACCCCAAGCTGGGCACTGTGACTATGGACGTTAAGGGTGCGATTGAAGCAGCCAAGTCCGGTCAGGTTGAATACCGCGCTGAAAAGGCCGGTATCGTGCACGCTGGTATTGGCAAGGCTTCTTTTGACGCCGCCAAGCTGGAAGAAAATGCCCGCGCATTCATTGATGCCGTGCAGAAGGCTCGTCCGTCTGGTGCAAAAGGCACGTACCTGAAAAAGGCTGCGCTGTCCTCCACCATGGGGCCGGGTGTTCAGTTGGATATCTCAGCTTTCGCTGGCTGAGTATGAGATGCTGCTGCGCCGGGCTCTGTCTGGCGTAGCATCATGGAGAGAATGGTTATTCTTTCCAAACCTGTCCGAGACCACACGCGGTTTGGCCGTAATTAGCCCTCTAGGGCTTGCGGGTGGTAAGATGGGGATGCTGGTTGCAGGCTGTATGTTCGGCAGGCTCCGGGTATTCCGTTCAAGGACAGGCGAGCTGGATTTCATGGTGGTCATGAAATCCTGAGGGCAACCCGTTCTGATCGGCTTCGTGCTGACCAGAACAAGACGGAGACGGGATTTGAACCGTACGGAAAAGCGGGACTTCGTTGCTTCCCTTGCCGCCGTGTTTGCCGAAACGTCCATGGTTGTGGTTACCCGGAATGACGGGCTGACCGTAGCTGATGTGACGGATCTGCGACGCAAGGTGCGTGCAGCGGGTGCGACGTACAAAGTCGCGAAAAACCGGCTGGCAACTCTCGCCCTGGATGGGACCCAGTTCGATGGCATCGCGCCGCTGCTGAAGGGGCCGACCGCGCTTGCGTGGTCAGCAGACCCTGTGGCTGTGGCAAAGGTGATCGTCGAGTTCGCCAAAACCAATGACAAGCTTGTGCTGCTCGGCGGCGCTCTTGGTTCTCAGGTATTGAATGCCGACGGAATCAAGGCTCTGGCCGAACTGCCGTCTCTGGATACGCTTCGTGCGCAGCTCGTGGGTCTTATCTCCACGCCGGCTACACGCATTGCAGGCGTTACCCAGGCACCGGCTGGCCAGCTTGCTCGGGTTTTTGGGGCCTATGCCAAAACGGGTGAGGCGGAAGCCGCCTAAAGCCATACCCTTGCAAAAGGGTGTGTTTTCAATTGAGCGTGGCCTTCCTGCTGAGGGGGTTGCGCTTTGCTAACCAGTGTTTATATTAGGAAGTCTAATCATGGCTGATCTGAACAAGCTCGTTGACGAACTGTCTGCTCTGACGGTTCTTGAAGCTGCTGAACTTTCCAAGCTGCTCGAAGAAAAGTGGGGCGTTTCTGCTGCTGCTCCGGTTGCTGTTGCTGCCGCTGCTGCTCCGGGTGCCGCTGCTGCTCCGGCAGAAGAAAAGACCGAATTTGACGTGATCCTGGCCAAGGCTGGCGACAAGAAGATCAACGTCATTAAGGAAATCCGTGCCATCACCGGTCTGGGCCTGAAAGAAGCCAAGGATCTGGTTGAAGGTGCACCGAAGACCATCAAAGAAGGTGCCAGCAAGGACGAAGCCGAAAAAATCAAGAAGACTCTTGAAGACAACGGCGCAAGCGTCGAAATTAAATAAGTTCGCCATAGCTTCGCCGCTTTGCGGCGAGGTGATGGAAAAGGTTTTCGGGTGGAGGTATAACGCCTCTGCCCGTTTGCCTGTTTCGGGTTCTGTTTCGAAGCAGGGTGTTACGCCGGGTTTTCCGGTAGGGCTAAGCGGCCTGAAACAAAAGGTCGGACCATCAGGCCTGCGGTAAGGCGGCAGGCCTGATGGTCCGAGTACTAAGGGCGGGGCAGGAGCGACGATGAACGCAATCACCAAATCGTTCACAGGACGGAAGCGGATTCGCAAGAGTTTCGGGCGGATTCCCGAAATCGCTCCGATGCCGAACCTGATTGATGTGCAGCGCGCGTCTTACGAGACGTTTCTTCAGGCAAATGTATCGCCTGATGCGCGCACGCCAACAGGTTTGCAGGAGGTCTTCCGGTCTGTTTTCCCGATTAACGATTTTGCTGGTCGGGGGCGGCTTGAATTCGTCAGTTACGAATTCGAAGAACCCAAATATGATGTTGAAGAGTGCATTCAGCGCGGTCTGACGTTTTCCGCCCCGCTGAAGGTTATCCTGCGTCTCATTGTGTGGGACGTGGATGAAGATACAGGTTCACGCTCCATTCGTGATATCAAGGAGCAGCCGGTGTACATGGGCGACATGCCCCTGATGACCGATAACGGAACCTTCATTATCAATGGCACCGAGCGTGTTATTGTCAGCCAGATGCACCGTTCTCCCGGTGTGTTTTTCGATCACGACAAAGGCAAGACGCATTCTTCCGGCAAGTATCTGTTTGCCGCGCGTGTGATCCCCTACCGTGGTTCCTGGCTTGACTTTGAATTTGACGCTAAGGATCTGATTTACGTCCGTATTGACCGTAAGCGTAAGCTGCCGGTCACCACGCTGCTTTACGCCCTTGAAGGTGCTGCTTCTGAAGCCGCTCGCAAGGCGAAGGCTGCTGAGGGTGGCGATGTTGATGCCCTTGATATCAAGGGTATGGATGACAACGAAATCCTCTCCTACTTCTACGGTGAAGTGAAGTTCGTCAAAACCCCCAAGGGTTGGGCGCGTCCGTTCGATGCCGATGCTTTCCGTGGCCTGAAGCTGCTGGCGCCGCTGGTGGATGCTGAAACCGGTGAAGTGGTTGCTGAAGCGGAAGCCAAGCTGACCGCGCGCATGGTGCGTAAGATTGCGGAAAAAACCCGTGAAGTGCTGGTGGGTGACATTGACCTGATCGGTCGTTTCATCGCGCACGACATTGTCAATTATGACACGGGTGAAATCTACGGCGAAGCTGGTGAGGAAATCACGGAAGCGCGTCTGGCGGCTCTTGAAGAAGCCGGTGTGACGGAACTGCCGCTGCTGGCGATTGATGCTGCCAATGGCCCGTGGATCCGTAATACGCTGACCGTTGATAAAAACAGCTCTCGTGATGAAGCGTTGATTGATATCTATCGTGTCATGCGTCCGGGTGAACCGCCGACGGCTGAAACAGCCGAAGCCATGTTCCACGGCCTGTTCTTTGATTCTGACCGTTATGATCTGTCTTCCGTTGGTCGCGTGAAGATGAACATGCGTCTTGATCTGGATGTGCCGGACACCGTGCGCGTGCTGCGTAAGGAAGACATCCTGCGCACCATCAAGGTGATGTGTGAACTCAAGGATGGCCGCGGCCAGATTGACGATATTGATAACCTGGGGAACCGTCGTGTCCGCTCTGTGGGCGAACTGATGGAAAACCAGTATCGTGTCGGTCTGCTGCGCATGGAGCGTGCTATCCGTGAACGTATGGGCTCTGTCGATATCGACACGGTCATGCCGCATGACCTGATCAATGCCAAACCTGCTGCTGCTGCTGTGCGTGAGTTCTTCGGGTCTTCCCAGCTCAGCCAGTTTATGGATCAGACCAACCCGCTGTCTGAAGTCACGCACAAGCGTCGTCTTTCAGCACTGGGTCCGGGCGGTCTGACCCGTGAGCGTGCAGGCTTTGAAGTGCGTGACGTTCATCCGACTCACTATGGCCGTATCTGCCCGATTGAAACGCCGGAAGGCCCGAACATTGGTCTGATCAACTCCCTTGCAACCTATGCCAAGGTGAACAAGTACGGCTTTATTGAAACACCGTATCGTCTGGTGAAGGACGGCGTTCTTCAGGATGGCTGGAAATATCTTTCCGCCATGGAAGAAGAAAAGCTGATCGTTGCTCAGGCTGACGCCAAGCAGAGCGCTGATGGCGCACTGACGGACGAGCTGGTCTCCGTTCGTCGTGGTGGGGACTTCCGTCTGGTGCCCCCCACTGAAGTGACGGCCTGTGACGTGTCACCCAAGCAGCTTGTTTCCGTTGCCGCCGCGCTCATTCCGTTCCTTGAGAACGATGACGCGAACCGCGCACTGATGGGTTCCAACATGCAGCGTCAGGCTGTGCCGCTGGTGCGTTCCGACGCACCGCTCGTCGGCACAGGCATGGAAGCTGCTGTGGCTCATGACTCTGGTGCAACCATCGTTGCCAAGCGTGATGGGATTGTGGACCAGATTGACGGGGCACGTATCGTTGTGCGTGCAACGGATGCCAATGGGTCCACGCAGGGCGTTGATATCTATCGTCTGCGTAAATATTCCCGCTCCAACCAGTCCACCTGTATCAACCAGCGTCCGCTGGTACATGTGGGCAATCAGGTGAAGGCCGGGGACATTATTGCGGATGGTCCGTCCACCGAACTGGGTGAACTGGCTCTGGGCCGTAACGTGCTGGTCGCGTTCATGCCCTGGAATGGTTACAACTTCGAAGATTCCATCCTGATCTCCGAACGTATTGCGAAAGATGACGTCTTTACCTCGATCCATATCGAGGAATTTGAAGTCATGGCACGTGATACCAAACTGGGTCAGGAAGAAATCACGCGTGATATCCCCAACGTGGGTGAAGAAGCGCTGCGTAACCTGGACGAAGCTGGCATTGTTTACGTTGGGGCTGAAGTGAACCCCGGTGATATTCTCATCGGTAAGGTCACGCCAAAGGGTGAAAGCCCGATGACGCCGGAAGAAAAGCTTCTGCGCGCCATCTTTGGTGAAAAAGCGTCTGACGTGCGTGATACCTCCCTGCGTCTGCCGCCCGGCACCACCGGCACCATTGTTGACGTGCGCGTCTTCTCCCGTCGTGGCGTGGATAAAGATGAACGCGCCATGGCGATTGAACGGGCGGAAATCGAACGCCTGTCCAAAGACCGTGATGATGAGCGCGGCATTCAGGAACGCTCCTTCTATAGCCGTCTGCGTGAAAAGCTGCTGGGTCAGGTTGCTGGTGCTGGGTTCAAAGGCATCCGCTCTGGCACGGAAATCACGGACGCGGTTCTGGATGAGCATCCGCGTGGTGCATGGCGCAACATTGTTGTGGCTTCTGATGCGGTTATGGCCGAACTGGAAACGCTGCGCCGCGAATTTGATGCCTCCGTGCAGAAAATTCAGGCTCGCTTTGACAGCAAGGTTGAAAAGCTGCAGCGCGGTGATGAACTGCCGCCCGGCGTGATGAAGATGGTCAAGGTGTTTGTTGCCGTGAAGCGTAAGCTTCAGCCAGGTGACAAAATGGCCGGTCGTCACGGAAACAAGGGTGTGGTGTCCCGCGTGGTGCCAGTTGAAGACATGCCGTTCCTGGAAGACGGAACGTCTGTTGATATCGTGCTGAACCCGCTGGGCGTGCCATCCCGTATGAACGTGGGGCAGATTCTGGAAACGCATCTTGGTTGGGCCTGCGCAAACCTTGGGCGCGATATTGGTAATCTGGTTGATGATTATCAGCGCACGGGTGAAAAACGTCAGGAACTGCTTGATCGCCTGAAGGATGTGTATGGCGACAAGATCTATGAGGACGACATTGCCAATATGAGCAATGATGAACTCATTGAACTGGCGAACAATCTGCGCAAGGGCGTGCCCATTGCAACGCCAGTGTTTGATGGTGCTTCCATTCCGGATATTGAAGCCATGCTTGAAAAAGCGGGTGTGAACAAATCCGGTCAGTCCCAGTTGATTGATGGCCGCACCGGTGAGCCGTTTGAGCGTAAAACCACGGTTGGTTACATCTACATGCTCAAGCTGCACCATCTTGTTGATGACAAGATCCACGCGCGTTCCATTGGTCCTTACTCGCTTGTTACGCAGCAGCCGCTGGGTGGTAAGGCGCAGTTCGGTGGTCAGCGCTTTGGGGAAATGGAAGTCTGGGCGCTTGAAGCTTATGGCGCTGCCTATACGCTGCAGGAAATGCTGACGGTGAAATCGGATGACGTATCCGGTCGTACCAAGGTTTATGAAGCCATCGTGCGTGAACAGGATGACTTTGAAGCCGGTATTCCTGAAAGCTTTAACGTTCTGATCAAGGAGCTGAAGTCTCTTGGTCTGAATGTTGAGCTGGAGCAGGGGGCAGAATAAAGGTGAGGCTCAGCACCATTCTCCGTTCTTATTTTGAAGGGGTAGCCGGAACAGCAGTTCCGGCACCCCATTTCCCTTTGGGGGCTTCGGCACATGAATGAACTCATGAAAATTCTTGGCCAGACTGGCCAGGCGATGACCTTCGATCAGATCAAGATCCAGTTGGCATCACCCGAGCAGATGCGCTCTTGGTCATTTGGTGAAATCAAGAAGCCCGAGACCATCAATTACCGGACATTCAAGCCGGAACGTGATGGCCTGTTCTGTGCGCGCATTTTTGGTCCGATCAAGGATTACGAATGCCTGTGCGGCAAATACAAGCGGATGAAATTCCGCGGCATTATTTGTGAAAAATGCGGCGTTGAAGTCACGCTGGCCAAGGTGCGTCGTGAACGCATGGGCCACATCCAGCTTGCCAGCCCGGTTGCGCACATCTGGTTCCTGAAATCTCTGCCCAGCCGTATCGGCCTTATGGTCGATATGACGCTAAAAGATCTGGAAAAAGTTCTCTATTTTGAGAACTATCTGGTTCTGGAGCCCGGCACATCTCCGCTTAAGCAGTATTCTCTGCTGACCGAGGACCAGTACCTCGATGTCATGGATGAATATAGCGAAGAAGGCATTGAGGTCGGGATCGGTGCCGAGGCCATCAAGAAGGTTCTTGAGCGCATTGATTGCGATGCCGACAAAGTTCATCTGCGTCAGGAACTGAAGGAAACCACTTCAGAAGCCAAGCGCAAGAAGCTGGTTAAGCGGCTGAAGCTGATCGAGGCCTTTGCAGAAAGCGGCTCTCGTCCGGAATGGATGATTCTGGATCTGGTTCCGGTTATTCCGCCGGAACTGCGTCCGCTCGTGCCGCTGGACGGTGGCCGGTTTGCAACGTCTGATCTGAACGATCTGTATCGTCGCGTTATCAACCGTAACAACCGTCTCAAGCGTCTGATGGAACTGCGTGCGCCCGATATCATCGTGCGTAACGAAAAGCGTATGCTTCAGGAAGCTGTTGACGCACTGTTTGATAATGGTCGCCGTGGGCGTGCCATTACGGGTGCCAACAAGCGTCCGCTGAAGTCTCTGTCCGATATGCTGAAAGGCAAGCAGGGCCGCTTCCGTCAGAACCTGCTCGGTAAGCGCGTTGACTATTCCGGTCGTTCCGTGATCGTGGTGGGACCGGAGCTGAAGCTGCACCAGTGCGGTCTGCCCAAGAAGATGGCGCTGGAACTCTTCAAGCCGTTCATTTACTCCAAGCTGGAAAAATACGGTCACGCAACAACCATTAAAGCTGCAAAGCGTATGGTTGAAAAAGAACGTCCGGAAGTCTGGGATATTCTTGAAGAAGTGATCCGTGAGCATCCGGTTATGCTGAACCGTGCTCCTACGCTTCACCGCCTTGGTATTCAGGCATTTGAACCCGTGCTGGTTGAAGGTAAGGCCATTCAGCTTCATCCGCTGGTGTGTACTGCATTCAACGCGGACTTCGATGGTGACCAGATGGCGGTTCACGTGCCGCTGAGCCTTGAAGCTCAGCTTGAAGCACGTGTGCTGATGATGTCCACCAACAACATTCTCAGCCCGGCCAACGGTAAGCCTATTATCGTGCCGTCTCAGGATATTGTTCTCGGGCTTTATTACCTGAGTCTCGAAGTGCCAGAATTTGCTGTAACGCCTGATCGCAGTGAATATGACAATACCACGGGTGAACTGGTTAAGGCGGGTGCTCCTTCTTTCTCCTCCATTGGGGAAGTGGAATATGCGCTGAGTGCTGGTGTTCTAAAGCTGCATGACAAAATCCGGGCACGCCTTGAAAGCGTGAACAAGGATGGTCAGAAAGTTTACGAAACCATCGTGACCACGCCAGGCCGCGTTCTGATTGCTCAGATCCTGCCGAAGAGTGATGCCATTCCGTTCTCGCTGATCAACAGGCAGCTGACCAAAAAGGCTGTGTCTGATGTGATCGACACGGTTTACCGTCACTGTGGCCAGAAAGAAGCGGTTATCTTCTGTGACCGCCTGATGGCACTTGGTTTCCGTCACGCTGCAAAGGCAGGCATTTCCTTCGGTAAGGATGACATGATCATCCCGGCTGAAAAGAAGGTGCTTGTTGATCGTACGGCTGCCGAAGTGAAGGAATTCGAACAGCAGTATCAGGACGGTCTGATCACGGCTGGCGAACGCTACAACAAGGTGGTTGACGCATGGTCACGTTGCACGGACGAAGTGCAGGCGGCCATGACCAAGGAGATTTCCCGTCAGGAAATCGGCAAGCCCATCAACTCCGTGTGGATGATGAGCCACTCCGGGGCCCGTGGGTCACCGGCGCAGATGAAGCAGCTTGCCGGTATGCGTGGTCTGATGGCCAAGCCGTCTGGTGAAATTATCGAACAGCCGATTATCGCCAACTTTAAAGAAGGTCTGTCGGTTCTCGATTACTTTACGTCTACCCATGGTGCACGTAAGGGTCTGGCTGATACGGCTCTGAAAACGGCGAACTCCGGTTACCTTACCCGTCGTCTGGTGGACGTGGCGCAGGATAGCATCATCATTGAAGAAGACTGCGGTACGGAACGTGGTCTGACGGTTCGCGCCGTTCTTGATGGTGGTGAAATTGTTGCCTCTCTGTCCGAACGTATCCTGGGCCGTACTGCGGCAGCGGATGTGGTGGATCCTGCCTCTGGTGACGTGATTGTTCCGCGTAATCACCTCATTGAAGAAGCAGATGCTGAACGCATTGAAAAAGCGGGCATTGAGTCCATTTTCATTCGTTCCGTGCTGACCTGCGATAGCCGTGTAGGCGTTTGTGGCCATTGCTATGGACGTGACCTTGCCCGAGGCACTCCGGTTAACATCGGTGAAGCTGTGGGTGTTATTGCAGCCCAGTCCATTGGTGAGCCCGGCACTCAGCTGACCATGCGTACCTTCCATATTGGTGGTGCGGCGCAGCGTGGTGCCGAGCAGTCCATGATCGAAGCGTCCCGTGACGGTAAAGTGGTCATCCGCAACCGTAACGTGGTGCAGAACTCTCAGAACGTGCCGGTTGTCATGGCGCGTAACTGTGAAATTCTGCTGACTGACGATGCCGGTGTGGAAAAAGCCCGTTATCGTGTGCCTTACGGCGCCCGGTTGCTGACAACGGAAGGCGCATCTGTGTCCCGTGGTCAGAAACTGGCAGAGTGGGATCCCTACACCCTGCCGATCATCACGGAACAGGCTGGTAAGATTGAATATCTTGACCTGATTGACTCCATCACGCTCGTTGAGCGTATGGACGAAGTCACCGGCCTGACCTCCAAAGTGGTGGTTGACTACAAGCAGGCAGGGAAGGGTGTTGATCTGCGGCCGCGTCTGCAGATCAAAGGCCCGAACGGCGAGGTCATCAAACTGGAAAACGGCAGCGATGCCCGTTACTTCCTGTCACCTGAAACACTGCTGTCCGTTGAAAACGGTGCAGAAGTTCATGCTGGTGACGTTCTGGCCCGTCTGCCGCGTGAAGGCTCCAAGACCCGTGATATTACAGGTGGTCTGCCGCGTGTGGCGGAACTGTTTGAAGCACGTCGTCCGAAAGACCATGCCATCATTGCTGAGATGGAAGGGCGCGTTGAATTCGGGAAGGATTACAAGTCCAAGCGCCGTATTATCGTGAAGAACGATGAGACAGGTGAAGAGACCGAATATCTGATCCCGAAAGGCAAGCACGTTTCCGTTCAGGAAGGTGACTTTGTTGAAAAGGGCGATCCGCTGGTCGATGGTCCCCGCGTGCCGCACGATATTCTGAAGGTCATGGGGGTTGAGGCTCTGTCCGATTACCTCGTGAATGAAATTCAGGATGTCTATCGTCTTCAGGGCGTGAAGATTAACGATAAACATATCGAGGTTATCGTTCGTCAGATGCTGCAGAAGGTTGAAATTCTGGAGCCAGGCGACACGACATACCTGATTGGCGAAACCGTTGATCGGATTGAGATGGATGTCGAGAACACCAAGTGCCTGAACGCAGGTGAACGTCCTGCCGTGGCCATGCCGGTGCTGCAGGGGATCACCAAGGCGTCCCTGCAGACACAGTCCTTCATCTCTGCGGCCTCCTTCCAGGAAACCACGCGTGTCCTGACGGAAGCTGCAACGGCCGGGAAAGTCGACAGACTGAACGGCCTGAAGGAGAACGTGATTGTTGGGCGTCTGATCCCGGCAGGGACAGGGAGCGTCATGAACCGCCTGCGGGCTATTGCTGCCTCTCAGGACAAGCAGCGGGTCAGTCGGTCCTCAGCCGCCGAATAAAAGCGTCTGCCTTGCTATGAAGAGGGAAAGGGAGCCGGGAGATATCCTTGGTTCCCTTTCTTTTTTTGCGCGGACATGAAGCAAACCGCGGAGAATCGTTCATCTCGGCTTGACTTCAACGGGGTGCAGGGGTAGGTAGCAGCCCTCAGCTCCGCTCCATTGCAGGAGCAGGGGTATATCGTAATTCTCTGTTAAGCATGCGGTTGGCTTCCGGTAGGAAGTGGTGCCGGATGTCAACATAGCCCCACACGGGTGTTGTGCCTGGTGGGATTTTCAAATGAAAGTCGGCAGCCAATAAAAAAGGTTAGCCGGCCGAACTGTGTAAGGATCGGGAAAGGCGCATGCCGACCATCAACCAGCTCATTGCCAAAGGGCGTAAGCCTGCAGTTAAGCGCAATAAAGTGCCCGCACTGCAGGGTTGCCCCCAGAAACGTGGTGTTTGCACCCGTGTTTATACGACGACGCCCAAAAAGCCGAACTCCGCACTGCGTAAAGTTGCCAAGGTGCGTCTGACGAACGGCTATGAGGTGGTTAGCTATATTCCGGGTGAAGGCCATAACCTTCAGGAACATAGCGTCGTGCTGATCCGTGGCGGTCGTGTGAAGGACCTTCCGGGTGTGCGTTACCATATCCTTCGCGGTGTTCTCGATACCCAAGGTATCGCTAAGCGTCGCCAGCGGCGTTCGCTTTATGGCGCCAAGCGTCCGAAGTAAGGGAAGGTTAAGGTATGAGCCGCCGTCACCGCGCTGTTAAGCGTGAGATTCTTCCTGATCCGAAGTTTGGAGACATTGTCATCACGCGTTTCATGAACGCTCTGATGTATGATGGCAAAAAATCCACTGCGGAAGGGATTGTTTACGGAGCTCTCGAGGCGCTTGTTCGCCGGAGTGGGGCTTCTGCTGATCCGGTTGCATTGTTCCACAATGCTCTGGATAACGTTAAGCCTGCAGTAGAGGTTCGTTCTCGCCGTGTTGGTGGTGCAACCTACCAGGTGCCGGTTGAAGTCCGGGCTGAGCGTCGTCAGGCGCTGGCTATTCGCTGGGTGATTGATGCCTCTCGCAAGCGGGGCGAAAACACCATGCAGGACCGGCTGTCCAACGAATTGCTGGACGCCGTGAACAACCGTGGTGCTGCTGTTAAGAAGCGCGAAGATACCCACCGTATGGCTGAAGCCAACAAGGCATTCAGTCACTATCGCTGGTAATCATTCGAGGGTGCCATTTTTGCCCGTAAGGGAAGTGGCAAACTTATTTGGAAACTGCCTCTTGAGTGGTTCGAGAGGTATGGAGTGGAAAAATGGCTAAGGCTAAATTTGAGCGGAATAAACCGCACTGCAACATCGGCACCATCGGCCACGTTGACCATGGCAAGACGTCTCTGACGGCTGCTATCACGAAGACGCTGGCAAAAAGCGGCGGTGCTGACTTCAAAGCATACGACCAGATCGATGCTGCTCCTGAAGAACGCGCTCGTGGTATCACCATTTCCACAGCTCACGTGGAATACGAAACCGCGAAGCGTCACTACGCTCACGTGGACTGCCCCGGACACGCTGACTATGTGAAGAACATGATCACGGGTGCCGCTCAGATGGACGGCGCGATTCTGGTTGTGTCCGCTGCTGACGGCCCGATGCCGCAGACTCGTGAACACATCCTGCTTGCTCGTCAGGTTGGTGTGCCGGCTCTGGTGGTCTTCCTGAATAAGGTTGATCAGGTTGACGATCCGGAACTGCTTGAACTGGTTGAAATGGAAGTTCGTGAACTTCTGTCTTCTTATCAGTTTCCTGGCGACGAAATTCCGATCATCAAGGGTTCTGCTCTGGTGACCCTGGAAGATGGCGACCCGGAAGTTGGCGAAAACCGCGTTAAAGACCTGATGGACGCCGTTGACGCGTACATCCCGCAGCCGGAACGCCCTGTTGATCGTCCGTTCCTGATGCCGATCGAAGACGTGTTCTCCATCTCTGGTCGTGGTACAGTTGTGACCGGTCGTGTTGAGCGTGGCGTTGTGAACGTTGGTGATGAAGTTGAAATCGTGGGTCTTAAAGACACCGTGAAGACAACCGTTACCGGTGTTGAAATGTTCCGTAAGCTGCTTGATCGCGGTGAAGCAGGTGACAACATTGGTGCGCTGGTTCGTGGCACGAAGCGTGAAGACGTTGAACGTGGTCAGGTTCTTGCGAAGCCGGGTTCAATTACCCCGCACAAAAAGTTCAAAGCAGAAGCTTACATCCTGACGAAAGAAGAAGGTGGCCGTCATACGCCGTTCTTCACCAACTATCGTCCGCAGTTCTACTTCCGTACGACTGACGTAACAGGTGTTGTACACCTGCCGGAAGGCACGGAAATGGTTATGCCTGGCGATAACTGCGCCATGGATGTTGAACTGATCGCGCCGATCGCCATGGATGAAGGTCTCCGCTTCGCTATTCGCGAAGGTGGCCGCACCGTTGGTGCAGGTGTTGTGGCTTCTATCACCGAATAATTCGGATAGTAGCCTAGGACTGTATGGCCCCGGCTGAGTCAATCAGCCGGGGTCTTACTTGGCGGCCGGGTTTCCCCGGACAAGTAAAGTGTTGGACTAAGAAACAATGGACAACCAGAACATCCGCATTCGCCTGAAGGCGTACGATCACCGCGTGCTGGACAACAGCACAAAAGAGATCGTAAACACGGCGAAGCGTACGGGTGCGCGGGTTCGGGGTCCTATCCCGCTGCCGACGCATATCGAACGGTTTACGGTTAACCGTTCTCCCCACGTGGATAAGAAAAGTCGCGAGCAGTTCGAAATTCGGACTCATCGCCGCCTGCTCGATATTGTCGAGCCGACTCCGCAGACCGTGGACGCTCTCATGAAACTCGACCTCGCCGCTGGCGTGGATGTCGAGATCAAACTTTAAGGTCCAGACGATGCGCACCGGATTGATCGCAAAAAAGTTGGGCATGTCCCGACTGTTCAAGGAAGATGGCACGCATGTGCCTGTTACCGTCCTGCATGTTGATGATGTGCAGGTGGTGGACGTTCGTACTCAGGAACGGGATGGCTATACGGCTGTTCAGTTGGGTCTGGGCAAAGCCAAGGTAAAAAATGTCACCAAGCCGAACCGCGGCCATTTTGCCCGCACAAAGGTTGAGCCCAAAAAGGTTGTACGCGAATTTCGCGTGGCTGAAGATGCCGCGCTTGAGGTTGGCGCATCTCTTTCCGCTGCTCACTTTGTTGTAGGTCAGAAAGTGGACGTGACCGGCACCAGCAAGGGTAAAGGGTTCGCAGGCGCCATGAAGCGCTGGAACTTTGCTGGTCTTGAAGCCACACATGGTGTGTCTATTTCTCACCGTTCTCATGGTTCTACCGGTAACCGTCAGGATCCCGGCAAAACCTTCAAGAACAAAAAGATGGCAGGCCATCTGGGTGATGAACGCGTGACCACCCTGAATCTTGAAATTGCAGCGATCGATCCGGAAAAGAATCTGATCATGGTGCGTGGTTCCATTCCTGGAGCAAAAAACGGCACCGTGTTGATTCGTGATGCGATCAAAAAAGCCCGCCATGTCGATGCGCCTTATCCGGCCGCTCTCGTGACGGCGGAGGGCTGAGGTCATGGAAATCGAAATCAAAACGCTTGATAACGGCACTGCTGGTTCTGCTACGCTGCCGGATGAACTGTTTGCAGTCGCTCCGCGCGCAGATATCATGGCGCGTGTCGTGCATTGGCAGCTTGCAAAGCGCCGCGCAGGTACGCATCAGGTAAAAGGCATGGCTGACGTGTCTGGCACCACCAAGAAGCCGTATCGCCAGAAAGGCACAGGCAGCGCCCGTCAGGGGTCTCTGCGTGCACCGCAGTATCGTACCGGTGGTGTGGTCCATGGTCCGGTGTCTCGTGACCACGGATATGACCTGCCCAAGAAGGTGCGTCGTCTGGGCCTGATCTCTGCGCTTTCCCAGAAAGCTCAGGATGGCAAGCTGATTGTTCTGCAGTCTGCTTCCGGTGTGGCGCGCACAAGCGAACTGGCAGTCAAGCTGAAGACCCTCGGCCTGAAGTCCGCCCTCATTGTTGACGCTGCTGTTGATGAAGGCTTTGTTCGCGCTGCGCGCAACCTGCCCAAAATCGACGTTCTTCCGACGATCGGCGCCAACGTTTACGATATTCTTAACCACGAGGTTCTGGCCATTACCCAGGCTGGTCTCGAAGGTCTGAAGGAGCGCCTGGCATGACCAACATTCTTGCGCTGCGCAAGAAAGCCGAGCGTCTTTCTCGGGAAGCGATGTACGATATTGTTCGTGCGCCGCTGATCACGGAAAAGGCGACCGCGCTTTCTGAAAAAAATCAGGTTGTTTTCAAGGTTGCCATCACGGCTACCAAGCCTGAAATCAAAGTGGCAGTGGAAACACTGTTTGGCGTCAAGGTTGTTGGGGTGAACACCCTTGTCCAGAAGGGCAAGACCAAGCGCTTCAAGGGGCGTCTGGGACAGCGTTCTGACATCAAGAAGGCGTTCGTCCAGCTTGCGGAAGGTCAGTCCATTGACCTGACCGCCAAACTGGCGTGACGTGGGGTAGGAACAAATGGCACTGAAGCACTTTAATCCCGTCACGCCGAGCCTTCGCGGCACGGTTCTGATTGATCGCGCCGATCTGTGGAAAGGCAAGCCGGTCAAGCAGCTGACGGAAGGCAAGAACAAGACGGGTGGTCGTAACAACAACGGCCGTACGACTTCTCGTTTCCGTGGTGGCGGTCATAAGCAGTCTTATCGTTACGTAGACTTCAAACGGCGCAAGTTTGATGTGCTCGGCACGGTTGAGCGTCTGGAATATGACCCCAACCGTACGGCCTTCATCGCTCTGGTGAAGTATGAAGACGGTGAACTGGCATACATCCTGGCTCCGCAGCGTCTGAAAGTTGGCGATAACGTTATCGCTGGCACGCGCGTTGACATTAAGCCGGGTAACGCGATGCCGCTGGCCTCTATCCCGGTCGGCACCATCGTGCACAACATCGAACTGAAGCAGGGCGCTGGTGGCAAGCTGGCCCGTTCTGCAGGCACATATGCCCAGCTCGTTGGTAAGGACTCCGGTTACGCGCAGATCAAGCTGCAGTCCGGTGAACTGCGTGTTGTGCGTGGTGAATGCATGGCAACAATCGGTGCTGTGTCCAATCCGGACAACATGAACCAGCATCTGGGTAAAGCCGGTCGTGCTCGTTGGTTGGGGCGTCGTCCGCATAACCGCGGCGTTGTGATGAACCCGGTTGACCATCCGCATGGTGGTGGTGAAGGCCGGACATCCGGTGGTCGTCATCCGGTCACACCGTGGGGCAAGCCCACCAAAGGTTACAAAACTCGGGTCAACAAGCGTACGGACAGTCTGATTATCCGTCGTCGCAAGACCGGCAAGTAAGGGGCAATAGAAGATGGCACGTTCCGTCTGGAAAGGCCCGTTCGTCGACGGGTATCTGCTAAGCAAAGCTGAAGCGTCCCGCGCGTCGGGTCGTAATGAAGTGATCAAGATCTGGTCACGTCGTTCCACGATCCTTCCGCAGTTCGTTGGACTGACGTTCGGTGTTTACAATGGTCAGAAGTTCCTGCCTGTGCAGGTGACGGAGAATATGGTCGGGCATAAGTTCGGCGAATTTTCTCCCACCCGTACATTCCACGGGCACGGGGCCGACAAGAAGTCGAAGCGGGGCTAAAATGAGCAAGCCGAAACAGCCGCGCACGCTCGCGGAAACTGAAGCGCAGGCCGTTACGCGCAACATTCGGGTTAGTCCCCGCAAGTTGAACCTTGTTGCGGGTCTTATCCGCAACAAGCCGGCGTCTCAGGCAGTTGCCACTCTTACGTTCTCCAAGCGTCGTATCGCCCAGCAGGTCAAAAAGACCCTGGAAAGCGCGATTGCGAATGCAGAGAACAATCACCAGCTCGATGTTGACCAGCTGGTGGTAAAGACGGCTGAAGTTGGGAAGTCCATCGTGATGCGTCGCTTCCATGCACGTGGTCGTGGTCGTTCTGCCCGCGTGGAAAAATTCTTCAGCCACCTGAAGATCGTTGTTGCCGAACGGGCTCCCGAGCCTGAAGCAGCTTCTACTGAGCAGAAGGCGGCCTGAGGTATGGGACATAAAGTCAATCCGATCGGGCTGCGGCTCGGTATCAATCGCACGTGGGACAGCCGTTGGTACGCTGACGGTGATTATTCTCGCCTGCTGCACGAAGACCTGAAGCTGCGTGCGTTCCTGCGCCGCAAGCTTTCCGGCGCTGGTGTGTCTCGTGTTGTGATCGAACGTCCGGCCAAGAAGCCGCGCGTTACGATCTATGCAGCACGTCCTGGCGTGGTCATCGGCAAGAAGGGTCAGGATATTGACGCTCTGCGTAAAGAGCTGACCCGTATGGCTGGCACGGAAGTGGCGCTCAACATCGTTGAAATCCGTAAGCCGGAAATCGACGCAACGCTGGTGGCAGACAACATTGCCCAGCAGCTTGAACGCCGTGTTGCCTTCCGTCGCGCCATGAAGCGCGCTGTGCAGTCTGCCATGCGTCTTGGTGCGCAGGGTATCCGGATCAACTGTTCCGGTCGTCTGGGTGGTGCAGAAATCGCTCGTATCGAGTGGTATCGTGAAGGCCGCGTGCCGCTTCACACTCTGCGTGCCGATATCGACTATGGAACAGCTACTGCGAAGACCACCTACGGCACCTGCGGTGTAAAGGTATGGATCTTCAAAGGTGAGATTCTGGCGCATGACCCACTGGCTCAGGACCGCCGGGCGGCCGAACAGGCCCCTCAGCGCTGAGGCGAAGGATAGAAGACAATGCTTTCTCCAAAGCGTACTAAGTTCCGCAAGGCGCACAAAGGCCGTATTCACGGTCTTGCCAAAAGCGGAACCACGCTCAACTTTGGCACGTTCGGTCTGAAGGCTCTTCAGCCCGAACGCATCACCGCACGGCAGATCGAAGCGTCTCGTCGGGCCATTACCAGAGCGATGAAACGTGCTGGTCGCGTGTGGATTCGTATTTTTCCGGATCTTCCGGTCTCGACAAAGCCCGCAGAAGTGCGTATGGGCTCCGGCAAGGGATCACCTGAATACTGGGTGGCCCGTGTGAGGCCTGGTCGCATTCTGTTCGAAATCGAAGGTGTGCCGCCCGAAGTCGCGCGTGAAGCGCTGGCTCTCGGTGCAGCAAAGCTGCCGATCAAGACCAAGTTTGTGACCCGAATTGGAGATGCGTGAGATGGCAAAGGCAACAAAGCCAGCTGATCTGCGTGCCAAGACGTCAGACGAACTGAACGCGCTGCTTATCGAGCTCAAGCGCGAACAGCTCAATCTGCGTTTCCAGCAGGCAACCGGGCAGACCGAAGGCCAGAGCCGCGTTCGGGTGATCCGGCGTGAAATTGCGCGCATCAAGACGATTGTGGCGCAAAATGAGAAGACTGCGGCAGGTGCGAAAACATCTGCTGCCATTTCCTGAAGGGAGTTGGACGATGCCAAGGCGCGTCCTTACCGGGCGTGTGACCAGCGACAAGATGGACAAGACCGTAACGGTTCTTGTCGATCGTCGCGTCATGCATCCGCTGTATAAGAAGTTTATCCGTCGCTCCAAGAAGTACGCGGCGCACGACGAAGAAAACGTCTGCAAAGTTGGCGACACGGTGCGTATTATTGAGTGCCCCCCGGTTTCCCGGCGCAAGGCATGGGCTGTGGTTGCTCGCAATGGCGAGGCCGTAGACGCCTCTGCTGTCGGCGTGTCGGCGTAAGGTAAGGATATCTAGAACATGATCCATCCCGAGACCAACCTCGACGTAGCCGACAACTCCGGTGCGCGTCAGGTGCAGTGCATCAAGGTGCTGGGCGGCTCCAAGCGGAAGTCCGCCTCGGTCGGCGACGTGATCGTCGTATCTGTCAAGGAAGCCATCCCCCGCGGGAAGGTGAAAAAGGGCGACGTCCACCAAGCTGTTATCGTGCGTACTTCCTATCCGGTGCGTCGTCCTGATGGCAGTGCTATCCGCTTTGACAAGAACGCCGCTGTGCTGATCAACAAGCAGCAGGAACCGATTGGTACCCGTATCTTCGGTCCGGTTGTTCGTGAGCTTCGTGCACGCAAGTTCATGAAGATCATCTCTCTGGCTCCGGAGGTGCTATAATAATGGCCGCTCGTATTAAAAAAGGCGATACGGTTGTTGTCATCAGCGGCTCCTCCAAGGGTGTTGAAGGTGAAGTTCTTTCTGTGCGTCCGGCAGAAAACCGCGCCATCGTGCGTGGCGTTGCTGTTGTGAAGCGTCACCAGAAAGCAACCCGTATGGGCGAAGAAGGCGGGATCATTTCCCGTGAAGCGCCTGTTCATCTTTCCAACCTGAAGCTGGTTGATCCCGCTTCCAAGAAGCCGACGCGTGTTGGTTTCCGTGTGCTGGAAGATGGCCGTAAAGTTCGTGTTGCCAAGGCGACCGGCGAAGTGATTGAAGGCTGAGGAGGCGAGAATGAGTGAGTCTAAGGGCGTTCGTTCCGTTCCTCGTTTTCAGGAACGCTATGAAAACGAACTGCGTGCCAAGCTGCGTGAGCAGTTCGGCTACAAAAACGTCATGCAGGTACCGCGGCTTGAAAAAATCGTCCTGAACATGGGCGTTGGTGAAGCTGCTGGTGACCAGAAAAAGCTTGATGCAGCAGTTGCTGAAATGACGTTGATTGCTGGTCAGAAGCCGGTGAAAACCGTTGCCAAGAAGGCTATTGCGGGCTTCAAGATCCGTGAAGGTCTGCCGATTGGCTGTAAGGTTACGCTGCGCCGTGCCCAGATGTATGAATTCCTTGATCGTCTGGTGACGATTGCGATGCCGCGTATTCGCGACTTCCGCGGTCTGCCGGCTAACAAGGGTTTTGACGGGCGTGGTAACTTTGCCCTGGGTCTGAAAGAACAGATCGTCTTCCCGGAAATCGACTATGATAAGGTTGATGAAATCCGCGGTATGGACGTTGTGTTCGTGACCAGCGCAAAAACGGATGCGGAAGCTAAAGCGCTTCTGAAAGCGTTTGATCTTCCCTTTGCAGCCTAAGGGAAATCGTTTACCTGTCATCAGGTGTTGTTGTCTTGGAAAACCGTCGAAGGTTTTCGAAGGGTTCCGGAGGATAAAAATATATGGCTAAGACTTCTGCCATCACGCGGAATGCCAAGCGGGCTCGCATGTCTGCGCGTGACAAGGAAAAGCGTGCGGCGCTGAAGAATATTGTGATGGACCGCTCGCTTCCTGTGGAAGATCGGTTTGATGCGTCTTTGAAGCTGGCAGAGCTGCCGCGCAATGGGTCACGCGTTCGCGTGCGTTTGCGCTGCAAGCTGACGGGCCGGTCTCGCGGTAACTACCGTAAGTTTGAGCTGTGCCGTATTGCACTGCGTGATCTGGCTTCAAGTGGCCAGATTCCGGGCATGGTTAAAGCTAGCTGGTAAAGGCGCACAATGTCACTTTCTGATCCGCTGGGTGATATGCTCACTCGTATCCGTAACGCACAGCGTGCGCGCCATGCTGCCTGTGTGTCTCCGGCTTCTAACCTGCGTTCAAACGTTCTGGATGCTCTGCAGCGCGAAGGTTATATTCGTGGCTACAAGCGCGAAGAAGTGCGCAAGGGTATCGTTCAGCTTCACATCGAACTGAAATACTCTGAAGGTGAGCCGGTTATTAAGGAAATTCACCGCGTTTCCCGTCCGGGGCGTCGTGTTTATTCCAAAATCAAGGAGCTGCCGCGTGTATGCGCCGGGCTGGGTGTTTCCATCCTGTCCACGCCGCGTGGTGTTCTGTCCGATGTCGAGGCTCGCGCTGCCAATGTTGGCGGTGAAGTCCTCTGTCGCGTGTTCTGAGGAGGGATACATGTCACGTGTAGGCAAATATCCCGTTGACGTTCCCGCGGGTGTGACTGTCTCGATTGCAGACGGTGTTTTCAAGGCCAAGGGCAAGCTGGGTGAACTTTCCGTTCCCCTGTCTTCTCACATTGAGGCTGAAATTGCAGAAGGCAAGGTCGCCGTTCGTCCGGTGAACGATGCTGCGCAGGCTCGTATGATGTGGGGTACCACGCGCGCTTTGATCGCCACGGCCGTCAAGGGTGTGTCTGAAGGCTTTTCGAAAGCTCTGGAAATCAACGGCACCGGTTATCGTGCTGCCGTCCAGGGCTCCAACCTTGTGATGAACCTCGGTTTCTCTCACGACGTGGTCTATCCGATTCCGCAGGGCATCAAGATCTCCACGCCGCGTCCGACCGCTATTCTTGTCGAAGGGATCGACAAGCAGCGTGTAGGGCAGGTTGCTCTTGATATTCGCAGCTACCGCAAGCCGGAACCCTACAAGGGCAAGGGCGTGCGTTATGAGACGGAAACCATTCGCCGCAAGGAAGGCAAGAAGAAATAATGAGCACTCAGCAGGAACTGCGGAATCGGCGGCGGGATCGTCTCCGTTTTCAGCTCCGTCGCAAGGCTGGTGGTCGTCCGCGTCTGTCGGTCTTCCGGTCTGGCAAGAACATTTATGCGCAGGTCATTGATGACGTGCAGGGGCGTACCCTCGCTGCTGCTTCCAGCCTAGATAAAGAGCTGCGTGAAGGCCTGAAGACAGGTGCCAACAAAGACAGCGCTGGCGCTGTTGGTAAGTTGGTTGCCCAGCGTGCTGTTGCCGCTGGTGTCTCTCAGGTTGTGTTCGATCGTGGGGCATATCTTTATCATGGGCGCGTGAAGGCGCTGGCGGAGGCTGCCCGCGAGGGCGGTCTCTCCTTCTGAGGAAAGGATCACGTAATGGCTCGTGAACCAAGAGAAGGCGGTCGAGGCGGCCGTGATCGTGAACGCGAAGGCGATGAACTGGTAGATAAGCTGGTTACCATCAATCGTGTTGCGAAGGTTGTTAAGGGCGGTCGGCGTTTTGCATTTGCAGCGCTGGTTGTTGTTGGTGACCAGAAGGGGCGTGTTGGCTACGGTGCAGGTAAGGCGCGTGAAGTGCCGGAAGCGATCCGTAAGGCGACGGAACGTGCCAAGCGCGGCATGATCCGCGTGCCGATGAAGGAAGGTCGCACCCTGCATCACGATGTTGCTGGTCACTTCGGGGCTGGTAAGGTTGTGCTGCGCTCGGCTGAAGCGGGGACGGGGATCATCGCTGGTGGTCCGATGCGTGCCGTTTTTGAAAGCCTGGGCATCAACGATGTGGTTGCGAAGTCCCTCGGGACCCGGAACCCGCACAACATGGTGAAGGCAACATTTGATGCTCTTGCCCGCTGTGCCAGCCCACGCTCCGTAGCGAACCGTCGCGGTAAGAAGGTTGCAGAAATCTTCGGTAAGCGCGACCAGGCCGCTTCAGTTGGGGAGGCTGCAGATGCCTGAGACAAAAACCTTCAAGGTTGTCCAGATTGCGTCCGGTAATGGACGCAAGCCTGGCCAGAAAGAAACCCTGATTGGTCTTGGCTTGAACAAGATTGGTCGTGAGCGGGTTCTTGAAGACACCCCTTCAACACGCGGTATGGTCCGTAAAGTGGCCCACCTTGTGAAGGTGGAGGATTGATATGAATCTGAATGAGCTTCGCGATAACGACGGTGCTCGTTATCGTAAAAAGCGGCTTGGCCGCGGTATCGGCTCCGGCAAGGGCAAGACTTCCGGTAAAGGTGTGAAGGGGCAGAAAGCGCGTGAAGGCGTTTCCCTGAACGGCTTTGAAGGTGGTCAGCTGCCGATCTATCGTCGTCTGCCGAAGCGTGGCTTCAAGAACATCTTCCGTAAGGTCTATGCGCCGGTTAACCTCGGTGCAGTTGAAAAGGCTCTTGCAGATGGTAAGCTTGATGCCGGTGCAGCGGTGACGGAAGAACTGCTGAAGAAAGCTGGTCTTGTTGGCACTGGTAAATATGCTGGCGTGCGCATTCTGGGAGAAGGCGAACTGACACGTGCTGTCACGTTTGAAGTCTCTGGTGCTTCTGCTTCCGCAGTTGCAGCTGTCGAAAAGGCAGGGGGATCTGTGAAGATTCTTGCGCCGAAAGCAGCCGAAGCCAGCGCATCCTAATGCGAATGGAAGAGGGCAGGGTCATAGCTGTCCTCTTCTGGTCTGTTTTTCCAGAGATGTTCTGGTTTAACTTTTAGACTATCATGCCAGCGTCCCGCATTATGTGGTGACGCTGTTTGTGTGAAAGGACGGATGCATGGCTTCCGCGGCCGAACAGTTGGCTGCCAACTTTAATGTGGGCTCCTTCGCCAAGGCAACCGAACTCAAAAAGCGGATTTGGTTTACCCTTGGTGCGCTGATTATTTACCGTCTTGGGACGTACATTCCTGTTCCGGGAGTGGATGCCACGGTCATGGGGCAACTGCTTGCGCAGCATCAGGGTGGCATATTGGGCATGTTCAATATGTTTACTGGTGGTGCTCTGGGCCGTATGACGGTTTTTGCCCTGAACATCATGCCTTATATCTCTGCATCCATTATTGTGCAGTTGATGTCTACAGCGGTTCCGTCTCTCGAAGCGCTGAAGAAGGAAGGAGAGCAGGGGCGTAAGAAGCTCAATCAATACACGCGCTATCTGACTGTTTTTATTGCTTTGTTTCAAGCTTACGGCATTGCTGTGGGGCTTGAAAATATGCATAGCGCTGCCGGTGCGGCAGTGGTGAACCCAGGCGTTTTCTTCCTTACATCCTGTGTCATCACCCTTGTGGGTGGCACAATGTTTCTGATGTGGCTGGGTGAGCAGATTACATCGCGTGGGGTAGGGAATGGTATTTCCCTGATCATCTTTGCGGGGATTGTGGCCAACCTGCCGCAAGCTTTGGCGAGCTTGTTCCAGCTTGGTTATACGGGTGCGCTTTCACCCTTCTTCGTCCTAGTGTTTCTGGTGCTGGCAGCTATCACGATCACGTCCATCGTGTTCATGGAGCAGGCTCAGCGTCGCGTGGTTATTCAGTATCCCAAGCGCCAGATGGGACAGAGGATGTTTGGGGGCGATACCACTCATATGCCTCTGAAGGTCAATACAGCTGGGGTTATCCCGCCGATTTTTGCATCTTCCGTGCTGCTGATTCCGGTTACTATTTCGGGTTTCATGAACGGTAAGTCCATGCCGGGGTGGCTCTCTTTCCTGGGTGAGGAACTCGGGCAGGGGCAGCCGCTTTACATGCTGTTCTACGCCGCCATGATTGTGTTCTTTTCTTACTTTTACGCGGCGGTAACGTTTAATCCGACGGAGACGGCGGATAATCTGCGCAAGCAGGGAGGCTTCATTCCCGGAATTCGGCCCGGAGCCGCCACATCTGCCTACTTTGATAAGATTCTGACCCGCCTGACGACAATCGGGGCGGCATATATGGTGCTGGTTTGTCTTCTGCCGCAGATACTCATCAGCCATTACAATGTGCCGTTTTACTTTGGTGGGACCAGTCTGATTATTATCGTCTCGGTTACGATTGATACGGTCACGCAGGTGCAGTCGCATCTTGTGGCGCATCAGTACCAGGGACTGATGCGTCGCTCTCGGGGCGGTAAGAAACAGAGGATCATCCGGCGATGAACATTATTTTTCTGGGGCCGCCCGGAGCAGGAAAGGGAACCCAGTCTAAACGTTTGGAAGAACGGTATGGGCTGGTGCAGATCTCGACTGGCGATATGCTGCGGGCAGAAGTGGCGCGTGGGTCGGATATCGGCAAGCAGGCCAAAAGCCTGATGGACGCCGGGCGCCTGGTGCCAGACGAGCTGATCATCGCCATGCTGAAGTCACGGATAGAGCAGCCAGATTGTGTGAAAGGATTCATCCTGGATGGATTCCCACGCACAACCGGACAGGCAGAAGCGTTGGATACAATGCTGAAGGCCGACAACAAGAAGATTGATGTCGTTCTGTTTTTGGATGTGGATGAGGACATTCTGGCGGATAGAATCTCTGGCCGCTTTACGTGTGCGCAGTGTGGGGCGACCTACAATGAAGTCTCCAACCCTCCCAAGAAGGAAGGTGAGTGTGACGCATGTGGGAGCCACGAATTCAAGCGTCGGGCTGATGATCGGCGGGAGACGGTCGTTGAGCGTCTTAAGGAGTATCGGAAACTGACTGCGCCGATTCTTCCTTTCTACGAAAAAACCGGTCGTCTTTATAAAATTAACGGCATGTTGCCGGCTGCCGAAGTTACTGCGCAAATTGAAGCAGTTATGGCTGGACAGTGATCGATCACGAAAAAGTGATCCGTTTTCGTTGACTTGTGCGGGTGGCCGGTATATTTCGCGGCCACTGAGTGAAATCTGCTTCCGGTGGCGGAGGCTATGAGTGTTCGCCCTTTTTGGGTGAACCCGACAGGAGTGTAAGGCGTGGCACGTATTGCCGGCGTGAATGTCCCGACAAACAAACGGGTTGTTATCGGGCTTCAGTATATCTACGGGATTGGCGCAACCAAGGCTGACCAGATTTGTAAATCTGCTGGTATTCCTGAAGCGAAGCGCGTGAATGAACTGAGCGACGACGAAATCATGAAGCTGCGTGAGCTGATTGATACCCAGTATCGCGTTGAAGGCGATCTGCGTCGTGAAGTGGCGATGAATATCAAGCGTCTGATGGATCTGGGCTGCTACCGTGGTCTGCGTCATCGTCGTGGCCTGCCTGTGCATGGTCAGCGGACGCACACCAACGCCCGTACCCGTAAGGGGAAGGCTGTTGCGATTGCAGGCAAGAAGAAAGCCACACGCTAATCCGATTTGTTGAAGTTTTCCGGATGGCTTTAGCGGGCTTCTGGGCAGGGACTGAGGTAGAAAAATTATGGCGAAAGCCGCTACACCGCGTATTCGTAAAAAAGAGCGCAAGAACATTATTTCCGGCGTGGCACACGTTCTGTCCACGTTCAATAACACCATGATCACCATCTCTGATGCCCAGGGGAATGCTATTTCCTGGTCTTCCGCCGGTGCTCAGGGGTTCAAGGGCTCTCGTAAGTCCACCCCGTATGCTGCACAGGTTGCGGCTGAAGACGCTGGTCGTAAGGCTCGCGAACACGGCATGGAAACGCTGGAAATTGAAGTTTCCGGTCCTGGGTCAGGCCGTGAAAGCGCACTGCGTGCTCTGCAGGCAGTTGGGTTCTCCATCACGTCCATCCGTGACATGACGCCGGTACCGCACAATGGCTGCCGTCCGCGCAAGCGTCGTCGCGTCTAAGGATTGAAAGTGTGCGGTTATCTTATGGTAACCGCCGTCTTTTGGTTTGTTTATTAATGTTCAGAGAAATCGCTGCTTCAGCAGTGGTTTTTCATATTGAAAGGCCGGTACCTTGGTCCTTCAGAAAAACTGGCAATCTCTGATCAAGCCCGAAAAGCTTGAAGTCGAATCCGGAGTGGAGCCGACACGTATTGCAACGGTTGTTGCCGAGCCGCTGGAACGTGGTTTCGGGATGACCCTGGGTAACGCCCTGCGTCGCGTGCTTCTGTCTTCCCTGCAAGGGGCAGCAGTGACCGCCGTGCAGATTGATGGCGTTCTGCACGAGTTCTCGTCTGTTGCTGGCGTGCGTGAAGATGTGACGGACATTGTCCTGAACATCAAACAGCTCGCGCTGCGTATGCATGGCGAAGGCCCGAAGCGCATGGTGCTGACGGCAACTGGTCCTGGCGAGGTTCGCGCTGGGCAGATCCAGACAGGCCATGATGTTGAAATCATGAACCCGGATCTGGTGATCTGCACGCTGGATGACGGTGTGAAGCTGGGAATGGAATTTGTGGTTGGTATGGGCAAGGGCTATGTGCCTGCTGCTGCAAACCGCCCGGAAGATGCGCCGATCGGTCTTATCCCGGTTGATGCCATCTATTCCCCGGTTAAGCGCGTGTCTTACAAGGTTGAGCCGACCCGTGTTGGTCAGGTGACTGACTATGACAAGCTGCTGCTGACGGTGGAAACTAACGGTGCGATCACGCCGGAAGATGCGGTTGCACTTGCTGCCCGAATCCTGCAGGATCAGCTACAGTTGTTCATCAACTTTGATGAGCCGCGCCCGGTTCAGGCGGAAGAACCGCAGGATGATCTGCCGTTCAACCGTAACCTGCTGCGTAAGGTTGATGAGCTTGAATTGTCTGTTCGTAGTGCAAACTGCCTGAAGAACGACAATATCATCTATATTGGGGACCTGGTCCAGAAGAGCGAGCAGGAAATGCTGCGGACTCCGAACTTCGGCCGCAAGTCTCTGAACGAGATCAAGGAAGTCCTGACCTCCATGGGGCTTTCTCTCGGTATGAATGTGCCGGCTTGGCCGCCGGAAAATATTGAAGATCTGGCAAAACGGCTTGATGAGCCGTTCTAAGCCCACTTCTTAGGACTAGGAACTGAACTATGCGTCACCGTATTGCCGGCCGAAAGCTCGGCGTTACCTCTTCTCACCGCGCTGCCATGTTCCGTAACATGGCAGTTGCTCTGCTCAAGCACGAGCAGATCACCACCACGCTGCCGAAGGCAAAAGAACTTCGCCCGGTTGTGGAAAAGCTGATCACGCTGGGCAAGCGTGGTGATCTGCACGCTCGTCGTCAGGCATTTGCCATGCTGCGTGACGATGTGATCGTGAAGAAGCTGTTTTCTGCTATTGCAGAACGTTACAAAGGCCGCACGGGTGGTTACTCTCGTGTCATGCGTGCTGGCATGCGTTATGGCGATGCCGCAGACATGGCTGTGATTGAACTGGTTGATCGCGATGTTAGCGCGAAGGGCCAGGACAGCGGCCCCCGTCCGGAAGCGACGGAAACGCAGGATCTGGCAGCTTAAGTTAACGCTGTTGATTTTGCAGGGAGCCGCCAAGCGGCTCCCTTTTGCCTTTTTAGGCGTGTCGTTCTCAGGTATGAACGATTGAGACAACACTGGATGTTGAGTTTGGCTCCGTCCCTTGTTGTTGGGTGAGATCTTCCAGATCTGTCTAATCCGCTTTTATGCGGTGCCCGAACAAAAATCTTTTTCTGACGGACCGGGTGAGCACTCCCGCCATGGTTCGTGTTGATGATGAGCCCGAAGCCGGCACAATGAGGTGCTGGATATGCGTGCCATCATCGCATGTAAGGAGAGCATGTAGATGCAGACAGCAACGCAACAGGAAGCGCAGAACCTTATAGACCGAATAGGCATACCTCGCCCATTGCTTTGGGGCTTTGTCGGGCTTTTGCTCTTCATGATCGGGGACGGGGTTGAAGCCGGGTATCTGGCACCGTTTCTTGAAAGTCAGGGGCAATCATCAACACGCGTTGCTCTGCTGTTTACTGTGTATGGCGTTGCTGTTTCCATCTCATCCTGGCTCTCCGGCCCGTTGTCTGACATGTGGGGACCCAAGAAGGTCATGTGGACCGGACTTTGGATCTGGGGCATTTTTGAAGTTCTGTTTCTGGTCCTTGGGCTCCAGCCGAACAACTATAGCATGATGATTGTGGCATACACGGCCCGCGGGTTGGGGTATCCGCTGTTTGCTTATGGTTTTCTGGTCTGGATTGCAGCAGCCACGCCTGCGCGGCAGCTTGGTTCTGCTGCCGGCTGGTTCTGGTTCGCGTTTTCTGGTGGGTTGCCCACGCTGGGATCACTGTTCGCCAGCTTTGCTATTCCGCGCATTGGGGAAATGGGAACGTTCTGGTCTTCTCTGGCGCTGGTTATGGCCGGTGGTTTTGTGGCTCTGTTGTGCACCCATGAACCCAGTGGTTCGAAGCGCCTGAGCCCGCCGGATGTAACGTTGAAGCAGGCCATGTTTGGCTCCATCAGTATTATCTGGCGTGAACCAAAAACGGCTATTGCCGGCCTTGTTCGGACGATCAACACGTCGTCTGAATATGCTTTCCTGGTGATTATGCCGGGCGTGTTCACCAAGCTGGTTGGCTTTTCTCTGGAACAGTGGCTGCAATTGCTGTCAATCGTGTTCCTGAGCAACATTATCTTCAATCTGTTGTCCGGTATTCTGGCTGACCGCTTGGGTCCGCGTACCGTTGTGGCTGTTGGCGGTGGCCTTGGTGCTGCTATCTGTGTACCGCTTTTCTATTACGTTCCGCTGTCCATGCCGCACAATTTCCCGATCGCCGCCGCCATGGGGGTTCTGTATGGCGCATCTCTGGCCGCGTTTGTGCCACTGTCCGGTTTGATGCCGCAGGTGTGCCCGAAGGAAAAAGCAGCAGCTCTTTCCATTCTGGGTCTTGGGGCGGGTGCCAGCACGTGGGTTGGCCCAGCAATTGTCACATGGTTTCAGGGTTCGGTTGGTACGGCAGGTGTCATCTGGATATTCAGCGGCCTGTATGTCCTCTCCGCCCTCATGACAATGGCGATCACCGTTTCTCCAGAAGCGCGGGCTTACACGCGGGAGGCTGAACGGGCTCAATCCCAGTTAGATAAGGAAGCCGCAATGCATGCGGCGGGTGGTCAGTAAAAGCTGATTCCAGAAAGGCCGGATTACACGGTTTTCTGGATGCGTGAATTTCAGGAAGGTGCATGGAGTAACGCTCTGTGCACCTTTTTTATGTTTGGGCGGGAAGCGGCTTTGCCGCTTCGGGCCTACAAGATCGCGCAGTCTTAAATACGAGATCATTTCCGAAATTAGGTAGTGTGTAGAAAATTCAATCCCTATTTTGGTTTGTGATATTGACACTTTCTGGCATTTAATCACCCTTGAGAAGATAGATTAAACCATCTTTCCATACAGGGGATGAAATGAAACGGCTCTTTTCCAGACTGATGATGCTGGGAGGCATAGCGCTTGCCGCACTGTCAACGCCTGCTCAGGCAGGAACTCCGGTTCGAGTAGGATATATTCCTGTGCTGGGGTCATCTGCGCTGTTCGTGGTGGATGGAGAGGGCTGGGCCAAGGATGCCGGACTGGATCTTCAACTGGTGCGGTTTACGTCCGGCCCGCAGGCTATTCAGGCCCTGGTTTCCGGAAGGATTGATGCGTATGTGGCGGGGGTGCTGCCTCTTCTTCAGGCGCGTGCCCATGGTTCAGATGTGAAGGTGGTAACTGCGGCCTCCGTTGAGGAACTGGAGGTTGTGGCGCGTGGGGCACTGGCAAACCAGCTTCCCAAGGATCAGGAAGGCGGGTTTTCACCTGAAGTCGTGAAGAATTCGTTTGCGGCGTTCACGAAAGAAAAGGGCCATTTGCCCCGGATTGCTGCCCAACCTATGGGCTCAGTGCCTGATAGCCTGTTGCGTTTCTGGTTGCAGAAGCAGGTAGGGCTCTCTTCGCTTCCCACCACTGTCAGCATTGTGGGGGTGGATATTGATGCTGCACAACAGGCCTTTCTTGCCAACGCTGTTGATGCTGCCGTGTTGCGTGAGCCTGCTTTAACTGTGGTAAGAAGCCGCCTGCCAGATGTAAGGACGTTAGCAACGGGGCATGATCTCCTGCCGGATCAGCCAGGTTCTGTTTTGGCCATTGTTAAACCCGATGCGGTTGATCGGCAGGTATGGGCCAAACAACTCGCCTCCCTGTTTATTCGTGCAACCACGCTGCTTTCCTCTCACCCTGACGATGCCGCTCCCTTTGTGACAAAGGCGCTGGGCGGTGGCATTCTGAACGAAGATGTTATGAAGAAGGCGCTGGAACGGTCAGCCGCGCGCTTTATTAGCGATCCAACCCGCATTATTGAGGGGGTGCGTCAGTTGCAGGACTTTGAAGTGGAACAGGGCTTGCTTCGAAAGGCGCAACCGGTGGATGATCTGTTCGATCTTGATTTGTGGCGGCAACTGAAACAGTGATACGGTCTTTGTCTAAACGAAACCGGCTGCTTTTATCAGCAGTCGGTTTATTTGTATTTTTTGGATTATGGGAAGCATCGGTTAGGGCGGGTTTTCTGCCATCGGGCATGGTGCCAGCACCAAGCTCCTTATGGCAGGCATGGCTGGATGAAGTTCATGGTGGGTTCTGGCAGCAGGCTATTCTGGACAGTCTGAGCCATTACAGCCTCGGGTTGCTGGTCGGGTCCGTTTTCGGAGCATTGCTTGGTTTGCTGTGCGGCATGGTTGCCGTGGTGGACGGTTTGCTGGAAGGGGTGGTGAGGCTTCTGCGGCCAGTGCCGGGGCTGGCTTGGGTTCCATTTGCTATTTTGTGGTTTGGCCTCAACATGGCGGGCGCCACATTTGTTATCGCCATATCGGTCTTCTGGATCAATTTTTACGCCGCTTACGCAGCAGTACGCGGTGTTGATCCCGAATTTTATGAACTGGCGGCCGCTTTTGGCCATGGTGGATTTTGGGGGCGTCTGTTCAAGGTTGTATTGCCTGCTTCTGCACCGGGTTTGATGGCGGGATTGAGAACTGGTCTGGGGCAGGGGTGGATGTCTGTTGTGGCAGCAGAGCTGTTTGGCGTCCCCGGTATTGGGGCGCGTATGATGCAGGCTTCCAGTCTGCTGGCAACGGATGTGGTGGTGGTCTACATGCTTACCATGGCACTGTTATATGCATTGACCGATTTTCTGTTTGGCTTTGTAAGCTCTTATGTTTTGCGGTGGCAGCCATGAGTGTTACCGATAGTGTCGCCTGTCTTGAAGATGTGGGGCTTTCCCATGATGGTGGCCAGACTTTTATTTTGCGGCATGTCAGTCTTTCCTTGCTAAAAGGCGAGTTTGTCGCATTGCTCGGGCCATCCGGCGTTGGTAAATCGACTTTGCTGCGGGTTTTCATGGGGTTGAGCAATCCCACGGAAGGGCAGGTAACGGAAGCGAGCCAGAGTGCTGCGGGTGTTGCCGCAGGGCAGCGTGAGGCCGGAAAGCGTCGGGCTCAGGCGCTCGTCTTTCAGGATGCGCGTCTCATGCCGTGGCGCAGTGTGCTGGGCAACGTGATGTTCGGTCTGGAAGGTCTGGCGCTTACGCGCAAGGAAAAGCAGGCTCGTGCGCTGGCGGCGTTGCGGCTGGTCGGGCTTGAAGAGGCAGCGGAGCGTTGGCCGCGACGGCTTTCGGGCGGCCAACGTCAACGTGTAGGCGTGGCGCGGGCTTTGACTGTGGACCCGGATCTGCTGTTGATGGATGAACCGTTTGGCGCGCTGGACCCCATAACGCGGAGCGCTCTTCAGGATGAACTGCTGAAAATCTGGCAGCAGACGCACAAGACCGTCCTTTTTGTCACGCATGACATAGAAGAGGCCATGAAACTGGCCACACGTATTGTCGTTCTTTCAGGATCGCCTGCAGGTATTACAGGAGAGTTAAAAGTAGAAGCGGGCCAGAAAGATCCTCATTCCTCAGCTTTCAAGATCTATACCGCCCGGCTGCGCGCCATGATTGCGGGAGAGGCAGATCCGGGTGGAGCACCCTACTGGCATTCTGCGGAAATCTGACGGTTTTCGTAAGAAATTTGCCTTGTCCGTGCATCTCTGTGCATGAGAGTGCGTTAGAAGACGTAACGATAAGGAGTGTGCGTGATGAGTGACGAAAACGACATTCAGTACAAGTTGGAAGAAGGCATTAGCCGTGTGCAGGATGGCGCGGAAAGCCTGCGGGACAAAGCGTCTGATACCATAGAGGATCTGACCTGCAACAAAGGGTGCGCTGCGTTACAGGCTGTGCGCGATGTTGTAGCGGATCAGCCTGTTGTGTCCGTTGTTGTGGCGGGGATCACCGGGTTTTTGCTAGGTGCGCTGTGTGCCAGAAAACTCTGATTTGTTAGAAAAATTTCTATAAATTTCTTTACGTAGAGGAGAATCAATTATGTTGAAGCTGGCATTATTTTTCTTGGTCATTTCCATTATTGCGGGCCTATTCGGGTTTGGCGGAATTTCTTCTGCAGCCGCAGGAATGGCGAAAATTCTGTTCTTTATCGCAATTGTCCTGTTTGTTGTTTTTCTGGTGGTCGCTTTGCTTGCTGGGCGTGCAATAACCAAGTAGTCATTTTTCTATTTTTTGTTGAGAATCAAGCTCTCGTCTGTAAAGGCGAGAGCTTTTTTATTGCTTTTGTTCTTGCGATATAAACGGCGCACAATAAAAAGAAGGGCAAAGCCGACCTAATTGTTTGTATTTAAAAAACATATCATGCCTGATTTTGTGTGTGGTGCTACCCGAATGATGCGCTGTTTTTTACTCCGTAGTTAGAACATAACATAGAGAGAAAAGAAGGTGTGAGAGGTATTCCAGTCAATAAAGATGTGTTTTGTATTAATTTCATCTTGTTATATCATTTTTAATAAATAAATTACTCTTTATATATTTGAAGGATTTAAATGAGAACTATTCGGGTCTGGTTTCAGGCTCGGTTTGTGCGAGGAATGTAACTTTACAAAAATACCTTGCCTGCGTAAAAAAGCGGAGATTTTTATTTACATTTATGTTTGGATGCTTTTGTGAAATCTCTCAAGGGGAATAATGTGACATTCTCAGGCCTTGAAACAGACCAACGTGTTTTGATTTGTAGTGGTGGTCGGTACGAATCTCAGGCAAATGCCCAGATTCGGGAATCTATTATGGATGGTTGGGCCGAATGTATTGGGGCGGAGAATGTAACGGCTGTCCATATTAGTGGTGCAGCAGCATCTATTGCTCAACTTAAACCAACTATTGTCTTCTCTATTGGCTCTTATCTTCCAGAAAGCATCTATTTTGGAGAAGTCAGCCGTGAAGCCAAGAAGGTCGGGGCTACCACGGTTTTCTGGGCCACAGAAGATCCTTACGAACAGGACGCCAATTACCGTATTACAGACGATTTTGACGTTATTTTTTCCTGTGATCGCTGGGGTTCGAATTTTTATCAGCGTGGAAGAGTATATCATCTTCCTCTGGCAGCAAGCCGTGAACTGCACTATGCGCCCGTCATGGATGAAACGAACAGGAACATTGATGTTCTGTTCTGTGGTGTCGCTTTTACAAGCCGTAAAGACATTGTTCGCAACCTCATGCCGTCTTTGCGTCGATTAAACATTCGTATCATAGGTCCGGGTTGGGGGGAGTTCGGCGTCGGATTTTCAGATGCCCGGATCGAAAAACATCAGTTGGTTGAACTGTATCAGCGTTCTAAAATTGTGCTGAACCTTGGGCGCTCCCTGCACTTTGAAAACAAGCGCTTCATGATCTCGCCTTCCACACCGGGGCCTCGTACGTTTGAAGCGGCCGCAGCTGGCGCGTTTCAGATTTTCCATGAAGATACCTATGAACTTCGCCGTTATTTCACGGCTGATGAGATCCCGACATTTTCGAACAAGCGGGACTTTGATGAGTTGATTGAAACTTTTCTGGATGATCCTGACCGTCGATTGGAGGTTGCCCAGCAGGCCCAGAAACGGACGCTGGAAGAACATACCTACGGAAACCGTATTCAGGATGTTCTTTCCATTCTCCGCCAAGAACAGCTTATTGCATAATTGGGTTGGGCGCGGGGGACCGGTATGTTCCCCGTTTTCCGATACGGGCTGCGGCAGGCCCTACATGATCTGAGGTTGGGTATTTAATTATATGGGCTTGAATGATGGTTCACTCTGATAACAGGAAGAGTTTTGATTGGAGTGAATTCGACTTCGATTGGTATAAAAGAAAATATAGAACCGTCTTGGATTTTTTAAATACGACCTCAGACGATGATATTAAAGAATTTTATGAGCAATATGGGGGGGCGTTACAGCATTCCCCAAACCCGTTCTTTGATGAAAAATGGTACACGGAGCGGTATCCCGACGTAAGGGAGCGCATTTGTTCTGGGGAATTTAAATCCGGGTTTGATCATTACTGCAAAGTCGGATTTTGGGATAAAAGCCCGCATTGGCTGTTTGATGAAGATTATTATCGGCGGAAATTTCTAGATTTCCCCCGTGAAGAAATTGAAAAAAATGGGTTCAGGAATGGCTATGACCATTACCTGAAGCAGGGCAGTCGTCTCAACTGTCCGTCTTCTCCTTTTTTTGATCCCATTGTCTTTCTGGCTGAAGTCCCGGATTTTGTAGTTGAACCAGGCGAAGGCGCTTATATCAGCTTTCTCAAGGGATTTCCTGATAATACTCTGAATGACAAAAAGCTTTCATGGTATTTTGATCCGGTCTGGTATCAGGAAAATTATCCTGATGTGGAACGCTCTGCTGTTAACTGGCAGGGGCCGCTCCACCATTATCTGACAAATGCCACGCCAGAAGCGTTCAATCCCAACGCTTTTTTCTCCGAGCAATTCTACGCTCAGGCCTATGAAGACGTGGCTGGTGCGGTCAAGCATGGTGCGTTTAGAAACTGTTATGAGCATTTTGTAAAAAATGGTCAGTACGAACTGCGTCAGCCCGCCAGAGACGTCAATCTCAGAGTTTATGCAGAAAATCCTAAAATAAAAAGCGAAATCGCGTCACAACGGTATCCCAGTTTTTTTGTTCATTACATGGTGCATGGTGGTGTTGTGGAAGAAGGAGGATATTCTTCAGAGGAACGGGAGTTTATTTCCAAAGCTGTTTATCAGGAAATGTGCCGTATCCGTCTTCCTCTTCTTTTGCGGGGTGGGCTTGATTTCTCTTGTGATCAGCCAGAGCTGAGCGTGATTATGGTGGCGCATAATAATTTTGCCATGACGATGACTGCGCTTTACTCGCTGCGAGAGAATTACAGTGGTCAAATACAGGTTGTTCTTGTTGATTCCGGTTCATCCGATGAAATTCGCCATATCGAGCGGTATGTTCGTGGGATCAATGTTATCAGAACATTAGGGAATGTTGGATTCTTACAGGGGTGTAACGCTGCACTCAAGCACGTCGAGGCTGATTTCACCCTTTACCTGAATAATGACCTTGAATTGATGCCTCGGGCCATTGAGACGGCATTGGCACGATTTGTAAAAGAACCTCAGGCAGGTGCCGTAGGGGCCAAACTTGTGCGCACAAACGGTCTCTTGCAGGAGGCGGGAAGCATCATTTGGAAAAATGGGTCTGTCTGCGGCTACCTGCGAGATGAATTGCCTGACAGCCCGGAAGCTAACTATGTTCGCTCGGTTGATTTTTGTTCCGGTGCGTTTCTTGTGGTCAGAACGGATCTCCTGCGTCGGCTGAATGGTTTCCTGGAAGATTATGCGCCAGCTTATTTTGAGGAAACGGATCTTTGCGTTCGTATCCGTGAGCTGGGTTGGGATGTTGTTTATGACCCTGGCGTCGTGATCCTTCATTATGAATATGGCACATCTGGTAATACAGAAAGTGTTCATATGATGCAGAGGAACCAGGGCCTCTTTATTGAGAAGAACGCAAATTATATTGCTACCCGCTATCCAAGAAATGCCCAGAAAGACCTGCTGGCCCGGTCTGCGCGTGCTTTTGAGAAAAAGGTTCTGTTTCTGGAGGATTTTCTGCCCTTCAGGCATCTAGGGTCAGGTTTTACCCGGTCCAATGATATCATGACAGTCATGGTGCGGGACCTGAGCTGTCATGTCACAGTCTATCCTATTTTTCGCCCGCTCAGTATAACGGAAGATATATATACAGGCTTTCCCGATCGGGCGGAAGTTATGTGGAACAAGGGGCTTGAGGATCTGGTCGGGTTCCTCAATTCCCGTCCCGGATATTATGATGTCATCTGGATCGCGCGCACGCATAATCTGGACAGGCTGGCTCCCGTGTTTGCGGAATGTGCCGGGGCGCTGGCAGGTAGCCGCATTGTTCTGGACACAGAAGCTGTGGCCGCACCGCGCGACCTGCAAAAATGGGTTTTGAAAGGCGAAACACCGCAGCATAATCTGGATGAACTTCTGCAAAAGGAGTTCCGGTCCGCCTGGTTTGTGAACCGCTTTGTGGCCGTTAATCAGAAGGACGCCACCATCCTGCGCCGTCTGGGGCATAGGGATGTACATGTGCTGGGCCATTTGCAACAGGCTCACCGCTTTACACCCAGCTTCAAGGAGCGGCGCGATATTCTGTTCATTGGTGCGATACATGATGCAGATTCGCCTAATCTGGATTCACTGATCTGGTTCGTAAGTGAGGTTCTCCCGAAACTGGATGACAGGCTGCCGCCGGATGTAAAATTTCGGATTTGCGGTTATTTGAATCCTGAAGTGGATGTCTCTCGCCTGGTTCTCAACCCACGAGTTGAGATTGTGGGGCGTGTAAATGAGGTGACGCCATATTATGATACGCACCGTATCTTTGTGGCGCCTACACGGTTTGCCGGTGGCATACCCTATAAAATTCATGAGGCCGCAGCGCATGGTTTGCCAATTGTGGCGTCTGATATCCTGTGCGAGCAGGTTGGCTGGCAGGCTGGAGAAGATATGCTGGCTCCGGCAACAGGAAACGCCGCTTCTTTTGCTGACGCAATAGTGTCGCTTTATGATGAACGGGAGTTATGGCAGAAGTTGCGCTACAATGCTTTGCGCCGTATCGCGCGCGAAAATAACGCGGAGGCTTATACCGCTGAGATCAGAAATATTCTGTCTCAATTTTCCCAACAGTCTGGCAATGAGGTTGAAGGCTTTTCTCTAACGTCATAAAATCAGTTCCAAAGAAGAGTATTTTCAGAAAGTATCAGGTGAACTGGCTTTAACGTTATTTTGACTCAGTAAACACCTCCCCGCAGAAGAGAGCACGATGGCAGTTATTTATAACACTAACTATACGCACAACCCGAATGCCTACCTGACACTCGCCATCGAGCGGGCTGCGCGGGAAATTTTGGGGAAGGATGAGGTTGTCGTTGCTGACAATCGGTCCTTGGGTGAACTGGCTGCCAAAGGTGAGCATGAGACTCTCATCTGTATTGATGGGCAGCGCATTAACATTCCTCTTCTGCAACGTGTGCGCCCTGCTTTTAAGACTATGATCCTCTGGACATTCGAGGATCCGTTCATGAAAGAATTCAATGCTGCGAATGCAGGATTGTTCGATCATGTGTTCACCAATGATCCGCTGTGCGTGGAGGCTTATGGTAGCAAGGGGCACTATCTGCCTTTGGCTGCGTCTACGTCTTTGCATGATCGTAAAGTCAAGAAAGCGGATGAGCTTGATTACGATATCTTTTTTGCAGGCACGATGTGGCCTAACCGTGTGGAAACGCTGCGGCATGTTATTACCGCGTTTCCGGATGCACGCCTGAAGCTGATCTGCCCGGGTAATGAATATCTGCCGCCTCTGCCGAGCGATCTTGCTGAAATTGCCATTCAGCGTCCGGTCAGCCATGAAGCGTTTATTGACTTCGCCAATGCCAGCGCCGTCACCCTGACCATGTTCCGTGACTATGCAAGCCATGGTGACACCAGTCAGGCAACGGCGCCGGGACCGCGTTTTTATGAACTCGGGCTGGCAGGTACGGCTCAGGTGGTGGAAGCCCCTGAGGTGATGGACAAGGACTATTTTGACGACGTGAGCGGCACTGTGCTGTGCCGCAACGTGGACGAAGTGATTGCTGCCATTGATGCGCTTCTGAGTAACTCGACCCTGAGACGGCGTTCTGCGCAGAGCGCGAAAAAAGATGTTCAGAACAAGCATCTTTACGAAAACCGTATCCGCACGATTATGGAAGTCAGCGGTGCGAATTTCGGGTGCGTTCAGCCGACGGCACTTGTCGCTGAAAGCCGGCGCCTGCGCGTGCTTATGTGCACTCACTCCACGGTTTATGAAGCTGCGTGGGGCGGTGTTGAGGTTTATCAGGAAACCCTGTGCAATCTGCTCGGCAGAAAGGTCGATTTCTATTATTGGCTGCGTCGTGGCGACAAATGTCGCTTCCTGACGGCCGATGGTGAGGAAATCGAACGGTTTGATGTGCCGGAAGTCGGCTGGACAGACGCCATGTGCGATGGTCCGGAAGAAATGGCGTTCTCCAACGTTATTAGCCATTACAATATCGACCTTGTGCATTTTCAGCACCTTGGTCACCATGCGTTGTCCTTGCCCATTATCGCCAAGTCCTGCGGGGCAGGCGTGGTCTTTTCCGCGCATGATTTCTGGCTGGTTTCTTCACGCTATAACCTGCTTGATCAAAGTTTTCAGTATGATGAGGAAAAGGCAAAATCTGTTGTTGCCTATGACATTATCCTGAAAAATGCGGAAAATGTGGAGTTTGGTGGAGAGCAGACGCGGCGCGCGTTCATTTCGAACATGCTGCATTCTGTGGATGCGTTCCTGTTTGGTTCAGAACATTCTTACAATCTGATCAGCGAAGTCTATCCGGTTGTTGAAACAAAGAAATGTTCCATTCTGGGTATTCCTTCTCCTGAAAGCACGTTGCCGGTTACGCCCAAAGAGTACGCTCCCCTGAATGGTCGCCCTCTAGGGGTTGCGGTGGTGGGAAATTTCCTGCGCACTAAAGGCGCGGATACTATTTTGAGCCTGTTTGAACTGGCGCATCCTGATCATTTCCATTTCCATATTTTTGGAGCTGTTCATCCGGAATACAAGCAGGTTCTGGCGGATCTGAACCGGCCGAATATTACCGTTCATGGTCAGTATTCCATGGGGAATATTGATAAGCTGAAAATTGCGGATGTTGCGCTTAATCTCAGCATATGGCCTGAAACATACTGTATTTCTCTTTCAGAAGCATGGCAGACGGGCCTTATCCCCATTGTCAGCGATATTGGCGCGCTGCATGACCGTGTGCAGGATGGTGTGAATGGCTTTGCCCTGAAGCTCAACAGCCCGGCAAAAGTGCTGGAGCGCCTTGAACTGCTGCGGTCATCCGAGCCTCTGCGTAAAGAAATCATGGGCAATATCTCACCGGATCTGTGGCCTGATGGGCAGAGCTATGGTGAAAGCCTTTTTGAAATCTATAACGAAGTTGCCCCGATCACCCGTCTTGGGTTCTCTGAAATGCAGATTGATGCCGGTCAGGTGCATCTGCTTCCGCATCCATCCTGGCGCCATCAGGCTCCGCCGCGGCATATTTTTGATCCACCGACAACGCGTGATGTTACGGTGGAATTGCCTGAACCTGTCACAGACTGGTTCTCCGTTCAGGATGCCAAATTCTATATTGATGATGTTTGCTTCCTTGTC
This sequence comes from Acetobacter tropicalis, assembly GCF_001580915.1. Lineage (GTDB taxonomy): Bacteria > Pseudomonadota > Alphaproteobacteria > Acetobacterales > Acetobacteraceae > Acetobacter > Acetobacter tropicalis. The sequence continues at coordinate 1,773 of NZ_LHZQ01000206.1, read as the reverse complement.
TTTGCAGAAAGCGAACCATCTGATTTTGAAGAAGCCTACGAATTTCATATCCGTGGCTGGTATGCCGTACCGCGCGTCAATGCATCCGGTACGTTCTATACGGTGTTAATTGGCAATGAGGATCAGCCGATTATCTTCCTGCCGTGTATCAGGGAATCTCGCCCTGATGTTCTGACTGTTTACCCGGATGCGCCACGCCGTTCCGGCTTTGCGGGGCAGGCGGCACTGCGTGGTAAATGGTGTGAAGGAACATACCGTATTGCGCTGATGAACGTGATCAACACCAAAGCCAGTTTTGCTGTAACCAACTGTCAGATTACAGTAAAAGAAGGTAAGATTGTTGAAATCGAACAGGAAAACCCGACAGACAAGCAGATTCTGAGCGATTTTGCACGGGTTTCTCATCGTGATGGTAAGCTCAGAAACATCAAGATGGTGGATATCGACACTGATGCTCTGGAAAGAGATCACAGTGGCGATATGGTGTATTTCATTGATAACTGCAGCGGTCTGATTGGTGATCCGCCGCCGGAAGTTGATGAAAAAGGTATTTACATGAAGGGATGGACCTTCATGCATAATCTTCGTGCGGCGGGGCAGGTGTATCTGGCCTGTGTGAATGAAGAAGAGGATGATGCCGTTTATTTCCGCACCACCCGCGCTATCCGCAATGATGTCAGCGGTGTTTTCTCTGATGCGCCTCTGTGCAGTGGCTTTACGGCCAACATCAACTTTAACAGTGGTTTCTCAAAACCGCTGAGTGGGAAATACCGGGTATCATTGGTAAACATTGTCAATGATACGGTTGGGGTGATGCCGCTTAGTATTATTGTGGAACTGAAGGACAGTGCTATTCAGAGCCTGTCAGTTCAGGATGTTACGCCGGAAATTGTTGAGCGCGTGAAAGATATCGTTCTCGCCTAACGTTAATTTTTTGCTTGGAACGCCTCTGCCTTTTCGTTGTGAAAACCAGAGGCGTTTCTGTTTAGGTCACCCCTTTTGTGGGCGCCAAAGTTCTTCTTCAACGATCTCTATATGATGTTGCTGGAGGGGAGGGTTGGGATTACTCCAGCCATTAAAAGAGCTTCTTCAAAAAACTAATTACGGAAATTATTTTACGTCATGGCACGCCCTTGTGTGTCTTATTTGATGGTGAAATGATCGTGGCGACAGGATTGGCGGTCATGCCAGAGAGCGGGGGCGTGGCCAAACCTTATACCAATATCTTCCGCTCGGAGTTACATCGCAGCGTCTTCCTCCAAATATGGAGAGCGTGCAGTCAGGATACTCCTGAAATAGCCAATGGGCTCATACGAACGTAGGTTGGTTTTATAGGCTGTTAGAGCTATCTGGAAAGCTTGTCCGGCTACGTTAGGTTCTCTGCTTTTTTACGTAATCCTGTATCAAATTATCATTCCCGTCATTTTTGGGGGAAAAGGCGTTCATCCTGTTCGCGTGGTTGAATCTGGATAATTCTAAAAAACTGATCCAGCCTTTTAGGTGCAAGCAATATCAAGAGTTATGCTTCTTAGGGCGTATTGCGCCGTTCATGTTTACAAGATCAAGCATGTGATATGGGTGAGTAATAGTCGCGGCTTGGATGTGATGGGCTATGGAGGCGGCATTGCGCATTCAAGAGCAGAAATCAGAAGGGCTGATCTTACAGATTTCTACGGTTGGTTCGGGTGCTTAGAATTATAATTTCAGCACTATATAATACCAACCGTTGATTGCTACAACCCATGAGCCCATTGTCGTAACCCGAGGGACATA
>NZ_LHZQ01000179.1 GCF_001580915.1 Acetobacter tropicalis | reverse complement strand
AGCCTGAGCCTGAGCCTGAGCCTGAGCCTGAGCCTGAGGCCGTTACTCCGGCTGCTCCAAAACCGGAGGCAGCGCCGCCCGCACAGGAAGCTGTAGAAGAACCGAAGGGCGAGCAGGAAACTGAGAAGCCACCGGCCTCTCCTGTGCCCCCTGTGTCTTCAGTGACCTCAGCGTGGCCTAAACCTGCTTGGGGCACTTCTCAGCCAGCGAGAGTGGTTTCTGCCCCGGAAGACGCAACGGAAGAGGGGCACCAAGTCCAACTGCCAGCAGAGGAAGAGCGCCCCCGAGAGCATACTGAACCCTCCTCACCGGTTGCGCCGTCTGTCTCCGAGCTTCCACCCATCCCGGTACCTCCGGAAGACGCGGTTCCCGTTGAGACAGTCCGCGGCAAGCCTTTGGTCGGTAGTGAGCAAAGCGTTTCTGCGCCGGTCTATGCAGAGCCTGCCGCTGGGCAGTCGGAGGCTGTCAAAGAGCCAGCCGGTCATACAGGTGCGACACATGCATTCCAGCAGGAGGCTGCATCAGCTTATCAGCAAGTAAGGGCTGCTGAAGCCGGAGTGGCCGAGCGGGTAGCTGGCGCGGGTAGCCTGCGGGATATGATGGTGAGGGACGTTTTCTGGCGGCGCGCGTGGATTGCCAGTTTTATTGTGGCGATCATTGTTCTGGTAGCCGGTTGGCATTGGTGGAATGCCATTGTTCATGTGTGGCCCGCTGCGGGGCGGCTGCATCAGGCTGGCTAAGAAGGCAGCTTTCGCCTCCCAGCCTTCAAGGAGGGAGGTGAAAGCTGTTAGACTAAATGGCTTAGAGGTTTCTACCTGCCAGCGTAGCGAGCGTGGCGCCTGCGGCAGCAAGGCCCATCAGCAGAATGCCATCCCAGATCAGACCGCCCGCCGTCAGGTCATGTCCGGCTACAAGGATATGTTGCGGGATGGCTGCGGCAACGTTGGTGATCGCATCTTTAGCCTGAGGGTCAGCCGCAACGGCCGCGTGGGACAATGCTCCAACCAGAGCGGGCAGAACTTTCCAGAGCACGCCGGCAATCAGCAGCAGGGGGGCAAACAGTTCCGCCAGTTGCTGAATGAAATAGAATGCAAAGTAGCAGACAGACCAGATGCCGGTACGCACCAGCCGGAAAGCCAGAGGAGACCCGTCTGCCGAGCGGGAGGAAAACGCCAGAGGGCGAGCAAAATTGGCGTTAGGGCGCTGGTCCATGGTCCTGTAGTTCCTTCGGGCGTAATACGGGTTTCTGCATCAACCTGAACCGCAGGCGCGCAGACATGATGGTGCGGACTATACACCACCGTGCGGTCTGGTCACACCGCTGCAGTAAAAAGACAATAGAGCGTGGTTTTCCGGCTACGTCTGCACGGGAGCTAAGGCACGCATACCGGCTATGGCCAGAGGGTGATAACGCATTCGAGAGCAGACGGATGCCGGGGCAATTTGTTAAAGGAAAACAGGATCATGGCGGTATCTTCCAGGGGGAGGCCAATTCTATCCAGTAGGGCGAAGCATCAGTAACAGGATACAGCGTGCGCAAGGTGAACGCTGCAAAAGACCAAAGGAGATTTTCCGGCTGAGTGAGCCTGAAGCGGAGCAGGAATGAATTTTTTGTCGTGTACAATCTGGCTTGTGGGAGTAGCAGACGCAGAAAGCGAGCGTCTTGTCGCCCAGTTCAGCCAGCGTGGCTTCAAGGTTCTTGTGTTTCCCGATGGGAAAGCAGCCTTTACCGGGTTTGATGCCTCCCTGCCGGATATGCTGGTGATTGCGGCTTCTCTGCCGGATATGGCGGCCAGCCAGCTTTGTCAGCGTTTGCGCCTGAATTCCGTAACACGAGGGATTCCTGTTGTGGTGCTGACACACGCCGCTGATGCCGTGGTGGAGCATGAAGTTCTGGGGCGGGGGGCTGATGCCTGCTTCCCCCTGAATGGGGACCCCGCTTTTTTGATGTTTCGCATCTGCGCCCTCTTGCGGGACTATGATGAGGAAACGCCCGCACGGGAAAATGCGGTTTTCCGGCAGCCATCGGTTGCGGTGGTCACGGCGCCGGGCGGTGCTCTGTGGTCTTGGCGGGGAGGCGGTAATGCGGGCGTGCCTTTGCTGGTGGAACTGCTTCAGCAGGATGGCGAATCCGTAAAGCTGATAGATGATCCGGACCGGCTGGATTTTTCGGCGCATCCGGTTGGTCCCCATCCATCGGATTGTGTGGTGGTGGATCTGGGCTGCCCGCTTTTTGATGGGCTGGCGTTGGCCCGCACATTAGTGGCGATGCGGCGCAGGAACCGGCAATGTATTCGGGTGCTGGGCATGGCGGAGCGGGGGCAGGTTTCCAGCCATCTGGCGGTCATTGCCTTCGGAGCGGGGATTGATGATCTGGTGGATGCCGATATTTCCCCAGATCTGTTGCTGGCCCGTATTGGCAGCCTTGTGCGCCGCAAGATCTTGCAGGATGAAATGCGGCGGGAAGACGCGCATATTGAAAGCGCACGTGCCCGTATGGCACTGGCCGATGCCCTGCGGCGTGTGAATGCGGATCTGGCTGCCGCCAACCGGAAATTGATCGAGGCGCAGGCCAAACTGGTGCAGTCTGCCAAAATGGCATCGCTGGGGGAATTGGCAGCAGGTATCGCGCACGAATTCAACAACCCGCTTGCTTTTGTTCTGGCGCATGAAGGCACGGTGAACCGCAGCATTACGCGCGCCATGCAGGCCGTGCGGGAAGGGGACATGCAGGGGGCTGAAAGCGCGCTGACCAAAAGCCAGGAACGTCTTGCGTCCTCTTTTGTCGGCCTCTCCCGCATGCGGGATCTGGTGGCTAGTCTGAGACGATTTTCGAGACTGGAGGAAGGCGAATTTACCCGGCTGGATGTGCCCGAGGCTCTGGCTATGGTGCTGATGCTGCTTGCGCCCAAACTCGGGCAGGAGATCCGCGTTGTCTGCCATCTGGATGCCCCGCCGGAGCTCTTCTGTCAGGCGGCGCTGGTTAATCAGGTGGTCATGAATATTGTCAGTAACGCGGCAGACGCCATTTTGGAAAAACGGCGTGAAAACAAGGAGCATCTTTCCCCGGTGGTGGAAGAGGACAGTATAGAAATCAGCTCCTGTCTCGAGCCCCGCCAAGGCGAGGAGGAGGGACAGGATTACGTGATCCGTATCAGTGATACCGGACCCGGAGTGCCTGAAAATTTGCAGGAACGGATATTTGAACCGTTTTTTACAACAAAACCTGTAGGCTCAGGGACCGGGCTTGGACTGGCCACCGCTTACGGCGTTGTACAGGCCCATGGTGGGAGTATAGTTGTGACAAACGCGCGGGAAAAAGGTGGTGCCTGCTTTACATTGCGGGTGCCTTACAGGGCTGTGGAGGAGAGGCGGAGTGATTACGCTGCCTGAGCCAGACCGGAAAGCCGTTGTTCTGGTTGTAGATGATGAGCCTGAAATTCTTGTCGCGCTGGCTGATCTGCTGGAGGAGACGTACGACGTTCTTTCCGCATCATCAGGAGAGCAGGGGCTGGCCCTGCTTCAGCAGACTCCGGATGTGGCCGTCATAATTTCCGACCAGCGTATGCCAAACATGACTGGGGACGCCTTTCTGGCGCGTGCGCGCATGGTTTCGTCCGCAGGCGCTATCCTGCTGACGGGATATGCGGATATCTCTGCTGTGGAGGCCGCTCTTAATCAGGGCAAGATTTCGTTTTTTGCCTATAAGCCATGGGATGATGAAACCCTGCTCTCTATGGTGGCGCAGGCGGCGGGGCGGTATGAGCTTGAAAAGGAACTGGCGTGCGAGCAACGGCTCTTGCGTGGGCTTCTGGACAACCTGCCCTTCGGGCTTGCGTTCAAGGATGAAGAAGGCCGTTTTATCCGCCTGAACCAGCAAATGGCAGCGCAGTTTGGTCGTTCTGCTGCTGACTGTATCGGGCAGAAAGAAGACGCCCTGATTGATGCTGAACGCCTGCAAAGCCTTGAAGAGGCGCAGGCGGCTCTGGCCTCTGGCGCGCGCGATCAGCAGGTTCTCAGGCTCACCAGCCCGGACGGGCAGGCCCGCTGGCATGACCTCACCCGTATGAAACTGGGGGGCGCGCCGGATGACGCCGGACAACCGCGAAAAGATGAACTGGCTGATTATTCCATCCTGATAGATCGGGATGTGACAGATCTGCTCAATCTGGAACAGCGGCTACGGCAGGCCCAGAAAATGCAGGCTATTGGAACGCTTGCCGGAGGTGTTGCGCATGATTTCAACAATCTGCTCACCGCCATTATGGGATCGCTTGAACTGGTGATGGATCTTGAGCCACCCAAGGAGCCTGGGGTGGCGCGGTTGTTCCATAATGCAATAGAGGCTGCACGGCGCGGCGGCGCGCTGACGCAGAAACTGCTTGATTTCAGCCGTCCGCGCCATTTGTCCTGCCAGCAGGTGGAGGTGGGGCAGATCTTGCGAGATCTGCAAAGTTTCATGGTGCGTGGGCAGGTGCCTGATGACCTGCAAACCGCTCTGGGCGCAAACAGCGAGGAAGCCGCCAGCCGAATTGGTTCCGTGCAGTTTGATATCCCGGATGAGGCTCTTCCGCCGGTCTGGACAGATGCAGTGCAGCTTGAACTGGCCATTTTCAATCTGTGCATCAACGCGCAGGATGCGCAGCCTGATGGGGGCACTATCAGCGTCTCCGTGCGCAAGGCGGCGCGTCTGCTTGGGCGGAGCACCACGGCCGCCGCTGGCGGTGCGTGGGTGGTGGTGCAGGTGATGGACCGCGGTGTGGGCATGACAGAGGAAATGCAGGCCCGTATTTTTGATCCGTTTTTCACCACCAAGGATATTGGGAAAGGAACAGGCCTCGGTCTTTCCATGATTTACGGCTTCATCAACCATTGCGGGGGTGAAGTCCGTGTGGAAAGCGTGCCGGGAGGGGGGACGTCCATAGAACTCTGGCTGCCAGCCATGGCGACGGATGTGAACGCGGAAGACTCGTCTTCTTCTGTCGTGACGCCACTGCCAGCACAGCAGGAACGGGCCGCTACGCTGCCGCCCGTAGGGGACGGGCGCCTCATTCTTGTGGTGGATGACGAGACAGGGGTGCGGAGTGTCACATCCGGCTTCCTGCGTCGGGCTGGCTATGAGGTTCTGGAGGCATCAAGCGGGGCGGAAGCTCTGGCCATGGTTGAGGGCAGGCCGGAAATCTCGCTGGTGGTGATGGATGTGATGATGCCGGGCATGAATGGCGATGAAGCCGCACGGCGCATTCATGTTCTGCGGCCGGATCTGCGGGTTCTGTTTGTCACGGGGTATACGGATCTGGGGCTTCTGCCTGCCGGTGTAACGGTGTTGCACAAGCCTTACACGCGGGATGCGCTGCTGGGGGACGTGCGGGCAATGCTGGCAGCGTAAACTCCCCTCTTGTGCTGACGGAAGGAAAGCCTATTTCTTTCTACCATGTATAGCGATCACACAGCCTCCTCCCCGCATGATCCCGTCGGATGGCACGGGACCACTATCCTCTGTGTTCGGCGTGGCCCGGACGTTGCCATGGCAGGTGACGGTCAGGTGACACTGGGTCAGACCGTCATCAAGGGGAATGCGCGCAAGGTGCGCCGCATTGGCCCGTCCGGGTCCATTCTGGCAGGTTTTGCCGGAGCCACGGCGGATGCCTTCACCCTGCTTGAACGGCTTGAAGCCAAGCTTGAACGCTACCCCAACCAGCTTGAGCGGGCCTGTGTGGAACTGGCCAAGGATTGGCGGACAGACCGTTATCTGCGCCGGCTGGAAGCCATGATGGCCGTGGCGGATGCTGAACATTCCTACACCCTGACCGGGAACGGAGATGTGCTGGAGCCGGAAGATGGCATTATCGCTATCGGATCTGGCGGGAATTACGCCCTTTCTGCTGCCCGTGCGTTGTTGACCGTAGACGGGCTGGATGCGGAGGAAATTGTGCGCCGCTCCATGAAAATTGCCGGGGACATCTGCGTTTACACCAATCATTCCGTCAGGGTGGAAACGCTTTCTGCCAGCTCGGCAACCGGGAAGGGAGAAGCGTGATGGAAGCACCAACCTTTTCCCCCAGAGAAATTGTCTCGGAACTTGATCGGTTTATCGTAGGGCAGGGTGACGCCAAGCGGGCTGTGGCCATTGCCATGCGTAACCGCTGGCGGCGTGCGCAGTTAGGTGAAGGACTGCGCGAGGAAGTTGTGCCCAAGAACATCCTCATGATTGGCCCGACCGGGTGCGGTAAAACCGAGATTGCCCGCAGGCTGGCCAAACTGGCGCAGGCTCCCTTCCTGAAAGTGGAAGCCACCAAGTTTACGGAAGTGGGCTATGTGGGCCGCGATGTGGATAGCATTGTGCGTGATCTGGTGGAGGCCTCCATCACCATGCTGCGCGATGTCAGGCGGCGTGATGTGAAGGTAAAGGCCGAGCAGGCGGCGGAAGACCGGCTGGTGGACGCTCTGGTGGGGCAGAGTGCTGCGGCTGAGACCAAAAACAAGTTTCGTACCATGCTGCGCAATGGCGACCTTGAAGACAAAGAGGTTGATATTGCCGTGGTTGAAGCGCCGCCGCAGGGTGGGGGCGAAATGCCCGGCGTGATGCCTGGAAATGTCATCAATTTTGGCGAGATGATGAAAGGCTTCATGAACCGCACACCACAGCAGCGCCGCCTGAAGGTTGCCGCCGCGCGTGAGTATCTGGAGCGGGAAGAAGCGGACAAACTACTGGATAATGAAGCCCTGACGCGTGAAGCTGTAGCCCATGCGCAGGATAACGGCATTGTCTTTATTGATGAGATCGACAAGGTATGCGCCCGCGCGGCAGAAGGCGGCGCACGCGGGGGCGATGTCTCACGTGAAGGCGTGCAGCGTGATCTGCTGCCGCTGATTGAAGGCACAACGGTTTCCACCAAATACGGGCCGGTGAAGACAGACCACATTCTGTTCATTGCCTCCGGTGCGTTCCATCTGGCCAAACCATCTGATCTGCTGCCGGAATTGCAGGGGCGTTTGCCCATTCGTGTGGAATTGCAGCCACTCACCCGTGAGGATCTTCGGTCTATCCTGACCGACCCCGAACACTCTCTGCTCAAGCAATATACCGCTCTGATGGGGACGGAGGGCGTGACGCTTTCCTTCTCTGATGGAGCAGTGGATGCTCTGGCTGAACTGGCGGCGGATATTAACGAACGGGTGGAAAATATAGGCGCACGTCGTCTGGCCACGGTTCTGGAAAAACTGCTGGAAGAAATCTCCTTCACGGCTTCTGACCGGAAGGGGGAAACCATTGTGGTGGAAGCCTCGCTTGTGAATGACAAGGTTGCCCCGCTGGCCCGCAAGGGTGATCTCAGCCGGTTTATTCTGTAATGGAGGCGCCGTTCGTTCTTCCTGCGGAAGAGACCGCAGCCGAAGCCATTGACGCCATTCGTGATGAGCTGGAACTGTTTGATGACTGGATGGAGCGCTATCAGTACATCATAGAAATGGGGCGCAAATTGCCCCTATTTCCCAAGGATTGGTGTGATGATGCCCATCGGGTGCCGGGATGCCAGAGCCAGGTCTGGCTGGAGGCTAAGGAGGAAGATGGCATTCTGTATTTTGCCGGTCTTTCTGATGCCGCCATTGTCTGCGGTTTGGTGGCGCTGTTGCTGCGTGTCTATTCCGGACGCAGCCCGGATGAAATTCTGGCTACAGACCCACAGTTTTTGCGGGATCTGGGGTTGGTGCAGGCGTTGTCCACCAATCGCGGCAATGGGGTAGAAGCCATGGCGCGGGCAATTCGTTCCGCAGCAACACCTCAAAAAATTTCCTAAATCAGAGTACGGTTTCTGCCTGTTTCTGATAGGAGCGGGCAGAAACGTTTTTGCCCCCTCTTTTCTGCTTGAAAGCAGGGAAGAGGGCGTTGTGTATCAGGGGCCGTATTTTGTATCGATTATATAGCCGGTTGGACGGAGTAATGGCCGCGGCTTTCCATAATGGTCTGCGCAGGCTCGGCCCGTCATGAACATAGCGTTCCTTTATATTGCCGAGCCGTATCAGTGTTATCATGGCGCCTCTCTGGCTTTGGCGCTTGAGGCTTATGCCGGCGTTCATGTTGTCAATTACTACAATTTTCCGGAAACGCAGGAGCATTTGAAGCGGATCAGCCGCGCAATGGATGCGCCAGAACCGGAGATGCGTTTTCTGGAACGTTCTTTTTCGATAAAAATGCACGAGGCAGCAAAGCGTCTGGATCGGGTAAAGCTGCTGCTGCTGCGGCAGAATGCAGAAGAACTGAACCAGTATGATGCTCTTGTAGCCACCGAATATACGGCGGGTATTTTACGCAAATTGGGAGTGACCCGGCCTAAACTGATCCTTGTGCTGCATGGGGCAGGGGATCGGTTGGTGGATGATGAAGCCCTGATGCGGGATTTTGATTTTATTCTGCTGCCGGGGCCAAAAGTCGAGCAATACAGCCTTCAGAAAAATCTGGTAAGGCAAGGCCATTATGCCACTGTTGGGTTGCCGCGCATGGATGTGTGCGCCGCAATGCAGCATGATTACCCAGTGGGGTTATTTTCAAACGCCAACCCCTTTGTGCTTTATAATGCCCATTGCAAGCGTAAGCTTTCTTCTTTGCAACGCTTCATGCCGGCTTTGTTCAAGGGGTTTCAGGCACAATCACGCTATAATCTGGTTGTGGCCCCACACATCAAGACATTTCATAAAAGCCTTGGCATGAAAACGCGCTTTATGAAGCGTTATAATGCTCCTACCATTCATGTGGATACATATTCTGACCGGCTGATTGACATGACCTACACGACCCATGCGGATATCTATGTAGGGGATGTCAGCAGTCAGGTTTACGAATTTCTAGTCAAGCCGAGGCCCTGTGTGTTCCTGAACACCAGCGGCGTAAACTGGCGGAACAACCCGCATTTTCTGCACTGGAATTTGGGGGAAGTGGTTGAGCAGCCAGAGGAGGTTATGCGCGCCATCATGCGCGCCCACGCGGTTCATGCCCGGTATCGCTCCTTGCAGGAAAAGCTTGTGAAGGAGTCTTTGGGAGATCCAGTTCTGGGAGCATCAAAACGGGGGGCATCGGCCATCATGCGTTTTATGAAACAGAGGGATGGTTAGGCCTGTCGCGGCAGCCACCATGTTTTGCAAACCAACGCACTGTTTGAAAACTCCGTCAGAAGGGTGAGGTCATACTCCTTGAGGAGATAAAAAAACCGGCTCCTGAAAAACAGGATGCCGGTTTTTTTCATTTATAGTGCATGCCGTAGAAAAAGGCTGGGTTTAAGCAGATTTTTTCTCAGCTAGGCCTTTCAGCACATCCGCAGGACGAATGGGCTGATGGCGCAGTCGTACGCCCACGGCATTGAAGACGCCATTGGCAATGGCCGCCCCAATGGTGGTGACCCCCGGTTCCCCAAGGCCCATGGGTTTTTCAGTGCTTTCCACAAATTCGATGTCGATTTCGGGTGCATCTGAAATACGCAGGGGCGTGTAGGTGTTCAGGTTCCGGTCCCGCACATTGCCGTTCACAATTTCCGTGTTTTCGAACAGCGCCATGCTCAAGCCCCACAATGCACCGCCTTCTGTCTGCGCGGCTGCGCCATCGGGGTCCACAATGGTGCCCGCATCCAGAACTAGCCAGATTTTCTGACAGGTCACAACGCCGGTTTTGCGGTCCACATGCACCTGCACGGCACCAGCCGTCCAGGTGGGCATGGCGCGTTCCTGCCCGAAGGTTGTGGCAATGCCGATGGCTGTGTCAGCAGGTAGTTGCGTTTTACCGTAGCCACATTTTTCCACCAGCCGCTTCAGCACGTTGGCCTGACGGGTGGCGCCGCCAACGGAATCAGGCGCGCTGCCCACGTTCCGGCCTTTGGCCGTCAGCAGGGATAGGCGGAAGTCCACAGGGTCTTTGCCGAGTTCGTGCGCCAGTTCGTCCAGAAAGGCTTCATGCGCCCAAGGCGTCCAGCCGGAACTGACCGAACGCAGCCAGCCTGGACGGAAGGTAGCGTCAGCCAGATCATTATCCAGCGCCCGCACCCGCATGGGGCCAACATCATACCAATGGTCAGCACCAGCAATGGCGAACTGATCGTAAGGTTTGCCGTCGGCTCCTTTTTCCATGAAGGCCGCAGCCATCACGCCTGTGGGCCAGCCAGCGGAAGCGTGGTGCTCCCACCCTTTGAGGCTTTTCTGGTCATCCAACGCCACGCGCACCGTCTGAATGGATGGGGAGCGGAAGGAGTCGAACAGCATGTCGTCCGAACGGGTTAGGATCAGTTTGACCGGCTTGCCATCCAGCGCCTTGGAGATGAGCGCTGCGGGTACAGCGTAGTCCCCGTTCAGGCGGCGGCCAAAGCCCCCACCCAGCAGATAGCTGCGCATGATCACCTGAGATTCCGGCACCTGCAAGGCTTTGGCAATAACCGGCAGGAACAGGGACTGCCACTGGTTGCCGCAATGGATTTCCCATTTGCCGTCCTGCAGGCGTGCCAGCGCATTCATGGGTTCAAGCTGGTAATGCAGCACGGAGGCACAGGTATATGTGCGTTCAAAAACCTGCTTGGCGGACGAGAAGGCTTCATCCACCCCGGAATCATTGAACACGCAGGACCCACCGGTTTTCTCGGCAATCTGTTTGCGGCCGTGTTCAATAATGTCCTTTTCAGACACATTGGCGGTCTTGCCCGGTGTCCAGGTGACTTTCAGCGCATCTGTCGCGCGGATGGCCGCCGGGTAGGAGGACGCCAGAACGGCAACCCAACCGGGCACAGTATCGGACGGGTCTTCCAGAACGATATAGCGGATATAGCCTTTGATCTTCTTGGCTTCGCTATCATCTACAGAGACAACCTTGGAGCCATAGCGGGTCGGCGGCAGTTTGGGGCGCGCATACACCATGCCGTCCAGCTTGGCATCAATCCCGTAGATGGCGGTGCCATCGGTCTTGGCCGGAATATCCAGCGCCTTGACGTCCTTGCCAATCAGGCGACGTTCGGAGGCGGGTTTCAGCGGCAGCTTGGCCATTTCATCAGGCGTATAGGTGCGCGTGGGGTGCGCGCGGCTGACAATATCGCCATAGGAAATGGATTTGCTGCCTGCAATCACGCGGCCATTCCGAGCGATGCAACTGGCGGGCGAAACGCCCATCAGCTTGGCGCCTTCTTCCACCATGACCGTACGGGCTGCCGCACCGGCCTGACGGAAGACATCCCATGTCATCCACACGGACCATGACCCACCTGTGACCATCAGCCCCCATTTGGGGTCTGTATCCACCTGCGTGATCTTGACCTTGTCCCAGTCGGCTTCCATTTCGTCCGCGATGATCCGGGCGAGGGCGGTGCCGGTGTGCTGGCCCATTTCCGCACGGATGACGTTGACGTTAACCACGCCATCCGGTGCGATGGAGCACCAGATGGTGGGTTCAAAAGCGCCATCACCGGGTAGCCCGGCAGAAGCGGGGAAAGTCTGCGCGGCCTTGGCTTCCCGCGCGAACCCGAACAGAAAAGCGGAGCCAGCAGCCGTCAGCAAAAAGCCTCGGCGGGTTGGCCCACGTCCTGCTGCGCGATCCTGCTGTGCCGCAATGCGTTCAAGTTTACCCATTTGATGCAGTCTCCTCACGCATGGCGGCAGCGGCTTTCTTGATAGCCTTGCGAATACGGATGTACGTCATGCAGCGGCACAGGCTACCGCCCATAACGCCATCAATCTGTTCATCCGTGGGGTCCGGATAATCCTTCAGCAGGCTTGCCGCCTGCATGATCTGGCCGGACTGGCAGTAACCGCACTGAGGCACCTGAATGTCACGCCATGCTTCCTGCACCGGATGTTTGCCTTCCGGGTGCAGGCCTTCAATGGTGGTTACTTCAGCACCTTCAATGGAGCTGACAGGGGTGATGCAGGAGCGCGTGGCGCGCCCGCCCACATGCACCGTGCACGCACCGCACTGGCCCACACCGCACCCGAACTTGGTGCCGGTCTGGTCCAGTTCGTCCCGCAGTGCCCACAGAAGGGGGGTATCATCTGGCACATCGACGGATACGTCACGGCCATTGAGTTTGAACTTAATCATGTCTGGCTCCGTGTGCCGTCTCAGTGAGAAGAATTGACAGGAATGGTCTTGACGGTCTCGCGCACTTCAGCGGCTTTCTTCTCAAGGTCTGTCCACGGCGGCAGGGTGGTGCGTGTGCGGCGCAGATAGGCTGCAATACGCGCCATGTCGGCATCGGACAGGGCATTGTAGAAACTGGGCATGGCAATGCCGGACTGGCCTTCTTCAGCCGTAAGGCCGCGCAGCATCACCTGGAAGAGGTTTGTCGGCTCGTCCAGCCACAGGGCGTTGTTGAGCGCCAGATCCGGGCGACCAAGCACAGGGAAAGGGGCCGCATTGTAATGGCAGGCCGCGCAGGCGCCCTGATACAGTTTGGCGTCCGGGTCCACATTCGGGCCGATCAGATCAATCTTGGATTGCTCCATGGCGCGAGCAAGGGCGGCCTTGTCATGCTTCTCGCGTTCCGCAGCGTGGTCCACGTCCGCATAATAATGGGCAATGGCGTGCACATCATATTCCGGAACCTGAGACAGGAAGCGGTGCGGTACAGGAGACATGGGGCCACCGGCAGGACCGTGCAGCGGGGCCACGCCAAAGCGCAGATACTGATACAGTTCGTCTTCGGTCCAGGTGGTGGGGGTGGGGTTCTTGTCGTTCAGCGGAGGGGCAATCCAGCCATCCACAACCGCGCCATCATACATGGAGCCCTTCTTTTCGGCCCCCATGAAGTTACGGGGTGTATGGCACGCGCCACAGTGGGCGTTGCCTTCCGCCAGATAGGCCCCACGGTTCCACAAGGCATCATGGCTTGGGTCAGGCTTATATATGCCGGGGGTGAAGAACAGCAGTTTCCAGGCTGCCTGACCAATGCGCAGGCTGAGCGGGAAAGGCAGTTCATTCGGACGCCGCGCCATATGTACGGCCGGGCGGGTCATGAGATAGGCGTACAGATCAGAAATGTCCTGATCCGTCATTTTGGTGAAGTGATCATACGGGAAAGCCGGGATCAGGTGCACACCCTTGCGGGAGACGCCCAGACGCATGGCGCGACGCAGTGCTTCTTCTGACCAGCGGCCAATCCCCATTTCCGGGTCCGGCGTGATGTTGGAGGAATAGATGGCCCCGAACGGGGTTTCCATCTTGTAGTCACCCGCCAGTTCCGGGCCACCGCCCATGTCTGTGCGGGTGTGACATTCCGCGCAATAACCTTCAGCCGCAACAATGCGGCCGCGTTCAATCTGCTCCGCCGAGAAGCTGCTCGCCGCCGGTGGATCAATTGTGGCGATAGGCGGGTACCACGCATAATACAGGAAGCCGAGTCCACCCAGGACACCGGCTCCAACCACTCCGGCTAAGAGACGTTTGATCACTCTACCCCCAATCCAGTAAAGACTGCGCCCGCCATACGCAGAAAGACCGCCACAGCAGTCTTCCCTCCCTGGCGTTGGCAGGCAGCAGTCTAAAGGCCCGTTATTTCTTAAAGATAAGGCTTATCTTGAATTGAGTAGCAAATAAACGCATAGGTTCGGCTCTCGCGCGCCAAAAAATGAATAAGATTTATTTGGATCACGAGAATGTTAGAAGAAACCGCTGATTTTCGCAGTATCTATATTTTATAGTATATAGACAAGGCCAATTTTGCATGAAAGCCATGCAGTCAAGGCTTGCGACATTACGCCGTTTTATTGTGTTGGGGACCGGGAGATGCTTCTCCTGAAAAGCGCTGGAGCCTTTCAGGAGAAGGGGTTTTGTTATGACAAGCCCAGATTTTTCAGGGTGTGGCGCACGCCGTGCTCACGCATGCTGGTGCGCAGAGCCACCACATCTTTTGTAAAGGCGGGGTAAGCATCCAGCCCCCATCCGGCAAAGACCGGCATCCGCAGGCCTGCGGCCAGATCACTCTCCAGCGCCAGAGCCTTTGCCGCATCAGGCAGCCCGGGTTCAGACAGCGTGTAGGATTTGTGGCTTTCCGTCTCGCCGCGCAGATATTCTAGGAAACACGCGACGCCAAATGCCAGACGGCGGTGATCCTTGTTGGCGCCCAACACACCTTTTACTGTGTCTGTCAGGAAGACAGGCAGTTTGGAGGCACTGTCTGATGCAATACGAAGAAGCTGGTCACCCACAGCCGGGTTGCGGAAGCGGTGCAGCACCTGATGGGCATAGCCTTCAAGGGAAACGCCTTTGGGAGGCGTGATGAAGGGGGAGGCATCCTGTGCCAGAAACTGCTCCAGAAGTGTGACCAGAGAGGTATCACCCATTGCATCGGGCACGGTCTGATAGTCCATCAGCAGGCCGGGCAGGGCCAGCATGGAGTGAGAGGCATTGAGCATGCGCAGTTTGACCTGCTCATACGGCCCGACATCGTTGGTGAATTCTACCCCCACGGCTTCCAGTTCCGGACGGCCTGCGCAGAAATTGTCTTCCACAACCCACTGGGTGAAATCTTCAGCAAACAGAGGCATCTTGTCCGCAACGCCGCTGAGTTCGTCCAGTCGGGTAACATCTGCTGATGAAACGGATGGGGTGATGCGGTCCACCATGGTGGAGGGGAAGGTCACGTTTTCCGCAATCCATTTTCCCAGAGCAGCATCACGGGCTTTGGCGTAGGAGCAGAAGGCCGTGCGGGCAACCACACCGTTATCCCGCAGATTATCGCATGTGAGAACGGTGAAGGGGCCAACCCCGCTATCCCGGCGCAGGCGCAGGGCTTCCGTCACCAGCCCGAAGGCGGTTTCCGGCACATCCCGTTTCAGATCAGCGGCAATGGCTGGATCATCAAGCATGAAACGGCCATCGGCATCTACATAATAGCCGCCTTCTGTAATGGTCAGGCTGACAATCTTAATAGCAGGGTCAGCCAGCCGACGAATGGCTCCGGCCCGGTCTTTTGCTGCCTGCACATACTCGGTAATGGCGCCAAGCACGCGCGTGGTATGGCCGCCATCCGTTGCAAATTCGGTAAGGGTATAAAGGCCGTTCTGTTCGGCCATAATCGCTGCGCGGCGGGTTTCACGCTCATTATCGCGTAGCCCTATGCCCACAATCGCCCAATCCTGCTGGCCGGGACGAGCCAGAACCCGATCAACATACATCGCCTGATGAGCCCGGTGAAAATTGCCAACAGCCAGATGTGCAATGCCGGGTGTGGTCTTCTGACGGTCATAAGCAGGAGTGAGAACCTGCGGCGGAAGCTGTTTGAGCGTGGCGTTGGAAAGGGGAGTCATGAAAGTGGCGTACCTCATAATGTTGTTCATGCCCAATGGGGCATGAAAGGTGAAAAGAAGCGCGCAGCAAAATACTGTTTTGCGCTTCCGTGCACATGGGTCAGGCCGTGCGCGAAGGAGAAAGCGCGGAAGAAAGCACAGGGTTGCCCGGCAGGATGGCTTGCAGGGGCCATGATGAAAAGGAGAACCCGCAGCAGGTGCCTTATGCCATGAAGGCATGGCATGCCCCTCAGTGGTAGGAGGCGGCTGATAGCGCTTTACAGGCGCGTGTGGCCTGACTGTGAATGGAGCATAACATACTCTGACTGAAAAATCCTGCGCGGAGATGACTTGAAAATGTAAGGGGCTTCCGTTAAGGGAGGCCCTTCGCACACGCGTCCGGGCTTGTGGGGCATGCCCGGCCGTGTTCTGTCGTTCTTATGGAGCGACGCGTTTTTCGAGCTTTCAGGAGTAAAGAAATGCCCAAGATGAAGACCAAATCGTCGGTCAAGAAGCGGTTCAAGATCACCGCAACCGGCAAGGTGCTCTCTGGTCCGTGCGGCAAGCGTCACGGCATGATCAAGCGCCCGCAGAAAATGAAGCGCACCAACCGCGGCGCACAGGTGATGACACCGCAGGACGGTCGTACCGTCAAGCAGTGGGCACCCTACGGGCTGGTTTGAGGAGTATCTGAGAAATGGCACGTGTAAAACGCGGTGTAACCACGCACGCCCGTCACAAGAAGGTTCTTGAGCTTTCCAAGGGCTTCCGTGGTCGGTCTTCCACAAACTACCGTATTGCTCTGGAACGGCTCGAAAAGTCTCTCCAGTACGCATACCGTGACCGCCGGAACAAGAAGCGCGAATTCCGCGCTCTGTGGATCCAGCGTATCAATGCCGCCGTGCGTGAGCATGGCCTGACCTACAGCCGTTTCATCAACGGTCTGGACAAGGCTGGCATTGAAATCGACCGTAAGGTTCTGGCCGCCATCGCTTTTGATGACGCCGCAACCTTCGCTGAAATCGTGAAGAAAGCTCAGGCCGCTCTGGCTGCCTGAAATTTCGGCCGATAAAGTGTTAGAAAAGGCCGTCCAGTCTGGGCGGCCTTTTTTATTGCCAGTGATGGTTTGAACAGCGGTTGAAGTAGGGTGGTGGCACGCTGGTTGCCCCGGCTTTTGGCTGGTTTTCTGTGGGGAGGGGTTTTCTCCGCGCCGCAGAGAGAGTATCCGCCCTGTAGCGTATTTTTTCCCTCGTGCGAGGTTTCATGAGCGACGATCTTGAGATTCTGCGGCAGGATGTCCTGTCCGAACTGGCTGAGGCCGCAGACCTGCGGGCATGGGATGCCATTCGTGTCGGCACTCTTGGTAAATCAGGCCGCCTGACAACCTTGTTAAAAGCCTTGGGGAAAATGGCCCCGGATGAGCGCAAGGCGCGCGGTGTGGCGTTGAACCGCCTGCGGGATGAACTGACCCGCGCTGTTGAAGATCGCGGCAAGGCGCTGGAAGCTGCGGAGCTTGAAGCGCGTCTGGTGGCTGAACGTGTGGATGTGTCTCTACCGCCGCCGCCGGTGCAACAGGGCTTCATTCACCCGATTGCGCGCGCAGTGGAAGAAATGACCGCCATTTTCGGGGCGATGGGTTTCAGCGTTGCGGAGGGTCCGGATATTGAAACGGACTGGCACAATTTCTCCGCGCTGAACACGCCTGATCACCATCCGGCCCGCACGGATCATGATACCTTTTATCTGCCCCCCGCGCCGGGGCTGGATGTCACCCGCGTTCTGCGGACCCAGACCTCTGGCGTGCAGATCCGCACCATGCTGGCGCAGAAGCCGCCTATCCGCGTGATCTGTCCGGGGCGCACTTACCGCGCAGACCATGACGCCACACATTCCCCCATGTTCCATCAGTGTGAGGGGCTTGTGGTGGGCAAAGGCATTACGCTGGGGCACCTCAAGGGCTGCCTGATCGAATTCCTGCGCGTGTTTTTTGATAAGCCGGATCTGCCTGTGCGTTTCCGTTCTTCTTATTTCCCGTTCACCGAGCCTTCCATGGAAGTGGATATCGGGTGGTCCCGCCGTACAGGTGAGATTGGCGGAGGGGATGACTGGCTTGAAGTGCTTGGCTCCGGCATGGTGCATGCCCGTGTTCTGGCCAATTGCGGGCTGGACCCGCGTGAGTGGCAGGGCTTTGCCTTTGGCATGGGCATTGAACGGCTGACCATGTTGAAGAACGGTATTCCGGACCTGCGTTCGTTCTATGAAAGTGATATCCGCTGGCTGCGCCATTACGGGTCTGACCCGCTTGCGCCCGCGCTGCTGCACGAGGGGGTGTAAGCCATGAAATTCACGCTATCCTGGCTGTATGACCATCTTGAAACGTCCGCCACGCTGGCTGAAATCTGCGCCAAACTGAACCAGATTGGCCTTGAGGTTGAAGGCGTTGAAAACCGTGGCGCGGCCATAGAACCGTTTCTGACCGCCCGTATTCTTGAGGCCACCCAGCACCCCAATGCAGACCGTCT
This sequence comes from Acetobacter tropicalis, assembly GCF_001580915.1. Classification (GTDB taxonomy): domain Bacteria; phylum Pseudomonadota; class Alphaproteobacteria; order Acetobacterales; family Acetobacteraceae; genus Acetobacter; species Acetobacter tropicalis. The sequence continues at coordinate 6,591 of NZ_LHZQ01000179.1, read as the reverse complement.
TCAGGTTTGCCGTGTGGACGCTGGTCCGGGCTTGCAGGATGTGCAGGTGGTGTGCGGTGCGCCGAATGCGCGTGCTGGTCTGGCCGTTATTTTCGCGCCGCCGGGTACGTATGTGCCGGGGCTGGATATCACCATCAAAGCCGGCAAGATCCGTGGCGAAGCCAGCGGCGGCATGCTTTGCTCCCTGCGGGAACTGGGGCTGGGTGAAGAAAGCAACGGCATTGCCGAACTGCCTGACGATACGCTGCCCGGCCAGTCCTATGCTGATTTTGCCGGGCTGGATGATGTGGTGATTGAAATTGCCATCACGCCCAACCGGGGCGATGCCCTGAGTGTGCGGGGTATTGCACGGGATCTGGCCGCAGCAGGTTTGGGCACTTTGCGCCCCTGGCTGGCAGATACGGTGGATGGCACATTTGACTCCCCCGTTGTGTGGGAGAACAGCTACCCGGAAGCCTGCCCCTGGGTTCTCGGGCGCACCATCCGGGGTGTGAAAAACGGGCCAAGCCCTGAATGGCTCCGGCGCAAGCTGGAAAGTATTGGTCTGCGGCCCATTTCCGCGTTGGTCGATATTACCAACTATTTCTGCTTTGATCTGGGCCGTCCGCTGCACGTGTTTGACGTGAACAAGCTTGCCGGTGGCCGCCTGACGGTGTGTCACGGTGAAGGTGAGACGTTCCGGGCGCTGGATGGGCAGGATTACACCGTTACGCCAGATGATTGCGTGATTGCAGACGCGAACGGCGTGCAGTCTCTGGCCGGGATCATGGGCGGCGAAGCCTCAGGCGCGGATGAAAGCACGACCGATGTGTTTGTGGAATGTGCGCTGTTTGACCCGGTGCGTATTGCGCTGAGCGCGCGCCGGGTAGGGGTCTCTTCTGATTCCAGCTACCGGTTTGAGCGTGGGGTCGATCAGGCACTTCCCGTTGCCGCGCTGGAAGCCGCTACCCGTCTGATTATTGACGTATGTGGTGGTGAAGCCAGCGAGGTTGTTTCTGCTGGTGACCAGCCTGCGTGGCAGCGCGACGCAACGCTGCGTTTTGAACGTGTCAAAACACTTGGTGGGCTGGATGTGCCGCCTCAGGAGAGTGTGACCCTGCTGGAAAAGCTGGGTTTTGAGGTGCAGGAGCAGACGGACGCGGCCGTGCGGGTTAGCGTGCCATCCTGGCGGAATGATATTGCCCAGAAGTCCGTTCTGGCTCAGGGCGCGGATATTGCTGCCGATGTTGCGGCCAAGGCTGCTGAAGGCGTTGACCAGATTGAAGCGGAAAGTGATCTGGTTGAAGAAATTCTGCGCCTGAAAGGGCTGGATAGTGTGCCAGCCGTTCCGTTGCCGCCGCTAAGTGTGGTGCCGGGCGTGGCGTTGACAGCCAAACAGACGCGAGCAGCACGTGCGCGGCGTATTCTGGCTGCGCGTGGTCTGGTGGAAACAGTTGGGTTCTCGTTTGTCTCGCACGAGGAAGCGTTGCGGTTTGGCGGTGCGCCAGACAGCCTGCGTCTGCTGAACCCCATTGCGTCTGATCTGGACCAGATGCGGCCCACGCCGCTCGTTAATCTGGTTGCAAGCGCGCAGCGGAACAGCGCACGTGGTTGGGCGGATATCGGGCTATTTGAAGTCGGACCAGCTTTTTCTGAAAAAGCTCAGACGCTGGTGGCGGCTGGTGTGCGCACAGGCCATACGCCCCGTTATCCGGGGCAGGAAAGCAGTGCGGTTTCCCTATGGGCGGCCAAGGCCGATGCGCTGGAACTGCTGACGCAGCTTGGCGTAAGTGCCGATGCTTTGACAACCACAGCCGATGCACCGTCCTGGTATCATCCGGGGCGCTCTGGTGTGCTGCGTCAGGGGCCAAAGAACGTGCTGGCCTATTTTGGTGAATTGCATCCGTCTTTGCTTCAGGCAGAAGGCATTGATGTGCCTGTTGTCGGGTTTGAGGTGCTGATGGATGCGGTGCCCGAACCCAAGCGCCGTAAGAAATCTGCTCCATCCCTGTCTGCCTTCCAGCCTGTAAGGCGTGACTTTGCGTTTGTTGTCGGGCGTGATGTGCCTGCCGAGGCTCTGCTGCGGGCCGTGCGTGGGGCGGATCGGAACCTGGTGGCGGGTGTCAGTCTGTTTGACGTGTATGAAGGCCCGCATGTGCCCGAAGGCCATCGTTCCATTGGTATTGAAGTCACGTTGCAGCCAGTGGACAAAAGCCTGACGGATGCGGAACTGGAAGCTGTGTCCGAGCGGATTGTGGCAGCCGTTACCAAAGCCACAGGTGCTGTGCTGCGTTAACGGGTGTGCAGGCGTTAAAGCCTGCAAAACCATAAAAAGCAGGGAGAGAAAGGGATGAGGATGCTGTGTGCAGGGGCTTTTGGCCGTAATGTCCGGCGTGTTGCTCCCCTTTCGGCTCTACTGGCCTCCGTGTGGCTGGCCGGGGTGCCACAATCTCTGGCGGCGGAGCGTATTACAGGAGCAGGCTCCAGTTTTGCCGCTCCTTTGTATGAGGCGTGGTCTTCGGATTCCGTTGCCAAAACCGGGGTGCAGGTCAATTACCAGACCATTGGCTCTGGGGCGGGCCAAAATCAGGTCTTGGCGGGCACGGTGGATTTTGGTGCGTCTGATGCGCCCATGGCGCCGGAGCGCTTGGAAAAAGGCAAGCTGCTACAGTTTCCCACCGCTATTGGCGGCATTGTGGTGATTGTGAATGTGCCCGGTGTGCCGGAGGGCCGCCTGAAGCTGACCGGCCCTGTTCTGGCGGGGTTGTATGATGGCAGCATTGCCGTTTGGAATGACCCCCGTATTGCCGCCCTTAATCCTGAATTGACATTACCTGATCTGCCAGTGGCCCCGCTGCATCGTGCGGATGGCTCTGGCACCACCTATGTTTTCACGGATTATCTGAGCCAGGTCGCTCCCCAATGGAAAGAGAATGTGGGGAGGGGGACATCTGTTGCATGGCCCATAGGGGCAGGCGCACGCGGGAATGACGGAATAGCATCTTACGTGCGCAACACGCGGGGAAGTGTGGGGTATGTGGAATACGCGTATGCGGAACGGAACCATATGCCAACAGTGCAGTTGCAGAACCGGGCTGGAGAGTTTGTTGTGCCGACAGCAGACAGTTTTGCAAAAGCCGCAGACTCAGCCGAGTGGACTGATGACACATTGACGGCTTCCTTGTGCAATACGGAAGGACAGGGGGCTTGGCCCATTGTCACCACTACCTATGCGCTGGTTCCTCGGGCCTCGTTGGCAAAGCCACACGGCAAGGCTGTCAGCCGCTTTTTTTCATGGGGGCTGACAGAGGGGGAGGCGGAAAGCCGCAAGCTGGATTACGTGCCCATTCCCGCCCGTATCCGAGATGCGGTGCTGCAACGTTTGAATAGTGACGCAAAGCCCTGACAGCAGGCGATGTTGAAAAATCTTTCAGGTCAGTTGAGTGCATTTTGTGCGGTTGCGCACATTGGGCTTTTGTTCAACGGCGGATGTGTTGAGTATTTTTCTCTGCGCTACTTAAACACAAAAAACGTCTTCTTAAATCAGTGAAAATAAAGCCGCAGATGCTTTCCTCAAAAGGCTTCTGGTGGGCAGTTTCAGCGGACAGCACTCTTCTTTTTCCAGTATAATTTCCCTTGTTTTTGGGCAATTCCCACGTTCACTCTGACTGGTTTAGCCTACGTGGCGGGCCGGGTATCCTGTGCTCCTGACAAAGAGAGGACTGCGTCTTCCCGTGGTACCGTGCGGTCTTTTCTGTTTGCCTGAAAAATCTTTCAGTCAGACGAAGGCGCGGTGGAAAATCGGATCAAAGGAGAAGGGGCAGAAATGAAACGAGTTTGCTATTGCGCGTTTGTGCCGTAGCGGCAGGGGTAAAGCGCGGGTCTGTGTATGGTGAAGATGGGCCGGGATAAGGAAGTAAGCAGAATGAAAAAGAAGAAAAACTGCGGTGTCACCTTGTCGCAGTTGACAAGTGTGATGGCGCTGGGGGGCTGTATTGGCATGATGGCTATGCAGCCGGTGGCGTATGCGGAAACGGTGCAGTATGGCCCTGAACTTGAAGGGTTTATGTACCCCTATCCTGTGGCGCAATACAGCTTTTCTTCTCAACGGCAAGGGTTGCACATGACCTACATGGATGTGCAGCCACAAACCCCAAATGGACGCACAGCAGTTTTGCTGCATGGCAAGAATTTCTGTGCAGCGACGTGGCAGCAGACAATCAAGGTTCTTGTAAATGCAGGGTTCCGGGTTGTTGCACCGGACCAGATCGGTTTTTGCAAATCCAGCAAGCCGGAGCGGTATCAGTTCAGTTTTCAGCAACTGGCGCGCAATACGCATGATCTGCTGGCCAGGATTGGTGTTTCCAATCCGGTGCTGATAGGCCACTCTACGGGGGGCATGCTGGCAGTGCGGTACGCCTTGATGTACCCGGATCAGACGGCGCAGCTTGTGCTGGTGGACCCGATAGGGCTTGAAGACTGGAAAGCAAAAGGAGTGCCATCCTTGAGCGTGGACCAATGGTACGCGCGTGAACTGGCAACAACAGCAGACACCATCCGCACTTATGAAAAGCAGACATACTACGCGGGTGAGTGGCGGCCCGAGTATGAACAATGGGTGCAGATGCTGGCGGGGATGTATCGTGGGGCAGGCAAGCAGACTGTGGCGTGGAATTCCGCCCTGCTGTACGACATGATTTATACGCAGCCAGTGGTATATGAATTTGGAAAAATTTCAGTGCTCACAACGGTGATGATTGGGGCGAAGGATAACACCGCCATAGGCAAGGCAGCAGCCCCGCCGGAGGTTCAGAAACAACTGGGCCATTATCCAGAACTGGGTAAAGCTGCGGCCAATGCGATCCCTCATGCGCGCCTCATTCTGTTTCCGGACCTTGGACACTCGCCTCAGATTCAGGACCCGGTTTCCTTTCATAAAGCGTTGCTGAAGATGCTTTCTCCCGAGCAATAGAGCGCGAATTGGAGAGGCGTATTTCGTCTTTCATGCTGTCTTTGCAGATCATTTTTCAGGTGTGAAAGATGACTGCTCAGCGTGGGTGCTTAGGGCGGCGTTGCCGTGTGGTGTGAGTGAGGGTTTTTTCTGAAATGGGTCCATGCTGTGCAGCAAAGGGCAGCCAGAGCAGCATAGATGCTTAACAGGCCGGTAAGGGCGAGCAGAAGTCGTGCAGCGTTTTCTGCAAGGCAGCACAGAAAGAAGGATGCTCCCAGCAGGAAAAATCCGGCCGTGCGTAAGAGTGACTGATGCCGGGGCCGTAGTGGCGGCGTAAAAAGCGTTGTAGCCTGACGAGGTGTGGCAAGGGCCAGCAAGCACACAGCAGTCAGCGCCAGACAGGCAATGGGCAGAAGCATCAGGGTTGACCTATTGCTGATCGGCCCATGCGTCGTGCCGTGTAAAAAAACAGGCAGGCCAGAGAGAATGCTGTCGCGCCGACACCAAGCTGCAAGAACGTAAGAGGCAGGCCGTTAAAAAGTGTGACGCCAAGACAGGCCAGAGCCGCCATACTCATCAGGTCTCGCCATGCCACAGAGGGAGGGCGCACGGCGGCATAGAGAAGCAGGATGGCCCATACGCCAAACACTGTCTGAATTTCTATTTGCGCGCGGTTGGCCATAAAGGGAGGCAAAAGCCGGTTTGCGAGGAAAAAGGCCACAAAAGCGGTGGGGGTGCCCGTTATCATACCCACATTCAGGCGCTCCACGAGCAGGAACCCAAGACCACGTTCACGGTGGCAGCGTTTGCGTGTCCATAAATGCAGGCCAGTGGCAATCACGCCAGCAAACCCCAACCCGGACAGAAAATAAAGCCAACGGGTGAAGGCGGGCGCAAAGTGGGCAACGTGCAGCCCATACAGGAAGCGATAAAACCCCATGATGGGCCGTTTTTCTATATGCTCAGCAAGGAGCTTGCCTGTTGTGCCATCGTAACTGAGAGTATGGGTTTCTACCCCCACGCCAGAGGCATTCTGTCCCGCAATGGCCATGATGATGGAGGATGCATCTGACGGGTTGCTGATGGTCAGGCGGATGAGATCATTTGGGGCAAAACGCTGTTTTATATCAGCCAGAACAGGGCCAATGGGGGCCAGCGTTCCGGCCTTGCCGGAAGCGGGACGGTCCATGTCGGCTGGATTGAAATCATGCTCTAGCGCTGCAAAATCCTGATGATACAGGGTGGTGAGTCCCCACGGCATAAACATGCTGGCGAGCGTCAATGCGCCTGTAAAGGCGATCATCAGATGGAAGGGGAGCGCTACCACGCCAAGAAGATTGTGGGCATCCAGCCAGCTTCTCTGTCCCTTGTTGGGCCGGAAGGTGAAAAAATCCAGAAAAATACGCTTATGGGCTACAATGCCGGTGAGGAGTATCAGGACAAGCGCCATGGCGGCTATGCCTGCCATCAATCTGCCCCAAGGGTAGGGAAGCTGTAATTCAAAATGGAAACGGTAGAAGAATTCTCCGCCGCGTGTTTCCCGTAAAAGGGAAGGGCTTCCTGTTTGCGGATCTAGAGCGTGGTCCTGATAGGTTTGCCCATCCTCCCACAAGGCCTGCACATAATACTAAATTGTTTTGGATGTGACTCATGGGGGTACC
>NZ_LHZQ01000178.1 GCF_001580915.1 Acetobacter tropicalis | reverse complement strand
TAAACCTCAAAAATTACCCCAGCAGAATTGTTAACTATCGTCCATGATTACGCCCATCTTCACCCCAGCAAGACCCACACAGGCTCAGGAGCAGCAGCACGCCCACAGCAGGTCGCCAAGCACAGCCTACGCAACACACGCCTCTCAACCCCGCACTCATGCCGCTAAGCACACCATACGTCGGACTTAAGAAACCCACGTCTGCACGGCTTCCCCAGCCCAGCCCCGAGGCCTCAGCACACTCACGCCACGACAAGGCACTCATGAAGCAACACCTCACCCGGAACACACTCAGGCGCAGCAATCACAGAAAACAGCCCTCCAACCCCGCAAACAAAGCAAAAAAAATCCCCGCAAAAAACGGGGATCTCTTTAGTGTTCGGGCGAACTGCTTATTTGGCAGCAGTGTCATCCGGCAGAGTGTAGGCTATGATGTAATCTCCTACATCAGGAGAGTGGCTCATACCGCCAGCGGAGATGACCACATATTCCTTACCCGTTTTGGGAGAACGGAAAATGAGGGGCGCAGCGACAGCGCCAACCGGCAGACGTTCACGCCAAACCTCCTTGCCTGTGCCGGAATCCAGCGCACGCAGATAATAGTCCTGTGTGCCCGCAAAGAAGACCAGACCAGACGCTGTTGACGTGGGGCCACCCAGAGTAGGCATACCCATGGGAACCGGCAGGTGGGTCTTTATACCCATCGGACCAAGATCCTGCGTTGTGCCCATGGGCACCTGCCACAGCATCTTTTTGCTATGCAGATCAATGGCGCTCATGGTGCCAAAGGGAGGCGTATTACAGGGCACCTGCAGCGGAGATTGCAGAATATCAATCCGCACCCCGGCATAAGGACCAGCCACCTGCGGACGAATGGTGCCCATGAAGCCCGGCACTTCGTCAGTGGAAACTTTATATTTTTTGGCTTCTTCACGGTTCACCAACGTCATACGCAAGGGCATGCGCATATCGTTGACGAACATGATACCGCGGGCTTCATCAATGGAGATACCGCCCCAGTTCATGCCACCCAGCAGGCTGGGCCATTCAATATAGGGTTTTTCACCCGGTGGCGTGAACGGACCTTCATAAACCGAATCCTTGAACATGATCCGGCAGTAAAGTTGGTCAAACGTGCTGACACCCCACATGGAGCTTTCCGTCAGCGGATCCGCCCCGATGGTCGGCATACCGGCAGAGAACGGCTGGGTAGGAGACAGATGCTCACCCTGCGCTGCAGGGGACGTTGGAACTTTCCGTTCCTGGACTTCGGTAACCGGCTTGCCGGTGCGGCGGTCAAGAACAAAGATATGTCCAGTCTTTGTGGTCTGAATCAGGGCAGGAATTTTTTCACCCTGAGCATTGGTCACATCATACAGGACAGGCTGAGACGGCAGATCATAATCCCAGAGATCGTGATGGACTGTCTGGAAGACCCACTTCGTTTTGCCCGTAGAGGCATCGACGGCCACAACGGCTGCACCAAATTTTTCCTTGGCGACTGTCCGGTCTCCACCCCAGTAGTCAGGCGGGCCATTACCGGTAGGCAGGTAAACGAGGTTCAGCTCTTTATCATAAGTGGGGATGGTCCACACATTGGGGGTTTCCAAAGTGTAGGTCTGATCTTCGGGGGGAGCACCGGTATTTTCCGGGTCACCCACATCCCAGGCCCAGACCAGAGAGCCGTTCCGCACATCATAAGCGCGCACGACACCTGAGGGTTCACCGTGAACAATATCACGCACCCAGCCGCCAATAACAGCAACATGACCCATAACAACCGGAAGGGAGGTTGGGTGATAGCGCTTGCCACCTTCAACCGGGCCCATCTGTTTTTTAAGGTCAACCTCACCGTTTTCACCAAAACCGGTACACTGAGCACCCGTATGGGCGTCCAGCGCGATGAAGCGGGCATCCACGGTCGAAACAAGGATACGCTGATGGCACATAGGCGCAGCGTCATCTACTGCTTTTTCCTCGGCCGTGAGGGTGGTGTCTTTCGCGGCATCATAATACCCAACACCGCGACACGTGACGTGTTCGGCAGTATGGGCCTTGGGGTCAAATTTCCAGATTTCTTTTCCGGTATCGGCTTCCAAAGCCGTGATCAGATTTTCTGGTGTGCAGGAATAGAGCACATTGCCAATCTGCTGCGGCGTGTTTTCATCCACCCCGGCACCCGGCCCATGTGTTCTTCTGCCCGTGTGGTAAACCCAGGCCACCTTCAACTTGCTGACGTTTGCCGGTGTGATCTGGGTGTAAGGGGCGTAACGGGTACCCTGAGCATTCCGCCCGTAGAACTCCCAGTCCTCAGGTGCCTCTGGCTTACCAGTTTGAGCCAGTTGAGGGTTTGCAGGAGATGCATCTGGATTGCTGATCTGCCCATGAGGGAAAAAGGCTTCCACCAATGTCACCAGCAGGCACCCAACAATGCCCAGACCGCCAAAAACCGTACCCCGCTGAACAGCTGACGGTGTTGCCGGAAAAGTCGCCACGGCCCACAAATTAAGGGCAAACAAAATGGCTGGCACAACCAGACGCGGCAAAAGCGCCCAGTATCCAATTTCAGGCGTGTCACATAGTGCCCACACAAAGGTTGCTGCAAAAACAACGCCTGAAACAATTAAGGTATACGGACGCTTCAGGAAAACCAGAACTGCCAGTGCAATATAAGCCACCCCGGCCAGCAGGTAATAACTTGATCCACCCAGCGTTAGAAGCTGCACGCCACCGTAAGCAAGCGCCAGACCAGCTGCAAGGCTGATAATAGAAAAAATGGCACGATAAATGCCACCTAACGGAGAATGGTGATCTGCGGGTTGAACGCCACCCATGCTATCACTCCAATATTGAAATCGTCCTGACAGTAAGGTGCCGGGCCGAGGTTGCGACTAAATCCAGATGCACTGGCTTCTGATAAGAGGTTTTTTCTCGCAGATGGTTTTATTATCTGACCACGGACATCATCCATCTGCCAACACAAGAAACACCTTATTTAAGCAAGCAGGATGTTCCTTTCTGACAGAAACACTCACCACCTCAAAGATGCCCCTTCCTTAAAGAGCGGATGTCATCACTTACTCTGCGCGGCTATTCTCCATCATTTTTCCAGAAGAGTGGAAATTGCTCTGTGTCCAATATGCTGGCTTCTGTCAAGGACACAAAGAGCGAAATCTTTATAAAAATGACAACATTTTATCAAAAAAATTCAAAATTATATTGCTTTCCTTAAAAAGGACGCCCCCATACATTCCCGATGACTTCCATCCACAATACTTTAATTTAAAGCGGAAAATCTTCCACCTCCTTTCCCCACGTCAACACGCCCACAACAAAGGGGGGGAACGCAATGATCCCACTCGAAACACCTCCTTACCTCTATGGACTCGGGAGAGAGGGGGAATCACGTTCCGGTGATGGAATGCAACCTTTCTTAACCTGACATACGTACAAAAATCCCCAACACAGATTTCCTTACAAAACCTAACCCATTGATAGACATTTATATTTTTATGATAAGCCTACTCATCAATAAATCCTCTTCGGCTTATTCCTATATAAAATAAATATGGAGAAGCCACATTTCATATATTGGACATTGACCCGCTTTCAGTGCCTTAAAGAACCCATGCACAACACCAAAAAGAAAATGAGGAGCTTGACACTATGCCACCCTGCTGAATGATATTTTCCAACCGCGTCGAGCATATAAAACAGGTATTTAGGATATTTCATTTTATATTTTTTGTTTTTCTTTTTTAATATTTTTCAGAGGCTCCTTTTCGAACTCATTTTGAGAGGACGATCCAAAAAAGGAAAAGAACAACTTTCCTAAAAACCAAAACGTATATCTATAGTTTTGTCAAAAAACCATTTCACGAAATCGTGTTTTTTACTTTCTTATTTTCAAAAGACTTTCAGTAAAAACATGCTATCTGATGCTGCCTTCTTCTCACAAAAGAAGGCTCTCTTGGCGGAAGACGGGCCCTGATTCGTCAGGGTCCGTTTAAAACACTTTTGGAGCCTAAAATGCATAAAGTCTTTTATGGACAGAATGTACACGTTTCTGCTCATGAAGAGTGTTTACCTCTGCTGCCCTTATTGTCCGTGTATAATCGTCTCCATCCTTTCGTCTAACTCCTTATATTTTCTGGCCAGAGTGCCAAAACTTATCCTTGGTCAGATCATGTATCGCAAATCCCGTCACAGAAGCCCCATACTCCAAACATGCTTTACACTATGGGGACTAACACTCACAGGAAGTCTGATAATAAACGCCTCTTTCAGCATGGCACATGCTGATGAAAGCGGAAAAGAACAACAGGCTCCCAAAAACCCTGTCTATGTAGACGTTATTTCCGGAACGCAAACACAGAAACAGGATGATAATTCACAACCGGATCCACGCGTTCTTGTTCGCCCTAAAAACTCTCCACTCCCTGCAAGTGGGGTTCCTGTAGCACCATGGCCTGGCCTGGCCACAATGGTGGTTCCTAGTGTGGATGAATATCAGAGCTCAAAAACATTCCATAAAATGGAACTGGATGCTCTGACTGGAAAAGAAGGTGTCTCCTGGCTCCTCCCTTCCGAACTGGACGCCCAGCGTCGTACGGATATGGATGACCCCTATTATGTTCCAACGGCGGGAAGCGGACATCTTATCCCGCAAATCATGCCTTTTAGACAAAGACTACAGAAAAAAGGTTTTGTATTCTCTTTCTCTTATAAAGGTGAAGCCATGGCCAATATCCATGGTGGCATGCAACGCGGCATGGATTACGTGCATGAACTCACCCTGCAAATGAACTTTGATCTGGGGAAAATGGCAGGCTGGAATGGGTGGTCCATTCATACACTCCTCATGAACCGTGCTGGGCGTGAGGTTTCTCATGATCGTGTTGGAGATTATTACGTAAACCTTATGGAAGTTTACGGGCTTTCTGGGCATGTTGTTGCGCATCTGGTTGATTTCTACGCAGAGAAAAAATTCCTGCAAAACCGTATGGACATCACATTTGGGCGGATGTCTCTCACACACGTGTTTGCTACATCACCGCTAATCTGTTCGTTCATGGTTACGTGCTCAGCGCCAGTTGCCCTGAAAGTTGACCCAGGGTTTGCCGTTTACCCAAAAGCGACCTGGGGAAGCCGTATCCGCTTCCGACCGACACGGGATACCATGGTACAATTGGGCGCTTATCAGGTCAGCCCACTTTCCACCAACCCGAGCGGGTGGTCATGGGGGAGTGAAAACACAACAGGAATGATGCTGCCAATAGAATTTACATGGCAACCCTTCCTGACGCGCAACCGACTTCCTGGTCATTACGTTTTTGGTTACGCACATGACACCTCACGCTATCCAGACGTGCTGGGCGCATCCCCAGCAAACAAGGTCATTGCGACGGGCCGCCTTCATAGCGCCCCCATGGATATGTTCTGGTTTGAGGGCGATCAGATGATTTATCGCAAAGGTGGTCGTAACCAAATGGCGGGGGGCTATCTGATGGCAGGGTATATTCATAATACGCCACATGTTTCTTCCATCTCGGATGAAGCTTACGGAGGAATTTCCTTCAATGGCGTCATTCCCTCTCGCGTAACAGACAGATTAGGAATTTTATACTCCTGGTATCATGTCAGTCACCGTAAGGAACTGGGGCAAATGTATGCTCGGGATGCCGGGCTTTCATTAGGCGCGCAGGTTTTGGCCCCCCAGACTGACTCCCATGTGATTGAAGCCTATTACGCGATTGATGCTGTTCCCGGCGTTCTGGTTCAACCTGAATTCCAGTATATGATCCGTCCCGGAGAAACCTCACGCAGGCCCGATGCCGCGCTTGTTGGCTTAAAAGTTATCGCCAACCTGTAAGGGGCCGTTTTTCCTGATCATACCGTTACACTTCAGTTTGTTTTTATCACGTCAATATTTTCGATTTAAAACTCATTTCCTTAATAATTTACGATCGAAAAAATTTAAATTTTTTGCCTATCGTGTACAAAAACCAACCAGAAACTATAGTGCTTACCCCTACCACCTAAAGATTATTCTCAAAATCAACTGTCACCGGAAAATGAGGTAGCGGTATCAACGGGAGGGTTTAATGCCTCCACTTCCTTCGGCCTGACAACGTCCTCTAAAGGATTGATATTGTTATAATTTACAAAAGGAGAAGGCCTGTTTTCCGAATTTTTCAGATTTCAAGCGATCTTAGCCATCGATGTAGACCTGATACCGAAGACTCCGGCCAAGCTTACGCGTGAACACACATTTTCCATTTGCGTCAGCTCCATGAACCCAAAAAACAGACTTGGAAATTCCAGTCCAATTACCCCAACTTTCATGCAGGCGCTCTCTTTCTGAGGGTTTATTAACCTCCATCATGGCACATCAATGCCTTACGGAGGCTGTCCACCTCAGTTGGAAAAGAAGACATCTGATGATGGAATAAGGTCACTCGCGTAACCCTTCTCAATTGACATCTGAATTTATTAACCATATTTTAATTAAAATTTTATTATTTTTAAGATGTGATTATGACCAATACTGAACTGATCCTTCCGCAATTTATTTTGCGCGCGCTGCGATCTGTTTTGTACCACTTGAAAATAGACTTTCCTTTATTCAGAACATTCTCGTTTGAAGACAAAAGAGACACAGATGCTTTTCGGTCTATATTAACCTATTGTGAATATCTACAAAGGGGTTATCCAAGTGATGGCCGCATAACCATGGCCATTGGCTGTGTGCGTTTACTATTGAATATTCCCACAGCGTCTGAGGCACTTGAATTCCTCAAAAATCGTTCTAACTCACGCATTTGCTCCATTCTTTTACTGTGTGTTCGTGTCCAGTTTCAAAATTGGGCTACCGCAAAAGACGAACTTATTGACTATTTGACACATTATGTCCGCCTGCCTCACCCTATTTTTGACATCCTGGCAAAAACCATCACTGCCCAGAACAATTATGATGGATGGGTTTCTCTTTCCTTACAGGGAAAGCTAACGCTCATTGATTATACATCTTTTTGCACAGACGATTTGAGTATCTCTATTGATACGAACACTCTTCCTTTGAACTCTTTTACCTTTGTCAGGAAGGGTCCTCAGCTAGAGATCGACCTCCCGGAAAAATGGAAGAATGCCTGTTCTGTTATTATAAAACATCCTTATAGAAAATATATCAATGGTATTTTTGATATCGAAAACTTCCTAAAAATTGATGGTTATGTGGAAGCAACAGAAGAGCACATCAAAGGATGGGCGTGCTACCGTTCAGAACCAGAACGACCTGTAAAACTGTCTGTTACAGTGGCCCCCGATAGGGATGACCATCCCCATTCATATCCCACTCGCAAGCATATCCAAATAGTAACTCGTCCCACAAAACTATTTGATATCAGAACTCTTTCTGGAGAAGCATGCCTTCCATACTTCTCCATCTCTCTTAAAAAAATTTCTTTTTTAGGAAAGCATTTTTCAGTTAAAACAGAAATGGGACTGCCATTGTATGGAAGCCCCTTGCACATAAATATTCTAGCAGAACAGGCTCTTTCATATGCTCGTGCAACGCGAGAAGCTTTTCCCGCAATATGCCGGAAACCGTCTTTCTCAACGCACAATACCATCAAAAGAGTTGCCATTATCATACCCGTTTATAATGGCTTTGATATAACCCGTTTATGTCTGCAGCAGGTTATACGTTACAAACCAGACAATGCCCGTATTATCATTATCAATGACAAATCTCCCAATAAAGAGCTCACTGATTATTTGGAGGATGTCTCGAAAAAATATCGTATCACTCTTCTCCATAACAAACAGAACAAAGGCTTTCCTGCATCCGCCAATAGAGGAATGCGTCAAAGAAACACTGATGAAGATGTGATCCTTTTAAACAGTGATGCGCTCGTTTCAGAAAAATGGATTTTTCAGCTTCAGAAAGCCGTTTATTCAGAAGACGATATCGGAACAGCCACACCGCTATCAAATAATGCAACTATATTCAGCTATCCAAATAAAAATGGAAACAACCCGCTTCCAACAATAGAAGAGTGTGAAAATTTAAATACCATAATGATACAGACATGGCAGGGTGAACTTCCAGAGGTTCCAACCGCACATGGATTTTGCATGTATATAAAGTCTGACTGCTTGAAGAGCGTCGGATTGTTAAGGGAGGATATTTTTGCGCAAGGTTACGGCGAGGAGAACGATTTTTCACGCCGAGCAGCCGCGTTAGGCTGGAGACATGTTGCCTGTTTGGGAACCTATGTTGGACACGCAGAAAGCCAATCATTCAGTCATGTAAAAACAGATCTGATCCGGCGAAACCTTTCTATCCTGAATGATCTGCACAAAGGGTATGACCAGCTTATTCGCAGGTGGCAGCAGAGAGACCCTCTGTTTTTTTATAGACGACGACTTGATCTTACCCGCTACAAACAAGATCATAGTTTGCAGAAATCTGTTTTTCTTATCATGCATGATCGTGCAGGGGGCATTTTACGGCATGTCGGCCATCGGGCCATCCATTATACAACACAAGGCTATGCAGCCTTCATCCTGAAACCGGACATACTGGAAAACGGACACACAGTTTGGCGACTTGAAAGCATTCTGAAAAATGAGTTCCCCAATCTGATCATTCCTCGAAGCCTTTCTTCTTTACGGTATCTCGTCCAAGAGCTTGATTGCCAGAAAATCGAAATTCATAGCTATATTGGTAATGGCCTTGACAATATTCTCCATATAACTCGGCTTGGCCTACCTTATGATGTTTATATTCATGATTATTCATGGTTTTGCCCACAAATCACCCTGACACAAAAAACCGGACTCTATTGTGGTGAACCCGGCAAAGAAGGGTGTCAGGCCTGCCTGATCGAAAACGGGAGCAAAACCGGGGAAAGCTGCTCCATTACGGCATTACGCAAAAAAAGCGCCACCATTCTTGAACAGGCGGAACAGGTTATTGCGCCCTCTCATGATACAGCCCAACGTTTGCGTCGATATTTTGATATTCCAGTGAATGTCGTCCCTTGGGAGAGTATCCGGAATGTTGAGAATATTTCTTTCTCCTTGCCCTTCTCTCGTCCCAAGAGAACTATTGGCATTCTGGGCGCAATCAGTGTGGAAAAAGGGTTTTATCAGATTCTGGCGTTAGCCCGCTTTATTGCTCAAAACACGTTACCCATTGAATTTGTTCTGATTGGATACAGTTGTGATGACAATGCCCTTCTGGAAACTGGTGTTGTCAAAATAACTGGAAATTACAAAGAATTTGAAATCAAAGTCTTCGTCACAGCGTGCACCATAGATTGGTTTTTTCTTCCCTCTATCTGGCCTGAAACGTGGTCTTACGTCCTGACGCAAATCTGGATGACGGATAAACCAGCAATTGTGTATGATATAGGGGCCCCTGCTGAACGTATTCGTCACGCAGGTGGGGGCATCAATGTACCGCTGCACATGCCATATTCCAGACTTGCGCAGATTCTTTATGATCCGGGAAAATTTCAGACGCTCACAAGAAACGATAACTGCGCGTCAGCATTTTTCCCATTATCTCAGTAGGAAAAAAGTGCTGCAGGAAAGATCCTTACTCGGCGTTTATCACAGTAAGAGACCACGGCTTCTCGTCAGCCTCACCGGGTTCCAACCAAAGCGGTGTTGCATTCGGCAGACGCACATTGGCTGGCAAGTTCATGGCAGCGCGTAACGAGCGAAACAGTGCGCCGTGAGCAACAATCAGAGGAATGCCACCATTTTCCGTTGCGCGGTTTACAGCCTCAACGGCTCTTGCCCGTAACCGGGCAAAAGGTTCAGCCCCTGCTGGAGTATAATCACCAGCAATCCAACTATCATACCAGTCCCCCATGGGGAGACCTTCCTGCTCCCCAAAGCAGACCTCTTCCAACCCCTCATCTGTTTCCAGAGGAAGCGCTTCAAAGCCCTTGGCTATCAGCCCTTCCCGCACAATGGCTGCGGTCTGGAAGGCACGGTCCAATGGAGAACTGACGATGTGAGTAAATGCCGGATACTGGCTCACACCTGTTTCAAACAGCTTGGCCGCCGTATCGGCCTGAGCAATCCCCGTCTCATTCAGGGGCACATCTGTGCGCCCCTGAGACAGACCCTGCCGATTCCAGTCAGTCTGACCATGGCGGAGGTACCAGTAAGGGCGGAGGCTAAGCTGAGACATTGTTCTCAATCAAAAAGGGAGGAAACGGAGCTTTCATCAGACACAGCCCGCATGGCCCGCGCCAGCAACCCCGCAATGGTAATCTGGCGGATATTGGCCGCTGCGGTAACACTTTCCGTCGCCTTGATGCTGTCCGTCAATGTCAGCATTTCAATACAGGAATTGCTGATCCGCTCAACTGCGCTGCCGGTCAGCACACCATGCGTCACGTAAGCACCGACAGACGCCGCACCGTTATTGAAAATGGCCTGCGCAGCATTGCACAGTGAGCCGCCACTATCGACAATATCATCCACCAGTAGGCAGTGACGGCCTTTAACATCGCCAATCACGTTCATGACTTCAGACACACCGGCCCGTTCACGGCGTTTGTCGATAATGGCAAGGTCTGTGTTCAGGCGCTGGGCAAGCTGGCGAGCCCGCACCACGCCCCCAACATCCGGTGACACGATCATGAGGTCACGGTCACCATACCGTTCCTTGATATCCCGCACGAACAGAGGGGCGGCATAGAGATTGTCCACCGGAATATCAAAGAAGCCCTGAATCTGCATGGCGTGCAGATCCAGTGTCAGAACACGGTTGGCTCCGGCTTCCACTAGAAGATTGGCCACCAGCTTGGCGCTGATAGGTGTACGGGGACCAGATTTGCGGTCCTGCCGTGCATACCCGAAATAGGGCATAACAGCCGTGATACGGCGAGCTGATCCGCGACGCAGAGCGTCCAGCATGATCAGCAATTCCATCAGGTTATCATTGGTGGGCGTGCAGGTACTCTGCACCACGAACACATCTTCACCACGTACATTTTCATGAATTTCAACAAACACTTCCATATCGGCAAACCGGCGTACGGTCACGTTGCACAGGGGCATGCCAAGTTCGGTAGCGACTGCCTCGGCCAGCGGCAGGTTGCTGTTACAGGCGACGATCTTCATGGTACGGATGATTCCCGGCATTATCAAGGTTGGCAGATGGGCGGTGAGTCGTGGGGGGTTTAGCAACCGGCGCCCCTCTTGTCATCCACCCAGCGCGCCCCTCAGGCCACACCTGCGCGCACCGTGGCAAAAAAGCCCTTCCCACGCCCCTGCTCTTGCACTCAAAGGCACTGTTCTCTATCGCCATACCTTATCATGGATACCATGCAGAACTCCCCCCCAGCAGATGCTACGGTGCCTCAGCGCCAGGCTGAACCCGTGCTCCATCTCGTTCCGGAAAAAGGCGCATCCTATTTCAGGCATGCATGGCAGGATCTGGTCGATGGCCTGAAGCAGGCCAGACTGGGGTGCACATTGGGCTGGCTGGATATCAAACTGCGATATCGGGGGTCCATCCTGGGGCCATTCTGGCTGACGGCATCCACCGCCATCATGATTGCCGCCATGGGGGTGCTTTACGCCTACCTCATGCGTATGGATGTCCATGAGTATCTGCCCTTCCTCACTTTCTCGCTTGTTCTGTGGGGGTTTGCCAGCAGCACATTACAGGAAGGCTGCCGGACCTTTACCTCCGCTGCAGGGCTGATCCATTCAGCCCGAATGCCTTACACCTTGCATGTTCTGCGCGCGACGGTGCGTAACTGGCTGACGGTTGCGCACAACATTCCGGTGGTTGTGGTGGTTTTTCTGTGGTTTCACGTCAGCCCCGCCTGGTCCTGGACTCTTCCGCTCGGGCTGCTGGTCTGGGTTGTTGACAGTTTTGTAGCAACCTTGCTTCTGGCCATTTTAGGCGCACGCTTTCGGGATGTTCCGCCCATTGTGGCCAGCACCATGCAGATCCTGTTTTTTGTCACGCCAGTGCTCTGGAAGCCGGCGCTCATGTCCTTTGGCCAGAATTGGCTGTTGTTGGACCCACTGTTCCCGCTGATGGAAATTCTACGCGCACCGCTTACGGGCGAAGTTGTGAAAGCCGCAGTATGGCCCGCTGCGTTGGGATGGTCTGCCGGCCTGGGCGTATTGACCTTCCTGCTGTTTGCCCGCATGCGGGCGCGTCTGGCCTATTGGGTGTAAAAAATGGCAGGCATTACAGTTCAGGGGCTGGACGTCTCTTTTCCGCTCTATCATGGAACGGCCCGCAGCTTGCGTAAGACTGTGCAGACCTCTCTGGGCAGCCGCTTCATGCAGGACAGGCGGGACCGCGTGGTGGTGCAAGCCTTGCAGGACATTACCTTCACCCTGAACCCCGGCGATCGGCTAGGTCTGGTGGGAGGAAATGGCGCGGGCAAGACCACATTGCTACGGGCGCTGGCTGGAATTTATGAGCCCGTCAAGGGAAGCGTGATGGTTGAAGGCAATATCGGCACGCTGCTTGATCCTTCACTGGGCATGAACAATGAACTGACAGGCCGAGAAAACATCCACTTACGCGGCATGTTCGCAGGGCTCTCCAAACCCCAGATTCAGGCCGTAGAGGAAGATGTAGAGGCGTTTGCCGGGCTGGGCTCCTTCATGGACCTTCCAGTGCAGACCTACAGTTCGGGTATGATGGTCCGTCTCTCCTTCGGGTTGGCCACAGCCATCATGCCCGATGTGCTCCTGATGGACGAATGGTTCATGGCGGGGGATGCTTCCTTCAGGCAACGCGCCCGCTCCCGGCTGGAAACGCTGGTCTCAAAAGCCGATATTCTGGTGCTCTCCAGCCATATTGCCGATGTCATGGCCGAATGGTGCAACCGCCTGATCTGGCTGGACGGAGGCAAGATCAAAATGGATGGGCCGACTGATGAGGTGCTGGAGGCGTATCTCGGCCAACCCGTTGCCCAGATCCTTGAGGAAGACGCGCCGCCAGCCGCTTCACCATCAGACACCATCACTGCGGACGAACAGGAGCAACGCTAAAGCCTCCTTGGGGCTCTAGCGGAGGACGCTTTTCTGCTCTGGCATGTCGGGTTTGTCTTTCCCCCATTCGCACCAGTGCATGGACATGACATACTAAGAAGAATCGTCACGACTGCCTGCTGGGCGCTGGAACGGAGTACGCATGCCCCCGAAAGACCCTCCATCCAGACAAAAAGCCTGTTTCACCACAGGCGGCATCATGCGGCATGTTCTGGTTATGGCGGGCACCGGGGCTATTGGACTGATGGCCGTTTTTGCGGTTGATATGCTCAACATGGTCTATATCGCGCATCTGGGCCAGACAGCTCTGACCGCCGCCATAGGCTTTGCGGGCGCAGTTATCGGAATACAGATTGCCGTTGCCATTGGCTTGACCATCGGGATCAGCGCGGCCACCGGCAGGGAGATCGGCGCCGGACGGCATGAGGAAGCCCGACAGATTGCCTCGTCCGCTCTGGCAGTCATGCTGGGGCTGACCACAGTGCTCGGCTTGGGTACCATGATTGCCGCACATCCTATCCTCTCCCTCTTTGGGGCACGAGGGGATGCCCTTGCGCATGCCACCACCTATCTGCAGACCGTCAGCCCGTTTTTGCCACTCATTTGCATGGGTATGAACTGCTCCGCCCTGATGCGCGTGGTGGGAGACGCCAAAGGCTCCATGCACATCACCCTTCTGGGGGCCGTGGTGGCCGCCATTCTGGACCCGATCATGATTTTCGGGCTGCATGAAGGATTGACGGGAGCAGCCATCAGCACCGTGATTTCGCGCCTTGTGGTTGCCTTGGCCGGTCTGCGCGGAGCCCTGCGACATGATATGATGACGTGGCCCACCCTTAGCCGCATTGTGCCTGATTCCCGGCATGTGGCCTCAGTTGCCATGCCCGCCATTCTTACCAATCTCGCAACCCCGCTGGGTGGCGTTTACGTTACACAGTCCATGGCGCGATTTGGGCTGGAAGCTGTGGGAGGCCAGGCCTCCATAGAACGCACGGTACCCGTGCTGTTTTCTCTGGTATTTGCCCTCACAGGTTCCATCGGGCCGATCATGGCGCAGAATATGGGAGCAGGATTATACCAGCGCGTGCGGGAGACGCTGGCCGCAGCCCTGAAACTGGTAATGGTCAGCATTGGCCTTACATGGATCATTCTGGCAGCCATGCAGAATTATGTGGTGGCAGTATTCAATGCCCATGGTGATGCCGCCATGCTGATCCACCTGTTCTGCTCGCTTACCATTGGCAGTTATCTATTTGTCGGGATGCTGTTTGTGGCCAATGCTGCGTTCAACAACCTTGGTTTTCCGCTGTATTCAACGGCGTTCAACTGGGGGCGAGCTACACTGGGCACTATTCCGTTTGTGGGCTTGGGCACACGCTTTGGGCCGGCAGGGGTACAGATTGGGCAGGCGGCTGGCGTGATTGTGTTTGGCACCTTGGCGGTCTTGACCGCGTTTCGCGTTACGCGGACACTCACTGGGCCGGTTGCTGCCAGCAAGCCGGGCACGGTCCCGGCGTCAGACGTCCCGACCGTAAGTGCCGAAGCCGCCATGGCAGAACTGGACGAACTGAACAACACACCAGATTTGTGTGAACCAGACGAGGACCAGGATTATGTCCAAACTGACAACCGAAGAACGCAACGCCCTGCCGGATGATGCTTTCGCCCTCCCGGGCCGACGTTACCCAATTCCTGATGCCTCCCACGCGCGGGATGCACTGGCACGCGCCAGTGAAATGCTGCATCGCGGCACGCTGACGCAGGAAGAATATGACACCATCCACACCAAGGCCGAGAACGTTCTGCGCCGTGAAAGGATGTAACCTCATCCCGCGCGCGAACAACGCCATGGGCTCTGGTGTAATGGCTGAGCCCGTGGCATCTGTCCCGCCATGCCTGACGTAACCGCCCCTGCCCGCCCCTCCCTGCTGAACCGCCTTTACGCAGCGGTGCTGAAGCATGCCGCCAGCCCCTACGCCCCACTCTGGCTGGCTGTGCTCGCATTTTCAGAAGCCAGCTTTTTCCCGCTCCCTCCTGAAACACTGCTGGTACCAATGGTTCTTGCCCAACGCCAGCAGGCCTGGCGTTATGCTGCCATCTGTACTGTGGCCAGTGTGGCCGGGGGCGTTCTGGGCTGGATGATCGGGGCCATGTTGCTGGACTATCTGGCTATGCCCATTGTACGGTTTTATCATGCGGAACAAACGCTGATAAATTTGCAGGAGAAATTCCGGCAGTGGGGGGTATGGATCGTCCTGTTCAAAGGGCTGACCCCTATCCCCTACAAGTTTGTCACTATCGCCAGCGGCATGGCGCATTTCGCTCTGGGACCGTTCATGGCCGCCAGCGCCATCACGCGAGGGCTTCGGTTCTTTCTGGTTGCGGCTCTTCTGCGCAGGTTCGGGCCACCCATTCAGGCCTTTATTGAAACACGCCTGCCCGTGGTGATGGGGGCTTTTGCCATTCTGCTGGTGAGTGGCATACTCGCGCTCCGTTATCTGTAGCCCCCAAACCGCCTGTTCCTACCCCCTTCGCAAAGCTGCCCGGCACCGCCCGCAACTTGCAGGACGGCCACGAGCGGGGCACAACATCCGTCACAACTGAACCACGCCTGAAGGCAAGGGAGATCACCACATGCCATCCCAGATTGCTGTTGTTACCGGTGCCGGAGCAGGCATTGGCCGCGCCGCCGCCCGTGCGCTGGGCCGTGCAGGGTTTGACGTTGCCCTTCTGGGCCGTAATGAAGACCGCCTGAATGATACTGCGCAGGATCTTGCGGCCCATTCCATTCGCACCATCGTTATTCCGGTAGACGTTGCAGATGCAGACGCCGTTGCCAAAGCGGCGGACCGGGTGGAAAGCGAACTCGGCCCCATTACCGCATGGGCCAACTGTGCCGGGGCAACGGTCGTGGGGCAGGTCGCCACCCTCTCCGCACAGGATATCCGTCGCGCCACGGAAGTCACTTACCTGGGAAGCGTCAATGGCACGCTGGCAGCGCTTGAACGCATGCGCCGCCGTGGCCACGGGGCTATTATCAACCTTGATCTTGCTCCCTCCCTGCGCGGCCTGCCGCTTCAGGCTGTGGAAAACGGATCACGCGCTGCCTTGCGCGGGTTCTGTGAAAGCCTGCGCCCGGAACTGCTGCATGATGCAGACCGTATCCGAATTGTGATGGTGGACCTGCCCTCCATCAACACCCCGCATTATGGATGGACCCGAAACACCACCGGCAAGCGCCTGAAACCAGTGGGGCCTGTATACGAACCCGAAGTGGCGGCGGAAGCCATCTGCCGGGCGGCCTTCACCAGCAGCCGGTCCATCTCCATTGGGCCCAGCAACAGTTTTGCCGCCATCTGGAGCCTTCTCGGGCCGGGATGCCGCGAAAAGCGCATGGCCGATCACGGATATAAAGCCCAGCTTGAAAAAACCTGTGCCAATACAAACGCCAAGGATGATCTCTTTGAAAGCGTTCCGGGCGCGTTCTCTGCTCATGGAGCTTTTGACGCTAAAGCGCGCAGGCTGGACAGTCCGCTCTCTTTCTTTGTCACATCAAGCGTGCGCGCGGGTGTGGTTGGCGCCATGCTGGCCGCGGGCCTGACAGGGCTCATTTCCCACATCCGCTCAGGCCGCAAATAACGGGAGCCTCTGCCTCTAACAACGTTCCATAAGAGAGACGTGGAAATCTGTTAGAGGTGTCTGACAAAGATCTTCTTCAACCAGACTGGGCTAATCGTCAGGTTGAAGATCTTCCACTAATTCTTTGTTGCGGCACTCCTCATTACTCTCTCTTCTGCTTTTTTGAGAAATACAGCCTGCTGGAACGGCTGAAACCGCTTTCCCTCTTTCTTTCCCAAGTCATCTGCACGCAACCGATGGGCAGGAAACGGGTTCTATTCTTTAATCAACACGACCCCGGCGTTCCCTTTCCCTCCGCCTGAGTGGGGGAGAACCGTCCGCCCGTTTTTTATTCTGCGGACGTGAGCATAAAGAAATGTCCGGCCATGCATCATGCCACGGGAGGGCACATGTCATTATCCTTTTTGCGCCGGGCTATAGTACTCGGAATTGTCGGGGCGCTTGGCTCAGGAGGATTATTCACCGTGGCGGCGCAGACGCCTTCCTCCATAACGCTGCATGGAAGCGTCACCTATCGGGAACGGATAGCCCTGCCACCTGCCACGGTGGAAATTCGCGTAGTAGATATGACCAACAGACCCACGCAACCTCAAACCATCTCTCGTGCCAGTTTTGCCACCACACGTCAGGTTCCCATCCCGTTTCGCGTGACTTTGGCCAGCAATCTGCTTAAACCCAACCGGGCCTACGGTGTCACCGCCACTCTTCTGGTTGATGGGCAGCCATGGTTCAAAACACCAATGCCAACACCTCTTAATTTGAAAAACCAGTCAGATATTCTTCTGACCTTGCGCCGCCATGGTGCTAAACGACCATCCCCTGGCTTGGCGGGGTCATGGTATGTGCAAACATTGGGAAAAACACTTCTGCAAGACGGAACGCCAACCCCCTCTCTGGAACTGCACGAAGACGGAACTGTTGCGGGCTCTACCATCTGCAATCAGATCAACGGCACCATGACTGTGAGAGAACAGACGCTCCAGTTTGGCCCCATTGCCACCACGCGCAGAGCGTGCCTGGATTCCACCACCGCAGAAAGAGAACGCACCTTTCTTGCAAGCCTTGAGCAGACCCGACAGTGGCAGATAAACACCACCGGAGATGTGCTGACTTTTCTAGATAATCAAAATCAACCGTTGGTGGTTTTCCATCGCCAGTCCCACCTGCCTGTTCGATAAGTTCGGCTGGGCTGAGCGTTCATGCAGCCACCATGAACGGAAAATCAGTCCACCCCGACCATGACATCCGAGGCCTTGATAACCGCCGTTGCGGGTTCGCCAACGGTCAGACCCAGATCAGCAACGGCTTCATTGGTAATAGCCGCCATGACAATAGCCCCGCCCGTCAGTTCGATGCTGACGTGCGAGGTTGTCGCACCTTTCTGAATAGCGACCACTTTTCCTGTAAGCTGATTACGTGCACTAAGCCTCATCTGCTTAATCCTTTTTCACAATACGAAAAATGTCCTGACAGTAAGGGCGATCATGCGCCCTCTTTTTCGGTCAGTTCAGTTTGCCGCGGTTGGCTTTCTGCTCCTGCCGCAATTGCTGGTGCAGATGCAACCCGCGCATCAGCCGGTCTGAATCCTCGGGGGTCAGCACCAGACCAATAGGCCCAAACGCGGGGTGCTGGAACGCCAGAACGGAGCCCTCTGTCCGTGCTTCCGGCTGAAGCGCCCAACGAGTGCGTGTGACGGGCGTAAACCGAGCACCCTCAATAGGCTGCACCTCTTCCTCCGCCAGCATTGTCTCCCGCACACGGCCTAACACGGCAATCAGATGCGTGACCTGCTCCAGTGAAAGAGGAACTTCCACTTTGGGTTCTGTTCCTTCACCGGAAAGCGTCATCTGAACCGATTTGTGATCGTCAGACAGCGTAAGGTCTATTTTTGAAGACATGATGCGCACCTCTTCCTGATGGCCTTCACTGTGATCCGTACGCTTTACCATACACCTCATAAACAAAAACCGGAGGCTCCCCCATGGCTCTCATCCTGCGGCAGGTGTCCACCCAGCGCCGAAGAGTCGATCCTGTCAATATGGGGTGCTTGTGCCGGGACCGCCAGCGCAACTTACGCCAATGCGCCACCCCACACCCACCAGGATGCCTGCTCCCCAGCCAGCTTGTGCGCAACATTCCGTGCACTTTCGGCTGATGGGAAAAGAGCAAAACAGGTGGCACCCGAGCCACTCATCCGGGCCAGAAGACAATCGGGCTGCTCAGCAAGAGTAGCCAGAACGGTTTTCACGGGCGGACACACCTGACAGGCTGGCGCTTCAAGGCAGTTATCCAACTCAGTCAAAGCTGCCGCCATGGCCTGAGCCGTCTTCCAATGTGTCGGCAACGCCGCCCGCTCACGGAACGCACCATCGCGTTTCCGAAAGACATCTGGCGTGGAGACGGCCTGCCCAGAATTCACGAGCACCATGCCGCACTCCGGCAGGGAGGGCGCGGGGGAAAGATGTTCCCCTATGCCTTCCATGCGGGCTGCCTGACTGGCTACACAGACCGGCACATCCGCGCCCAGTTTTTCCGCCAGATGCATGAGTGTACCCACAGGAACATCCACCTGCCATGCCCGCGCGAGCAGACGCAAGGCCGCTGCAGCATCTGCCGAACCACCGCCAATGCCTGACGCTACAGGCAGTTCCTTTGCCAGAACAAGCCTGCCACCTTGCACATGAGCTGAAGAGCCGCTGACCGCACGCAGCGCCGCTGCTGCTTTCATGACCAGATTATCGGGTCCGGCGGCATCCGCCCCTAATGTCTTGCCAAAACGACCGGTGAGTTCCAGATGCAGCGGCTCCGGGCCGGGTTCATACTGCAAACTGTCGCCGGCTCCTGCAAACACGACAAGACTATCCAGCAGATGATAACCATCCGGCCGCTTGCCCGTAACATGCAGATACAGGTTTATCTTGGCGTGAGCCTGTTCTGTCAGAGTCTGTGTGGATGGGTCCATTGTAGCTGACATCACGGCGTATGCTTTCCTCCTGACTGGTCTGCGGGTACCTCCACCTTTGGAGGAGAGGCGTGCTGGATCTGTTCGGCTTTCTTGTCACCTCCTGCCGCAGCCCGCGCAAGAGCCGCGCGGATAAGAGCCTCATCTCCCGGTTCAGGCTTCAGACCAAGCGCGACGTTCCACTGATCCACGGCCTCACTATGCCGCCCAACGCGCCAGTAGGCTTCACCCAGATGATAATTGACCTCCGGGTCCTCCGGAGTCTGCTCGGCTGCCTGTTCCAGCAGCATGATCCCTTCCTTGAGGTCTCCCTGCTCCACCCGCACCCAGCCCAGACTATCCCGGATGGCGGCATCCTGCGGAGCGAGCATTACAGCCCGGCGCAGCAGTTTCTCTGCCTCCGGCAGATCTTCCTTCCGTTCCGCCATGGAATATCCCAACGAGTTGAGCAGCATGGGCTCATCCGGGGCAAGGGCCAGAGCCGCCTTTAAGTCTGCCTTGGCGTGTACCCAGTCTCCTACCTCATGATACGCCATGGCGCGCAGAAACAGCAGGGACCAGTCCACCGTCTTTTTAGGGCCTGCGAGCGCTATGGCCTGCGTATAAGCCGCAATGGCCCCTTTCCAGTCTTTCTGGGCAGACAGCGTATTACCTAGCGCGCGGACGGGGAGAACCAGGTTGGGAGACGCCTGCGCAAGACGGGTCAGTTTATCCAGCGCTTCATCCAGATGGCCGGTTACGCTATCCGCCAACGCAAGCCGGAAAGCTGCAACGGGAGCCAGCGGGTCTGTTTGCGGGATGCGCAGCAGCGTTTCGCGTGCCGCCGCCTGATGTCCCTCATCATCCTGAATTTCTGCCAGCATCAGACGGGCTTCCGCCAGATGCGGATCAAGCCCAAGCGCAAACCCCAGCATCAGGCGGGAGGCTTCATCAAACTGATGATCATTCGGCATGGGCCGGTTTTCCTGCCCGGCGGCGCTCTGACGAGCCTGCTGGAGCGATTGCTGCCTTAACAGAAAAGCCGTCAACACATACGCGCGGGCCAGCCCCTGCTGGGAAGATGAAACGGGGACATGACTGATGGACGCCTGCAATTGCGTACCCGCGAGCGCCAGAACCGGATCAGCCTCAAGCATAGAACGCAGCAGCGTGCGCGCCTTGGTCTGCTCCCCTTGTTCCCAGTACCAGGCGGCATAGGACCGCGTTAGCAGGAGGTCATACCCCGGCATGAGGCGGGCGGACTGCGCAAACAGATCTCCCGCCTGTGCCTTTTTCTGCGCAACCTGCGCGATCAGGGCAGCATGGAGCGTATAGAACGGCACCAGCACTGACCCCTGAATATGGGTCAGGGCCGCAATGGCCTCATCCGCATGACCTTGTGCCTGATGGCACCATGCCTGAAGCATGGGCATGATCAGATGTGCCATGGGGTCTGCCCCGGCCTGCTGATAATAGCGAGAGGCGGCGGGCCAGTCTCCGCGCACCGCAGCATCGTTCCCCAAAACCAGTGAGGAGATAATGGTCTGCCCACCCGGCAAGGCCGCATTGATCTTGGCCAACGGCACCGCTTCCGGGTCTCCTGCCATCACGCTGCGCACAAAAGCCTGCTTTACCAGGTCCTTGTTGGACGGATCCGCCGCTGCCGCGGCGCGAAAGGCACGCGCGGCGTCCAGGTCATCCCCGTTATGGGTTGCAACCACAGCTGTCAGAAAAGCGCCCGAATCGACATGCCCGTGCTGACTGTCAGCCTGATCCTGATGCGGCTCCGATGATCTGGCTTCAGCCGCCTGCGCCCCCTGCGCCGAAAGGGCGGGAGTCAGCACGGATGCAGAAAGCAGCAGGAAAACCGTAGGCAGAAGGCGACAAAACAGCATAATGACCCTATCCAGGAGCGGCACAGGCCCGAAAGCCCTTCGGGCGCACCCCGTTCCGGCAATGACTGGGGAGGATGACATGAACAGCGGACACTTCTCTACCCTGCCCGCAGCCAACCGCCAAACACTCCTACACATCGTACGGTTTACATGATGGATGGCGCTCTGTCTCTTCTTCGCCTCTATGCTGAATGGGGGGTGGACACGGCTGTTGAGGATACACCGATAGATCATCGGCTGGCCCGGCTTGCTCCTATCCCTGCCTATCAAGAGTCCCTTCATCAGGGGCAAGGGCATCAGGACGTCACCCCCCAGAGACATTCTCCTCACGCAACACCAGGCATACAGCCCCGCAAAACCGTGGGAACGCCAGCTTTTGCCCCGGCGCAACGCCCGCCCGCCGCAGCGCCCACGCACCAGCCCGCCGCAGGTCCCGCTCTGCTGGCCGATAGCGTGGCACAGGCGCACGCTGTCGCCGCGGCAGCGACCACTCCCGACTCCTTGCGCACCGCTTTGGAGCAGTTTGATTCCTGCTCACTGCGCATAACAGCCATGCATACCCTCTTCCCGGAGGGGCCCATGCACGCTCCTCTGATGATTATCGGGGAGGCTCCAGACGCAGATGAAGACCGGAGCGGCCATGTTTTTTCCGGCCGGTCCGGCACATTGCTGGACCAGATGCTGAGCGCCATCGGGCTGGCACGGGATTCACTGCTGCTGGCCACCGCCCTGCCATGGCGACCGCCGGGAGGCCGCCCCCCTACAGACGCTGAACGCCGCATCTGCCAGCCATTTCTGGAACGGGCCATTGCCCTGTTTGCCCCGCAGCGGCTTCTGCTGTGCGGACGCCTGCCTGCCCACCTTTTAACGGGAACCAACAAGGCCCTGCCGCGTAGAAGCTGGCAGCCAGTAAGTGTAGCCGGTCTGCCTGCCCCCGTACCTGCCCTGATCATGCGACACCCGCTGCAATTACGTGCCAGCCCGACTGCCAGAAAGGACATCTGGAACGATCTACTGCTTGTTGCCCAAATGCTACAGCAAAATGGTTGAAAACAGATTGTGACAACAGGAACATGATCCTGACACAAAAATAATCATGCAGTGATCGAACAGAATTTTCCTTAAGAAACACAAGTAGTTCTTTAATAATTTGCCCGCTATTCAGGCGGGCCTTTGCCCCGTACCCAAAGGAGGGCCCCGCTGTGCTTCCGGACCACCAAACTTGCTTTTTGGAGCAGAACCTCATAGACCCCGCCAGCCATGCGAGCGATAGGTCAAATTTCTCATAATATCGCAGCGAGGGCCTTTATGGCCGGAGCAGCCCTGTTGGCTAGTGCAACCGTCGTAGCGACGCGCGCCCATGCCAAGCCGCCCGAACCCGGGCCAGACACGCACAGCGAGGAGCTGGCGATGGTCTTGCCCAGGCAGGCGTTTCCGGAAGGGGATGACATCCCTCTGCCGAAGCCCCTATCCCCTGAAGTTGATACCCAGATCCGCGCCATTTTCCGCCTGCAACGGCAGGGGGCCTTTGCGGAAGCCATTACCAGCACCACCCGCCTGACAGATTCCACCCTGCTGGGCGATATTGAGGCGGACCGTTACCTCAACCCCGCCTACCACCCCGGTGCGACAGAACTACGGGGCTGGCTGAAAAAATATACCTCCTACGCCGATGCCGCCGCCATATGGGCCCGGCTGGCAGCCCTGCCACAGCGTGGGGGCCCTCTGCCTCCTGCTCCGGCAGGCGAGCATCTGACCCCCGAACATGCGACCATTCCGGCTGATCCGCTCACCCGCGATTATACGCGCAACCCCTTGCTGGACCGCACCTTACGGGAACGCACGGGGTGGGGCCTGAAGGGCGTACACAGCGCCCTGAAACTGATTACCGCCACACCAGGCATGACCCCCGCCTATGCCGCACAGCTTCAGGCCGAGACCGCACAGGCCATGCTGGATGCGGGCGAGACAGATTTTGCGCTGGATATTGCCCGGACTGCTGTTGAAAGCGCCAAGGGCAACAATGCTCTCGCCGGGTTTATAGCGGGGGTGGCCCTGTGGCAGCAGGAACAGTATGCGCAGGCCGCGCCGTTCTTTGAACGCGCTTCCCACGCCCGCAACGCCACCCCGGAAATGCGGGCTGCCTGCGCCTTCTGGGCTGCACGGGCGCATGAAAAGCTGGGCAGCGACCGCGCGCGCCATCTATGGCTGCAACATGCGGAAGCCTTCCCCAACAGTTTCTATGGCCTTCTGGCGGCCCATATCCTGCACCCCGCTGCGGGCAACCACAGCCGGGATCACACCCACAAGATCAATTTTGCACCGCTGGAGGAAGCCTCCCGGCCCTCCGCCCCCGTGTTGACAGAAATTGATATTGAAGCCGTTGGCAGCACAGAGATCGGTCGTCGTGTTTTTGCCCTGCTTCAGGTGGGCGAGCAGGAACGGGCTGAAAACACCATCCGCCGCGCCTGGCCGGACCTGCGTGATGTCACGCTCGCCCGCTCCTTCCAGCTTGTGGCGGAATCTGCTGGCCTTCATGATCTGGCCACCGAGATGTCAGACGCACTGGCAGCGCATGAAGCGCATGGCAAAGAACATGATGATCTACCGTTGCCGCTGCTAAAGCCACGGCATGGCTTCACCATGGACCCGGCCTTGGTCTATGCACTGACACGGCTGGAATCCAATTTTGATCCACAGGCTGTTTCCGGAGCAGGCGCACATGGGCTGATGCAGATCCGCCCGCTAACGGCTGACTTTGTAACCAGCGGTTCCTCAACCACCATCAGCCGCCG
>NZ_LHZQ01000145.1 GCF_001580915.1 Acetobacter tropicalis | reverse complement strand
GACTATCACAGGTCAGAGTTAATGTGACAGCACCGGTAAAGCAAAAGAAGAGGCTATAAATGTATCAGGAATAAAGACACGCGGAGGTGGCATGATGAGACATGAAACAAGTGCTTCCAGTGTTCAAACCGTTACCAAGCCTTATATTGAAATGCAAAGTCCCACCAGTACAGCGCTTGACTTGGTAAAAAATCTACCAAGTGTTAGTGTTCAAAATTTTGATTCGTCTGGTATGAGAGGTGGTAATATTTTAAGCCGCAGTTTAACCGATAATGATATGGCAATTACACTTGACGGAATTCCTGCATCCTCTGCCCAATATTTAGCAAACAATGTTGACTCCGAGAATATAAAATCTGTTTCAATTACACCAGCTACTGTAGCAATCGACCTGCCCGTAACAAGCGCGGCTGCTGGAGTTATGGATGAGCAGACCATTACACCGAGTCACAAGTTTGGTGGTATGACAGATTTTTCTTATGGTACAAATAATCTGTCTCGTGAATTTATCCGTATCAACACGGGTGATATTGGCAAAAATGGACCCCGTGCATATATCTCTTTTTCTCATGCTCATGCCCGTAACTGGAATGGACCAGGGACAGCAGATCGCAAACATATTGACTTTGGTATGAGTAAAGACTTTGAAAACGGATCAAATATAAAGCTATTTTTAAGTTGGAATCATCAAGATAATATTTGGTATTCATCTATCAGGGAGGCCGCATTTAATGCGGAAAAAAATAATAGATCATACACAAATTATAACTACGCAAAAGAATATAATCCCCAAAACCCATCGAGCTATTATAAAAATGCTGGTTACAATCAAGAAACAGTTTTTTTAACTGCACCAACTCATATTGTATTGTCAAAAAAAATAACACTTAATATTTCGCCATATTATTTCGATTTACGCAGTTTTGGAAATCACTATGGTAATATTACTGGCGGGAGCACTTACTACGGCGCTCAATCCGTTCCGGTAGCGTTAGGAGGGAGTGATGCGTTACGTCCCGGACAAACAACACCATATATATCGCCATGGAATATAGATAATCCTAATGTTGGTGCTGTTGCTAAATTTGATATTCAAGTTGACAAACACAATCATTTGCAGTTTGGTTACTGGTATAATTATACTGATGCCAATACTGTAGAAACACTTGGGGGGATTGGTTCTAATCTTAATTATACAGGTATAAATTATAATATTGTTGATAATTCGTATTCACCAAAAGCCTATCGAAATAGGGATAATAATGCAGGGTATGAAACTCATGCACTGTTTATTGAGCATATTTCTAAATATCTAGAAAATAAATTAACCATCTCTGCTGGCTTTAAGTTAGCAATGATCAATCAGTGGGCGCATAATCGAATTACGAATGATCGCCATGGAAGCAATTATGTTGTGCCATTGCCACAACTTTCTGCTTCCTACATGATTAATAAGCACCACCAAGTATACCTAAATGCTGAGGGAGATTTTCGTCTACCAGACGCTTCTAGCCTCCTTCTTACATATGGGATCACAAACGGAAAAATTTCTGGTGCACCATCTTATGCTAAACCACAATATGCAATTAAGGAAGAATTAGGTTACCGATACCTAGACAAAAATATTATAATTGATTTTTCTCTTTTTAATTACAGTATTACAAACCGTTTATTATCAGTAACAAATTTTGTCGATGGAGCTCAAATTTCGCAGACAATTAATGCAGGCAATCAAACTGCACGTGGCTTTGACTTGATGATATCAACTCCATCTATTCACCATTTTAGCCCATATGCTTCTTTTGAATATCTTTACGCACGAGAGGACTCAAATATTCCATCTCAAGGTGATCTTCTTCCTACGAAAGGACTAAGGCCAGTTCAAGCTCCTTCAATAATGGCAAATTTTGGTCTGACTTACGATAATGGGAACGTATTTGGGAATGTAGGTATCCATTATACAGGGTCACAGTACGCGACATTCATGAATGATCAAAAAATACCAGGCTATATAACTGATTCCATTGCTATCGGATATAGATTTCCTTCATTCTGGCTATTACACAAACCAGTATTCAAAATGAACTTCAATAATATAACTGGTTCTTTTGTTCGTACAGGAATATTTTCACCAGCTGCCAATTATAGGACTGTGAAAGGTATTTATGGAACGACGATGTCAGGTGGAACTGGATCTAACTTTTACCTTATGCCACGGTTTAATATGACTGGCAGCATTTCAGTCGATTTTTAATAAAACAATCGATAAATAAAGGAAAAAAAATGGAACACGAAAAAAATATTGATATATTAATAAAGGGATGCGATATCGTAACTTTTGATAAGGATAATACGGTACTGCGTGATGGATATATTGCTATAAAAGAGAATAAGATTCTTTGTATGGGATCTAAAAAAGAATTTCCTACCAAATTTATTGCAAAAGAAACTATAGAGGCATCGGGTATGATAGCTATGCCCGGTTTGGTCGATGGACATTACCATACTGGGCAACAGCTTCTTAGAGGAAGTTTAGCTGCGATACATCGTAAGCATCTTTCCAAAAGCCCTCATTGGAAAAATTATTATATACCCTTTGAAACAGGTCTTACTCCAGAAGATGTTTATTATAGCGGCCTTGTAGGCTATACTTCGATGATTAGTGTTGGAACAACTTGCTTTATGGAAGCAGGAGGACCGCATCCTGACGAAATGGCACGAGCAGCAAGTGATGTTGGAATTCGAGGTTATGTCTCTTTGAATACTATGGATTTCGATGAAAGTATCCCAGAGGCTTACCGCATGTCAACTTCTGAAGCACTCAAACAGAATGAGGCGCTTGTCAGGCGCTGGGAGAAACATGAAACAGTAAAAGCATCATTATCACTACGACAACTCATCGTATCAACAGAGGAGTTAAGAAAAGGGTTAGCGCATCTTGCTATCGAATTAGACACATTTGTACATACCCATCTATCAGAAGGTGCTTATGAAGTTGACTATGCTATGGAGCAATTTCATCGTAGACCAACTGAGTATTTTTCTGATATAGGCCTTTTAAATTCTAGATTACATTGTGCTCATACTATTTTAATGACAAATCATGATTTAGAAATATTCTCGAAGTCGAAAGCTACAGCATGCCATTGTGCATTTGGTAACTATGGATTCGGCCCTCATCGGTTTAAAGCGATGCTAAATAAGAATATTCCGGTTGGACTTGGAACCGACGGACCTGGAGGTCGTTGCACATTGGACTTGTTTGAAGTTGCTCATTTTGCTGTATTGGGACAAACCCTTGTTTCGGGAACTCCATACCATTCTTCAAGCTTGGGTTACGAAGAAGCTTTAAGCGTATGTATTAGAAATGGTGCAAAAATAGCGAGATTAGATCGAAACCTCGGATGTCTAGCGGTAGGAAAATACGCGGATATCGTATTGATTGGAGCTGAAGATCACGATCAGTTTCCAGTCGTTGATCCAGTTGTGACTATTAGCCAAAATTGTAATGGGCGTGATGTTCAAACAGTGATTGTTAATGGAAAAATCATTATGAAAAATAGAGAATTTTTAACTATTGATATTGAGAAAATGCGTAGATCTGTTAGCGCTCAATATCAAGATCTAATGAAACGCTACCATACGGTTCTTAGAGAAAATAACACTCCTTATTAAATATATTTTCCAGTTAGGAATACAGAAAATGGAAAAATGTAAAAAAAAAAATAATCATGACTACACGTCGAAATATTCTTGCGTCAGCTGCAACTTTGGCGGTTTCTACAAATAAACCTAAGTTGTTGCGCGCAGATACCCTCTTTAAGTCTGATGATTGCAATACTGATATTCTTATAATACACGCCGATATTGTAACTTTTTCAAAAGATAACATTGTGTATACAGATCATGCAATCGCAATAGTTGGGAATAAGATCACTTGGATTGGCCCAACATATAAAAGTAACAATAAATTTAAAGCAAAAAAAACAATCGACGCACATGGAATGATTGTTATGCCAGGATTAATAGATACTCATTGTCACACAGCTCAAAAATTTTTTATGGGGAACAATAGTTTAAGCAACAAAAAAGGTCCTTTCTGGAAGAGAAATCTTATCTTATTCGAAAGCTTACTAGAGCCAGAAGACGTATATCTAAGGTAAGCGTGAGCTGCTCCCCACCTAGCGTTTGGGTGGATAATTGATGGATAATTCTGTCGATTTCCACAACGGGACGAATGCCATGACACACGATGATGGTCTGGAGGCAAAGAATTTAAGTGCTGGAGGTATTATTGATGGTCATATGACTGGTCGTAATGACAGTTATATGACCAGTTCTTACGTGGCTGGACCGCGCGAGGAGATTGAAATCCGTCGCCGTGTCATTCGTCGTCGTCGCTGGAGCGATCAGGAAAAGGTTCGCATCCTCACGGAAGCCTTCGCTCCTGGAGCAAGCCGCAGGGCTGTCGCGGAACAGTATGGGATCGCGCCGGCGCAGCTTTATATCTGGCGCAAGCATTTGATGGGACTCCCTGCCGAGGAGGGGTTCATACCTGTTCATGTTGGGAGTTCGGCTCTGACAGCACGGCAGCCCGGGAAGGTGTCACCTATGGCGTCCGTCGAGATTGTTCTGCCCAACGGCATCAGCATCCGGACGGACTGGGCGTTTGATCCCGAAGCGGTGTGTCGGCTGGTTGCTGGTCTGGTGCGGCCATGATCTGGCCTTCTGGAGAGGTCAGGATATGGCTTGCCTGTGGGGTGACAGACATGCGGCGCGGGATTAATTCCCTGGCGTTGCAGGTGCAGACGACATTGGGTCGGGATCCTCACGATGGGTCGATTTACATTTTCCGTGGGCGCAAAGGCGACACGATAAAAGTTTTGTTTTGGGATCGGCAGGGCATGTGCCTGGCGATGAAACGTCTTGAGTCCGGAAGGTTCGTATGGCCCCTGGCCAAAGATGGCTCTGTGTCCCTGACGACGGGTCAGATGGCGATGCTTGTTGAAGCCATTGACTGGCGTGCCACGGCCTGGACAGCAAGGCCACAGGTGGTTGGCTGACGGGCCAGCTATCTTGTACTGACCATGGTTATCTGATAGGATTGGGGCATGTCCAGTATGCCCCCACATGAGATGGAAGAACTGGCTGCGCTCCGGGCTGAACTCGCGGCCGCGCGGCATGCCCTGAGTGCTGCGGAGCAGAAGCTTGCGGTCGCTGAGGACAAGCTGGCGCACGCGTATGATCGCTGTGCGGCCCTACAGTTACAGATTGAGCGTACGCGTGAACAGCTGGCCCTGATGCGACGGCAGAAATACGGGCAGAAATCCGAGCGTCACCAGAAAGAGATGGACCAACTCGAACTGGTGCTCGACGACCTTGAGGAGACGCTGGCCGAGGCCAGTGCCGAACGGGCGGCCCGAGAACGCGAAAAGGGCGAAACACCCAGGCCACGCCGCAAGGCGATCCGTCGCCCGTTGCCCGATCACCTGCCGCGTGAGGTGATTGAGTTGGCCCCCACCATCGTGTGTGCATGTGGGCAGTGCAATCCCGACGGGCTGGTGCGTATTGGCGAGGACGTCACCGAGGTTCTGGAAAAGATTATCGCCCCCCTTAAGGTGCTGCGCTATGTGCGGCCCCGTCTGGCCTGCCGGTCGTGCGAGACGATTTTCCAGGCGCCTGCGCCGGATCTGCCGGTCGAGAAAGGACGCGCTTCTGCCAGTCTGATCGCGAGCGTGATCGTCGCCAAATACTGGGATGGTCTGCCGTTGTACCGGCAGTCGTCGATTCTGGCGCGTGATGGGGTGGAGATCGATCGCAGCACGCTCGCCGACTGGATCGGACATGGGGCCTGGTGGCTGGAGCCGCTGCGCGATCGCATTCAGGCCTACGTCATGAGCCGCGACGTCCTGTGGACGGACGATACGCCGATCAAGGTGCTGGCGCCGGGGCGGGGAAAAACGAAAGAAGCCCGCATCTGGTGCTACGGCCACGATCCCGCCACATGGGGAAGCAACGAGCCGCCGGCGATGCTGTATTGTTACAGCGCCGACCGCAAAGGGGAGCGGCCTCGAACTCATCTTGAGCGTTACGCTGGCTGGCTGCACTCGGATGCATACGCGGGCTACGAAAAGATTTTTGGTAACAAGGACGGCAAACCCTCACCAATCCGGCCGGTGGCCTGCATGGCCCATGCGCGCCGCTATTTTTTCGATGTCTACGCCACGCAGCCAGCCCCTCTGGCCGAAGAGGCTGTCGCCAGGATCGGCCTGCTCTATGATATCGAACGCGAGATCAGAGGGCTGCCACCGGACCAGCGCCTGGCTGTCCGGCAGGCCCGGGCGGTTCCCATCCTGAAGGATTTCCATATCTGGGCAACAGCCCAGAAAGCACGGGTCTCCAGCAAATACGCTCTGGGTAAGGCGTTCAACTATGCGCTGAAACGCTGGGATCGTTTGTGCGCCTATACGCGCGACGGACGCCTCTCCATCGACAATAACTTCTCTGAAAGGTGTCTGAGGAACATCGCGGTCACGCGCAAGAATTTCCTGTTTCTGGGATCAGATCGGGGCGGAGAACGCGCCGCGATCTTCTATACCCTGCTCACCACCGCCGCCCTCAACGGACTGAACCCGGAACGCTGGCTGGCGGATGTGCTTGATCGCCTTGCCCGGGGTCATCCAATGCATCAGATTGATGACCTCCTGCCCTGGAACTGGTCGCTCCAGGCAAAGCCGCAGGCCACCTGAAAAGTCTTGATCCGGGCTGGCAGATGTGTTGCGCTACCGTAGCATGCCGCCACAAACAAAACTCCCTCCCTATCTCCGTCAGCTCGAACGCGTCCTCGTACGGCTTGAGACAGCCATGCTGTTGAGCGAACTGGACGGGTTTCTCGCCGGTGTCGTCATCTGCCCCGACATCATTCTGCCCTCAGAATGGCTGTCCGTGGCGCTTGATCCCGAAGACGCGGGGGAGCCTGTTCTCGAACACGAGAACGATCTCCGGTTGATCCTGCGTCATTACAACGTCGTGCTCCGTGATCTCGATCGCGGGCGTTATGCGCCCCTGTTTGATATCGACATACTGCATGGCGAAATACTCTGGGAAGTGTGGATTGAGGGCTTCGAGCGTGCCATGGCGTTGCGGCCCGACGTATGGAACGATCTGCTTCACGACCCCGATGAGAACGTGCTCTACGCTCTTGCCGGTTTGCGCAGGCTCATCGCCATGACCAAAGTCACGACCAACAGCAACGATGGACTCACCGCCCTGCTGAACGAAGCCGCACCGGATCTCATCCCCGACTGGGTGCAGACGCTCCATGCCGCGCGCCTGTCAGACTCCGAGGACCAGTTCTCCAACATCCAGGCCATGTCAACAAAAGTCGGACGAAACGACCCATGTCCCTGTGGATCCGGTAAAAAGTACAAGAAATGCTGCGGAATGAACTGAGCTAATCCAGCCCATAAAATGCAAGTGTGGGGAGCAGCTCACGCTTACTATCTAAGTGGTATGGTGAATTATATGTCGATGATTAGTTCCGGCACGACATGTTTTCTGGAGGCTGGAGGCCCACACCCTGATGAAATGGGTCGTGCGGCCAATGATGTTGGTATACGTGGCATAATTGCACTTAATACATGCGATAAAGATGGTCCTGGAGGCTTGCTACCTAAAAGTCATATTCGGAGTACTAAGGCGTGTCTGACGGAAAATGAAGCACTCGTTTTGCGTTGGTCTGATCACCCAAGAGTTAATGCATGGCTTTCATTGCGTCAGATTCTTGTCAATTCTGAAGATCTTAGGGTCTCGATGTGGCATCTTGCTAACCAACTCAATACGACGATTCATACTCACCTTTCAGAGGGTACTTATGAAATAGATTATACTATTGATAATTATAATTTAAGACCGCCAGCTTACTTAAAAAAACTTGGTATTTTTGATCATCGAATGCACCTTGGTCATTCAGCAATGCTTAATGATCATGATTTGCAACTGTATATGGAGAGTAACGTATCAGCTTCACATTGTGCCTATCAAGATTATTTTATATCTCCGCATAGGTTTTATGAAATGGTTACAGGAGGAGTAATGGTTGGTCTTGGTACAGGAAGTTCTGCTTCGCGTGGTAATTCAGATCTTTTTCAAGTTGCGCATTATGCCGTGTTGGGTCAGGCCATTGAATATGGAACTCCTTTTCTGGCAGGAATGCCCATTGATTATAAAGATATGCTGAAATTTGCGATAGGAAACGGTGCACGGGCGGCAAGACTTGAACACAAAATTGGTTCTCTCGAAGTAGGGAAATGTGCAGATATTGTATTATGTGAAAGCGACAGTATTGATAATTTTTTCTGTGATGATGAACTACATGCTTTATCTTCTATGACTACAGGTAGAAATGTCAAAACTGTTATTGTCGATGGAAATATAATTATGGAAAATCGGAAATTCCTCACTGTTGACGAAGAATGCATAAAATCAAGATCCAAAATATTATATAGAAAACTACAGAATAAATTTTCTGAGATATCTAGCATATAGAAAAAATTCACTTTGTTGGAAAGGTTGTTTTATATGTGGATTAGAGATAAAACTTTTATATTTTTCTGTATAATTGCAATAAATAATAGATCTTATGCCGCGTCATTAAGGAAAGTTATCATGGACGACGATGGTTTGGGGCTTGCTCCACTATCTTCTGATAGCAGAACATGAACTATTCGACGCAGAGAACCGGAGTGTATGCGTTTCGTACCAACGCACGCCCTACGCGCGGTATAACTGGGGGTAAAATTGCCGGGCCCGCTCCGACATATTACGTCGAACCGGGATTTTCGGCGATCATGACTATCAGTAGTAATTTCTAAATACTCTGTGAGTGACAGGAGTTATCCTCATGACCGTTAAAACAGTTCTGTGGGCGATTACACTGCTCGCTTTTGGGCTTTTTGATTTGCGATACGGCTTGGTAAGAGCGTCAACATCCGATACGACGAGGCTTGTCATCATCGATCAAGATGCCAAAAGTGCTGGAAGCGAAGGTACCGGCGCGATTGCGTTTGCCTTGCAAGATACGGGCGTAAAAGTAATCGGCATTACCGTGGTTAGTGGCGATGGGTGGGAAAAGGAGGAAGAGCTTCATACAGTTCGGTTGCTAGAACTGATCGGCAGGACGGACGTACCGGTCGTCGGTGGTGCAGTATGGCCGCTTGTCAATAATCTGGCGCTCACCCGGAAATGGGAAAGTCTGTACGGCAAACTTGGTTATGCGGGGGCCATGACGCAGGCATGGCCTTCCGAAGGCGGCCAAAAGCGTGAGCCTTTTCATATGCCCGAAATCGTGCCGCAAATCCGAGAAGGAATGCCGACGACGGGTGCCATTCACGAGACCGCAGCAGCTTTCATGGTGCGAATGGTCCATCAGAATCCCGGACGCGTCTCGATCATATCTCTAGGGCCGGCGACGAATATCGCCATAGCGTGTGCGCTCGATCCACATTTTGCCTCGTCGGCGCGGGAGCTGATTCTTCTGGGCAGCAGCGGCAGCGAGTCGAAGCAGGACGGAGACCCGTTTTCCGAGCAATCGAGATACGCGCCGCGGATTGGCTTCAATATTAGGTGGGATCCGGAAGCGGCTTCTATTGCGCTGCATGCCGGCTGGAAACGGATCGTGATGATGACCGGTCCGGCAAGTAGTGAGGTCCGTCTGACGCAGGATATCCTCGACACCATAGGTCGTTCGGAAAGCCGTGCGGGACGCTACATGAAGAATTGGAATACGAAGCCAGGTATTCCCCTATGGGATCCTGCGGTTGTTGCAGTCTTTCTCGACAACACGCTTGTAAAGCGTCATGAATCAGTAGCGGTGGATATCGACCTAGATCGGGGAGCGAATTATGGGGCAATGTTGACATGGCCAGAGGCAAGACGTCCGAATGTCGGAGAGCCGATAGTCGATCTCATTGAAGCTATCGACAATGAACGCTTTAGGAACATGTTCATCAATTATATGAGCAATTCTTCCGGGAATCCATAACCCGGCTCAGTCAGAAAAATAGAATTCGGAAAGCCTCCTCACTCCGGATCATGAATCGCCAACATGTCGAGGCTGGATATCAATCTGGTAGCCACCTGGAGGGTTCGAAAAACCCCTTGGCTCTGAATTGGTGGCTGTGATTCCATACCTTGTGTGATGATTGGGGGGGGATGGCTCATGAAGCAGCCGGGTTTCTTTGATGTTGACGGTAACCGGCCGTCCTGGGCCACCTGGAGGGTTCGAAGAACCCTTGATTGATTACCCCTGCGCCTGATTTCTGGTTTCTGGTCCTGATTTTCACTCTGCATTTTGAGCAGAGAGAGGGTTTCATGC
>NZ_LHZQ01000220.1 GCF_001580915.1 Acetobacter tropicalis | reverse complement strand
AATCATACTTTATCTCGAAAAACAACTGTAGTGCTAGGGCCTGTTAGATCTTGAAATTCTTCCCATATTATAGAAATGGAAGAAGGAGACGGAACAGGCACTTTTACGGACGAGACATGGGCGATCTGGGAACCTCTGATTGAGGCGGTTCGCCCACGAGGCAAGACGCCGCCCCATGATCTGCGGCGCACGATTGCAGCGATTTTCTGGCGTCATGAGAATGGCGCGAAATGGCGCAGCATCCCTGCGGAACTGGGGCCATGGTGGCGGGCGGCCCAGCTTTTCATCCGCTGGGCGAAGCTCGGCGTGTGGGGACGCCTGCTCACACTGGTTAGGACCAACAGGGAGTGGCGTTCGGAATGATTTTGCTGGATGGTAAGAACATCAGGGTTCACCACAAGGCGGCGGGAGTCCAAAAAAGGGGCCTCTTTCGAAGAGCGAGACCATCGTGAAGCACTTGGCCGCTCTCGCGGCGGCTATGGCACAAAAGTCTGTGTGATTGCTGATGGACACGGAAAAGCCATCAGTTTTGCACTGGCTCCCGGACAGGCCCATGAACTGCCACTGGCACCAGCCATGCTCAATAGTCTTCCCGCCATCCCCCTGTGGGTGGTGGCGGACAAGGGCTATGCGTCGGATGCCTTCCGTGAACGGATATGGGACATGGGAGCCCGACCGGCCATTCCCGCAAAACGACGCGATGCATCGGTTGCCTGCCCCAAATGGGCCTATCGGTGTCGGCACATGGTCGAGAACCTCTGGGCGCGCCTCAAGGAGTGGCGTGCAGTCGCGACCAGATACGAAAAAACAGCGGCGTCATTCCTTGCCGTCATACACATCGCAGCAACAGCAGACTGGATCAAGCGCTAACAGGCCCTAGGCTTATTGGCATCCATATTTTTCTCGGAAAGTAGGATCAAACTCAATAGACCAAATAGGAGCGTAAGCTCTGTGAGGAATATGGTCTAACTGACCGAAAATTATCGTCAACTGGTTGTTTCTGAATATTCTTCAAACAGAACCGTTATTGTTTGTATTCGGTTCGACTGTTTTTCAACCGCCCCTCTCCCATAAACAGCAGCAGCGGGGCGGCGATGAAGATGGAGGAGGACGTTCCTACTACAATGCCGAACAACATTGTCCAGGCGAAGCCGGAGAGGGTGGTTCCGCCGAACAGGGCCAAGGGCAGGGCGGCCAGGAAGACGGTGGAGGAAGTGCCTAGTGTGCGGTTGAGGGTCTCGTTGATGGAGAGATCAATCAGTTCGCGCAGCGGCATGGTGCGGTATTTGCGTAGGTTTTCACGTACGCGGTCGTACACCACAACCTTATCGTTGGTCGAATAGCCAAGGATGGTCAGGATGGCCGCAACCATCACCAAATCAAACTCAAAACCTGTAATCACCAGAAAGCCCATGGTCTTGGTCAGATCCAGCACCAGTGTAATGACGGCGCTGAGGGCAAATTCCCACTCAAAGCGGAACCAGATATAGGCAAGGATCATCGCAAGGCTCAGGCCAAGGGCCAGCATGCCGTTGCGGAACAGTTCGGATGAAACGGATGCGCCAACGGCATCGGCCCGCAGAACAGTTGTGCCGGGCTGAGCTTCATCGACGGCGTGGCGCACGCTATCAACAACCTTGTTGGTTTCCTGTCCATCACCTGTGTCCAGCCGGATCAGCACATCGTTCGGTGCGCCAAATGCCTGGATAGAAGCATGCGTGATGTTATGGGCGGCCAAAGCCGTACGCAACTTGCCGAAATCGGCCGGGCCGGATGTTTTGGCTTCCACCACAATCCCGCCGCGAAAATCCAGTCCGAGTGTTAGGCCCGGATAGAAGAACAGCCCGATGGAGGCCAGAGACAGCACGGCTGAGGTAATCAGGCCCGCAAAGCGCCCGCGCATGAAGTTGATATGGGTATCCTTGCGCACAAAACGCAGGAGAGGACGTCCGAACATATGCGCCTCGTCTCAGACTGGAAGGCTGGTGGGGCGCGTGAGCGCGTACCAGCGGACCATAAGCAGCCGGGAAAGAAGAAGAGTGGTGAACAGCGTGGTGGCAATACCGATGGTGATTGTCAGCGCAAAGCCGCGCACGGGGCCGGTGCCAAACACAAACAGCATGACATGAGCCAGAAGGGCCGTGGCGTTACTGTCCACAATGGTGGAGGTGGCGCGCTCAAAACCGGCCTGCATGGCTGC
This sequence comes from Acetobacter tropicalis, assembly GCF_001580915.1. Classification (GTDB taxonomy): domain Bacteria; phylum Pseudomonadota; class Alphaproteobacteria; order Acetobacterales; family Acetobacteraceae; genus Acetobacter; species Acetobacter tropicalis. The sequence goes on along the minus strand of NZ_LHZQ01000220.1, from coordinate 123,182 downwards.
CAGAGGTGTGCGCCCGCGAGCCACTTCTTCACGAATACGCTCATTGATTAGAATGTTGGCATCAACCGCCATCCCTAATGTCAGCAGCATGCCGGCCATGCCGGGCAGGGTGAGTGTGGCTTCAAACAGAGAGAGGATGGCCACCATCAGAACCAGGTTGGCCAGCAGGGCAACGTTCGCGTACCAGCCGAAGCGACCATAGAACAATGCCATGAACAGAATGACCATCACGAACCCAGCGGCCAGACTGAGCATGCCAGCCCGGATGGAATCTGCGCCCAGAGACGGACCAATTGTCCGCTGTTCAACCACGCTGAGAGGAGCGGGTAGAGCGCCAGCGCGCAGCATAAGGGCGAGGTCTGTCGCGCGTTGGGCATCAAAGCCGCCCGTGATCTGACCATTGCCACCCGTAATGGGGGAGCGAATGACCGGCGCTTCAATCACCTTATTATCTAGCACAATGGCGAAGCGCTTACCGACATTGGCCTGCGTGACAGTTGAGAAAGCATGCGTGCCGATTGAGTCAAACGTGAAGGAAACGGCCCATTCGCCTGACTGGGAATCAATGGCGGCACCAGCGTTTGTCAGGTCCGTGCCGTCAACATCTACATGATCGTAGACGGGTAGGGGGCCGCCTTCCGCCGGGTCGGACATGGGCAGCAGGCTGACGCCAGGTGGCGGAGCCGTAGTGTGCATGGGGTTGGAATCGACCAGCCGGAACGTCATTTTGGCGGTGGTGCCCAGCAGAGTCTTGATCCGCTCCGGATCGCTTACACCCGGGAGTTCCACGACAATGCGGTCGTCGCCCTGACGGGTGATTTCGGGATCAACCGCACCTGTGGCGTCAATGCGGCGGCGCACGATCTCGATGGACTGGGTCACGGCTTCACGAGCACGAGCTTTTACCGCATCCTGAGACAGGGTCAGGACAATGGAGCCATTATCCTGCTTCTTGACCGTGAATTCGTTGGGAACAACGCGCGGCAGCTTTTCCAGCGCGGTTACGTCAGCATCAGCTTCAGACGCATCACGCGGGTTGAAGGAGACGGTGCCTGCATCCGCATTGGTGGTAATGTTGCGGTAACCAAGTTGGGACTTCAGCAGAGTTTCCCGTGTGGTGTCCGCCAGCGTTTGCAGGCGGTCATGCGTCAGGCTTTTCAGATCCACCTGCATAAGCAGATACGAGCCGCCGCGCAGATCCAACCCAAGGTGGATTTGCCGCCAGGGCATGGACGGGAAGGGGTTGCGCAGGCCATTGGGCAGGCAAAGCAGCAGACCTAACAGGCATACACCCAGTACCGAGGCCAACTTGAGGCGGCTGTAATACATTCTCACCTGAAACAATCGGTTTTTGTCGCCCGGAACATGCCGCTCCCTTGCGTGTGATGCAACACTCTGTGGCGATATGAAGGAGGGTGTCCGGTATTCGGCGTGGGAAAGTGGCCTCCTTGCATCAGTCTGAAAGCGCGGAAAGCTGCCCACAAATGGGTAGAGACACCCACTGGAAAACTATTTTCGATTCGGAGAGAGAAAAGGAGGCGAAGCCTCACTCTCCCGGTTTTGCGGCGGAGAAAACACAGGCTCTTGGCAGGAGCACGGAAGGTCATTAGGAACAAAACAGAAACATAATCTGTGATTTTGGGGTTTGTGCTGTGGGCTGCTACCGCTGTGTCGAATGAAAGTGCGCGGGATAAGGAAGGATCGGGAATGACACAGGGCAGCTTGCGGGTTGGGGTGATTGGAGCCGGGCATTTCGGGCGCTACCACACCCTGAAAGTGCGGAGCGTGCCGCGTGAGGTGCTGGTGGGTCTGTTTGATCCGGACACGCGCAGGGCTGCCGAGGTGGCGAAAGAAGCCGGATGCCCGGTTTTTGAGAGTGTGGAAGATCTACTGGCCCAGTGTGATGCTGTGGTGGTTGCGGCCCCGGCAGAGTTCCACTTTGAACTGGCCGTGCAGGCGTTACGGGCCGGTAAGCATGTGCTGGTGGAAAAGCCGGTGGCAGCCACACTGGAGCAAGCGGATTTTCTGGTCACTCTGGCAGATGAAACCGGACTGGTGTGTCAGGTTGGGCATTTGTTGCGCTATTCAGCCGAACATGAGGCTATCACCCGCCGTATCACCCGCCCTCTTTATATAGAGGCAACACGGATTGCGCCTTTCAAGCCGCGCGGTACGGATGTGTCTGTGATTCTCGATCTGATGATTCATGATCTGGATCTGGTGTTGGCGATTGTGGATAGCCCGATTGCGCAGGTGGATGCCTTGGGGGCAGCGGTCAGTTCAGCCCATGAGGATATTGCCAATGCACGTGTCCGTTTTGAAAACGGCTGCGTCGCAACCATTACCGCAAGCCGAATCTCTCTGAAGACAGAGCGCCGGATGCGACTGTTTTCTGAGGAAGGCTATCTCTCTGCCGATTTTGGTAAGCGCGAGTTGACCATGATTGGTAAAGAGCGTGGGATTCCGTTGCCGGGAACGGGTGGTTTCCGACGGGAAGCGATCTCATGGAAAGATCATGATTCGCTCCACGCGGAACATGAGGCCTTTGTGGCGGCGTGTCTGGATGGAGCGCCGGTAGTGGTGGATGTCCGGGCCGGACGGCGCGCTCTGGCGGCGGCATTGGCCGTGGCGGATGGAATTGAAGAGTCACGCAGACGGATGGAGATGTCGGGTTTGATTGGCGTGGTCTGAAAAAAATATTCTGCCCCGTATATCTGATGATCGCTGAAAACTGCGCCAAAAGTGGAAAGCAAGTTTTTTTTGCCGATTCAGGGTGAAAAAAAACACTAGATATAGGGTCGATGATGGCGCAAAAACGCGAGATATGGTGCCGCGGCAGAGCGCGCCCACAAGCACAGCCACACCTTACCTAAAGCAAGCGGAGCAAGTGACCTCATGACTCTGGTCGACGTTCAGGAAAATGAAAGCCGCCGTTCCGAGACGCGTGAGGTCGGTACCGGCGATCTGTTCGAGCCCGGCAAGCTGGAAGACATGGTTCAGTTGCCTGGCCATCACCAGGTAAGGGTGGACCGTTCACGCGATGCGCTGCTGACACCGTTTGGCAAGGCCACGCTGGATAACCGCTACCTGCTGCCTGATGAGAGCTATCAGGATCTGTTCGGGCGTGTGTCGTCCTATTATGGGGCGGATGCGGCGCATGCGCAGCGGATTTATGATTATATGAGCCAGCATTGGTTCATGCCCGCAACGCCGGTACTCTCTAATGGCGGCACCACGCGCGGCCTGCCTATTTCCTGCTTTCTGAACGAAGCAAGCGATAGTCTGGAAGGCATTGTGGGGCTGTGGAACGAAAATGTGTGGCTGGCCAGCAAGGGCGGCGGCATTGGTTCCTATTGGGGCAATCTGCGTTCCATTGGTGAAAATGTAGGCCGGAATGGCAAGACATCCGGCGTTATCCCCTTCATTCGGGTGATGGACAGCCTGACGCTGGCCATCAGTCAGGGGTCTCTGCGTCGCGGCTCAGCTGCTGTCTATCTGCCGGTCTGGCATCCGGAAATAGAAGAGTTCATTGAAATTCGTCGTCCTACAGGGGGTGATCCCAACCGGAAGGCGCTGAACCTGCACCATGGTATTCTGGTGTCTGACGCTTTCATGCGGGCCGTGGAAGCGGACGATGAATGGGGACTGGTTTCCCCCAAGGACGGCACGGTTATCCGTAAGGTGTCTGCCCGCGCACTGTGGATCCGTATTCTGACAGCCCGTATGGAGCAGGGTGAGCCGTATATTGTGTATTCAGACCACGTGAACAACGCGCGGCCGGAACATCACAAACTGGCGGGGCTGGAAGTCAAGACGTCCAATCTGTGCTCGGAAATTACGTTGCCGACTGGGGTTGATCATCACGGAAAGCAGCGTACGGCAGTCTGCTGTCTTTCGTCCCTCAATCTGGAAACGTGGGAGCAGTGGAACGATAACCCGCAGTTCATTGAAGATGTGATGCTGTTTCTGGATAACGTGTTGCAGGACTTCATTGACCGTGCACCGCCGGAAATGAAGCACGCAGCATATGCCGCCGCGCGGGAACGTTCTGTTGGGCTGGGAGTTATGGGGTTCCATTCCTTCCTTCAGGCCAAAGGTGTTCCGTTTGAAGGTGTGATGGCAAAGGTTTGGAATCGCAAGATTTTCAAACATATCCGCGAACAGGCCGATGCAGCATCTCGCAAGCTGGCGGATCTGCGGGGACCTTGCCCTGATGCGGCCGAATATGGCGTGCATGAACGGTTTTCCAACAAGATGGCGATCGCGCCTACGGCGTCTATCTCCATTATTGCCGGGAATGCGAGCCCCGGAATTGAGCCGATTGCCGCGAACGTGTTCCTGCAGAAAACGCTTTCCGGCTCCTTTACCGTGCGTAACCGCCACCTGCTGAAGCTGTTGCAGGAGAAGGGCAAGGATACGGAAGAAGTATGGTCCTACATTACGCTGAACAAGGGTAGCGTGCAGGGGCTAGACTTCCTGAGTGATGATGAAAAGGCCGTTTTCAAAACCGCCTTTGAACTCGATCAGCGCTGGATTGTGGAGCACGCGGCAGACCGGCAGCCTTATGTGTGTCAGGCGCAGTCCGTCAATCTGTTCCTGCCTGCCAATGTGCATAAGCGGGACCTGCATCAGATTCACCATATGGCATGGAAGAAGGGTCTGAAATCCCTGTATTATTGCCGGTCCCTTTCCATCCAGCGGGCAGATACGGTCAGTAACGTGTTGACCAAGGCCGACGTGCTGGCGGCGGAAGATGCGCAGAGAGCAGAAGCCACGTCGGCATCGGGCAATAACAACAACTATGATGAATGTCTTGCCTGCCAGTAAAAGGCAGGGAAATCATTCAGCGTCTTGTTTTTAAAGAAAATGCTTCAGGTATGAGGACAGCATCATGAGCGAAACACAAGCCGGGGGCGGCGAACAGGAACAGCATTTCGATCTGCTGACTTCCAATCCTGTTTACAAGCCGTTTCGTTACCCGTGGGCCTATGATGCATGGCTGACGCAGCAGCGCCTGCACTGGCTACCGGAAGAAGTGCCGCTGGCAGACGATGTGAAAGACTGGCACCGTGTGCTGAATGAAAGCGAGCGGCATCTGGTGACCCAGATTTTCCGCTTCTTCACGCAGTCCGATGTGGAAGTGAACAATTGCTACATGAAGCACTACAGCCGGGTCTTCAAACCCACTGAAGTGCTGATGATGCTCTCGGCGTTCTCAAACATCGAGACCATTCATATTGCGGCATACAGCTATCTGCTGGACACGCTGGGCATGCCCGAAGCGGAATATTCTGCATTCCTTAAGTATAAGGAAATGAAGGATAAATACGATTACATGCAGGCGTTCTCCGTGGACAGCAAGCATGAGATCGCCAAGACGCTGGCGGCATTCGGTGCCTTTACAGAAGGCCTTCAGCTTTTTGCGTCCTTCGCCATTCTGCTGAACTTCCCGCGCTTCAACAAGCTGAAGGGCATGGGGCAGATTGTGTCCTGGTCCGTGCGGGATGAAACGCTGCACTGTCTGTCCATCATCCGCCTGTTCCGCGTATTCGTGCATGAAAACCCGGAAATCTGGACGGACGAGCTTCAGCAGGAATTGCGCGATATCTGCGCTACCATTGTTGAGCACGAAGAAGCGTTTATTGATCTGGCGTTTGAAATGGGGCCGGTTGAAGGGTTGGATGCTGCACAGGTGAAAACCTACATCCACTTCATTGCAGATCGTCGTTTGATTCAGCTTGGGCTTGAGCCTCTTTACAACACGACAGCTAATCCGCTGCCGTGGCTGGATGACATGCTGAACGCGGTTGAACACACGAACTTCTTCGAAAACCGTGCAACCGAATATAGCCGTGCTTCCACCACTGGTACGTGGGAAGAAGCCTTCGAGGCGTCCGTTTTTGAATAAGGGTTAAAGACTTTCCCTAAAGGAAACGTTTGTAAGAAAGGCCATCCTTGCGGTGGCCTTTTTTTATGTAGGCAGGGTATGTGGTGCAGATTTTTCGTGAGGAAATTTCGGTAACCACATGTTCTTCAAGTTTAAATTTTGGAAGTTTGTTGCCGGTGTAGGATGAGTGGGCTGCCTTCTTTCAGAATGGTGCGGCTTTCTGGAGTAAACCCGCCTTCCTGCTGGTGCAGGACAAGGCCAGGCAGGATGCGCGAGGGGCTTTTTACGCCGTAGCGCGCCTGGATAAGCATCAGGCGCGCTTGTCGGCCGATTTTGGGCCACAGGGGGCACAGCGTTACATCTCCAAACCGGGCGTGGGTCAGGAAGGTGCACGCCGCAGCCATCTGAGTGGCGGGCAGGGCCAGCGTCAGGCTGCCTTTATAGCGGAGTAGTCGTGTGGCTCCTTTGATCCAGCTTTCCAGCGTGTCCGGCATGGCGCGGCGGGCAAGGTCTCGTCGCTCCATGGGGGAGGCGCTGCTGTCCGTGTCGTGCCACGGCGGATTCGCAAAGCAGTGGTCAAATTGGCCGAAGGGGAAGTCGGGAGGCAGGGCGTCAGGGAAACGGGCGTTCAGAAGGGTGACTCCGGTGCGTCCATTGGCCGTGAGATTATGCTCCGCCAGCGCGAGAGTGGCGGAATCCAGTTCGATGCCCCATACGCTCAGTTCTGGTATGCGATGAGTCAGGCACAACAGCCCCGCACCTGCACCACAGCCGATTTCTGCCACGCGCTGGCCGGGTCGGGCGGGAACGGCGGCCGCCATAAGCACAGGTTCAAGGCCGGTTCTGTTCCCTTTGAGGAATTGGGAGTAAAGAATTTTTCCGGCCATAAGGGTGCCGGAAGAAAGCGCGGAAAGATCGGGCATGACCGGCCTTGCCAGAAAGTGTCTGGCTGTCTTGAAGTGGTTGAACCTTGACCGTTTTTCTGGTGCCCCGCATATGGTTGGACGTCAACTCATCCCATGGCTGGGGGAATAGCGTTTGGGTGTTGCAGTTAGTCTGCCAGAATCTGGCACGGCCACAAGCCAGGATGGATCTAGTGTTTCTGTGAGTAAGCCAGGAGAAGCGGGCTTAAGAGCCTTGGCCGATTACCTCGCGCAAGATATGCGCGCGTGTAACCAGGTTATTATTGACCGTATGCAAAGTCCGGTTGCGTTGATTCCGCAGTTGGCGGCCCATCTGGTGGCTGCTGGCGGAAAACGCCTGCGTCCTTTGCTCACACTGGCTTCGGCCCGGATGTGCGGTTACGATAATCAGGACGGCAAGTTGCGGCATGTTGAAATTGCCGCGTGTGTGGAATTTATTCATACGGCCACATTGCTGCATGATGATGTGGTGGATGAAAGCCAGCTTCGGCGTGGGCTGGCCAGCGCCAACGCCATTTTTGGCAACAAGGCCTCCGTGCTGGTGGGGGACTTCCTGTTTGCCCGCGCCTTCCAGATTCTCACGGCTGATGCATCGCTGGATGTGATGGCCATTCTCTCCGCTGCATCTGCCACTCTAGCGGAAGGCGAAGTGATGCAGATGACCACGCAGAATGATCTTTCCACATCGGTCGATCAGTATTTGCAGGTTATCTATGGCAAGACGGCTGCTCTGTTTGCTGCTGCCTGCGAATCTGGTGCCGTGATTGGAGAGGCAACACCCGAAAAGCGTGAAGCGCTGCGGGTATATGGCGCCAATCTGGGCATGGCCTTCCAGCTGGTGGATGATGCGCTGGATTACGCAGCGGATCAGGCCGTGCTGGGCAAGGAAGTGGGTGATGATTTCCGTGAAGGGAAAGTCACGCTTCCGGTGCTGGCGGCGTATGAAGCCGGAAGTGAGGAAGACCGCGTTTTCTGGCGGCGCGTGATTGAAGACTGCGAACAGACCCCAGAGGATCTGGATGCAGCGCTAGCCCGGATTGCGGCAACAGATGCCATTGCGGCCACTTTGGCGAAGGCGGAGGATTATGCTGCCAAGGCTCGGGAAGTGCTGGCAATTTTTGATGAGAGCGAGATCAAGTCTCTCCTGATCGAAACCGCCAGTTATTCGGCCAGCCGCGCAAGTTAAGCTGTTCAAGCGTGCCGGGTAAGCTGGAGAGGCCAGAGACTGTGTGTCTGGCCTCTTTTTTGTGTACCTCTCAGGGGTTAGCTGGAGCCACTTTGTCTGCTGATCTGACGTCTTTCAGGTTAGGCAGGAAGGCTGTCAGAAGCCCGATAGCGGGCAGATACGCACAGACGTGATAGACAAATTCAATGCTGGTGTGATCGGCCAGTTGGCCGAGAACGGCGGCTCCTAGCCCTCCCATACCGAAAGAGAAGCCGAAGAACAGGCCCGCAACCGTGCCAACCCGGCCCGGCATGAGTTCCTGCGCATACACTACGATGGCCGAGAAGGCTGAAGACAAAATCAGGCCGATGATAATGCTCAGCCCGATAGTGGCGTTAAGTCCCGCATAGGGGAGCATGAGGGTAAAGGGCAGCACACCCAGAATAGAGACCCAGATCACCAGTTTGCGGCCAATCCTGTCTCCCACTGGGCCGCCAATGATGGTGCCTGCCGCGGCCGCGGCCAGAAAGACAAACAGATAGGTCTGTGCTGTGCGGACGGGTAAACCAAAATGGTGCATCAGGTAGAAGGTGTAATAGCTCGTGATACTTGCCAGATAGAAATATTTGGAAAAGACCAGCGCGATGAGGATAAAGAGCGCCTTGCCGACCTGAGCCCTGCTGAGATGGGCATGGATGGCGGTGAGGGAGGGTTTGCCAGCCTGTGCTCGGCTGTTGTGTTCATACCAGCGCCCCAGAATGCCCAGCAGGGCCATGCCACCCAAAGCGACCAGTGCGAACCAGGCAAGACTTTCCCGCCCCCGAGGCACGACAAAATAGGCGGCAAGAAGCGGCCCCATGGCGGTGCCGAAGTTACCGCCCACCTGAAACAGGGATTGTGCCAGCCCGTGTGCGCCGCCTGATGCCTGACGTGCGATCCGAGACGATTCGGGGTGAAAGATGGACGAGCCAATGCCAAGCAGCGCTGCCCCACAGACCAGAAGCACGTAGGACGGTGCAAAGGCGAGCGTAATCAACCCGATCAGGGTAAAGCCCATCCCACAGGGAAGAGAATAAGGGCGCGGTTTGCGATCACTCACTAACCCGACAAGCGGCTGAAGTAGGGAGGCGGTAATCTGGTAGGTAAGGGTCAGGAAGCCGATCTGCCCGAAATTCAGCGCAAAATGTCCTTTCAGAACCGGATAGAGCGCTGGAAGAAGCGATTGCATTGTGTCGTTGAGAAAATGGCAGAAACTGATAGCCCCCAACACCGGAAACACGGTGGACGCGGTGCGGACGGGGCGGCCGACGACAGACTGGCTCACGAGACGATCCTTGTTATTTTTCTTAAAGCTGTTGGAGGTCTTCCTGATAGGGAGCCTGAAACAGCCTTTTGTGCGTCTTTCGGAAAAGAAGTGGGCCGTTGTTGGTACCGCTGGCCCATTTGACAGAAGCCTAGCTCCGCGGATCGGGCTTTGTCACGCGCTCTTGTTATAACGAGGCGGTGAAGCCTTACCCCGAAAGGATGAGGTGGTTTCAAAAATTTGGAGGTTAAGGCGGCCAGATCACTTTATGGCTGAAAAGGCTGGTTTGCCGTTAGGATGGTGGCTGTGTTGGGCAAAGAGGCACCACATTCAGGCAAAAAAGAACCACAGATTGGCCCGAGTGATTTTGGAAAAAGCCATTCAGATGCCGCCCTGCTGCCGTACGATGCGGCCAGTCAGGTTAGCCCTGAAAAAGATGCTAACCGGGTTTGGAAGAGGAGGCGCAGGGCGTGAACGAGGAAACTGCCGATAATTTTTTGCCGCGCTGTCGTTCTGGGTGTGCTTTTACGTCTGCCACCCTTGAGACGTATTTTGTCCCGAGCCTCTGCGCTGCTTGGTTTGGGCTAGGCCGTTATTTTTTGTGATGCGGGCAGGCTTGGCCAGAGCGTTATCTCATCAAACCCGAAATCGGGCAGTTTTCGCCGCAGTGCCTCTGCCTCAGGAGGCATCGAGGTAAACCAGGCACGAGGCTGGACCGAAGGAGAGGTCACTTCCTGCTGGTTCTGAAGAAGGGTGAGCGTGTGGCGCGCCACGGCATTTGCTGGGTCCAGCCATGTGATACGAGGCGGAGAAAGAGCCCGGAGTTGCTCCAGCACGAATGTATAATGCGTGCATCCCAGGCCTACGGCATCCAGTTTGTCCGTGGTATCGCGATCAAACAGGCCCGCAATTTCCCGCTGAATAGCGCTTGGCGGCACGTCTTCGCCACGGAAAAGATGCTCCGCGCAGGCGGCCAGACCCGGTGCCGCATGGGCGATCAGGGTGCAATCCGGTGCATACAGGGCCTGCAGGCGGTTCAGATAAGGCCGCCGGATGGTGGCGCGGGTGGCCAGCAGGCCAATAACGTGGGAGCGGGTGAGACGGGCGGCCCAGCGGATGGGGGGCACGCACCCGATAAAGGGTATCTCTGGCCATGCTGCGCGCAACGCATCCAGCGCAAGTGTGCTGGCTGTGTTGCAGGCAATCACAACAGCCTGTGGGCGTAGCCTGCTGATGGCCTCGGAAACGAGGGTGAGAACACGCTCAACCAGAAACGCGTCATCCTGCTCACCATAAGGAAAGACGGCTGTATCAGCCAGATACTCTATGGCCAGTGCAGGATTAAGCGTGCGTAAGGCCCGCACAATGCCAAGCCCACCTATTCCGGAATCAAACGCCAGAAGATGGTGTGTGCCTGAATGTGCGGGACCAGTCATTTTTCTGCGAAGATCAGCCTTGTTTGGCTTTGTATTCTGCGGCTTCTTCCAGGCTGCCAACACCGCCGTGGCGGGCAGACCATGCGCACGGATCTTCAAGGAAGCGCCTGACTTCTGCCGCAGCAGACTCCGAGAAATAAGGACGGGTTGAGCAGGCTTCCAGAACGTCCCACCAGGTGCAGAGCGAATGCAGGGCAACATTCATTTCAGACAGCGTGCGCTGCGCACCGGGGAACACACCGTAGTAAAAGACCACGAACGCGTGGTTCACAAGCGCGCCAGCATCCCGCAGGGCGTTGGCGAAGCGTACTTTGGATGCGCCATCCGTGGTGAGGTCTTCCACCAGCAGGGTGCGCATGCCTTCGGGCACATCACCTTCAATCTGGGCATTACGGCCAAAGCCTTTGGGCTTCTTGCGCACATAAGCCATGGGCAGCAGCATGCGATCCGCCATCCATGCTGCAAAGGGAATACCGGCTGTTTCTCCGCCAACCACGGCATCCAGGCTTTCATACCCGACGTGCCGGCCGATTTTTTCCACACCCAGTTCCACAATTTTCTGGCGGGCGCGCGGGAAGAAAATAATGCGGCGGCAATCAATATAGACCGGGGATTTCCAGCCGGAGGTCAGGGTATAGGGTTCTTCCGGGCGGAAATTGACAGCTTTGATTTCCAGCAACAGACGTGCCGTGCTCAGAGCCGCATCGCGGTCCCAATCGCTGGTCTCGCCAGAATGGGGGGCGGCCAGGTTTGCGGGTGACGTCATGAAGCGTTTCCTTGAATTGGCGGTTGGAATTTGCTTTGCAATAGCCTCAGGCAGCCTGAAAATCTATGCTTCATCTCAGTCTTCGGCGGCGGAATGAAAAAATGATGTTGTCTGTGACGCAGTTGGCCCCGGTATGGGTGGTGGAGAAGGCCGCAGCAGGAGAAGCTGGGCCCGCCTATATTCTGGCGTCCCGGCTTGGGTGTTTGTTCAGGCGCATCAGTGTGGATGATCTGGCACTCGATTCGGACCTTAAGGGAAGGCGCGCACCGGGGCTTATTCTGACATCGGGCGTGCGGAGCGGCTACGCGGCCCTGCGGGCGGCCCGAAAAGCAGAATGCCCGGTGGTCTGGTGTGTGCGGGGAGAGGCCCGTACAGCCCCCATGCTCCGTTCTCTGCCGTTTGATCTGGTGGTGGCGTCTTCTGCCGCAGCGGTTGCCCCCCGATTCTGCCCGACATTGGGGCCCTTGAGTATTGTATCGCCTCATCTTGTGGCGCGTGCTGGTAAAGCCTGGCAGGAGCGGCTGGAGCATCTGCCTCATCCGCGGGTTGCCGTTGCCGTGGGCGAAGGCGCGTTTCGCACCGAGGAAGAAGCCCTGCTGAGTGGCAAGAAACTGGCCATGATGGTGAACCGCTACGGGGGTTCCGTTCTGCTGAGTGTGCGGGGGGAAAACCGCAGGAGCCTGACGGATGCCTTTATTACAGGCCTTTCGTCCGCATTCATGCTCGTCTGGCGCAAGGGCGAGCCGGACGAGGACCCGACCTTGGGGTTTATGGCCTGCTCTGACTGCGTTGTGGTGGCCGGAGGCGAGAGCCCGATGTTGGTGGAAGCCTGCGTTGTGGATGTGCCGGTTTTTTTGATGGAGCGGGAGCAGGACCTGCGTGGAGCCCGCGGCAGGATAGCCCTGAGGCTGATTGAAGACAGGCATCTGCGGATTCTGAAAGATGATTTTGTGCCGTGGCCCCGCTCTGTGCTGGATGAAGCAGGCCGTGTGGCGGACATTATGAAGGCGCGTTGGGCCTTGTAAAAATGTCACTGAAAAAACTTGTGATCAGGAGAAAGGACATTCCTGCTTGCGTAGGGGAGGGAAGAGGCGTTTAATCTGAACTTGTTGAGATTGATTATTAACTTAAGGATGGTGCTGTGGCTGTTGAACTAAGTCGGATCGCACGTAAATGTGAGCGTGCTGTTATCACGGCGTATCAGGAGCTGCGTGAGGTGGGCACTGAAGACGTAACCGCGTTTCATGCTTGCACCACGCTTTATCGCATTCATCATCCTGAAGCGTCTCTGAATGAAGCACGCCGCTTGGTCTCTGAATGGATTGACCATCACGTTGTGCGTAAATCTGAAGGACCGACCAAAGGCTGTGACTGCTAACGGCTGAGGTCTATCGAGGTTTCAAATTCTTCTGTGGAAGAGTGTGAGCCAGATCGGGTATTCCGGTCTGGCTTTTTGTTTGTTCAGAGGCATCATGACACAGCATGATACATCCTCCCTGACGGGGTTATGGCAGGGACAGTTCACGTATCCGCGCGGGTACGCACCAGAATTTTTCACGGCATCTCTACTTGATCAAGCAGGCGTGCTGTCTGGTGCCATTACGGAAAAGGCGACTGAAACAACACCTGACCATTCCATTCTGTATGCTGTGCTGAGCGGTCATCATACAGGGCGGCAGGTTGTGTTTGTGAAAACCTATGAAGGCACAGTCCGTGCGCATGATGTGCATTACAGCGGCACGGTCAATGACGATGCGACGGAAATAAGTGGAACATGGTCCATATCGGGAAACTGGTCTGGCCAGTTTCTGATGATTCGGGAAGGACAGGCCACGCAGGACGAGGCGCTTCTGGTAGAAGCCGAGATCTGAAAGCTGGATCTGTTCATCAGACAGAAATGCTGAGGAAAGTCTGTTCGCTTAATAAAGAAACAGTTGCTTCCAGACGGTGCATTAGAAACGAGAGGGCGCGCTAGAAACGCTGCGCTGACTCGTTTTGAGAACGTCTGGAGAGGAAAGCCGGGGAAGGCAGAAAAACCTTCCCCGAAGCTGGTGATTACCGCTTGTCGAACGGAACAAAATCCCGCTTTGCAGAACCAGTGTAAAGCTGGCGGGGGCGGCTGATGCGCTGGCCAGGTTCTTCGATCATTTCTTTCCACTGGCTGACCCAGCCGGTGGTGCGGGCCACAGCGAACAGCACGGTGAACATGCTGGTGGGAATGCCCATGGCTTTCAGAATGATGCCTGAATAGAAATCCACATTCGGATACAGCTTCCGCTGCACGAAGTACTCATCATTGATAGCGATTTTTTCAAGCTCGATCGCCAGATCCAGCAGCGGATCATCCTTGATGCCCAGTTCGGTCAGCACTTCATGGCATGTCTGCTGCATGATCTTGGCGCGCGGATCAAAGTTCTTGTACACGCGGTGGCCAAAGCCCATCAGCTTTACGCCGCTGGATTTGTCTTTCACCTTGGCAATGAAGTCAGGAATATTTTCCTTCTTGCCAATGGCAGCCAGCATTTTCAGAACGGCTTCGTTCGCGCCACCATGAGCCGGTCCCCAAAGGGCGGCAATGCCAGCGGCAATACATGCGAACGGATTGGCGCCCGTGGACCCTGCCAGACGAACGGTGGAGGTGGAGGCGTTCTGCTCATGATCCGCATGCAGGATCAGGATACGGTTCATGGCGCGAGCCAGAACAGGGTTGATCTTGTATGGCTCTGAAACGCGCGCGAACATCATGGAGAGGAAGTTTTCGGCGTAGTTCAGATCATTCCGCGGGTAGATGAAGGCTTCACCCTGCGTATATTTGTAAGCCCATGCGGCGATGGTCGGGATCTTGGCAATCAACCGCATGGCGGCCAGATCACGGTTGGCCTGAACGGCGATGTCATTGGCGTCCGGGTAGAACGCGGACAGCGCCCCAACGGTGCCGCACAGAATGGCCATGGGGTGAGCATCACGCCGGAAGCCATTGAAGAAATTGCGGATCTGCTCATGGAGCAGCGTATGGTTTGTCAGGGTATGCGTGAATTTCTTGTATTCAGCATCACTCGGCAGTTCGCCATTCAGCAGAAGGTAAATGACTTCTTCGTAAGATGCCTGTTCTGCCAGTTGGGCGATCGGATAACCCCGATGCAGAAGGACACCATTATCCCCATCAATAAAGGTGATCTTGCTGTTGCAGGATGCTGTTTCACCGTATCCGGGATCAAAGGTGAAAACGCCCAGCTGAGCCGGAAGCTTGCGAATATCGACAACATCCGGCCCCAGGGTGCCGGAAAGAACAGGGAATTCGGCAGTTTTTCCACCCAGCGAAAGGCTGGCGGTGTTCTGCTTACCTTCGTTCTGCGACGCGCTCATGATGTTTCCTTCTGCATTTAGGGACCGCAGCCCTGTTGCGGCCTGCTGTTTGAGTGTTGTCTCCGATCCCGTGAGAAACAGGAAGAAGTGTGCCGATAAACCGCGCGTTATCTTGGGAGCTCTCCGCCGGAAAACCGCTGTTTTTCCGCGCTAGGGTCGCGCGAATGTGTCCAAAGTCAGGCTTTGTCCGTCACATTGCGCCCAGTCTGGTGTGTCGGTTCCTGTGTCTGACCCCCACATACTGAAGACTGCGAGAGACGCAGTTGCGAATCCCTGATCAAGTGCAATGGCCTGCTGATCCAGCAGGCGGGCAAGCGCGGAGATGCCCGGATTATGGCCGATCAGAAGAACGGTGCGTGCCTGAACAGGTGCGGTACGAATCTGGGCAAGCAGTGCTTCTGGTGGCGCTTCATAAATTTCGGGGCAGAAGCGGGTAGGGAAAGCTGATGGCTGCTGAAAGGGAAGTAACCCTTCCAGCGTCTGGCGGGTGCGAACGGAGGGGCTGCACAGCACAAGGTCTGGCGAGAGCGTATGCTGCCGCAGCCAGACACCGCATCTTTGGGCGGCGGCGCGGCCTGCTGCCGTCAGGGGGCGGGCGAGATCAGCCGTTTCACTGAAGTCACCTGCAGGGGGCGGGGCAGCCTCCGCATGCCTTAGCAGCAGCAGGCGGCGTGTCATGTGTTTGCCGAGTCTGAAGACTGTCTGGCAATCGCTTCATGATGCCGGATGACTTCGTGAATAATGAAGTTCAGGAATTTTTCAGCAAAATCCGGGTCCAGATGAGCTTCTTCCGCAAGGGTACGCAGCCGTGCGATCTGCCGGCTTTCACGCGCGGGGTCAGCAGGCGGCATGCCATAGCGGGCCTTGAGGGCTCCAACAGCTTTTGTGCAACGAAAGCGCTCTGCCAGAATGGCAACAAGGGCTGCGTCAATATTGTCAATGCTGCGGCGGAGGTCCTGAAGAGCATCTGCGGGAGAAGTCTGGTCTGTCACGGTGGTATGGTATCTCTTGGTTGAAGGTCAAAGAGGCCGGGTTTCAGCGCTTTTTTATACGGCTCCGGTTCAGTTTTCCATCGAAACCGGTGGCAGGTCCAGCCATGCAAGATGGCCGCCTTTGCCGGCACCGGTATCTGTAAAGATGGCTTGCCCCCCTGCGCGGCCGGGAATGGTAAGAGGGCATCCGTTGGTGGAGCGTTGATCATGCCCACAGTAAACAGTGTAACCGCCGGGGATATGGTTGACCCAGTTCAGGCACCGTTCGGGGTAACCATCTTTCTGCATGCGGTTGGTGGTTTCACCGAACAATGCGCGTGAGAGCAGGAATGTCACCCGTTCCAACGGTGGTGGTGGCGGTTCCATAAGCATGCGGACATCAAAGGCGCCATGTACAAAAATCTTGCGGTCCAGCACCAGCCATGCCGGGGCTGATTCCAGACACGAGAGTGCGGCGCGGGCGATATCGGCATTTTCGGGCTGGGCAAGCTGTGAAAGCGTTGCCTCAAGCGGCGGGTCCGGCCGCACTTTACGGCCCAGCAGCGCCCGCCCCAGCTTGCGGTCATGATTCCCGATGAGAAACAGGCCACGCTTCTGTTGCATGACCTCCATCATCAGTCGCAGAACACCTGCGCTGTCTGGCCCGTAATCGACAAGATCTCCCAACTGGATGATGAAACGTTCTGTGGCGACGGCGTGTCGGAAAGCGTCAAGATCACCGTGCACATCTCCCACAACGCGGAGTCCTTTCCGCATTGCTTTTTTCACGTTTTCGTCAAGGAAGAAGCCTTTGTCCATCCGCGTTTGTCCACCATTCCTTCCTTCCATGTAGGCTTCACTGGTCTGGACAGGGAAGGGGATGGCGATATTTTTTTGCATTCCGCTTTTTGTGCACAACCATGTGACACGCCAGAGAGAAGTTTTTCTGCCTAGGTTACGCCATTACCCGGCGCCGGGACGGTGTCGGTGGGAAAAAGGCTGGATATAGAGGGCGGTAGCTGCATGCCCCCATGCAGTATATGTGTCCCCTTTCTTCGTTCGGCCTTTTTTCAGAACAGTAAAAACAGGAACAGGAAAGCCTCTCATGACAGAGCGCATTCGTAATGCCTCCCTGCGCAGCAAGGTCCGCCCGGCAGAAGCCGCAGCAGAACTGATTCGTCCGGGCGATGTGGTTGGTACCAGCGGTTTTACCGGGGCTGGTTACCCCAAGGCGGTGCCGGAAGCACTGGCCCAGTTGATGGAAACAGCGCACGGCAAGGGAGAAGAGTATCGTATCAGCCTGATTACCGGCGCTTCCACCGGCCCGCAGCTTGATGGCGCGCTGGCCAAGGTGAATGGCGTTTATTTCCGCTCACCCTTCAATACGGATGCTGGCATGCGCAACCGTATCAACGCGGGTGAGACAGATTATTTTGATAACCATCTGGGGCAGGTTGCTGGCCGGGCCATACAGGGCAACTACGGCAAGTTTGATGTTGCCGTGGTGGAAGCCACTGCCATTACGGAAGACGGCGGCATTGTGCCAACATCTTCTGTTGGTAACTCCCAGACATTTCTCGATATTGCCGAGAAGGTCATCATCGAAGTCAATGAATGGCAGCATCCGGGTCTGGAAGGCATTCATGACATCTGGGATGGCAATATCAGCGGGATTCCGCCGCGTGACATCATCCCCCTGACCAAAGCTGATGGGCGCATTGGTGGCCACTCCCTGAAAGTGGACCCCAATAAGATCGTGGCGATTGTGCGCTCCAACGATCGGGACCGGAATGCGCCGTTTGCCGCGCCGGATGATACGGCAAAGGCCATTGCCAAGCATCTGCTTGATTTCTTTGAGCATGAAGTCAAACAAGGCCGCCTGCCACCGTCCCTGCTGCCGCTTCAGTCCGGAGTGGGCAACGTGGCCAACGCGGTGCTGGACGGACTGAATGAAGGGCCGTTTGAAAATCTGGTTGGGTACAGCGAGGTCATTCAGGATGGCATGCTGTCCATGCTGGATTCCGGCAAGATGCGTATTGCCTCGGCCACGTCTTTCTCACTGAGCCCGGATGCTGCCGAAGAAATCAACAACCGGATGGATTTCTTCCGCAACAAGATCATTCTGCGCCAGCAGGACGTGAGCAACAGCCCCGGCGTGATCCGTCGTCTTGGCTGTATTGCCATGAACGGCATGATTGAGGCGGATATTTACGGCAACGTGAACTCCACCCGCGTGATGGGGTCCAAGATGATGAACGGGATCGGCGGCTCAGGCGACTTTGCCCGTAGTTCCTATCTGTCCATCTTCCTGTCTCCGTCCACAGCCAAGGGTGGCAAGATTTCCGCCATTGTGCCGATGGCCGCGCATGTTGACCACATTATGCAGGACACCCAGATTTTTGTGACCGAACAGGGGCTGGCTGATCTGCGTGGACTGTCTCCGGTCAAGCGCGCGCAGGAGATTATCTCCAAATGTGCGCATCCTGATTATAAGCCGATGCTTCAGGATTATCTGGGTCGTGCGCTGAAAGACTCGTTTGGTAAGCACACGCCGCATCTGCTTGATGAAGCGCTGGCATGGCATCAGCGTTTTGTTGAAACGGGCAGCATGCTCAAAGCCTGATCTGGCTTTGAGCAGACAGAAAAAGGCCGGGCGCAGAGGGGAAATCTCTGTCGCCCGGCCTTTTGTTGTTTCACCATGAAAGCAGGTATCAGCGTTGGGTACAAGGCCGCGCCTTGATCAGGGCGTTCCGAGCGCGTCGAAAAGCTGGAGGTAACGACTCAGGCGGCCCGAAACGGTAGCGTAGGACAATAAAGACAACAGTGCTCAGGCAAAAAAGACTGCCCGATTGAGCGGGGTACTTTTGAAACTGTTGTTTTAGAGTCAGAAGCCGCGTGGAAAAGCATGACAGCGCTCTGGCGAGAGTTTTTTCTCAATTACCGCCATTTTTGGGTATGTGGCCTATGAATTAGACCGGCACACCCATGCTCATGTTCCAAACTTTTCCCATCAGTAGCTGGTGTCGGCTTTCCAAACAGATGCAGCACACAGCGAACGGGGGGAGAGGCCTGTTAGTTGTGCAGTGTCAGGTCTTGTGTGAGTTGCGCTGGCTGCTTTGTCACCACGATATCAACTGGGCGTTCCGAGAGAAACTGGGAAGCCGAGAAAGAGGGGGTGGCAGGATTTTCCGTGATGATCGCTTCGGCATCACGATGCACCAAGGTGAAGAGGCCCGGTGATGCCGTGGGAGAGAGATAGGCTGCGTAAGGATGGTGTCTAGCCAGCTTATGCGCTGCGTAGGCATCCCGTGTGGAATTGATGGGAATAGCCACCATCATGGCCGAATCTGCCTGTAGAGCAGCTTCAATACCGTCATGATTGGGAGCCACCAGCACCACGCGGTCACGCATTCTGGCTTTGCGGACCAGTTTTGCCACATCTACCGGGTTGGTATCGTTCAGATCGAGCATCAACAGAGTATGTGCCCGGCGGGAAGAGGCCAGAACATCGCTCAACTGATTGGAGCCTGGCACCACAATGACGCGGCCATCATCCTGCGTGGCAAGCGCCAAGCGAATCATGGCTGGGGAGGTTGCGCCGCTGAGCAGCCCAGTAGAGGCCGGAGTCATGCTCAGCCCGGTGCCCGGCGTGCAGATAACAAGTCCATGATGAATGCGGGCCATCAGCCCATAGGCTTTTGAATGATGGAGCGCCAACCCGAACCCGGCCAGCGCACAGACGCCAATAGCCAGTGCGGCCTTGCCCAGGCATCGTTTGAGTGGGTTCCCCTCAAGTTTAGGGGCGTCCACCGTCATTTCACGATGAGACATGTGTGGTTTCCCTGTCTTGCTGGCCAGCCATAGCTGCCGCACGCGCAAGATCAACAGACAGTACGCGGCTCACCCCACGTTCCTGCATGGTCACGCCAAACAGATGGTCCATATGGGCCATTGTCAATTGATGATGTGTCACAACCAGAAAGCGAGTCCCTGCTTCTGTTACCATGTCACCAAGCAGAGCACTGAAGCGCCCGACATTGGCATCGTCAAGAGGTGCATCAACTTCGTCGAGGACGCAAACGGGGGCTGGGTTACAGCGAAAGACGGCAAAAATCAATGAAAGAGCGGTTAAAGCTTGTTCACCCCCGGAAAGCAGGGAGAGTGTTGCCAGCTTCTTACCTGGGGGCTGCGCGTAGATTTCCAAGCCTGCTTCAAGCGGATCATCACTGCCAACCAGCCCCAGATGCGCACGGCCACCGCCAAACATGCGTGAAAAGAGCGACTGAAAATGGTGATCGACCTGCGTGAAAACGGCCATTAACCGCTCTCTACCTTCCTTGTTGAGCGCGCCGATAGACCCGCGCAGGCGGGCAATGGCCGCTTCAAGGTCTGCAATTTCAGCAGCCAAGGTATTCGCTTGAGTGGATGCTTCTTCCGCTTCAATTTCCGCGCGCAGGTTGACTGGCCCCATATCGTCCCGCTCCCGAGTCAGTCGGGCGATCTTGCGCCGCAAGGAGGTTTCAGCGGCTTCTGTCAGCTCCCCCATCGGAGGGCGGGGTGGGGCAGGCGTTTCCGTTAGCAACTGGTCCAGAATGGCTTGGGCCTGTTCGCTCTTGGCCTCGGCTTTCAGGAGGTTTTCGCGTGCGGTGGTCAGTTCGCCTTCGGTCTTGCGGCGTTGCTCGTTGGCCGCGGCTAGGGCGGCTTCTGCATCCGCGCGGGCTTTATCAGCCGCGGCATACTGTTCTTCAGATTCGGTCAGCGCCCGCAACGTCTCTTTTTTCTGGCGTTCGGCTTCTGCCGGCAGTTCAGAAACGGTCTGGTGTTCTGATTGGGCTGTTTCTAGGCGCAGGCGGGCGTGATCCAGATCCGTACGGGCTGTGGCGGCGCGGGTGGTCCATTCTTCAATGCCAGCGGCCAGAGTGGTCTGACGGGTGGCGAGTGTGGCTTTTTCAGCCAGCAGCGCAGCGCGTAAGTCGCGTATCTGTTCAAGCTGGGTGGCCAGCGTGGTTTTTTGATCCTGAAGCTGGATGACTTCGGCATCCGCATTTTCCGGCACGGAGGCAGAGGCCTCTTCCAGCGCGGCCGTCGCACGGGCCAACAGATCTTCCCGCTCAGCTTTTTCTGCTGTGAGTTCCTGAAGGCGCGGCGTCAGGGCTTCCAGACGGGAGCGAAGTTCCAGTGCCTGCTGTTGCAGTTGCTGGTGCGCAATACTGGCTTCCTGTGCCGCTTTTTCGGCAGCGGCGGCATCCTGCTCTGCTTTACGGAAAGCGGCTTCCGCTTCTGTCTGATGGGTCTGCGCTGCGCGCAGGGCGTCTTCAAACTGTTTGTTGGCTGCCCCCGCGCTTACACGGGCTTCCAGTTCAGCCAGTGTGTTTTCTTCCGTCGCTACGTTCTGCCGCAGACGTTCCCGTTCAGGCAGCAGGGTTTCCATGCGGGCATTGGCCGCAGCCTGCTGATTTTCGGCTCGGGTAAGGGCATCGTTGGCGGTACGCAGGGCCTGTTCGGCGGCTTTGAGGGCCGAGCGGGCTTTTTGCTCGGCATTCTGTGCCGTGGTGTCCTGCTGCCGTGCGTCTTCTAGTGCGGCGCGGAGCGATTCGGCGGAGGGCAGAGCTTCGCTTGCGGCTTGGGCGGCAGCGAGGGCGGTTTCTGCATCCGTGCGGGCACCAGCCGCACGTTCCTGCTGGGGGCGCAAGCCATCCAGCCGTGCACGGGAAGCAGCATGGCGGCGTTCAATATCAGCTTCCTGCGCGCGGGCCTGTTGCAGTGCCTGCTCCAGCCGCGCCCGCTGGGTGCGGTATTCTGCGACCTGTCGTTCCACCGTCTGCACGGCTTCCACTGCCGCTTTGGCAGCCTGTTCGACGGTAGGCGCATCCTGTTCCAGCAGAGTGATACGCTGTTCGGTCTCTTTTAGAATACGGCGCTGGCCGAGGCGTCGCGTTGCGGCATCCGGCTCGCCTGCGCGCGTATAGAACCCGTCCCACCGCCATAGATCACCCTTGAGTGAGACAAGACTTTGCCCGGGCAGAAGCAAAGCCTGATATGCTGCGCCATCAATTCCATCAGGCAACAGGCCGATAAAACCGAGAAGCCTGTCCAGCACCGCCGGAGCCTTGATATGTGTTTTAAGCGGCGTGGCATTGCCGGGCAGTGTGGGGGCGGTACCCTCCGCGCCTGTCAGCAGATGCCAGCCGCGCGGCTGGTTATCAGCGGCGGGTGCGTCCAGGCCTTCTGCCAGCGCAGCGGCCAGAGCAGCCTCGTACCCTTCTGGCACATCAATCTGGGCTGAGACGGGCTCAGCACTCGTTGTCTCATCCTGACCAAGAGCCTGTGCCAAACCATCCGCCTGCGCCTTTAACCGCGTGAGTTCCGTGCGCAGCGTATCATGATTGCGGAAGGCTTCGGTCTGCGCTGCTTTCAGGTCCGTAAGGTGCGTATCGGCCTGCGTGAGGGCCGTGCCGACTTTCTGAAGGTCCTCTTCCAGCGCACCGCGTTTTTGCTGAGCTTCGAGCAAAACGGTATCCGGTAACGCCTCCTTCATGGCTTGTTCAAGGCCACGGGTGAGGGCTTCTTCTTCCTGTCTGGCGCGTTGCAGGGCGGTTTCTGCCGTGCGCCGGGCTTCCGTGACACTTTTACGTTGTGCCTCATCTGCCTGAAAGCGACGGCTGGCGTCCGTCAGGGCCGCGCTGGTTGTGCGGCGTGTCGATTCACTTTCTTCAAGAGTACGGGCAGCAGCCTGATGGGTCTGGCTGGCGTGGGCTGCCTGATCGCGCAAGGTCTGAAGTGCGGAGTCAGCCAGCAAAGCGGTTTGTGTATCCGCATGCCGCTTTTCAAGGTTTGCCAGATCATTGCGCAATGTCTGAAGGCGGCTTCGTGCACGGTCCAGCGCCTTGCTGGTTTCGGCCTGTGTCTGCCGTGCGTTTTCCGCATCATTGCGGGCGATCGAGAGCGCCACGCTGGCCTGAGACCGTGTGCGTTCAGCCTCTTCCAGTGCCGTCCGCGCATCCGCCTGTGCCTTGATCGCTGCTTCCAGCGCGGAGGCGGCTGTTGCCCGTACCTCTTCGGACGGCATGCGGGTTTGCAGGCTGTCCAGTTCGGTCTGAAGTGCTGCTACGGCCTCGCAGGTGCGGGCATGTAGCGCCTTGGCTGTTTCAAGTTCTTCCGTAGCCCGGTCTCGCCGGGTGCGGGCAGCGGTCAGGGTTTCCGTCAGTCGGGTAAGGGTCTGTTCAGCCTGAGCCAGATCTGCGGTGAGCTGTGCCTGCCGTGCCTCGGCTTCCGCCATACGCGTGGGCAGGGAGGTTATGGTAGCCTGTGCTTCTGCCTGTTCTGTTTGCAGGCGTTCCAGCGTGGCGGCGGCATCGTCCGCACGGGTCTGCGCGGCGGCAAAATCGGCTTCGTGCTGGTTCAGGCGTTCTGTGGCAGCCTGTGCCTGTGCCGTGGCGCGCTGTTCTTCTCGCGCCATGCCTTCAGCCGTGACGCGGCACCGCTCCAGAAGCGTGCGGGCCGTGTCGGCTTTTTCCCGAATGGCCGGAAGCGCCTGATTGGCTTCAAATTCAACAATAACCGCTGTTTCGGCAGCTTCTTCATGCTCGGTCAGCGCTGTGCGGGCGCGGGCGGCCAGATCAATGGCGCGTTCTACCGCCAGACGGGCGCGGGCGTGCAGCACGGCCAGCAATTCTGTCTCAGCTTCACGCAGGGCGGATGCAAGTTCCCGGTAGCGGCTTGCTTCTTTCGATTGTTCGGCCAGACCATCCAGCCGGGTAGAAAGCTGCTGGCGAAGGTCTTCTGCGCGCGTCAGATTATTTTCAGTTGCCCGCAGCTTGAGTTCGGCTTCGTGCCGACGGGCATGCAGGCCGGTGATTCCTGCGGCTTCTTCCAGAATGGTGCGGCGCTCTTCCGGGCGGGCACCCACCAGCATGGCCACACGGCCCTGACTGACCATGGCGGAAGATCGTGCGCCGGAGGCGAGATCGGCAAACAGGGTTTGCACATCACGCGCACGCACGGGTTTGCCGTTGATACGGTAATCACTGCCGGAGCCACGCTCGGCCCGGCGGCTGATCTGGAGTTCATCAAGGTCAGTAAAGGCGGCAGGCCCAAGGCCTTTTGTACCTTCAAGCGTTACGGTGACTTCCGCCAGAGACCGGGCAGCCCGGCCCGTTGTGCCAGCAAAAATCAGGTCATCCAGTTCTCCACCACGCAGGGAGCGCGCGGAGGATTCCCCCATGACCCATCGTAGAGCTTCCACAACGTTGGATTTTCCGCAGCCGTTTGGCCCCACAATACCGGTGAGACCGGGCAGGATTTCCACCGTTACGGGATCAGCAAAGCTCTTGAAACCGGCAATCCGCAGACGAACAAAACGGACGGTCATTTAAGAACGGGCCTGCACGAACACGTGTGCCGTGCGGATGCTCAGCTTGCGTCCGTCACGTTCTTGGCAAAGGTTTCATAGTCCATATCGTTTGAAACCTGAATTTTGTTGTTGAAGCGGAAGGTGGGGGTGGAATCAAAATGATATTTGTCCTGCGCTTCCGTCTGCTGAGCCAGGATGAACTGCATCAGCTGCTGGTCTGCCACCGTTTTATCAAACGTTTCGCCCGGCATGCCAGCAAAGGCCGCCATTTTCTTCAGGGCCTCAAGCGGGCTGCCATCCTGCACATATGCCCAGCGGTCAAGGCTGGAAAGGAGGGAAATGGCGAAGGCTTCGTACCGTTCCGGCGGCAGGGTGCGGGCCACCATGGCGGCAACCGTAGCCAGTTGATCCGTGGGGAAATCATGGAACACGTAGCGGATCTTGCCCGTGTCGATCAGGTTCTTCTTCACCAGCGGGAAGGTGTTTTCTGCGAAATGGGCGCAGTGAATGCAGGTGAGGGAGAACCATTCCTCCACCACGATCTTGGCTTTGGGGTCACCCAGTTCACGGGGGGTTATCCGGGTGTCCGTGGTTGTGCCCTGAGCGCGCGCCAGACCGCCAGTTGCACCTGCAACGAGTGCGGTACCTGCTGTGACAAGAAGTGAGCGGCGAGAAAAGGCCATGGAAATCCGGGCTCCGTGAACTAGTTGGGACTGATCCAGAAAAATAGGCATGACGGCAGAACCATGCTGCCGTCAACCCGTTCTTTATTCTTGCGCTGTGTTCTGGGTGTTGCCAGCGGGCTTTTCCGGCGCATTTGGCAGCTTGCGCAGCCTTACACGGCGGATATGGCGGGCGTCCGCATCAAGAACGCGGAAAACATAGCCGTTCTCGTGCGTCAGAACTTCGCCGCGAGTGGGCACATGCCCCGCCATACGGAACACGAGGCCACCAATGGTTTCGATCTCGGCTTCTTTTTCCGATGGCGTGAGAATCGGGCCAATCTGGCGTTCAAACTCTTCCACCGGGCAGCGGGCGTCCACATCGAATGACCCATCGGGCCGTTCCACAATCAAGGTGGCGGCGGGTTCGTCATGCTCGTCCGAAATGTCGCCCACAATGGTTTCAATCAGGTCTTCAATGGTGACCAGACCATCAATGCCGCCATATTCATCAATCACCAGCGCCATATGGGTCTGCCGCTGGCGCATCTGCAACATCAGGTCCAGCACAGGAATCTGCGGCGCGACCATAAGGGGCTGGCGTAGCAGGGCTTCCAGATTGAAGGCTTCACTGGTGCCTACATAGGCAATCAGATCCTTCACATGGATCATGCCCACAATGTCATCCAACTGGTCCCGATAGACGGGCATGCGGGAATGGTTTTCACGCCGCATCATGGCCAGCGCATCGTCCAGACTGATGGAAACGGACATGGCTACAATATCAGGGCGCGGGACCATCACATCATCGGCGGAGATGTTGCGCAGGCGCAGAATGTTGGCAATCAGCGCGCGTTCCTGGCGGTCCAGTTCTGGTTTTTCGCCATCTGCCGTTTCTTCTTCGGATTCATCTGCGGCCTGCTGCACGAGGGCTGCGATGGAACTGCGCAGGCCGGGGGCATTCTTCTTGCGGCTGAAGAAGGAAAACAGGCCGCCGCGCCCCTGCTGGGGGTCCTGCGTGGACTCGTATTCGCTCATGATCGGGGTTTCCACGGATTGGGAACACCCAGCCGGGATAGCAGGCGGGATTCCAGCATTTCCATTTCGCGGGCTTCCCCCGCATGGTGATGGTCGTACCCTGCCAGATGCAGGCTGCCATGCACGATCAAATGCGCCAGATGGTGACTGACTGGTTTGCCTGCCTTGTGCGCTTCCCGCACCACGGTTTCCAGCGCAAGGATGATATCCCCGCCCGGAATGCCGGGTGGCGGTTCAAAGGTGAGCACATTTGTTGGGCGATGCTTGCCGCGATGCTCCCCATTCAGGCGTTTGACCACCCGATCTGTGGATAAAACCACACTGCTAGGCTGCTTGCCGTAATCCGTGCAGGCGGCAAGGGCGCGCCAGACCAGTTTTTCGGGGGAGGCGATATAACTCCGCCAGCGCCTGTCCTCAACAAGGACTTCAGGCGCGTCTTCAAAGGCGGAGGAGGGGAAAGACTCTGCAAAAACAGAGTTTTCCCTATAAGTCACGTCTTGAGGCTGGACGTGACTGCTGCTACTGGGCGGTTCCATTGTTCTCCTGACGGCCCTTATTGCGGGAGGTCTCCCTGTTAGCCGTCGCTTTCGCATCATACGCTTCAACAATGCGGGCGACCAGTCTGTGCCGCACAACATCTGCTGCTTCAAAGCGAGATATGGTCACACCCCGCACATGCGCCAGTGTTTCAATGGCGTCTTTCAGCCCGGAAGTGGTGCCGGAGGGTAGATCAATCTGGGTCAGATCTCCGGTCACAACCATGCGGGAGCCTGGGCCAAGGCGGGTGAGGAACATCTTCATCTGCGCGATGGTGGTGTTCTGTGCTTCATCCAGAATAACAAAAGCGTGGGAGAGCGTGCGGCCGCGCATGAAGGCGAGGGGGGCGACCTCGATGTCACCCGCCGCCATGCGGCGCATGACCTGATCACCCGGCAGCATATCGTGCAGGGCGTCATAAAGCGGGCGCAGATACGGGTCGATCTTGTCTTTCATGTCTCCGGGCAGAAAGCCAAGACGTTCACCAGCCTCTACCGCAGGGCGGGAGAGAATGATGCGATCGACCGAGCCAGCCTGAAGCATGGCCACAGCCTGCGCAACGGCCAGATAGGTTTTGCCGGTTCCCGCCGGGCCGATGCCGAACACTAGTTCCTTGTTGGCAAGCGCCTTCATGTAGGTGGCCTGCCCGGCGGAGCGGGGTTCGATCACCCCATGCCGCATTTTAAGAGCTGGCAGCCCTTCAGTGGGGAGGAATGCAGGGGCAATGGTTTCTGTATCGGATGGCCGCATAGGAGATTGCCTTATGGTTTCATGCAGGCGGGTCATGCGGATAACCGCATCTATTGCGCTAACGTCTACAGCACCACCGGAGGCGAGTTTCTGATACAGGGTGCTGAGCGTTGTGCGGGCCAATGCTGTGTGGGGTGCGGCGCCTTTTATGGAGATTCGGTTGCCGCGCCGTGCCACCTGCACATCCAGCCCTTCTTCCAGATGCCGCAGGTGGCGGTCATGATCTCCCACCAGTCTTGCCAGTAGCGTGTTGTCTTCAAACAACAGCGTTAGCGGTTTTTCCGGTTCACCAGAGCCGGAAACAGGGGGCGGGGCTGAAAGGGGCTGGTGCGTTGTGTTCAAGCGTACACGGTCTCCTCTACCAAAGTGCCCCCCAGTGAATTGGTCAGGCGCTCGGTAATTCTGACAGGCAGTTCCTGACCGATCAGATGACGCGGGCCAGAAACATGAACGGGCTGAAGCCAGGGGGAACGCCCTGCAATCTGGCCCGGCTTGCGGCCTTCCCCGGTAAAGAGCACGGGAATGGTCTGCCCGACCAAAGCAGCGTTGAAGGCATCCTGCTGTTGGCGAAGCAGGGCCTGAAGTGCCTGCAGGCGGGCGTCCTTCACATCCTCTGGCACCTGTAGCGGCGCACCGGCTGCCGGCGTGCCGGGGCGCGGGGAGTATTTGAAGGAATAGGCCTGCGCAAACGTGACATCCCGCACCAGTTGCATGGTGGCTTCAAAATCTTCATCCGTTTCACCCGGATGACCGACAATGAAATCTGAGGAAAGGGCCAGATCTGGCCGGGCGTCACGCAGCCTGCGGACAATGTCCCGATACTCGTCAGCCGTGTGGCCACGGTTCATCGCCCGCAGGATGCGGTCGGAGCCGGACTGCACTGGCAGGTGCAGGAACGGCATGAGCGCAGGCAGATCACGATGGGCGTTGATCAGGGCGTCATCCATGTCACGCGGGTGCGATGTTGTGTACCGAAGACGCGAGAGGCCCGGAATGGTTGCAAGGGCGTTTGCAAGTTGTGCCAGCCCCCAGACAGTCCCATCCGGTCCTTCCCCATGATAGGCGTTCACGTTCTGGCCCAGCAGGCTGATTTCCTTCACGCCGCTTTCCGCCATGCGGCGGGCTTCCGCCAGAACGGAGGCCACGGAGCGGCTGCTTTCAGCACCCCGGGTGTAAGGCACCACGCAGAAGGAACAGAATTTGTCACACCCTTCCTGAATGGTGAGGAAAGCAGTGTAGTTACCCAGTGTCTGCGGTGCGGCTGCATCTGGCAGGAAGTCAAACTTCTGTTCTGCCGGGAAATCGGTATCAATGACCGCACCGCCAGCACGGGCGGCTCGGGCCACCATTTCCGGCAGGCGGTGGTAGGTCTGCGGGCCGAGCACGATATCCACGTAAGGGGCACGGGTCAGAATTTCCTGCCCTTCGGCCTGTGCCACACAGCCAGCCACGGCAATGATGGTCTGCGCGCCTTCTTCCTTGCGGGCTTCCTTGATTTTGCGCAGGCGGCCAAGCTCGGAAAATACCTTTTCCGCAGCTTTGTCACGGATGTGGCAGGTATTGAGGATAATCATGTCCGCAGCTTCAGGCGCGTCCACGGATTGGTAACCCAGCGGGCGCAGCACATCGCTCATGCGGGCGCTGTCATACACATTCATCTGGCAGCCCCATGTGATGACATGCAGGCCGCGGCGAGAGGGGGACAGGGCGGTGGTCGATCCAGTCATGACAACAGGGGCTCCGGCGTGCCGCAGGCCCATTCCATACGGCAGGGGGAGGAAATCAGGCGGACAGCGTCCGAGGTCAAGCCTCTTTTCTCACATCAAGGATATCCGTGCCAGAGTTCTGTGTTCTGAAACCGACAGGAGAGACCTCCTTCCGCAGGGTATTCCTGCATGTGGAGCAGCCGTTTTTTCCGTCTGCTCAGTGCCTGTTTCTGTATGAAGCAAAACTGGAGGCCACTCTGTCAAGCTGACGTTTGAGAAATCCTGTTTTATTGCACGGAAGCTCGGCAGGATCACAGCGACCGGGTTGCGTGCTGCCTTCTTCATTCTGGCGGAGTTCTGCCGCGCCATTGGCCACTGCATGCCACGCGGCCTGAGCTAGAGCCTTGCGGCTGGGGAACAGTTCCGGGTCTAGCGGTTCGTGCAGGATCACGCTGGCCTGAAGGGATTTCCATTGCACCATCTGCCAGAGGTGCGGGCCGAGGTCCATGTCTCCATACCATGCAAACACAGGCCGACGCAGGCGCTGGACGGGCAAACCCTCTAGCCTGTCATACACCACGGACACGGGCTGGATAATGGGTGTCATGCCCGGTTCATACGTGATGGGCAGGAGTGACTTGTCCATGCCATCACGCAGTTTGGGCAGTTTGGCGATGGCAAAGAAGGCGGACATGAAGGGCAGCACGCGTGAGCCATCAGACGATGTGCCCTCTGGGAACAGCACCAGATTGTCACCATCCACCATGCGACGAATCATCTCATCGCGTTCGCGGCCTGTTGTGCTGCGCTGGCGGCTGACAAAAATGGTACGCCCGATTTTGGAGACCAGCCCCATGATGGGCCAGTTTTCAATGTCGCCTTTGGCAACGAAGACGGAAGGCAGAATCGTCCCTAGAATGGGCACATCCAGCCATGAAGAATGGTTGGAGATGTAAATGACGGGTCGCTCACCCCTTTTGCGGGCGCGTAGGCCGCCAACCGTGCCCGCCCGTTTGCCGACCACCCGGATACGCACACCCAGCAGTTTGCACAACACGCCCCAGATGACGCGTGTCCATCTGATTTTTGCCGTGCCCGGAACAAGAAGCAGGCACGCTTCAAACCCGACTGAAAGCGGCACCCAGAACACGATCCCGCCCAGACGCAGGCTGCCACGGATGTTGGCAGAGAGCGTGCAGAGCCGTTCCGCCCAGACAGGAAGGGGCGAAAGAGCGGCGGGATCGGTAGGGCCGGAAGGAGCAGAAGAGCGCTTTGGCGCAGGGCGAGCGCGGGTCATGTTCTTGCCCCTGCCACAGCGTGGCAGGTTTTGCTCAGGCAACAGGAATGAAAAACCATGCGGCTTTCATAACGCGAACTTATGGAGGTGGACAATCGTGCTTCGCAATCCGTGTCAGAGATGGCACAAAGGCGAAAAGACCCATTCTGTTGGACTGTGCTGTGCGGCTGACCGTATTTTCGTCATGGTGATACGGCATGGAGCAATGCAGACCTTGAAAAAACACAGATGAGAAAGTGGCGGCAACGGTGCAACGGCAGGCGGAAAGAAACGGGTGAGGATGAGCGGTAGAGGCATCCTGAACGGACTCGTGCTGACGGCGAATCGTGTGGTTGTTGGTTTTTCCCTGTGGGGTGTGGCGGCGGGCGGCTGGTCCTGGGCAGCGGAAACGCAGGCTTATGTGACCAACCTGAAGCCCACCGGGCAGGCTGATCTGGATGCGGCGCTAAAATCATCTTCTGATCTGCTGGGCCTTCAGGGCACGCATGCCGTGGGGCCTTTTGCTCTCGCCGGGCGTGTGCGCAATGAGTATGACCGCCTGAAATCCGCGCTGGAAAGCTACGGGTATTACGAAGGAACGGTAAAAATCACCCTTCACCGCGCCAAGGACAAAGACGCAGTGGTGATGGATGGCCAGTCTCCAGCACTTTCTAACTGGATTGAATCGGTTCCCGCCAATGAGAAGGTGACTGCCGATATCTCGGTAGAAAAAGGCCCTCTTTACCATCTGGGTTCGGTCAAGCTGGTTGACGAAAAAACCAATGGTCCGGCGGAGCTGACGCCTGAGCAGAAAGCCGCGTTCACCCTGAAAACAGGGGATGCGGCCGAAGCGGAAACGGTGCTGGGGGCCGGAGGCACGCTGTTGGATGCCCTGCGGGAAGATGGCCATGCGCTGGCGCAGGTGGACAAGCCGCAGGCTTATTTGCGCCCGCAAACTCGCACGCTGGATGTTGTGTATCCTGTCTCACCCGGGCCGGTGCTGAATGTGGGCCGGATTGATGTGTCTGGCCTCAAACGGGTGCGGGAGCCTTTTGTACGGCGACAACTGACGCTGAAAGAAGGCCAGCTTTACCAGCCATCCAAAATTGATGCAGCCCGACAGGATCTGACCTCTCTGGGTGTGTTTTCCAACGTGGCGGTCAAGGATGGGGCAACGCAGCCAGTCAATGGCACCATGCCGCTTGATTTTACATTTCAGGAAGCCAAGCGCCGTTCTGTTGGGGCGGAAGCCGGGTATTCAACAGATCTGGGGGTGCGTGGCGGCGTGACATGGACCCACTACAATCTGCTGGGCAACGCGGAACGGCTGAAGCTGACGGCACTGGTTACCGGTCTGGGTGGGTCGGCCCAGCAGGGGCTGGGGTATGATGTGTATGCAGATTTCTTCAAACCCGGTTTTTACAGCCGCAAGCAGAATCTGAGCGTGCGTGTTGAGGCCTTGCGGCAGTTGTTCTGGTCCTACCGGCAGACGGCTTTTCTGGTGCGCGCCGGGATTACGCGCCAGATTGACCGCTACTGGAATGTCAATTTCGGGGTGGCCGGAGAGCAGGAGCAGATTGAACAGTTTGGCGTGACGCGTGATTACACCATCGGTTCTCTGCCTCTGGGCGCGACCTTTGATAATACGGAAGTTGGGAACCCTATTGAACCTGCCACTCATGGCGTGCGTGCCAACGTGAATATTTCGCCTTCCATCTCCTTGGGGAGCAAGGGGAGTGGCACGTCTTTCTTCACGATCATGAATGCGTCTGCCTCATATTATTTTGACCTCAAACATCTGGGGATCAGCAAGCCGGGGCGCAGTATTCTGGCCATTCGCGGGACCATTGGCAGTATTCAGGGGGCTGGAACCTACGATATTCCACCAGACCAGCGCATGTATGCAGGTGGCAGCGCCACCGTGCGCGGGTATCGCTGGCAGGGCGTGGGGCCGCAATATGGCCGTACTCGCTACGCTATCGGCGGTACTTCGCTGGATGCAGGCACGGTTGAATACCGGCAGCGGCTGTTCAAGAGTTTTGGTATGGCCGGGTTTGTGGATGCCGGGCAGGTGGGCAGCAGCAGTTCTCCCTTTACAGGTACTCTGCGCGTGGGCGCGGGCGGTGGCGTTCGGTATTACACGCCTATTGGCCCGGTGCGCGTGGATGTGGCGGTTCCGCTCAACCGTCCGCATCGTGGGGACAAGTGGGACCTTTATATCGGGCTGGGAGAAACGTTCTGATGGCGGGGCAGGATGGGGATATGCCCGCGCCGCCGCGCCGCAGTGCTTTGCGGCGTGCAGGGCGCATTGCCGGGCTGACAGTTGGCGTTCTGGCTGGCGTGGCAGGTCTGGCGGTTGGGGTTATTCTGGTTGGCGCCAATACCGGGCCGGGCAGACGACTGCTGATGCAGCAGACAACTTCCCTCACAGGGGGAATGGTGGCGCTTTCCGGGCTTTCAGGCCGGTTTCCTGATAATTTCCATCTGGATTCCATTGCGCTGCGCGATAAGCAGGGCGTGTGGCTGTCGCTGAAGAATATTGACCTTAACTGGTCTCCTTTAAGTCTGGTTGGGCGTACGGCCCGCATTTACGCGATCAAGGCGGATCAACTGGATATCCCGCGTCTGCCGGTGTCTGACACACAGGCAGCCCCTGCCAAGCCATCCACCAGTAAATCCAGTCTGGGGTTGGGGATCGATATTCAGGATCTTGCCGTGCGGCGGATCAACGTGGGTGCCCCACTGGCGGGAACCGCAGCCAGTTTCTCGCTGGGAGGACACGGTCGGTTATCGTCCATTGATCCGGTGCTGAATGGGCTGACGCTGCCATCCTTGCCCAGATCGGACATTGCGCTGAGTGTGAAGCGGCTTGATGCAGAAGGGCAGATTGATCTGGCCACCACTACGGGCGGCGGCAAGCTGGGCCTGCATCTGGACGCCAAGGAAGGAAAAGATGGCTTTGCAGCCACCAAACTGCAAATGCCGCAACTGACCCCGCTTGCGCTCTCTCTGGATATCAAGGGGCCAACAAACGCTGCGGTTCTGGCATTTTCTGCCGGAGCAGGGCCGATTACAGCCAAGGCGGATGGCGTGCTTGATCTGCTGGGTGAAAAACTGGGCAGCCTTAGGGCGCAACTGGATGCGCCCAAGCTGGCCTTGCGTCCTGATCTGGGGTGGGACGCCATTCATCTGGTGACACAGCTAAAAGGCAAGATGAGCCAGCCGGATGGGACCGGCTCCCTTCAGATAGACCGGCTTGTGGCATCTGGCGCGGGAGTCGGCACGTTGAAGGCTGCCTTTACCGGGCAGAGCGGTCACCCCGGCGCGGCGGACCAGATGCATCTGGTCATGACGGCGGATGGTGTAAGGCTTCCGGGTTCTGCTCCCACCTTGCTGGCCAGTGCCCCGGTGCAACTGGATGCGACAATTTCTCCGCAGGCGGATGGCAGGCCGTTGGTGCTGGATGTGTCGCACCCGCTGTTGCATCTGACCGGCAATGTGATGACAGCCGCGCCACAGCGCGGCACGCTGGAACTGGCGCTCCCTGATCTGCGTCCTTTCGGGCAGATGGGCAATACGCCCCTGCAGGGGCAGATGGGCATGAAAGCCGCGTTTGATCTTCCTGCCAAAGCGACGGGTGATACGCATGTCAGTGCGGATGGCACCTTGGCCATTACGGGTGGCCAGCCACAGGCAGTCGGGCTGATCGGCCCGAAGGGGACGTTCTCGCTTGTCACAACGCTTCGCCCGTTGGAACCCGGAATGGTACAGCCGGAAGGGAGCTCAGAAAAAACGGCTGCTCCCAAGAAGGATAATGGCCCGGAACTGGCTGTGCCGCAGAACGGTGTGAAGCCAGCGGCAACGGATCATGGGGCTGGCAAGGGTGCTGTCGAGACGCCTCATAAGCCTGAAACAGACAAAGCCACAGCGAAGGCAGAAAAGGCAGAAAGTTCTGGCGGGCAACAGGTCGATATTACCAAGCTGGCTGTGGACGGGCAGGCGTTGCATCTGGCAGCGCATGGGCGGGTGAATACTGGCCATGACATGGATGTTGCCTCCACGTTGGCGTTGCCGGACCTGAGCAAGGCGCTGCCCTCACTGCGTGGCGGACTGACCCTTGCATTGAACGCCAAGGGGCTGATGCAGGATTTTGCCGCCACCCTCCATATGGAAGGTGATCCCGGCACTGCCACCATGCCGCGTGGCCCCGTCGTGCTGGATGCGGCATTGACGCATCTTCCCTCCGCGCCCACAGGCACGCTGACGGCAAATGGCTCAGTTGATAAAGCGCCTCTGCTGTTGGATGCGGCCTTTGCGCAGGATGAAAAAGGCGCGCGCCAGCTTGATCTGAAAAAACTCTCCTGGAACAGCCTGCAAGGGGCGGGTGACCTCTCGCTGCCACAGGGCGAGGTTGTGCCGTTAGGGAATTTAACCCTCAAAATCGGGCGGTTGGCAGATTTCAGAAACCTGATTGGTCAGCAGATTGCCGGGGCACTGGCGGCGTCTGTTCAGACTACGCAGGTGGGCGAGAAACCTCAGGTAGCGCTGAAGCTGGACGGCAATGTCTCAACCGCTCAGGCTAAAATCGGGTCTCTGGCGCTGGCGGGCACGGTGCGTGACCCTGCCGCGCATCCGGATGCGGATCTGACGTTGAAGCTGGGCGGTCTTTCTGCTGCGGGTGTTACAGGGCAGGCGCGGGTAACGGCCAAAGGGCCAGACAACGCCATGGCGCTGACAGCGCAGATTGGTCCGGCAAGCTGGTCAGGGAGTCCGTTGTCTCTGGATACGGCGGCACTGCTTAATCTGCCTGCAAAGCAGGTGAAGGTGCAGAAACTGGCGGCAACCGCCAAGGAAGAATCCCTCAA
Organism: Acetobacter tropicalis; assembly: GCF_001580915.1. GTDB lineage: Bacteria > Pseudomonadota > Alphaproteobacteria > Acetobacterales > Acetobacteraceae > Acetobacter > Acetobacter tropicalis. The sequence continues at coordinate 88,178 of NZ_LHZQ01000220.1, read as the reverse complement.
GCTGCTGGCGCCCGCGCTGGTTTCCTTTGGCGACACAATGGGGGTGGACCGTCTGCGTGCTACTCTCAGCACGCGTGGGGCCGAACCAGCCACCTTGGATGTGGCAGGGCGCATTAAGCCCACACTGTCCGTTACGGCAGATATCCAGCACGTGACGCCTGCTTTGGCGCGTCCATTTGCGCCAGATGTGCATGCGCAGGGTGATCTTTCCCTTCAGGCCAAGGTTGCGGGCAGCATGGATCGGCCGACAGGACAGGTGCATCTGACCGGGCGCGGGTTGAGAATGGACGGCAGCAGTGCAGCAGCTTCCATTCCGGCGTTAAGTGTGGATGCGCAGGCTGATCTGGCCGGGACAGCAGCGAAGGTGAACGTAAAGGCAGCGGCGGGGCCGAAGCTGGCGCTGACTGTGGCTGGCACGGCTCCGCTTTCCAAAACAGGGCCGATCAATCTGCGGTCTGACGGGCATCTTGATCTGGCCATTGCCAACGGTGTGCTGGGTGCGCAGGCACGGCAGGCCAAAGGCGATGTGCAGCTTGCCATGCAGGTGGCTGGCACCATGGCGTCCCCCAACGTGACGGGCACAGTTGATCTGCATAATGCGGATTTTCAGGATTTTGCTCAGGGCGTTCATTTGGCGGAGATCAATGGCCGGGTTGTCGGCTCGCACGAGAACGTCGTCATCCAGAACCTGACAGCCAAGGCGGGTGAAGGCACGCTTGGCGTTACAGGGTCTGTGGGTGTCATGGCGCCGGGCATGCCGATTGACATGCATATTACGGCCAAGAACGCACGGCCCATTTCCAGCGATCTGCTGACAGCCGTCATGAACGCGGATATCGCCATACGCGGGCAGGTAAGTACCCGTATGGATGTTGTGGGAGGTATATCGCTGCCACGGGTGGAAATTAACATCCCCAACTCCCTGCCGTCTTCCGTGGCGCGTCTTGATGTGGTTCGCCCGGGTGACAAACCGCCGGAACCCAAGGAGGCTACAGCCAACACCAAGGCAGCCGTCATCGGGCTGGACCTGACAGTCACATCGCCGGGTAAATTCTTCGTTCGCGGGCATGGGCTTGATGCCGAAATGGCAGGTAAGCTCAAAGTCAATGGCACAGCGCAGGCACCGCAGGTTACCGGCGGGTTTGACCTGAAGCGCGGTAACTTTGACCTTGCCGGGATCTCTCTTAACTTCACCAAAGGGCGCGTGGCTTTCAACGGGAGTGGCGTGAGCCACAAGCTTGACCCCACTCTGGATTTTGAAGCCGACCGTGTGGTGAATGGCGAGACCGCCATGCTCAAGGTGGGGGGATATGCCAGCGCCCCCAAGATCAGCTTTGTCTCCAACCCGCCGCTGCCTCAGGATCAGGTACTGGCCATGCTGCTGTTTGGCACGGATGCCCACTCCCTTTCTTCCACGCAGATGGTGGAACTGGGAACGGCGCTGGCGACGCTGACCGGCATGACCTCATTTGATCCGATGGGCACATTACGGAAAACCCTGCATCTGGACCGTCTGGCTATTGGCGGCGGGTCTGGTGTGGGCAACGGCGGAACAACGGTGGAAGCCGGGAAATACGTCATGAAGGGTGTTTATGTGGGGGCCAAGCAGGCAACCTCTGGCTCAGGCACGCAGGCGCAGGTGCAGGTGGATCTGACAAAACATCTCAAGCTAAACACCACCGTCGGCACGGGCGGAAACGTAACGGGCTTTACCACGCCGGAAAATGATCCGGGCAGCAGCGTGGGTCTGCTCTGGCAGTATCGTTATTAACCGCGGCAGTTGCTCGGAAAGCAGAGCGAAACTGGCATGGAAGTTTTATCTCGTGGCTTAATTGCCAGCAGCCCTGTTTTCTTTTTGGAGCCTGTTTCAAAAGTATGCAGATAAAGGCTGCCACGGCACTTTAGGATAAAACAAGAGCGGGCTTTTCGCCGCGAGGTAGCGTGTGACGGGGATGGCTAAAGACAACATAGTCAGACGTGCACAGGAACACGCTCTTTCAACGTCTGACTTTTTAACGTGTCTCGTAAATGACTGCTTGAAAGACCCATCAGGCGGCGTGGTGGGTCTTTTGGACTGCTGAATGCGTTTGGCCGTTAAAATTGCGCGAGGTTTCCCTCCCGGCAGATTTGGCCCGTGTCCTTTATGTCCGCTTTGTCACCCTCGAAATCCTGCACCAATCCCCATCAGCAGGCGTTCAAGCAATGGCTACAGACTGAAATCGACAACCACAGGCACATGGTCAGACGGGGTATCCCAGTCTCGGGCTTCACGCACGACGGTCATGCCGGTGAGGTCTGGCACAAGGTCAGGCGTAATCCAGACATGGTCCAGCCTGCGGCCACGGTTGGATTTCTTCCAGTCCCGGTTACGGTAGGACCACCATGTGTACAGCTTCTCGCTGGCAGGGACAAAGTGGCGCATGGCGTCAACAAAGCCCACATTCAGCCACGCATTCAGGCGTTCCGTTTCTGGGGGTGTGTGACTGACCACATTCAGAAGCTGCTTGTGACTCCAGACGTCATGCTCCAGTGGGGCAATATTGAAATCCCCAACCAGCACAGTCCGGTCCCGTTTGCGGGTGGTGAACCACTCGGTTACTTCCTCCACAAAGGCGAGCTTGTGGGCAAATTTCGGATTGGTTTCGGGATCAGGAATATCGCCGCCTGCCGGCACGTAAAAATCGTGCAGTTCGACAGGGCCGCTTGGCAGGTGCACCTGCGCGCCTATGTGGCGGCAGTCTTCCTTGCCATGCCAGTCCGGCAGTTTTTCAAGCGGCGTAATGGGATGGCGCGAGAGGATGGCCACGCCATTGTAGCTTTTCATCCCTTTGTAGTGGAGGTGCTCAAACCCCATGTTCCGCAACGCATCTGCCGGAAAAAGAGGGTCTGGCACCTTGGTTTCCTGCAGGCAGATGATGTCTGGCGCGAGGGTGGCGCCCAGCTTTTCCAGCACTGGCAGGCGGAGGCGGAGGGAGTTGATGTTCCAGGTTACAAGTCGCATGCCCAACGGCATTGCGCATCCCGGTTTGCGGGGCAAGTGAAATTCGGCACATAGTAGGGAAGGTGTTTGAAAAGTCTGTCAGGTCTCTCTGGCGGAGGTTTGCGCCAGAACAGGGTGATGATGCCCCCGATGCCGCCGTATCGGGCCTTCAAAACCACCGGGCTCTGGGTTGTATCGTTCCGCGCCAGCCGTTGTGCTGCTGAACTTTCAAACAGCCTTTGGAAACAAAACCGGCAGGGCGTGCGCCTTGCATTTATCGCATATGGGACCATTTCTGCAGCATGACGCTTCCTTCTTCGGCTCCGGTGAGCCAACCTTCCGCTTCTTCTGCTGCGCGTGCGCTTCATAACGCGCTTTTCACGCTGGACAGCCACATTGATATTCCGTGGCCGGATCAGGGTGATGCCTTTGTGGACACGGAAACCCGCAGGGTTGATCTTCCAAAAATGCAGCAGGGCGGCATGTCTGCCGGGTGTTTTGTGGCCTATATCGGGCAGGGGCCGGTGACGGAAAAAGGTCACGCCGAGGCTCAGGCGCAATGCCTGGCCATGCTGGATGCCATCAACCGTATGCAGGGCACGCAGAATGGTGTGACAGCGCGTGTCTGCGCGACTGTGGCGGACATGCTTGCGGCGCAGGCAGCGGGCGCGCTGGCGGTGGTGCCTGCCGTGGAAAACGGCTACGCGATGGGAGACGATCCCGCGCTACTGGCACAGTTCCGCGCGAAGGGCGCACGTTACGTTACGCTTACGCATAATGGGCATAATGCGCTGGCCGATGCTGCCGTGCATCGCCCCAGTCTGGGCGACAAGCTGGAGCGGCACGGTGGCCTCTCTGCTGTAGGGCGGGACGCCATCGCCCACATGAACCGGCTGGGTATGCTGGTGGATGTGTCACATTCTGCCAAATCCACCATGTTGCAGGCGGTGCAGGTGTCTGCGGTGCCGGTGGTGGCCAGCCATTCATGCGTACGCACGCTGTGTGATCATCCGCGCAATCTGGATGATGAGCAGCTTGATGCGTTGAAGGAAAGCGGCGGTGTGATTCAGATCACGGCTATGCCTGCGTTCCTGAAGCCACGGGAAGGGGATGGCCTGCGTACCGCCAATGTTGCGGATTTTGTGGACCATATTGACTATGTGGTGAAGCGCATTGGGCCGGAATATGTGGGGATATCCTCCGATTTTGACGGTGGTGGCGCAATTGAAGGCTGGCAAAACGCCACGCAGGGCGTGAACGTGACAGAAGAATTGCTGCGTCGCGGCTATGACCGCAGCGAGATCGCGGCTTTTTGGGGTGGAAACTTCATGCGGCTGCTGAAGAAGGCGGAAGAGGTTGCGGAACAAAGCGCGATCACTGCGTAAAAAGCACGGTGGACAGATTTCTGCACAATTTGTCCACTTCCTCCCTTGACTTCCTTTATTTTCAACAAAATCTCTGAAACGCACGTTTCCTCCTCAAATGTCCTTTTATAAACCCTTTGTAAATCAAGGGTTTGGGTTGTGTGTCTAAAAAATATGCAAAGCGTTGAGGGGGCTGGAAATCTGCGGGTTTCAGGGGCGATGAGCCCGGTACTCCACAAACTTATCCACAGAAACGGTGGATGAAATTGATTTCTCGGAAGAGCGCCTGATGACAACTGACATTTCTTCAAATGATGTGCCCGTAGGCGTGCCTGCGGCTGTGGAGGTGTCGGCTGCCAGACCCAAAGGTGTGGAGGTGATCCGGAACGCCCTGAAGACCATGCCGCTTTCGCCGGGCGTGTATCGCATGCTGGGCGAGAAAGGGGATGTGCTTTACGTGGGTAAGGCGCTGGCGCTGAAAAAGCGTGTAACGTCTTACACTCAGGTGGCGCGTCTGCCTGAACGGCTGCGGCGTATGGTGTCCGAGACAGCCTCCATGGAGATTGTCACCACCCATACCGAGGCCGAGGCCCTGCTGCTTGAGGCCAACTACATCAAGCGCATGAAGCCCCGCTTCAATATTCTGCTGCGGGATGACAAAAGCTATCCGTGGCTGATGTTGACAGACGGCCATCCTTTTCCGCAGGTGGCCAAGCACCGGGGGAAGCCCGTGAAGGGGGCGAGCCTGTGGGGCCCATTTGCCTCGGCTTGGGCTGTGAACCAGACGCTCAACCTGTTGCAGCGCGTGTTTCTGCTGCGCTCTTGCACGGATGCGGTGTTCAACAGCCGGACGCGACCCTGCCTGCTGTATCAAATCAAACGCTGTTCCGGCCCTTGTGTGGATCGTATTGACCAGCCCTCCTACGCCAGGTTGGTGGAACAGGCGCGGGAGTTTCTCTCCGGCAAGGATATGGCCTTGCGGGAAGAGATGAGCAACGAGATGCACAAGGCTGCGGAAGCGCTGGACTTTGAACGGGCTGCCATGCTGCGGGATCGTATTCGGGCGTTGGCGCAGATGCAGGAATCGAGCGTGATTAACCCGGCGTCCCTGCATGATGCGGATGTGTTTGGCATCTGGCAGGAAGCGGGGCAGGCCTGTATTCAGGTGTTCTTCATCCGGGGCGGCAGAAACAACGGAAACCGTTCGTTCTTTCCGGCTCACACCAAGGATGAGGAGCCGGGAGATGTGCTCTCTGCCTTTATTGCGCAGTTTTATGATGACAAGCCATGCCCGGCGCAGGTGCTGGTTAATCATCCCTTGCCGGAAGAACTCCTGCTGAGTGAGGCGCTCTCCCTCAAGCGGGGGCGGAAGGTGGAAATCCTCTCTCCCCAGCGCGGCGAGAAAAAGCAGGTGCTGGATCATGCTGTGGCGAACGCACGGGATGCCTTGCACCGCAAGCTGGCCGAAACCGCAGGGCAGGCCAAACTGCTGGAGGGTGTTGCGACGGTCTTCGGGCTGGATGCGCCGCCCCAGCGGATTGAGGTGTACGACAACAGCCACATCATGGGGTCTCATGCTTACGGGGTCATGATTGTGGGCGGCCCGGAAGGGTTTGATCGCAGGGCCTATCGCAAATTCCTGATCAAAGGCCCGGTAACGCCGGGGGATGACTTTGCGATGATGCGTGAGGTGCTGGAGCGTCGCTTTGGCCGTGCATTGAAGGAAGCCGCTGAGGGCGATCTATCCAACTGGCCTGACGTGCTGCTGATTGACGGCGGAGCCGGGCAGTATTCTGCCGTAAGAGCCGTGCTGGATGATTTGGGCGTGACAGGGGTGAAGCTGGTGGGCATTGCCAAGGGGCCGGACCGGGATGCCGGGCGCGAGTGGTTTCATACTGGCGATGCCGAGCCGTTTCAGCTCGATCCGCGAGACCCGGTTCTGTACTATCTGCAAAGGCTACGCGATGAAGCGCATCGCTTTGCCATTACAACCCATAGGGCGGGACGTTCCAAAACGCTGGTGACATCCGAGCTGGATGATATTCCGGGGGTGGGGCCAGCGCGGAAACGCATGCTGCTGAATGTTTTTGGTTCGGCCCGGGGCGTAAAGCAGGCAGGGCTATCTGAACTCGAATCGGCTCCCGGTATCAATCGGGAAACAGCGCGGGCCGTGTATGGGCATTTTCATCCGGACTGGACGCCAAACTGAGGTGAAGGGCAGGGCTGCGCTACGTTTCTGGGTGAGTGGCATGAACGCGGTGCCAGAAACCATTTCAGCCGGGCGGGAAATAGGCTAGTCTCCCGCCAATGTTGACAGATTTGCCGAATGTTCTGACGATATCGCGCATTGTGGCGATTCCCATAGTGGTGGTTTTTGCCGCATGGGGAACGCCGCAGACTGATGCTGCGGCCTGCGTACTGTTTATTCTGGCAGGCATTACGGATTATTTTGACGGCAAGCTGGCGCGTTCACGGCACCAGCTTTCAGACTTCGGCAGAATGTTTGATTCCATTGCCGATAAGCTTCTTGTAGGGGCCTGCCTGATGGTTCTGGCAGGCTTTGCCCGGCTTCCCTACCTTAGCCTCTGGCCTGCCATTGTGATTCTGTGCCGGGAAATTCTGGTCTCCGGCATGCGGGAGTATCTGGCGGAGCGGCGTGCCAGCCTGCCGGTAACGCGGCTGGCAAAATGGAAAACCGGATTTCAGATGACCGCCATCGGCTTTTTGCTGGCCGGGGATGGCACGGGTATGCTGCTTGGTATGCCATGGCTGCACGTGGCGCTGATTGGCTCCGTTCTGCTCTGGATTGCCGCAGCCCTGACCCTGATCACCGGCTGGGATTATCTCACCACAGGTTTGCGGCATGTGGACCTGTAACGGGTGACTGTGGGTGATACCTGGTTCAACCAAGGGTGGCCTGTTGCATAATTGTCTCAAAATGAAGGCATTGGCTTGTATCCCCTCCGCAAACCGTTATTTACCTTTCTCTGGCACAGTGCCGCTACAGCGGGCATCGCTGATTTGCCTGTGCAACGTCATGGTTAGCGGAGTCAGATGATGCGGAAAGCTGCTCTACTGGGAGCCTGTCTGGTTTTGAGCGGATGTTCCGGGTTTGGGAAATATATTTCCGATACTGCGACTCTGCCGGGAGAGAACCCCAATTCTCCGGCGGGAGAAGATCTGAACATGCGGCGGGTACATGGGTACTCCACCGCTGAAACCCCGATTTTGCCGCAGGGTGGTGATATCTGGCCGGGCCCTCCTGCTCCGTTGCCCACGCTTGAAGATGTTGAAAAAGACCGCATAGGCACAGTGCTTGGTGGTGGCATGGGCGAGAGCGGGCCGGAGTTGCAGGACGGCGGCGAAATGAGTGTCAGCGTGCCCGAGGGAAGTTCCCCGGTTAAAGAGCCGCATGGTAAACTGCCTGATGCTGAACCTGATGCCGCCGATAAATATGGCGTGCAGCGCGGAACGGCTTCGACCATTGAAATTCCGAACGGAGATGGAACGGTAACACTTATCCACCCGGATGGGTCGGTTAGCACCGTTCAATCCAAAAAAACGATATCCCCGCCTGCTCACTAAACCGTTCAGGAGTGTGACGGAGGATTGCAGAAAAGGAGAAAGCAGGGTGGCCACTGTGACCATTCTCTATTTTGCTTCCCTGCGCGAGCAACTGGGCCGGGAGCAGGAAACGGCGACCGTTTCTGCCGAGGGGGAGAGCGTAGCCACTCTCCTTTCGGCTCTCCGTGCTCGGGATGCTGCATTGAATGATCTGTTTGAGCAGACCCCACGGATTAGAGTGGCGATCAATCAGGCGCTTGGCAGCTTTCAGGATAGTGTAAGACCCGGTGATGAACTGGCGTTTTTTCCACCCATGACGGGGGGATGATCTCTGATGATACGTGTTGTGGTTCAGACTGCTGCGTTTGATTTGGCAGGAGAGATGGAGCGCCTTTCCCAGATATCTGAAAATGTTGGCGGGATGAGCGTGTTCATGGGGCAGGTGCGCGCGCAAGGGGACGGGCTGGAAAGCCTGACCTTGGAACATTACCCCGGCATGACTGAAAAGGTGCTGACAACGCTGGCGGAAGAGGCCGGAACCCGTTTCAGCTTACTGGGCTGCACGGTTGTTCATCGCGTGGGCACCATGCGCGTGGGGGAACCCATTGTGTTTGTGGGCACGGCGTCCGGGCATCGCGCCGAGGCTCTTCAGGCCACTTCGTTTCTAATTGATCGTCTGAAAACCGGCGCACCGTTCTGGAAATGTGAGCGGTTTACGGATGGTCGCAAAAGGTGGGTCGAAGCGCGTGACACGGATGATGAAGCTGCTGCCCTCTGGGATTAGCGTGAAAGAAGGCAGGGGAACGTAAAGCTCGGCCAGATTTTTGCGTAAGAGACGAGTTGCGGCAGAGAAAGTGGGGAGTGAAGCCGCAGAGGCGGAAAATTTCCAAGCAAAAAGCTTTGCCCTGTAGGCCAGACTATTCAAGTGTGTTTTGAGTGTCTTTGTTGGTTTTTAGGGTCTTATAAAAAGGCAGATTTGAGAAAGCTGCAAGTCTGCTCTCGAGCGTGCGTTTTTGCGTTAGTTGGAGCACGGTTTTCTGCCTGTTTTTCCCTCGTGCCGGGTATTCGAGTTATTTTTCTGTTCGAAAAAACTTGAGCCTTACCGGCAGCTCTGCTGCTGATTTCAGGTCGCCCCTTCACAGTATGATCAAGAGGCCCCAGTCCTGCTCCGCTATGGCTCCATCTGGTGGTCGGATGCTTCTCAGGAAGCAGGAGGCGCATGGGTTTTTCTCCTAGCTGGACAGGACGCGGTAGATGGCGTCCGTCAGGGTTTTCAGGTCTGCCTGTGTCATGGTGAAGGCGGGGGTGAGATAAATGATGGAACGGAATGGACGTATCCATACACCTTCCGCAATAAAGCGCTGACGCAGCGCATCTGGATTGGCAATTTTTTCGAGTTCCACCACGCCAATAGCCCCCAATGTACGAACGTCCTTTACCCCCGGTAAGGTGCGGCAGGGTTCCAGTGCGTCCGTCAGGAACGCATTGATGGCCTGAACCTGCTCCAGTCGGGGCTCGGTTTCAAACAGGTCAAGAGACGCATTGGCGCAGGCGCAGGCAAGGGGGTTGGCCATGAAGGTGGGGCCATGCATCAGCGCATGTTCCGGGTTGTCAGACAAAAATGCCTCGAACACGTGGCGGCGGGCCACGGTAGCGGCCAGCGCCAGTGTGCCACCCGTCAGCGCTTTGGAGAGGGTGACAATATCCGGCACGATTCCGGCCTGCTCATAGGCGAACATGCTGCCTGTGCGGCCGAACCCGGTGAAGATTTCATCCAGAATCAGCAGGAGGTCATGGTCATCGGCGGCCTTGCGTAGGGTGCGCAATACCTCCGGATTGTGAAACAGCATGCCTCCGGCTCCCTGCACCAGGGGTTCGGTCATGATGGCTGTTAGCTCGTGAGCATGGTCTTTCAGCAGGCGCAGAAATTCAGCGGTGCTGGCCTCATCCTGTGGCAGAGGAGCGATAATATGCTCGGCCAGCGCGGAGCCATAGAGGTGGTGCATGCCTTCTTCAGGGTCACAGACCGCCATGGTCGCCAAGGTGTCTCCATGGTAGCCACCCTTGAAGGCCAGCAGTTTGGTGCGGCCTGTCTCGCCTTTGTTCAGCCGATACTGAATGGCCATTTTCATGGCGACTTCAACAGAGACTGACCCGGAATCGGTAAAGAAAACCCGTTCCAGATCTCCCGGCAGCATGGCGCAGAGGCGCGCTGCAAGCCTGAGAGCGGGTTCATGCACCGTGCCGCCGAACATGATGTGCGGCATGGCAGCAAGCTGAGCGCTAACCGCAGCGCGAATATGGGGGTGATTATAACCGTGGCAGGCCGTCCACCATGCTGCCACGCCATCCACCAGTTCTCGGCCATCTGCAAGTTCTATGCGTGTGTCATGGGTGCGGACAGCAGCCAGCGGAGCTGAGGCTGTCTTCATTTGGGAATAAGGGAGCCAGATGTGGGGCAGGCCGTCCTCGTACCACTGTGGCATCTGCTGTGTGGACGGGCTGGGACGGCTGGCGGACGCAGACATTCTGGTTCTTCTCCTGCTGGGTGATTGACCGGCGGCCCGGCCTCCGGCACCAGTCTTCTCATGACGCGGTTTGATCATCTTTTCCAGCAGGGGCTGGAGAAATTGGCTGAGCAGGGGCGTCTTCGCACGCCACGTGCACTGAATCCGGCAGGCCATGGCCTTCTGGAACGGGCGGACGGTGCTGTTCTGGTTGATTTCTCCTCAAATGATTATCTCGGCTTGCGCACGCATCCGTTGCTTCAGGAGCGCGCAACCCAGTGGGGGCAGCGCTTTGGCACGGGGTCTGGCGCGTCCCGTCTGGTGACGGGAGCGTGCTCTGGAACGGAGGCCCTGGAAAATCGGCTGGCCAGCCTCAAGGGGATGGAGGCCGCCTGTATTCTTTCTTCCGGGTGGCAGGCCAACGCTACGCTGGTTCCGGCGCTGGCGCGTCTTTCTGTGGCGGTTACAGGCTCGCCGCCCACAGTGCTGGTGGACAAGCTGATTCATGCCAGCCTCTATCATGGGTGTGCGGCGGCGGGTGTGCGGCCTGTTCGGTTCAGGCACAATGATGTCAGTCATCTGGAAGCTCTGCTCCACAAGGTGGAAGGCCCCGGTCTGAAGATTGTGCTGACAGAAAGCGTGTTTAGCATGGATGGAGATCGGGCGGATATCGCTGCTCTGGGTGCAGTCTGCCGCCAGAATGATGCGTTTCTTTGTGTGGATGAGGCGCACGCAACTGGCATTCTGGGGGAAGGCGGGAAAGGTCTGGCGGACGGTCAGGCTGATCTGATTATGGGTACGTTCAGCAAGGCGCTGGGCGGAATGGGCGCGTTTGTCGCGTCCTCTTCGGCTGTGTGCCGATGGCTGGAAAATAGTGGGTCTGGCTATATTTACTCCACAGCGCCATCGCCCATGGTGCTGGGTGCAGTGGAGGCTGCACTTGAATTGCTGCCTCAACCGGAGATGGTGGTTGCCCGCAACCGGGTAGCGGGACTAGCGGAGCATTTCCGGCAGCATATGCAGGAAGCCGGGCTGGATACGGGGCCATCCTCCACTCAGATTGTGCCGGTGGTAGTGGGAGAGGAAGAGACCGCGCTCGCACTTTCCCGTTATGTGGAGGCTGCGGGTTTTCTGGCTGTGGCCATCCGTCCGCCAACTGTGCCGCCGGGCGCGTGCCGTCTGCGCGTGGTGCTGCATGCGCATCATACACTGGAACAGGCGGACGCGCTGGCGGAGGCGATTCTATCTGGGGTGCAGAAAAATCCATGACAGCGTTGCAGCCGGTTTTTGTGCATGGGTGGGCCTGTGGTCCGGAAATCTGGCTGCCCATATTGGCGCACTTGAATCTGCCACACGCTCATCTGATTGATCTGGGGTATTTTGCCGGGGCTGCCGGAGAACAGGATGATGGGCAGATTCTGACTGCGCTGGAAGCGGACAGGCCTGTTCTGGGCGTGGGGCATTCAATGGGGTTGATGTGGCTGCTCTCTCAACGGGACTGGCCGCCAGGAAGTCGCTTTGTGGGGATCAATGCATTTGGCCGGTTTGCCTCTGGTGCGGATTTTCTTCAAGGTGTAGGGCCACGTGTGCTCGCCCGTATGCAGGCAGGTCTGGCGCGGGACGCAGGGACTGTTGTGAACAGCTTTCGGGCCCGTTGCGGGATGGCGGCTGTAGAGTCTTCCTCATGTCATGTTTCAGCGTTGCAGGCTGGATTATCCTTGCTGGCGAAGGGGGATGTCCGTGCGCAGATCGAGCGTGTTGTCGCGCATGACGCCTCCTGCATGGTGGCCTTGGCGGGCGGAGAAGATCCTATTGTATCCGCAAGTATGACGCAGGCCGCTTTTCCTCAGGATATAAAAATCGAATGGCAGGAGAAGGGGGGGCATATGCTACCGCTGACCCATCCTGAATTTTGTGCAGCACACATCCAGAAGCTTATGAAGGACGCTGGTTAGAATGGGGCAGAATACAGATCGGCGTGCTTTGGTTCGGGATCGTTTTGACAGGGCCGTGGGATATGAGGGAGCGGCCACCATGCAACGGGTGGCGGCCCGGCGCCTGTTTGAAAAACTTCAGGAGCGGATGGAGGGGAGAGTGCCCCTGCGTATTCTTGAATTAGGATGTGGCACCGGATTTCTGACCGAAAAGTTGCGCAATGCATGGCCTCAGGCGGACATTGTTGCCACGGATATTGCGCCTCACATGCTGGAACGCGCGCAGCAGCGGGTAGGTGAAGGGCTTTGTTACCGTATCATGGATGCCGGAGAGCCTGACGTAAGCGGGCCGTTTGATATTGTTTGCGGCAATCTGGTGTTTCAGTGGCTGGAGCACCCGCAGCAGGCCATTGCTAGGCTGGGGCGCTTGCTGTCTCCGGGCGGAATTCTTGCTCTCTCCACTTTGATGGATGGTACTTTTCAGGAGTGGCGCATGGCCTGCGCTGTGGAACATGAGGAAAGTGGTACGCCTGATTACCCTTCAACTGCGAGCATAGGGCAATGGTATCCCTCCTTGTTCAATGGTGGATGGGAGACTGAAGCCTGTGTGCAGACTTTCAGTAATGGACGGGCTTTTCTGCGCCATTTGAAAGAGACCGGGGCGTCAGTCCCTCGTGCGGGGTACCGTCCCATGCAACTGTCGGCTTTACGGCGCAGTCTGGCGCGTTTTGATGCGCAGGGGAGTGCGGTGACGTGGCGTCTGGCTTATGGGTGTTTTCAAAAGCCACCGCGGGCGGGTGTGTTTATCACCGGCACGGATACCGGCGTGGGTAAAACCTTTGTTTCCGCCTGTCTGGTCAAGGCATGGGAGGCTCTCTACTGGAAACCGCTACAGAGCGGATTGGCGGAAGAGGCTGGTGATACGCCAACCATTCTGTCTTTGACGCATTGTGCCCCTGAGGACTGCCTGCCGCCTGCTGGAGCTTTTCAGGCCCCCTTATCGCCTGAAGCGGCGGCGCGAGCAGAGGGTGTGACCATTGATCCTGCCAGTCTGGCGCTCCGCATGCAGGAACCTGAACGGCCAATGGTGGTTGAAGGGGCGGGCGGCCTGATGGTTCCTGCAACGGAAACACTGATGATGTGTGATCTCGCCGCCCAATGGGGGTTGCCTGTTGTGCTGGTGGCACGGAGTGGGCTGGGCACACTGAACCATACCCTTTTGAGTCTTGAAGCGCTCCGTCAGCGGGGGATTGCCGTGGCGGGCGTGGTGCTGAACGGCCCCCTTAATCCGGCGAACCGGGAGACCATAACCGAAAAGGGGAAGGTTCGTATTCTGGCGGAAATTCCGTTTCAAGCAGACGTGTCGGCGCAAAGTGTGGAGGGCATAGCCCAGACGTTACCATCGTGGGCGGATGTGAGAGGCGGAGCCTGATAAAATAAGTCCGGCTAAAATGAAAATATCAGAGCTCAGACAAACTCTTAAAAAGATCGTATAATCTTATGATTATGAAAATTTAATCCAACTTAAAAATCCAACACTGCGAGGTTGGGCGGGCAGGCTGAGCTTAAAAGCCTCTCCGATCTGATGGTTCTTCTCTTTAGAAGAAGAGGCCTTCTTTTATATTTGAGGGGTGTCGCTTCAAGGCATTAGTGGTATCGGCGGATCAAGCCAGCCAGTTTGCCCTGAATTTTCAGGCGTTCTGCAGGGACAATGCGCGTTTCATAATTCGGGTTGGCAGGCTCCAAAGCAATGGCATTGCCTTTGCGGCGCAGGCGTTTGAGTGTGACGTCATTATCATCAATGAGAGCCACGACAATCTGGCCGTTTTCGACACTCTCTGTACGACGAATGATAACGAAGTCCCCATCCATGATTCCTGCGTCAATCATGGAATCCCCCGTTACTTCCAGCGCATAATATTCCCCGGTGCCTACCAGAGTGAGTGGTACATCGAGAAAAGAGTCTGTTTCCGCCATAGCTTCAATTGGCAGGCCAGCAGCAATGCGTCCGTAAAGGGGGACCTTGAGGGTTTGTGCTGTCGGGCGTGAGAAATCGGCATGGACCACATTTGTGGGGGTAGGGGTGGCCGCAGGCGCAGGTGCCATTTCAGGAAGCTGAATGACTTCCAAAGCCCGTGCGCGATGATGATGGCGGCGGAGAAAGCCGCGTTCTTCCAACCCAGAAATAAGCCGGTGAATGCCTGATTTGGACCGGAGGCCCATGGCTTCCTTCATTTCATCAAAGGAAGGAGAAAAGCCGGTCTGCTTGAGGTGTGCATCAATAAAAAGCAGAAGCTTGTGCTGTTTACGTGTCAGCATCTTGGGTCACCTCAAAACAAAATCAAACGGCCTTACTTAAAGGATTTGTTCTATATAAGTTCTCTTTTCTGGTCAAGGTGTTATTCCCCTTTGTTTCACTTCCTCCATATTCTGAAAAACGCTGGCGGTCTCGGGTAGGGGCTGGCTGCGTCCCTATGGTCTGAGGGGCTGGGTCCGGGTTCCGTCAGTTTTCATCCGGTCTATTTCGGGATAGGTGCGCAGAGCATATGGGGGTGGTGTGACGTTCTGAGCCGCTGCTGAGAGACGCTTTAGCTTCCTGTGTGCTCTGATGGATATTTGATGGAGAAACTTCATTTCCTGTGACCGCATCCTTTTTCGGCGGCTCTGCTTTCTGGGGGTTGCAGTCCTTGCTGTTGCAGAGGGATATCTGGCTGAGCCCGTACGCGCTGAGGGGAATGCTTTTGCGGACAAGCTGACAGGCCAGTGGGGCGGATTGCGGGAAACTGTGCAATCCTATGGCATTGATTTTCAAGTAAATGACCAGAACGAATTTTGGGGCGTGCCCGTTGGTGGCAGCCAGCCGTCCAATAATTACATTGGCATGACTACGGCAACGCTGTTGCTTGATCTGCGCCGTATGACTGGGCTGAAGTTGGGTACATTCAATATCAGCGGCGTTGATATTCGTGGCAGACCGTTCAGCAACCAGCCGCTTTACGTGTTCAATCAGGTTTCCGGCATTGAGGCGGACGATAACCTGCGCCTGTATGAACTCGCCTATGATCAGACGTTCGATCATGATCGGGTGGATGTGCGCATTGGTAAGCTGGATTTAAGCCGGGATTTTATGGGGAGCGATACGGCCCAGACGTTCCTGAACGCGTCTTTTTCCTGGCCGATGCTGCCTGATAATAACCTTTATGATCAAGGGCCTTCATCCCCTTTGGCCACGCCCGCTGTAAGGGTGAAATACCATCCGGATGACCATTGGACGGTGTTGGCGTCCGTAGGGGATGACAACCCTATTGGCGCTGGGTTCATTAACGAAAATGATCCATGGAACCAGAATCAGGACCCGGGGGGCACACGCTTTCATTTCGGGACGGGGGCGCTGATGTTTCTGGAGGCCCAGTACCGCACGCAGGCTCCGGTTTATGCGGGCACTTTCAAGCTGGGGGGATATGGCGATACCGGCCGTTTTCCGGATCAGGCGACTCTTGAAATGCGGCACAAGGGGAACTGGGCCCTCTATGCCGTGGCGGATCAGGTGATAGCAAAGCTGCCAGGGCGTGAAACTCTCTCCGCCTTTGCGCGAGGCACCGGCACGGCGGAGGCTGATCGCAACCAGATTGTGTATTCCGTAGATGCAGGGCTTGTTCTTAATGCCCCTTTTCAGCGCGCCGATGATTCTCTCGGTCTAGGCTTTGGTGTGGGTGCCCCCAGTAAAATTCTGGCGCGCTCAGAACGTCGGTCTCATGAAATTGCACAGGGGAACGAATATCATCTGGAACTGACATACCAATGGCAGGCATACCCTTGGTTGCTGGTTCAGCCCGATATTCAGGGCATCCTCTCCCCCAGCGGCGGCGTGGTGGGGGATAATGGCCGCCGCGTGAAAGATGAAGCGATCTTTGGTCTGCATTCAAGCGTGGACTTTTAGTCTCTGATTTTAAAGTATTTTCATGGAAGGCGCAGAATGCGGCAAAGTGTACCCGCCTTCTGGGGGGGGGCATGGGGCGCGCGGATAATCAGAGCGTCACTTTGCGCCAGAATGTTCATCTGAGCAGAATCCTGCGAGGCGAAGGGCGTGGCGATGGGTGGCTGCCCATCGGGCTGAGAACGCAGAGTGCTGCGCAGGAAATCCTGCCGTTGGTCATTCTCCTTCAGGTCAGCGCCGAGAATGGCTGTTTCTGTTTCAAGCTCAGCGGCTTGGGGAAGACCCATGAGTGTGCGCACCGCGGCTGCAACAAACACCACGGAGCACACCATGGCGGCCACGGGGTTGCCTGGCAGGCCGATCATGGGTGTTTTGCCAAGCTGACCAGACATCAGGGGGCGGCCGGGTCGCATGGCAATTTTCCAGAAATCCAGATTGAGGCCATGGGGCTTGAAGGCTTCGCGCACCAGATCATACGTGCCTACACTGGCTCCGCCGATCGTAACCAGAAGATCAAGATGATCGGCTTGCGTGATGGCGGCAGAAAGAGACTCCACATTATCGCGGGCTACCGGCAATAAAACGGCTTCGGCGCCTATGGAGCGCAGGAACGCCGTCACCATGAATGCGCCGGAATTCACAATGGAATCAGGTTGGGCCGGGTCTCCCGGCAGCACGATCTCATCTCCTGTTGCGAGAATACCAACGCGGGGACGACGGCTGACTGTCAGCCAGACATGCCCTGCGGCGGCGGCCAGCCCAATATCCCGTGCTGTCAGAACCTTTCCTGCCGGAAGAAGCGTTTCCCCTTTTTGGAAGTCCTGACCCTGTTTGCGGATGAACTGTCCTGCCTTGCCGCCGGAAAGCAACGTTACGGCGTTCCCGTCTCGCCGCATGTTTTCCTGAATAAGCACCGTATCCGCACCTGCCGGAATCTGGCTGCCGGTAAACAGACGGATGCACTGGCCTTTCTTTACCGTCAGGCTGGATGGGTGGCCTGCGGGTGCTTCGCCGATAATATCGAGTGTGGCTCCTTCCTGCACATCGTCTATTCTGACGGCGTATCCATCCATTGATGACACGGAAACGGGTGGATTTGAGAGACGGGCGACCACGGGAGCGGCGACCACGCGGCCACAGGCGTGTGCCACGGAAACTGTTTCCAGACCGCACGGAGAGAGTTTTTCCAGGATTCGGGCGCGCGCAACAGCCACATCCAGCATGTTTTTTTACTCCTTTTGGCTTTTACCACGCCTGATTGATGGAAGAATACTTGACCTTTGGCTCTTGTATGCGCATTTTGCGCCCACTTGAACACCACCCGGGCCTTCTGTCCGGACTCATGATGCTCTGCTGAGGAAGCCATGGCCAAGACCAATGTTATCAAGATCCGTCTCGTTTCCACGGCGGACACTGGTTATTTCTACGTCACGAAGAAGAACGCTCGTGCGCATACCGGTAAAATGGAACTGAAAAAGTATGATCCCGTTGCCCGCAAGCACGTTGTGTTCCGCGAAGCAAAGATCAAATAATCATCTGCCCTGTGTGGATGATGCAAATGCGGCGCCTCAGGGCGCCGTTTTTTGTTTGTGGCGTTTGCCTTCACTCTGTAGTTGGCTCTCTGGTGGGAGCAACGCTTTCGGGGCGTATCGGAAGGGCTTCCCTGATCAGGGTTTGCTGGGCGCTATAAAATGGTTTCCCCGGCAATATGGCGCGCAGCATTTCTCGCCGGTCTGACCGGGGGAGTTGCTTATTCATTCATGAAACGGGGAACACCCCCTTCATCTGGGATAGTGCAGACTTGAGGGAAATTGGCCCTCAGGAGCCGCCTGCTTTTACCCTATTCCATCCGCACACTTTGCTGTCCTGTTTGGTTGCCAGAGGTAGGGCTGCAAACAGCAAGATTGGCCGAGCGTATCGTGGGTCCAGTGGTTTAGGTTGTGGGAGCCACCAAACAAGGACCACGTTCTCGTGTCAAAGCGGTCTGCTGATTATAGGCACTATCAGGCACGGATGCAGCGTGTTCTGACGTATATCGACCAAAATCTGGATGGGGATCTTTGCCTGAGAGCATTGAGCGCCGTGGCTGCGTTTTCACCCTGCCATTTTCACAGACAATTTAGCGCTGTTTTTGGTCTTTCTCTGCATCGCTATGTCCAATTGATCAGGATGAAGCGCGCTTTGTGGCGGCTTGCCTATCGCGGTGATGCTTCGGTTACGGAGATTGCTCTTGATGCAGGTTATGAAACCCCGGATGGCTTTGCTCGGGCTTTTCATCAGAGAATTGGGCAGGCTCCAAAGGCTTTTCGGGAAAATCCTGACTGGGTGGCGTGGGCTGCGGCACTTGGGCCGCTGGCCGAAGCAAGGAACCGGATCATGACACAGAATTTTTCTTTAGATGATGTGACGATACGTGAGGAAGTGGCCATTCCTGTTGCGTTTATGACGCATCGTGGTGCGCCCGAAAGGCTGGGTGAAACAATTCGGCGCTTCATATCTTGGCGGAAGGCGAACGATGTAAGGGCTGCCACACATGCAACTTATACAATCTTCCATACAGACCCGGATCATGTGCCGGAGCAGGACTATCGAATCGATTTGGCTGCAGCCACTACCCGTAAGATTACGCTTGCCGATGAGGGCGTGGAGGCAGGGCAGATTCCGGCGGGACGCTGTGCGGTGCTTCGTCTTGTTGGCGAGAGTGAGAACCTGCGGCATGCGGCGCAATTTCTCTATGGCCAATGGTTGCCTGACAGTGGCGAGGAGCTAAGAGATTTTCCGTTCTATGCCCAACGTGTGAAATTTTTTCCCGACGTGCCAGAGCATGAAGCGATTACGGATCTTTATTTGCCCCTGAAATAGGGGGGGGAAGCGCAGGGCATACCTGCAAGTTGCTGCCTGATCAAACAACCTTTTAGTAAAGCGGATCACGCCGATCATAGGGGACGACGATATCGTTTTTGTCGGCCAGATTGAGCATGGCACGCGCCCGCTCATCCAGCGTATCTGTATCCAGAGACTGTTCACGCAGGCCATTAACGCGGCGACGCCATGCTGCCTGCTCGGCAATGGCGTCCTGCTGGGACTGTTTGGCCTGACCAAGCAGAAGAAGCTGTTGCTGGTAGGCTTTCATGCCATGATCGCCCTGGGTCGCGTTCCAGCCAAAATAACCTGCGATACCAAGAAAAATCATGGGGGGAACAACGGCTCGTACTGCGCGTCTGATCATGCGGCCTATCTGCACGTTGTTCTTGTCCTTTTTGCCATCAGAAATGAATTTTCCCAGAACAGTATGTCTAAACCATGAACACCCGGACAGAAAAGCATAAGGCGGCCCGATAATGTAAAAAAAGAGCCGCACGGTTCCCCCATGCGGCTCTGGTTTTCCTGTTTCAGGAAAGGCTGAGTGCGGGATCAGACTTTCAGGATGGTGCGGCCCGCATATTGGGCAGCCGTTGCCAGTTCCTGTTCAATCCGGATGAGCTGGTTGTATTTGGCGGTACGGTCAGAGCGGGAGAGGGAGCCTGTCTTGATCTGCCCGCAGTTGGTGGCGACGGCCAGATCCGCAATGGTGGAATCTTCCGTCTCACCAGAGCGGTGGCTCATGACGGCGGTATAACCAGCCTTGTGAGCCAGTTCGATGGCCTGCAGCGTTTCCGTCAGCGTGCCGATCTGGTTGACTTTCACCAGCAGGGAGTTGCCAACGCTCGCCTGAATGCCACGGCGCAGACGTTCGGGATTGGTGACGAACAGATCATCCCCAACCAACTGGACCTTGCGGCCAAGGGTTTCGGTCAAAAGGCTCCAGCCTTCCCAGTCATCTTCCGCAAGGCCGTCTTCAATGGAGACAATGGGGTACCGTTTGGTCAGATCTTCAAGGTAGGCAACCATTTCGCCTGCATCAAAAACCTTGCCTTCGCCTTTCAGATCATACTTGCCATCGTGATAAAATTCGGTGGAAGCGCAATCCAGAGCGTAGGTGATGTCTTCTCCCAGACGGTAACCTGCGGATTCGACGGCACGGGAAATAAAGCTCAGAGCTTCATCAGCAGATTTCAGGGCCGGAGCGAATCCGCCTTCATCCCCAACATTGGTGTTGAGGCCCGCAGCCTGTAGCGCTTTTTTCAGATGCGCGAAGATTTCGCTTCCCCAGCGGATGGCATCGGCCACGGTGGGCGCGCCGACCGGCTGGATCATGAATTCCTGAATGTCGATGGGGTTATCTGCATGTTCGCCCCCGTTCACGATGTTCATCATGGGGACGGGAAGCGTGTGGGCAAAAACACCGCCAACATAGCGATAGAGCGGCACCTGAAGTTCTGCTGCCGTGGCCTTGGCCACCGCAAGCGAGACACCAAGAATGGCGTTGGCGCCCATACGGCTTTTGTTAGGGGTGCCATCCAGATCGATCATCGCGTTGTCGATATCAATCTGATCGGAGGATTCGGCTCCCTGCAGGGTGGGGAGAATCTCGTTTTCGATATTTTCAACAGCGTGCAGCACGCCCTTGCCGTTGTAGCGCTTGGGGTCTTTGTCACGCAGTTCCACTGCCTCATGCGCGCCTGTGGACGCACCGGACGGAACGGCTGCCCGGCCTTTTGCGCCAGAAGCCAGCTCTACATCCACTTCAACCGTTGGGTTGCCGCGGCTGTCGAGGATTTCGCGCGCGATGATATCGACAATGGCACTCATACTTTTTTCATTCCCGTTTCTGGCGCCGGCTATGCGTCCGGCAGCGGTGTCTTGTTCTTGTTTTCGAGCGTAACGAAACATCGAAGCCAATGTTCCGTGTGGTTGCTAGTGGCAGCCTCTTGGGCTTTTCTGTCAACCAATCTATTGCAGGAAACCGTGCAAAGGAGGCACGCCGAACGCTCATGAAAAGACTTCCATTTGTAGCCGTGGTGCTGACAATGGCCGGATTACTGCCCTTTTTGTTCGGCGCGTGCTGTATCGTATTCTTCTCTTCGGGCGTGCCCGTTCCCAATCTGCTTATGGCGTTTGTGTTTTATGGTGCAGTGACCCTCAGCTTCTGGGGGGCGGTGCAATGGGGCCTGGCGCTGGACCCTTCGCCCTCCATTATTACGGCTGGCGCAGACCGTATGGATGTTTTTCGGCTGCTTCTGGGTGTGGTGCCTGCCTTGGCTGGCTGGCTGGCGGCCTATCTGGCTTTTGCATGGCAGCCTGTTGCTGGCGTGGCGGCTTTGGCCGTGGCTGTGCCCATTCTGGCTTTGGTTGAGCGCGAAGGCTGGCGGCGCGGCGCGTTGCCCAGTGGCTATATGGGGCTGCGCTGGATTGCCACGGCGGTGATGGAATGTTGTCTGGTGGTGGTGCTTCTGGCGCGCGCTTTCTGACGGGCTGGTGACCGGACGAGGGGTGGCCGCGGCTGCTGCGTGCGTTATAACATATCTTCAGAATTCGAGACGCCCGGCAGCATACACAGGATCGGGTGGCAGGAGGCCAACACATCATGACCCATACTCCCCGCATATTGGTAAAAGGGGCTGGTGTTGCAGGCATGACGGCCGCAGTTACGCTGGCGGAGCGTGGCGGCGTGGTCACGCTTTATGAGCCCGGCGGCCGTGTGGGGGCTGGCGCATCATGGATGGCTGGGGGAATGCTTGCCCCGTGGTGTGAGGCGGAATCCGCTCCACCAGAAGTGACTGCGCAATCCGTAGATTCGGTTGACTGGTGGGAAGCGCACGTGCCCAATGTGGTGCGGGCAGGCAGCCTTGTTCTGGCTCCGCCGCGTGACAGTGGGGAAATTGCCCGCTTTGGCCGTCGCACCACGCATTTCGAGACCGTGGACGGTGCGGAAATTGCCCGGTTGGAGCCTGATCTGGCTGGCCGTTTTCATAAAGGTCTGTTCTTTGCAGATGAAGGCCATGTCGACCCGCGTAAGGCGCTGGTTGCCTTGCTGGCCCGCTTGGAAAGTCTGGGGGGCAAAGCTGTCTTTTCAGCCGTAGATGCGCCCGATGACGCTGCATTTGACTGGATTGTTGACTGTACGGGCCTGAATGTGCGGCAGGAACTGCCTACTCTGCGTGGGGTGCGTGGAGAAATGCTGCTGCTCCGTTGCCCGGATGTTGTGCTGCATCGCCCCGTGCGGATGCTGCATCCGCGTATTCCCATTTATATTGTGCCGCGTGCGGACCACGTGTTCATGGTCGGGGCCACCATGATCGAGAGCGAAAACGCAGGCGGCATGACTGTGCGCTCCATGACGGAACTGTTGAATGCGGCATGGGTGCTGCATCCCGGCTTTGCGGAAGCGGAAATTCTGGAGATGGGAACCGGCTTGCGTCCGTCCTACCCGGACAACATGCCCTGTGTGGTGCGAGAGGGGAACCATGTGTTTGTGAACGGTATGTACCGTCACGGCTTCCTCCTTTCCCCGGCACGCGCGCGGGAAGCTGCGGACATGATTTTTGGTAATTCCGTGGGAAAAATGCTGGGTAATTAGGGCCGCTTCACAAGCGGAGAGGTAAGGCAGTGAGGGCCAAGTGGCTCTGAGAGAATTGACCACACTATCCCTCCGGAAAAAACGGAGCAGAAAAGCCCGTGCTTTCTCAGGGCCGGGTGATGCAGAGAGCTTTTTGACAGCCTTGAAGAGGTTGCGTGATCGGGATGCTGTGCTTACGTGCCGAAGAGAAACAGGGAGAACGCCCGCATGAAGATCGTGGTCAATGATGAAGTTCATGAAGTATCCGCCACCACCTTGGCGGCGCTGATTGATGAACTCGGCTACGGTGGTGCCCGCATTGCCACGGCAATGAATGGTAGCTTTGTGCCCGTGCCGCTACGCGATAAAACTGCGCTGAATGATGGTGCGCAGGTGGAAATTGTTGCCCCGATGCAGGGAGGCTGACGTATGACAGCACGCTTTTATGGGGTTGAACTTTCCTCTCCCCTTATGTTGGGAACGGCGCAGTATCCGTCCCCTGATATTTTGCGGGATGCGGTTCAGGCAGCCCAGCCGGGAGTGGTGACGGTTTCCCTGCGGCGCGAATCTGCAGGTGAGCGGGCCGGGCAGGCATTCTGGTCCCTTATTCGCGAATTGGGCGTGCCGGTGCTGCCGAATACGGCTGGTTGCCATACGGTCAAGGAGGCCGTGACAACGGCGCATATGGCGCGTGAGGTCTTCGGTACCGAGTGGGTTAAGCTGGAAGTGATCGGGGAGCTTGATACGCTTCAGCCTGACGTCTTCGGATTGGTGGAAGCAGCCCGTATTCTCAGTGAGGACGGATTCAAGGTTTTTCCCTACACCACGGAAGATCTGGTGGTGGCTGAGCGGCTGCTTGCGGCGGGGTGTGACGTGCTGATGCCTTGGGGGGCGCCTATTGGCTCCGGCAAAGGGCTGAACAATATTTTCGGGCTGCGGGCCCTGCGTGCGCATTTTCCAGATGTGCCGCTGGTGGTGGATGCAGGGATCGGTGTGCCATCACATGCGGCGCAGGCCCTTGAACTGGGCTATGATGCTGTTCTGATAAACACCGCAGTTGCCAAGGCGGGTGATCCTGCCGTGATGGCGCGGGCGTTCCGGCTGGCTGTAGAAGCTGGCGTGCTGGCCCGCGTGGCTGACCCTATGGAAGAGCGCGATATGGCTGTTCCCTCCACCCCTGTTGCAGGAAAGGCCATGCTGGCATGAGTGCGCTCCCTCAGAAAATTTATCCGGTTGTCGATACAGCAGAATGGGTCAACAGGCTCGGCGGGGCTGGCGCACGCTTTATCCAGTTGAGAATAAAAAATTATTCGCCTGAGAAATTGGTAGCTGAAATTCGTCAGGCTCACACTTACGCCAAGCGGCATGGCGTGTGTCTGGTGCTGAACGATTACTGGCAGATCGCGCTGGATGAAGGCATTGATTATCTGCATCTGGGGCAGGAAGATCTGGATACGGCAGATCTGGCCGCAATCCGGAAGGCTGGTGTCCGGCTGGGTATCAGCACGCATTGTCATGAAGAGCTGGACAGGGCGTTGGCCTGCGCACCGGATTATGTTGCCCTTGGCCCCATCTGGCCCACGCGCCTGAAAAAGATGGCCTTTGGCCCGCAGGGTGTGGAAAAACTGACAGAATGGAAAAAGCTGATCGGTGATCTGCCTCTGGTGGCGATCGGCGGCATCACGTTTGAGCGGCTACGGGCCTGTCTGGACGCCGGTGCGGATAGCGTGGCCGCGGTCTCTGACTTTACGCTGCATGCTGATCCGGAAGGGCAGGTGAAGCGCTGGCTGGCGGAAGCGGACGCCGAGGCACGCGCTGTCGTCTGAGGCACGTCTTGTAACGCGCCGTCACGAAGGGATCATCTGAAACCGCCCCCCAGAATGTTGTTGAAAAAATTCTGGGGGCAGGGCGGCTCTCTTCCGTTCTTAAAATGTGGGTGTTTCACTTCTCCAAAATTTCGAGCCAGCCCGCTCTCCTGCCGTCTTCTCAAATGGCGACTGGACGGAGGGCTGGGTAGGAATGTGTTCGCGTGGGCGCTCCGGCTCCTGTGGTGAAGCTGGCGCATGGCGCATCCTTCTGCTCCCGTGAAAAGGCAGTGCGTTCTCAAACTTCGGAACGAAACATCTAGCCGCCAGCAAAGATACGGGCGGCATCGGTCTTGTTGAACAGAGCCAGCAATACCTGCGCTGCCGGGGGCAATGGCGCATTCTGATCTGGGGCCGTGTCGGGCAGGATCTGTTCCGCTTCCTCGTGCGCGGCATCCAGCAGCATATCCACGAGGATCTCCGAGGCCATACGATAATCCGGAAGACCGGACTGCCTGCGGCCCGTTACGTCTCCGCCGCCACGAAGGCGGAAATCTTCATCGGCAATCAGAAAGCCATCTTCGGTTTCGCGCAGGCAGGTGAGGCGGCGACGGGCTGTGTGGCCCAGCCCGTCATCATGCAGCATGAGGCAGAACGAGTCCTTTGCGCCTCGCCCGACGCGGCCGCGTAGCTGGTGCAACTGCGCAAGGCCGAAGCGTTCTGCATGTTCAATCACCATGATAGTGGCGGTTGGCACATCCACCCCCACTTCAATCACCGTGGTTGCCACCAGCATGCGGGTTTTGCCTTGCGCAAAGGATTGAAGCGCTTCTTCCCGCACTGCGGCGTCCTGCCGCCCATGGGCCAGTCCGGCTATGGGGCCGAATCGTTCTGTCAGGTCTGCATGGCGGGCTTCAGCGGCCGCGATGTCCAGTGCTTCGCTTTCAGACACCAGAGGGCAGACCCAGAAGATCTGCGCGCCTTTGGCAAGGGCACGGTCAAGGCCGGCGAGCACGTCGTCCATTGTGCCAATGCTGTGCAGGGATGTGCGCACCGGTTTGCGCCCTGCTGGTTTGCCTTCCAGTTTGCTGATCTGCATGTCCCCAAAGCGGGTAAGCAAAAGGGTGCGTGGGATCGGTGTGGCGGTCATGACCAGCATGTCCGCGTTATGGCCTTTTTCAACCAGCGCCAGACGTTGCTCCACCCCAAAGCGGTGCTGCTCATCAATTACGGCGAGGCCGAGGTCTGCAAACTGCACGGTTTCCTGAACCAGTGCGTGTGTTCCCACCACCAGAGGAGCAGAGCCATCCGCAATGGCCTGAAGCACCTGCTTGCGGGCTTTTCCCTTTACGGAGCTGGAGAGATAGACCACCGGCACGGGGGAGAGGCGTTCAAATGTCAGGGCGTGCTGGCGGGCCAGAATTTCCGTAGGGGCCATGATGGCCGCCTGTGCGCCAGCTTCTGTTGCCCGTAGCATGGCCAGCAGGGCAACCAACGTCTTGCCCGCGCCGACATCGCCCTGCAACAGGCGGCTCATCCGGTAAGGAGCGGCCATGTCGGCTTCAATTTCATACAGGGCTTTTTTCTGGCCGGGCGTGGGCGTATGGCCAAACGTGGCAAGTGCCTGTTGTTGCAGGTGGCCATCCCCGCTCAATGAACGGCCGGGCCGACTGCGGGAGGCACGTTGGGCAATGCGGGTGGCAAGCTGATCTGCCAGCAGTTCGTCACCGGCCAGCCGCGCCTGGGCTCGGGTTTGTTCGCTCCGCCATTCCTCGCCTGATTCGCTGCCGGGAATACGGTCAGGAAACTGCATCCAGGTCAGGGCGGTGACAAAATCAGGCCAGCGTCTGCGCTTGAGAATGGAAGGCGCGTGCCATTCAGGCAGGGTGGCAGGCAGGCGCTCCAGTGCGGCGGTCATGGCCTGTCTTACCTGCCCGGTGAACAGTCCGGCGGTAAGGGGCCAGACCGGGTCCAGACGTGGAATGCGGTCTGCCGAGCGGGCGGGGAGCAGATAGTCCGGGCTGGTCATGGTCAGCCTGTCATGAAACCGCTCGACCTTGCCAGAGGCCACAATAGATTCGCCAACCACGACCTGCTTGGCCTGCCACGGGGAGAAAAAAGCCAGTTCGAGGCGTCCGGTCGAATCTTCAATGGTGACACGCCACGGCTGGCGCGTGCGGGGGGCAGGGGCCCGGATATCCAGAACCGTGCCTGCGACTGTCGCAATGCTGTCAGGGCTGAGTTGCGCAAGCGGCGGGCGGGCGCGGCGGTCTGTTACACTTTCCGGCAGGCAGAACAGCAGGTCCAGCACGCGGGAGCCGCCCGCTATGCGGCTGAGCAGCTTTGCACGCGCGGCGCTGACGCCGGGCAGGCTGTCAAGTGGGGCCAGCACTGCGGAAAGGGGAGAAAGATCCGTCTGCTCCGTAACCGGAGAGGATGTGATGGAAAAGGGACTGGACACCGAAGATGCATAAGCCTCTGTTTGGCGGCTGACAGACAGGAATGCCAAGGCTATAGGACAGTAACGCCATGCAAGACAATTTTAGTAGTGCCCCCGCTTCCGCCGTATCCGAGGATGATCCGCTTGCCGCCCGCCGCCGCAGGCTGGTGTTCCGCGCCAATCATCGTGGTACATTTGAGACCGATATTCTGATCGGCGGGTTTGTGGAGGCCAACGTGGCGACCATGAGCGAGGCTGATCTGGCGGATATGGAAGCCATCATGCAGATGCCGGACCCGGAACTGACAGACTGGCTGTTTGGCCGCCTGCCATTGCCCGAGGAAAAAGCCACCCCCATGTTACGCCGGATGGTGGAAGCCAGCCGCGCCAAAGGAGCCGGGAAGACGGAATGACGGCAGAAGCGAGTGTCGAGGACCGCATAGCCTCCATATGGGGGGTTGCGGAGGGGTATGATGCCTTCCTGCTGGCGCGCAGAGCACGTGAGCACAAGGGACCGGTGCTGCATATTGCCCGGGATGATGCCTCTACCGCACGGTTGGCTGATCTGCTGGCCTATATGGGGGCTGATGTTGAGACACTTCGCTTTCCCGCCTGGGATTGCCTGCCGTATGATCGGGTTTCTCCCAACCCGACCATTGTGGCCGAACGTGTGGCGACTCTCACCCGGCTTCTGGAGCCAGCCAATGGCAAGCCGCGCCTGATTCTGACAACGGTGGCTGCGGTTGTGCAGCGCGTGGCCCCCCGCAGCACGTTTAAAGGCCAGTCCCTGACCATTCGGCAGGGAGAAAGCCTTGATCAGGAATTTCTGATCGAACTTCTGGTGGCCAATGGCTACACCCGTACAGATACGGTGATGGAAGCCGGTGAATTTGCCAGCCGTGGGGGGATTTTTGATCTTTATCCCGCCGGGGCAGCAGAACCTGTGCGACTGGATCTGTTCGGTGATGAAGTTGAAAATATCCGGGCCTTTGATCCGGGTAGCCAGCGGTCTACATCGCGCCTGCAGGAACTGACCCTGCGGCCCGTTTCCGAGTTTTCGCTTGATCCCGAAAGTATCTCCCGTTTCCGCACGGGCTGGCGGGACGTGTTTGGGCCTGCCGCTGCAGCGGACCCGCTTTATGAA
This sequence comes from Acetobacter tropicalis, assembly GCF_001580915.1. GTDB lineage: Bacteria > Pseudomonadota > Alphaproteobacteria > Acetobacterales > Acetobacteraceae > Acetobacter > Acetobacter tropicalis. The sequence goes on along the minus strand of NZ_LHZQ01000220.1, from coordinate 60,064 downwards.
CATGTAAGCGACGGCCGCCGGTATCCGGGGCTGGAACACTGGTTGCCGCTTTTTCATACCGAGATGGAAACGGTATTTGACTATCTGCCCGGCGTGTCGGTCTCGCTCGATTATCAGGCGGAAGAGGTGCTCAAAACCCGGCTGGAAATGATTGACGATCACTATCAGGCGCGTCGTCAGCCGCCGCGGGAGGGAGAAACGCCATATCGGGCTCTGCCGCCGCATCTTCTGTATCTGGATTCCAAAGGATGGAATGCCATCCTCAGCCGTCTGCCGGTTGTGGCGTTTAGCCCCTATGCCAAGCCCGATGGGGCCCGCGGTATGGATGTGGGCGGACGCCCCGGCAAGATGTTCGCCAAGATCGTGCCCAATGCCGAGCGTGAAAAGGTTTTCACTCTGCTGGGCGAGCAGGTGCGGGATTGGGTGCAGGTCAATCGCCGCGCGTATGTGACGGCGTGGAGCAAGGGCTCACGCGAGCGCATTGGCACCCTGCTGCGCGAACATGGGGTGGTGACCCAGAGCTATGAAAACTGGGAGCAGGCGAAAAAGGCCAAGCCCGGTTCTGTTGGCTTGCTGACGCTGGGTCTGGAACGCGGCTTTGTTGCGGAGGACATGGCGTTTGTTTCTGAGCAGGATCTGCTTGGGGAGCGTATTGGCCGCCCACCACGCCGCCGCCGCCGTGCCGATGAACTGATTGCCGAGGCCGGAGAAATTACGGCGGGCGATCTAGTGGTGCATCAGGATTACGGCATTGGCCGGTATGATGGGCTGGAAACCGTCAGTGTTGGCGTGGCGCCGCATGACTGCCTTCGCCTGTTGTATGACGGGAATGAAAAGCTTTACCTGCCGGTTGAAAACATTGAATTGCTGAGCCGCTTTGGCTCGGATCAGGCCGGGGTGCCGCTGGATAAGCTGGGCGGTGTTGCGTGGCAGGGCCGTAAGGCCCGGATGAAACAGCGCATCCGCGATATGGCGTCCGACCTGATCAAGACGGCTGCGGCCCGTGCGCTGAAGGAAGCACCAGTGCTGGCCCCGGCGGAGGGCTTGTGGGATGAATTCTGTGCCCGCTTCCCGTTTGTGGAAACGGATGATCAGGCCCGCGCCATCGCTGATGTGCTTGAGGATATGGGTTCAGGCCGCCCGATGGATCGGCTTGTGTGCGGGGATGTAGGCTTCGGCAAGACGGAAGTGGCGCTGCGGGCTGCGTTTGTTGCCGCCATGTCTGGCGGGCAGGTGGCCGTGGTGGTGCCGACTACTTTGCTGGCGCGCCAGCACTACCGCACTTTTGCTGCCCGGTTTGAGGGCTTCCCCATCAAGGTAGCCCAGCTTTCCCGCATGGTAACGGGCAAGGATGCCACAGCCGTGCGCAAAGGGCTGGCTGATGGGTCTATCAATGTGGTGATCGGCACGCACGCGTTGCTGGCCAAGACGGTCCAGTTCGCGGCCCTTGAACTGCTGATTATTGATGAAGAGCAGCATTTTGGTGTGGCGCATAAGGAAAAACTGAAAGCGCTGCGCGATGATGTGCATGTGCTCACGCTTTCTGCAACGCCGTTGCCCAGAACGTTGCAGCTTTCTCTCTCCGGTGTGCGGGAGATGAGCCTGATTGCCACGCCGCCGACGGACCGGCTAGCAGTACGGACATTCATCATGCCGTTTGACAGCGTTGTGATTCGGGAGGCCATTCAGCGTGAACGCTTCCGGGGTGGGCAGATTTTCTGTGTGGCCCCGCGTATTGAAGATCTGGACCGGCTGGCGGAAAGGCTGACAGCCATTGTGCCGGACGCCAAGCTGATCCAGGCTCACGGCAGGCTTACTCCCACAGAACTTGAACGGGTTATGACCGAGTTTTCTGACGGGAAATATGACATCCTGCTCTCCACCAATATTGTGGAAAGCGGGTTGGATATGCCTGCCGTGAACACGCTGATCATCCATCGGGCTGACATGTTCGGGCTGGGGCAGTTGTATCAGCTACGCGGGCGCGTTGGCCGTGGAAAGCAACGTGGTTACGCCTACCTGACATGGCCGCAAACCCACGTTCTCTCGGCCTCAGCCGAAAAGCGGCTGGAAGTCATGCAGACTCTGGATACGCTTGGCGCTGGCTTTACGCTGGCGTCTCATGATCTTGATCTGCGCGGGGCGGGTAACCTGCTGGGAGATCAGCAGTCTGGCCATGTGCGCGAAGTTGGCATTGAACTGTACCAGCAGATGCTGGAAGACGCCGTGGCTGATCTGCGTGCGGACGCCAGCCGTCGACGTGCCGAGGACAGGGACTGGACCCCCAACATCATTGTCGGATTGCCTGTACTTATCCCCGTTGATTATGTGCCGGACCTGCCGGTGCGGCTGGGACTGTACCGGCGTATCAGCGGGCTTGCTTCCGATGCGGAGCTGGAAGCCATGGAAGCCGAACTGGTGGATCGCTTTGGCGCAGTGCCGCCAGAGGTGAAAAACCTTCTGGATATTGTTGATCTTAAAAGATTGTGTCGGGCTGCGGGCATTGAGCGTCTGGAAGCTGGGCCAAAAGGAATGGTGCTTCAGTTCCGTCAGAATAGCTTCAAGAACCCCGCTGGGTTGGTGCAATGGATGGGCCGCTGGAAAGACGGTGCTGTCAGATTACGGCCTGACCACAAACTGGCGGTGGTGCGCGAATTAACCAATGTGCAGCGTATTGATCTGGCCCGCCGGGTATTGCGTGATCTGGTCAAGCTGGTGGAGAGAGCACCTGTAGCAGAGAGGGCTTGAGTCCTCTCTGCTCCGGCAAGGTTTGGGCGGGGAAACAGGAGAAGCTGCTGGATGGCTTGATGGGGCTGACGTGTTGATTGCTTCAAACCATCTTTAAAAAAGAGTTTTCTGGCACAAAAGCAGGGGGCTGTTAGGCATAAAGAGGCCGCCAGACGACCATGCTGCCTTCCTGCCTGCATCACAGGGGCTCATTTCCGTCTTTAGATGTGGGGAAAGGGGGGGGCAGCTTTGTCAGATCCTTTCTGGTCTGCCAAAGGAAAAGGAAACAGGATGATGCATCGCCCGCCTATCGGATTTCTGGCTGTTCTGTCTTTTGGGCTGCTGATGATGCTTCCATCTTGTGAAACGGCGTCCCAACAGATTGAAGGGAAGGAAGACCATCTGGCCGCGGCGGGTTTCTTTCAGAAACCGGCAGATACGCCCGAACGGCAGGCCATGCTGAACCGTTTGCCCGCGCATCATTTTGTAAGGCGCGTGAAGAATGATCACGTGTTCTACGTGTATTCAGACCCGCTGGTGTGTGATTGCCTGTATGTGGGGGATGAGGCGGCCTATAGCCGTTACCAGCAATATGTGCAGGCACAGGCGTTAGCAGATGAGCAGGAAATGACGGCTCAGATGTATGATGATGCCCAATGGAACTGGGGCGCATGGGGAGCCTGGAACCCCGCATGGGGGAACTGGGACCCAGGCATGGGGCCGATTGGGTGGTAGGGGAGCATAAGGTGGCTGCCACCGTATTCTTGTAAAAGCAGCTTAAGACGCTGTTTTGAAAAAGAATGGTACGTTGGTCTTGCCGTGGGCAACGACGATTGCGGTTGAACGCCGTCGTGAAGGCCCATCATCGGGCCGCCACAGTTGCCTGTTTGGCCCCACAAATCCCTCGCCAGCCAACATCTGCTGATTTTTTACCCGGCTTCTTCGATACGCTCTCGCTTCAGACGATGGTGGAGCGTGCTCAGGAGAGTGCGACGCTTCTCGTTATTTTAATGGAAGAGGGAAGCCGTTCACAGTCAGAACGCCGCCTTCCCAACTGGTATTCCAGACATTCGCGCCGTTTTGCGTATGGCTGACCAGACGGGCCAGAACGAGACCGGCTGCGAGTTTCATCTGCTGGGCTGCACGCGCCTTTTCGATCAGGGATTCCAGTTCCGTTATTTCCAGATGACCGGATGCTGAGGTCGCGTTGACGTTACCGGTAAGGGTTGCCGTGCCATTTCCCTTCAACTGCACGGTGTCGCGTTGCGCGTCAAAACTGGAGATGGTGACATGCACCGCCGGGGCTTGCTCTGCCTTGCCGCCGATAGCCGCCATAAGCGCGGGGAGTTCCGATGCAGGAAGAGAGAACGCAGCATGGGCGGTGGTGGGGAGAAGGTCCTGATTAGCGACATTCCGGAAGGACAGTCCGGTTAGGCCCAGGGTGGCCGCACTTGTGTGGGCTGTGGTGCTGCCTTCCAGTTTAAGGTGAGCCGACCCGATACCGACATGCGCGGTGCCGCGGCTGATTGCAGCACTACTCCATGCCAGATCATAGGTGCCTCCAGCTTTCAGCCCTTTGGCCACGCTCTGGCCCTGCTGTTGCAGCCAGTCAGAGCAGGCAGCGTTGTGGTGGCCCGTCATGGCGGAAACCAGCAGGAGCGATGCCGCATCCGCCTGATTTTGTATGGAATCGTCATCCCCCTCCGGGGCGGTGTAATGCATCTGCTTGACGGTAAGCGTGGTGCTGCCATCCGGCGTGCGTACGGTGGTGTTTTGATACGTCACGCCGTGGGCGGACGCCTGAACCGCACCATGGTTTATAACAGCGCAGCTTCCGGGTGGTGCCGCCAGCGCCCGCACGGGTGAGGTTGCAAGGTAGGTCAGACCCGCACTCACGAGCATGAGAGAGGCCAGAGGGGGAATGGTGTGTGCTTTCATTTGTGCGTAAAGGTGGCGTAAGCAGACGGCAGACGCAATCTTGATGTGAAAAAATAGTGCGGGTTGGCTGTGCCTTGGGTTACGGACCATACGTCCCGGAAAAAACAGGAAAGACGGTACGCGGCATGTTTGGATTAGATCCGTTTCTTCTCAGCCTGATCGGCACTGTGCTGCTGGCCACGTTTGTTCCCTGCCATGGCGCGGCCGTACCGGTTTTTCGGTGGCTGGCCATTATTGTCATTGCCATGATGTTTTTCCTGCAAGGCGCGCGCCTCTCTCGTAAGGCCGTGGTGGAAGGGCTGACCGCGTGGCGTCTGCATCTGATGATCCTGTGCTGCACGTTTGTGCTGTTTCCGCTGCTGGGTTTGGCGTTGCATGCCGTTTTTCCCGGCCTGTTGCAGAATGAGGTATGGCTGGGCGTTCTGTTCCTGTGCTGTCTGCCGTCCACCGTTCAATCTTCCATTGCGTTCACATCCATCGGCGGGGGGAACGTGCCCGCTGCTGTGTGTGCGGCGACGGCATCCAATGTTTTTGGCATTTTCATTACGCCGTTTCTGGTCGGGTTGGTGCTGGCGCGCCATGGTGGGCAGTCCGGTGGCGTGATGGATATTGTCTTCCAGCTTCTGCTTCCGTTTGTGCTGGGGCAGATTCTTCAGCCGTGGATTGGCGCATGGGCGCACCGCAACAAGAAGTTGCTATCCATGACGGATCGCGGATCAATCCTGATCGTGGTTTACACAGCGTTCAGTGATGCCGTGATTCAAGGGCTGTGGCACCGTCTGCCGCTGAGCGAACTCGGTCTGATTGCCGTGGTGGACTTTCTGTTGTTGGTGTGTGTGCTGGTCATCACGGCTTTTGGCAGCCGGATGGTGGGTATGCCTTTGCGGGACGAGATTGCCGTGGTGTTCTGCGGGTCCAAGAAAACGTTGGCCTCAGGGGTGCCTATGGCCAATGTGCTCTTTCCGCCAGCTTCGGTCGGGCTCGTTGTGTTGCCGCTCATGATCTATCATCAGATCCAGTTGTTTGTCTGTGCTGTGCTGGCACGTAAATTTGCGGTCATGATGAAGAAGCACGAGGCAGAAAAAGCGCTCCTGACACCAGCCGAAGTAGGAGAATGAACCATGGCTGGGCTTGATCCGGAAAACTGGGAAGACCTGCGTGCTCTGGGCCACCGCATGCTGGATGACATGCTGGATAACGTGAAGACCGTGGCTGCAGGGCCAGTGTGGCAACCTATGCCCGAAAGTGTCAGGCAGGGATTTCATGATGCGCCTTTGCCACAGTCAGGCGCTCCGGTTGAGCAGCTTTACCATCAGTTTGCCCAGCAGGTTCTGCCCTATGCGGTTGGTAACCGGCATCCGCGTTTTATGGGGTGGGTGCATGGCGGTGGCACCCCTCAGGGCATGTTGGCTGAGATCCTAGCCGCTGGGCTTAACGCCAATCTTGGCGGACGTGATCATGCTCCGGTTGAAGTGGAACGGATGGTCATTCGCTGGACAGCCAGCATGCTCGGTTTTCCGGAAACAGCGACCGGCGTACTGGTTACCGGATCTTCAATGGCGAATTTCATTGGTGTGATTACGGCCAGCCGCGCGGTGCCCGCGGGCGTGAAAATGCGGGCTGAGGGGATACAAAGCCGCAGGCTGGTGGGATATGCCGGGCAAACAGCCCATGGATGTATTGCCCGCGCTTTTGATCTGGCAGGGCTGGGAACCGATGCATTGCGGCGTGTGCCGATGGATGCGGCATTTCGTATGGATATGGACGCATTGCGCTCCATGATCGCGGAGGACAGGGCAGCCGGGTTTGAGCCCTTTCTGGTGGTGGGAACTGCGGGAACAGTCGATACGGGTTCCATTGATCCATTGGCTGATCTGGCGGCTTTTGCGCGGGATGAGGGGCTCTGGTTCCACGTGGATGGCGCTTTTGGCGCTTTAGCGCGGCTTTCGGCTGAATATGCTCCAGCACTTGCCGGGATGGAGCAGGCCAACAGCATAGCGCTGGATTTCCATAAATGGGCGCAGACGCCATACGATGCCGGATGCATTATTGTGCGTGAAGAAGGGAAGCAGGCCGCAGCTTTTGCCCAGTCCTTAGCTTATCTGGCGAGGGAAGACCGAGGACTGGCGGCCGGTGCGCCGTGGTTCTGTGATCTGGGGCCGGATCTGTCTCGTGGCTTCAGGGCGCTCAAGGTCTGGTTCACTCTGGCCGGATTTGGCACCGATGGGCTGGGGGAGGTGGTGACCCGGTCCTGTGCTGTCGCACGTTATCTGGCAGCCCGGATTGACGACACGCCATCTCTGGAACTGCTGGCTCCAGTTACCCTGAATATCGTTTGTTTCCGTGTGGTGGTGGAGAACGAGGATCTGGATACGCTGAATGGCGAACTGGTGAAGGATCTGCATGAAAGTGGAATTGCAGCACCTTCCACCACCACGCTGCATGGGAAGCGGGCCATTCGTGCGGCTATTGTCAATCACCGCACCACGGAGCAGGACGCCGATATTCTGCTGAATGCCCTGCTTGATCTGGCCGAAACCCGGACAGGGAAAACCCTGCACCGGGCGAGCGCCGAAACCTTACCTGCGTGACCGCGCCTTCCGGCGGCCACGCTGGGCACTTTTTTCATCAAACAGACCGGAGAGTGCCTGCAACATGGTGCCCCCGAGTTCTTCCGCATCGGTAATGGTGACGGCGCGCTGATAATAGCGCCCCACATCATGCCCGATGCCGATTGCTGTCAGTTCCACGGGGCTGCGGTCTTCAATCATATGGATCACCTCACGCAGGTGATCTTCAAGATAGGAGCCCGGATTAACGGAAAGCGTGCTGTCATCTACCGGAGCGCCATCTGAAATTACCATCAGAATCTTGCGGGATTCCGGCCGGTTTTTCAGGCGCTTCCATGCCCACAGTAGGGCTTCGCCATCAATATTTTCTTTCAGCAGGCCTTCGCGCAGCATGAGCCCAAGATTAGTGCGGGCGCGGCGCCACGGCATATCGGCCGCTTTGTAAATGATGTGACGCAGATCATTCAGGCGGCCGGGCTCTGGCGGCTTTCCATCCTGTAGCCATTTTTCACGGCTCTGGCCCCCTTTCCACGCGCGCGTGGTGAAGCCGAGAATTTCCACCTTTACCCCGCAGCGTTCCAGCGTACGGGCAAGAATATCCCCGCAGGAAGCTGCCACGGAAATAGGGCGGCCCCGCATGGAACCGGAGTTGTCCACCAGCAGCGTGACAACGGTATCCCGGAATTCCGTGTCGCGTTCCTGCTTGTAGGAGAGAGAGAGCAGGGGGTTAACCACCACACGGGAGAGGCGGCCAGCATCAAGCAGACCCTCTTCCATATCAAATTCCCAGGACCGTGTTTGCTGCGCCATCAGACGGCGTTGCAGTTTGTTGGCCAGACGCGAGACTACGCCATGCAAGGTGGCCAGTTGCAGGTCCAGTTGGTGGCGGAGACGGTTGAGTTCTTCTGGATCACACAGATCTTCGGCGCGAATTTCTTCGTCAAATGCTGTGGTGTAAGCGTGGTAGGTCTTGGCGGTTTCGCCTGGCGGGGTTTCCGGGCGGTTGCCCGGCCCTGCGGCATCGCCCGTTCCTTCTGCTCCGCTGCCCTCGGTTTCCTCTTCCAGCATGTCTGGTGAGGCTTCACCACTTCCGGCCATCAGTTGAGGCTGTGGAGCGGCCTCGGTCGATTCTGGTTCGGCTGGCGGTGCGTTTTCTTCTGATTCAGGCGGAGATGCGTCATTCTCATCCTGACTATCGGCAGAGTCCGAACCGTCGGGATCTTCTTCCAGTTCGTCAGAAGATGTGTCTTCCTCCGTCAGGGCGCAGGCAGCCAGAAGCTGGCGGGATGTGCGGGCGTAAGCAGCCTGATCATCCTGATTTTCACTGAGCTTGGAAAGGGCCTGCAAAGCCTTTGGGGGAAGGGTTTCCCGCCATTTATGCAGGATACCCTGCGCTGCCACCGGGGCAGGTTCGCCCGTCAGATATTCGCGCGCCAGAAGCTCCAGCGCTACAGCGGGAGAAAGCTGACTGGGGTCAGTCATACGTTCAAGGCCGCCTTCACGGCAGTCCTGTTCCAGCCGCTCCCGCAGATTGGCGGCGACCCCTTTCATGTGCCGTGCGCCTACGGTTTCAATACGCGCCTGTTCCAGCGCATCGTACACATCCCGCGCCATGCTATCGTCAGGCGTGCGCGATTTGTGCAGATCGGCATCGTGATGTTTCAGCCTTAGCGCCTGTGCATCAGCAGCACCGCGAATACGCGAAATTTCATCTTCCCGCAGATGGCGGGAGGGCTGCTGAAGGCGCACACTCCCCCCCACACTGAGGGGCGCGACCGGCATATTGCCCGTATGAAACGAGACATCCGTATCGCGTTGGCCGCCCAGTGCACGCAGGGTAGCGGCTGTGGCCTGCTTGAAGGCGTCAATCCGGTTTTCCGAGTCTGACGCTCCCTGATTCCGGTTATGGCCCGGCGGTGGAGCCTGTGCTCCTCTCCTGCTGTCAGCCATTGAAAAACCGCTCTCCCTTCAAACTTCAGAAGCCCTTTTTAGGCAGAGGACTCGTGTTGAAGCAGCGTTGGTAATATTCCGCCACCATGTTGCGCTCGGCTTCGTCACATTTGTTGAGGAACGTGACGCGGAACGCAAAAGCTGTGTCCTTGAAAATCCGTTCGTTTTCAGCCCACGCAATGACCGAACGGGGAGACATGACCGTGGAAAGATCGCCCGCCATGAATCCTGCACGTGTCAGGTTGGCAAGGGCCACCATGTTTTCAATGGTACCGCGGGCTGCTTTGTCATTCGGGTCAATGCCCAGGCGGGACAGCACAATACCGACTTCCTGCGTATGCGGCAGGTAATTCAGTGATGTGACAATGTTCCAGCGGTCCATCTGGCCCTGATTGATCTGCTGGGTGCCATGATACAGGCCCGTGGTATCGCCCAAACCGATGGTGTTGGCTGTGGCGAACAGACGGAACCATGGATGCGGCTTGATGACACGGTTCTGATCAAGGAGGGTGAGTTGCCCTTCCACTTCCAGCACGCGCTGGATCACGAACATCACATCCGGGCGTCCGGCATCATATTCATCAAACACCAGTGCGCAGGGGTGTTGCAGGCACCATGGCAGCAGACCTTCCTGAAATTCGGTCACCTGCTGGCCATCACGCACCACAATGGCGTCTTTCCCCACCAGATCAATACGGGAGACATGGCTGTCCAGATTGATGCGGATGCACGGCCAGTTCAGCCGGGCCGCAATCTGTTCAATGTGGGAGGATTTACCTGTTCCGTGAAAGCCCTGCACCATAACGCGCCGATTGAAGGCAAACCCGGCCAGAATGGACAGGGTGGTATCGTGATCGAACAGATAGGCCGGATCAATTTCTGGCACATGCTCGGTGCGGAGGGAGAAGGCAGGGACCGTGAAGTCAGAATCAAGGCCGAACACTTCGCGGACCGAGACTTCGCGATCCGGCGCTGAAAGGGCGGAAATCGGGGGGAGGTCACCCGTGGAAGCCGGGCTTGCAGAAGCAGTCATTCTTTATCCGTCTGATTTTTAAGTGGGCTTTCCGGTCATGCGGCCAGATGCACAGAGCCCGGTGGGCAGAGAAGGGGATGCAGGATTGCACGATCAGCCAGCTTTTTCGAGACCCTCTCCTGCAAGATGTGATCTCACGATCGTAAAGGCAACGTTGATAACCTTGAGGCGTTCTTCCGCCTCACGATCTCCATTGTTTGTGTCTGGATGGTGCTTGCGGGCCAGCGAGCGGTAACGGGCCTTGGCTTCATCCATCGTGACAGGCCAGTCCAGACCCAACGTTGCCAGTGGTTCACGCAGGGCGTCGGGGATATGCGGTCTGGCCGCCTGACGGCGACGTTCTGCGCGGGCGCGACGATTCTGACCAAGAATATCCAGCGGATCGAGGATCTCTTCTTCATTGAAATTCTGGCTGCGGGGGCGGGCTGAACTCTGCCCAAACGCCCACGATGGCCGATCCCATGCGATATCGGCACGCAGATGCGCTTCGATCTGGCCGGGTGACATGCCTTTGTAATAGTCCCACCGGGCGTTATACTCCCTCACATGCTCGAGGCAGAACCAGTAATACTGGTTGAGCGTCTCACGCGAACGAGGGGCGCGATAACCGGCGGGTTTGTCACAATCGGGCATGTCACAGCAGCGCTGCGGGGCGTCCGGATCCGGATCGAACGCCCGATGACGGGTATTCCTTCGCTTCATCATCAGGGTTATGTGCGTCATGAACTGTTCTGTGCAAGGGGGAACATATGGCTTCGCGTCGCAATTCTGCATCGACATCTGAGGCGAGTGGCGCACGGGCCTGCCGTGTGCGAGAGGCACTGACCGCCGCATTTGCGCCACAAAAGCTCGAAATTCTGGATGAAAGCAGCCGTCATGCTCATCATGTGGCCATGACAAGAGGACCAGAAGCCGGTGCGACGGAAACGCATTTTCGCGTTCTGCTGGTCAGTCAGCTGTTTGAAGGGGTGAGCCGCGTGAATCGGTCACGCATGGTGCATGACGCGCTTGGTTATGAATTTGGCAGCGGTCTGCACGCTCTGGCCCTGACATTACGGACACCAGAAGAGGATGCAGCTCTTTCATGACCATTCTGTTTGACGGTTCTGCCAGTCGCCCCATGCGCTATGGCGTTTCCCGCCGCATCGCTCTGTTCGGGCCGCTGGCGCTGGCAGCGTGTGCCACAGGCCGCGTGGGTGCTCCCGCCGGGCAGGATGATGTTCACAGGGTTGAATCCTATCTTCGCGCTGTGAAATTGCAGAATGTGCCCTTTAGCCAGACATGGCCCAATGGTACGACAGGCGGAGGCGTGCTGACATATCATGCAGGGTATCTCCACCTGATTTACACAGCGCCTCATCCCATGGATCTGGAGGCATCTGGCTCTCACGCCGTATTTAAAGACAGTCAGACAGGCTCAGAAACCCGTATGGGGCTGGCCCACAACCCGCTGGGGCTTCTGATGGGCAATCCTTTGTCGCTCACAGGGGCTGTGACGGTGACAAACATTCAGAAGCCTGCCGGAATTCTTCAGGTGTCACTTGCGCGCACGGAAAACCCGTCTCAGGGCCTCGTTACCCTGATTTTCCGGGATGATGGCGCAAGGCTCGCTTTGTATGAGATCCGGCTTGTTGATGAGCGGCGCCGTACTTTGTTTATTCGTCTTGAAGAGGCGTAAGCGCTGAAGGGGACTCACCAAACACCGCCGTCCAGTTTTTGGCTAAGGCGGCGTCTAGTTGGGCAAAGGTCACCGGCAGGCCAAGTTTCTGAAAACTGGTGACCCCAAATTCCCGAATGCCGCAGGGCACGATGCCGTCAAAATCCGCCATGTCGGGGTGAAGATTGATGGCTATGCCATGCCAACTGACCCAGCGTGAAACGCGCACCCCAATTGCGGCAATTTTTTCTTCCTGACCGCTTTGCGGATCAATGACCCACACACCGACACGTCCATCCCGACATTCTCCTTTCAAGCCGAATTCTGCCAATGTGCGGATGATCCAATTTTCCAAAGCATGCACATAGGCCCGTAAATCGCGCGCCGGGACCTGCCCGTGGGATTTTTGCAGATCCATCATGACATAGGCGATTCGTTGACCGGGGCCGTGATAGGTCCATTGGCCGCCGCGTCCGGCATCATAGGTAGGGTAATGGTGGGGGTTGAAGAGATCTGCCGGTTTGGCGGAGGTGCCGGCTGTATAAAGAGGGGGATGCTCAAGCAGCCAGACGCGTTCCTCTGCCTGCTGGGAGCGGATTTTCTGGGCAATATCCTGCATGCGGGAGAGAGCATAAGGGTAAGGGACCGGGTTTTTGCTGATTTCCCATAAAAAGTGTTTGTTGGTCATTGCCGCCTGATGTTGGTTCGGTTATAGGGCTTCTCACCAAACGGTATCGCTCTTTCGGTACTGGTTGTCACGGGGCGGCCGTGGCGGAATGGTAGACGCGCAAGCTTGAGGTGCTTGTGGGGGAATACCCCGTGGAAGTTCGAGTCTTCTCGGCCGCACCAATTCTCTGATTTCCGGAAAAATTCAGCAAAACATAAAAGCTGATTTTTCTCGGAATCATGAATTTTTAGCATAAAAATATTATTTCAGTCTGAAAATGGCCCAAATGCCATAGTCAGGCCTTTCTTTGTTTGTTTAAAATCCCGGTAATCTTTGTTATCGCAAATGCGTTACCTTATCGGAGAGTTCGCTCTCTACAAGAGCAGGTGTGGCGCTATCTGGGCTGATTTGACGAAGCAGGCCCCCGATAGTAGCGATACCGTGGCGCATTTGTTGCAACTGAACTTTAATTCAAGGTGTCGTATTCGTGTCCAAGCCCAAGCCTTTACGTAAAGCAGTTCTGCCTGTTGCAGGACTGGGTACACGCTTCCTGCCGGCAACCAAAGCCATGCCCAAGGAAATGCTGACAGTTGTTGACCGGCCTCTCATTCAATATGCGATTGATGAAGCGCGTGAAGCAGGGATTGAGGAATTCTGCCTGATTACAGGCCGTGGAAAGGATTCCCTGATCGATTATTTCGATATTGCTTACGAACTGGAAGCAACACTGCGTGAGCGTAACAAGGTAGAGGCGCTGGAAGCCCTGAAGCCGAGTTCCATTGAAGCAGGATCTCTGGTGGCGGTGCGTCAGCAGGAACCGCTGGGTTTGGGGCATGCCATCTGGTGTGCACGCAGCTTTATTGGGGATGATCCGTTCGCCATTCTGCTACCCGATGACATTGTGCAGGCAAAAACGTCCTGCCTGAAGCAGCTTGCTGATGCCTATTACCAGACGGGTGGTAGCGTTGTTGCCGTTACCGAAGTGCCGCGTGAACACACCAACCGCTATGGTATTCTGGACACCGGTAAGGATGATGGGCGTCTGGTCGAGGTGAAAGGTCTGGTTGAAAAGCCGAAACCTGAAGAGGCACCGTCCAACCTGTCCATTATTGGACGCTATATTCTTACCCCTGAAATCATGCCTTATCTTTCCAAGCTGGAAAAAGGTGCAGGCGGTGAAGTGCAATTGACAGACGCCATGGCAAAAACCATTGGCGAAGTTCCGTTCCATGGTCTGCGGTATGAAGGCCGTCGTTTTGATTGCGGCAATAAGATCGGCTTCTTGGAAGCGCAGATTGCATTCTCCCTCGAACGCCCTGATTTGGCTGATGATGTAAAAGACTTCCTGAAAAATTATACCCAAACCCTGTGAGCGCTTTTTTCGCATGGTGTTGAACCCGGCATCCAGCACGAGTACGATATTCGTGCTGGGTGTAGGTCAACGCTGACGGCTGAGGATGTTTTTTGCGAAAGGGCTAACTTTTGCAATGTCTCCAGTCAGGCGGGGGAATACGGTAGCAATAGGATATAATGAGTGTCTTCCTTCATCTGCGTTTGAAACAATGCAGGATAAGGGGCCTCAGAGTTGGGAAGGGGGCGTATAGGTTGCCTTCCGTCCCCGAATTCTTTATTTTTCTTCATACATTGAAGACGGCTCTTACTTTAGAAGAGTCGCCGAAAAAATCTGACACGCGCAACTTGCGCTATAGAGCCTGATTTTCCAGACCATCCTACAAGCCATTAGTCACTGTTTCTGTTTGGCTCTTCGTTTCTGATAATGAGCGAAGACGAGCCAGGGTTGGTTTGTGGCGTAGGTTATGCTCTTTTTTCTTTTCTACACATTGTTTCTTTGGCTGAAGAAGCTCTCGTGCCCGATAGGCGCGGCCCGCATTTGGATTTCGACAACGTGATGGTGTTTTGCTATATAGTGGACCTATGTTGTCCTCTTTAATTGATCCTGCTGGCCGCCGTATTTCCTATCTTCGAATGTCGGTGACAGATCGGTGTGACATGCGGTGTGTTTACTGCATGGCCGAAAGCATGACGTTTTTGCCGCGCGCTGATGTTCTTGATTTCGAAGAACTTTTTCGTCTGTGCCGCGTGTTTGTGGAGCATGGCGTTAAAAGATTGCGTCTTACTGGCGGGGAGCCGCTTGTTCGCAAGGATATCGGCGTCTTTCTCGAGCATCTTGGTCACTGGCTTCATCATCCTGAACAGGACGGGGGGCTTGAGGAACTGACGTTGACGACTAACGGCAGCAGGTTGGCCCTTTATGCGGAAACATTGTTCAAAGCCGGTGTGCGTCGCGTGAACGTTAGTCTGGATACGTTGGATGAGGCACGTTTTACGCAGATAACGCGACGAGGAAAGCTTGCTGCCACACTGGAGGGCATCCGTGCAGCACGGGCGGCAGGCTTGGCTGTGCGAATTAACACCGTTGCCATGGCAGGTGTGAATGATGATGAATTTGATGACATGCTGGCATGGTGTGGAGACATCGGGGCGGATTTCTGTCTGATTGAAACCATGCCGATGGGCGAGACAGGGGAAGACCGTACGGCCACATACCTTCCGCTCTCCACGGTAAAAAAACAGTTGGCACGCCGTTGGACGCTGGAACCTTTGGGAGACAGAACGGGCGGGCCTGCCCGATATATGCGGGTTGCTGAAACCGGAAGACGCATTGGGTTCATTACCCCTATGAGCCATAATTTCTGTGATAGTTGTAACCGGGTAAGAGTGTCCTGTACCGGGCGGCTTTACACGTGCCTGGGGCAGGAAGACGGGATTGACCTGCGCGAAATCATGCGTTCCGGTGGGGATGATGCAGCGCTGTTGGCTGGTATTCAAACAGCCATTGCCCTCAAGCCACGAGGTCATAATTTCATGCTGGGGGTTAAGCCCGGAGATGTTCAGGGACCAGCCCGCCATATGAGTGTGACTGGCGGATAAAGCCTCAGGAAGGTGTATTCGGCGGAACTGGGTTTTTCAGCGCTTCTTCAAGAGAGTGCGTGAATTGTCCCGGCTGGAGAGGTTTGGGTTGTGAGGGGGAAGGGCTCCATGCCGTAAGAATGGCCATGTGCAACGGCATGGCAAAAGTCCCCTCCTGATCCTCCAGTGCGGCGAGTTCTGCTGCTGCGGCAGGAAACAGCATGCGCGGTGGAATGATGTGGCTGCGCAGTTTTAATGCATTGGTTTCTCCGGCAGCGCGCAAATCCCGTATGAGGCCGGTCAATGAGCGGTATCGAAGATCCAGTTTTTCCGTATCCACTACAGGGAGGGCAAAACCTGTCCGTTGAAGCAAGTGGGCGCAACTCTGCTGTGTGGGAAGAGGAGAAACGCGGGGGGAAACACCATCACTCAAAGCGAGTTCCGCCATTTCCAGCGCCTGTTTGAGCGGCCGTAACGTTGGCAGAATGGGAACACTGGCCAGAAACAGTCCGTCTGGCTTGAGGGTCAGGCGGAGCTGGGTCAGCGTGCCCGGAAGATCATTGATCCAATGAAGGGACAGGTTGGCAACAACCAGATCAAAACTGTGAGGCGCGAAAGGCAGCCACTCTTCATCAACGCACACAGTTGGTGCGCTTTCGGATAAGGTGGGAGGAGGTGTGGACTCACAACAGACAACGTCCATTCCGCGTTTCAAGAGGCGTGGCGCGATAATCCCGCGTCCTCCTAAATCCAGAGCCGAATGAAGGGGGCGCGTGACATCATCCAGACGTTCCAGCAGAATATCCGCAGCAGCGGTGAGAATGGGTGTGACGGCCTGTTGTAAACGTGCAGCACGTGTCTTGTGCAGACGCACGGCTGGGCGGTCAAAAATGATAGGAGCCTCCATGGCTTTATGGTCTGCGCTAGTCTTTGGCGTTTGCCAAGAGGGGACGCATGACATCTGAGGGAGGCGGAAGAACGCGGCTGATGTTCAGGATGGCGGCGCATTGGCTGGGCCATGGAACACTTGATATGCTCTTTCCGCCATCCTGCCAGTTATGTGGCGTGGAAACAGACGTGGCGGGCGGCGTCTGTTCTGTCTGTTTTGGGCGTCTCACACCGATTACGCAGCCTTTCTGCGTCAAATGCGGCGCACCTCAGGCATCAGAAGCGTATTTGAATGCAGAAAGATGGTGCGCCAAATGTGAGCGCCACCCTCCGGTGTGGGATCATGCACGTGCAGCCTTTTTGTATGACAAGGGTGCCAGAGATCTGATTTTACAGTTGAAATATGCGGATAGGCAGGAAAATGCCCGTTTTCTGGGGAAACGGATGTGGCAGGCAGGGCAGGCTCTTTTTACGCCAGATTGCCTTGTGGTGCCTGTGCCTGTTCACAGGATGCGTCTTTTGAAGCGGCGTTATAATCAGGCTGCTCTTCTGGCATGGGAAGTGGCGAGGCTTGCCGGTGTCCCCTGTCGGCCAGATGGTTTGGCCCGTACACGCGCCACCTCACGTCTTGCGCGTTTTTCCCGCCGGGAACGGCAGGAGGAAATGGCACGCGCTATTGTGGTCAGGGCACCGTATGCGGAACTGATTTCAGGTAAGGAGGTTGTGTTGGTGGATGATGTGCTGACATCTGGCGCAACGGCAACGGCCTGTACCAACGCCTTGCTGCAGGCAGGTGCCCGTTCGGTCTCGGTACTGGTGGCGGCTGAAGTGCCATCGCAAAAAGAGATTGATCTGGACTTTCCGATATTGGAAACGACATGAAACAGGTGTGGTGCCGTATATGGCGGGCATCACATGGCGCAAAAGCGTCTTTAATGAATGAAACACAAAATAGAGTGGGACACCCCTATGCCAGCCATTGAAATTTATACCCAGCCCGGATGTCCTTATTGCGTAAGGGCTGTGCAGTTGCTGCGCAGCAAGAATGTTGCGTTTCAGGAAATCAATGCTCCGCGCGGAACGCCGGAACGCCAGCAGGCTTATGACCGCTCAGGCGGCAGCACCACAGTGCCTCAGGTGTTTGTAGGAGAGAAAGCGCTGGGTGGATGTGATGACCTGATGGCGCTGGAACGGCAGAGAAAACTGGATGCAGCACTCGGACTTGCCTAAAAGCAAGGAGGTTCTGCTGCCGCCTGAAAGAGAAGGACAATGATCTGTTACCGCTTGCAGTGCGTCAACAGCCATGCGTTTGAGGGCTGGTACCGCGATAGCGCGACCTTTGCACACTTGCAGAAGGAAGGCTTTTTAAGCTGCCCTGAATGCGGAACATCAGATGTTCAGCAGGCCTTGATGGCGCCAGCTATAGCTAAAGGTGGGCTGAACAGGCGTTCCGATAAGCCAGAGAAGCCTGTATCTGAGCCTGCGGTGCAGGGCCCTGCAGGCAGAGGAATGCCCGATAAGGTTCTGATCGCCTTTCAGAAAATACGGCAGGCGGTAGAGCAGAACTGCGAGAACATGGGTGACCGCTTTGCGGAAGAAGCTGTAAGGATTCACCACGGTGAGGCCCCTGAACGGGGCATTTATGGAAACGCGACAGAACGTGACCATGAAATGCTGCGTGAAGAAGGCGTAGATGTTGTGGCTATTCCGTGGGTTCGGCGCACAGATAGCTGACTGTTGAAAAGTGCTAAAACGGCGGGGTGACTACACCTGCCTACCTGATTGTTGAAGCTTAAGGTGCCAAGGCAAAGACGCAGCCAGACAGGTTGGTTGCAGGAATATGGAGAGGGACAAGGTGAGCAGAAAGAACAGATGGCTTGCAGCATTCCTTTACCCAGTTCTGATGTGTGCGTTCCTGATCGCGCCAGACGCCGCCAAAGCGGAAAGCTCTCCAGCTAACCCATTTGAGGGGTATTGGCTTAGCCAGGGCCATGATGGCGTGTTCAAGATAGGAACGTGCGGGGATACGGTATGTGGTCACCTTGTTGGGCTGCAATATGAGGGCACGGATGTTCCGCGTGACAAAAAGGGGAATTCGGAGTGCAATCTTCTGATGCTTACCGATTTCCGGGCATCTTCTGATGAAGGCGGGCGTTGGAACGGCAAGATTCTAGACCCTGACACCGGAAGCGTTTATCAGGCGCAGATATGGTCTCCCAGAAAAGATGTTCTAAAACTGCGGGGATATATCGGGTTGCCGCTTTTTGGCGAAACCCAGACATGGACCCGTTATCAGGGAACCATCGGCCCGGTGTGTAAAATGCCGCATTAAAAATTGAAAAGAACAACAAGGCTCTTGTTTATGACTCATTCTCTTTCCCGTCGTCTGTTCGGGCTTGCTGGCATGGCCGGAGCCGTGACGGTAGCGCTTCCAGCCTACGCTCAGGACGATACGGCCAAGGCTCCAGATCCGGCTGATCCGGAATCACGGGAGCGCACATATTGTTATGTGGGGGGATATACCCAGCACGGGCCGCCGGGAGGAAATGGGGAAGGGATTACCGTCTTTGAAATGGATCCGAAGACGGGCGTTCTGACAAACCTGATGACATTTACGGACATTGCCAGTCCGTCCTATATTGCGCTCTCACCCGATAAACGTTTTCTGTATGCCGTCAGTGAGATCAATGATTTTGATACGGCGCATAGTGGCTCTGTAACGGCGTTCTCAATTGATCATGCAACAGGTGCCCTGACAAAGCTGAATACTGTTGCCTCCGGCGGCGCGGACCCGGCGCATCTGAGCGTCCACCCGTCTGGCAGGTATGTCATGGTCGCTAATTATACCGGGGGAACGGTCGGGGTTCTGCATGTTCTGGCCGATGGCTCTCTGGGCCGTATGACCGAACTGCTGCACAATACCGGGCCCCGCATGCCAGATCGGGCGGCGGATAACCCGCCGGGCAATTTTGCCATCAGCGATCATTCATCAGCCCATCCGCACATGGTGAAGGCTGATCCCACAGGCAAATATGTTCTGGTGATGGATGCCGGGCTGGACCGTGTTTACGTGTGGACCATCAATCTGGATACCGGCAAGCTCACTCCTGCCGCTGTGCCCTTTACAACCATGACGCCGGGTTCTGCACCCAGACATTTTGAGTTTGGGTCGGATGGACATAAGCTCTATCTGCTATGTGAGCAGGACTCCAAGGTTGTGGTCGCGGATTTTGACCCGCAGACAGGCAAGATAGCGCCGCAGCAGACTGTCAGTAGCGTGACAGCGCATTTCCGTGGCAGCACGTTGGCCGCAGGCATTCTGCTCTCTCCTGATGAACATTTTCTCTACGTATCCAACAGGCTGGGGGATTCGCTGGCTGTGTTTCAGGTTGCCAAGGATGGGGGCCTGACATTGGTGGATGAGATCTGGACCCATGCGGATTATGGGCGGTCGCTCATGTTTGATCCGTCAGGCAGCTATTTGTACGTTGCAAACCAGAGGAGTGATTCTATCACATCTTTCCGGGTTGATAAAACGACGGGAAAGATCAGTTTCACATGGGACTTTACGCCAATTGGCAGCCCCACATGTTTTGAATTTTTGCGCGTTCCGGCTTCCTGAGCGCGCCGGAATCAGCTTTTTCTGAAAGCCGCAATGTAATTTACATCAAGGTTGCGGCTTTCCTTCCAGCCGGTCAGGCTGGGCACCATGCCCGCAATAGCCTGAATGCTCAGACCTGCTGAGCGGCCATACCGGCCCAGTTCGGCAGGGGTAATAAATTTCCGCCATTCATGCGTACCAACCGGCAGGAGGCGGAGCAGATATTCCGCCCCAATTTTGCCAATGGCCAGAGATTTCAGGGTGCGGTTCATGGTGGATACAATCACAATGCCACCCGGTTCCGCCAGATCAGCCAGCATGTGCATAAATCTTTCAGGATCAGTTACATGCTCTATAATTTCTAAGGCGACTACGGCATCAAATCTGGCGTTTTCCGCCACCAGTTCTTCTGCGCTGCCAACACGATAAGTCAGCGGGCCGGAGCCATCGGGAAGCGGGTGATTTTCAAGATGCGTCCGTGCGGCGGCAATACCGTTTGGAGAGGCGTCAAGGCCCAGAACATCATGCCCCGCCCTAGCCAGAGCCTCACTCGCCAAACCCGCGCCGCAGCCGATATCAAGCACGCGTACGCGGCGGCTGGAGCGCCCACGCAGGGGAAAGTGGCGGCAGGCCCAGCTTATGCGCAGTTCATTCATGGCATGCAGGGGGCGCATGGGGCCGGAGGGGTCCCACCATTTATCCGCCAGAGCGCCAAAGCGGGCAATTTCTTCGGGGGAAACGGAGGATGCAGCGTCGCGGCTGGAGGGATGCATGGAACAAAATTCCTTTCCTGCTGATCTCCCCCGCTGGACGAGAGGGGGCCGGGAAGGGTATGTGACGCGCCTTGTGAAGCTTCGCAACCGTCCTTTTGCGTCTTTCATGCCAGCAGTGCGCGTGGAAGGTGAAAAGAACGGTCTGTTTACGGCCTGTCTGGTGGAGAAAAAATTATGCCCGGTTCCGTGCCTCGGATCGTCATGAAGTTTGGCGGAACGTCCGTGGGGGATATTGAGCGCATTAAGGCCGTGGCCGAGCGTGTCAAGAAACAGAAAGACGCCGGTTGTGATGTGCTGGTTGTTGTCTCCGCCATGGCGGGGGAAACCAACAAGCTGGTCGGTTATTGCGATGCGCTTTCTGACCTGCATGACGCGCGGGAATATGATTCCATTGTGGCGACCGGTGAGCAGGTGACCAGTGGCCTTCTGGCCATTGCCCTGCAGAAACTTGGTGTGCCCGCACGTTCCTGGGCCGGATGGCAGGTTCCTATCCGGACCGATTCGGCACATGGCAAGGCCAGCCTGGACACAATTGACGGCGCCCATCTGCTGGGATGCATGGCGGAAGGTGTTGTGCCTGTGGTGGCTGGCTTTCAGGGCGTGGGGCCGGACGGGCGTGTGACCACGCTGGGCCGTGGGGGGTCTGATACCTCGGCCGTTGCGTTGGCCGCAGCCATCAAGGCAGACAGGTGTGATATCTATACCGATGTGGACGGGATCTACACGACAGATCCGCGCATTGTGTCAAAAGCACGCAAGCTTGAAAAAATTACCTATGAGGAAATGCTCGAACTGGCATCTGTCGGTGCGAAGGTTCTTCAGACACGGAGCGTCGGTCTGGCCATGCGGCAGGGCGTGCGCGTGCAGGTTCTTTCAAGCTTTGTAGATGGGCCAGCCCTGGTTGAAGGTAAGCTTCCCGGCTCCCTGGTGGTGGATGAGGACGAAATAGTGGAAAAGAAACTGGTGACTGGCATCGCGTATTCCCGTGATGAGGCCAAGCTGTCTGTAAGGCGGATTCCTGATCGTCCGGGGATTGCCGCTGCAATTTTCGGCCCGTTGAGTGAAGCCAACGTCAATGTGGATATGATCGTGCAGAGCACGGGTGCTGACGGCACAACGAACATGACGTTCACAACCAGCAAGACAGACCTGCCGCGCGCTATCAGCACACTGGAATCCGTGCGGGACGCTGTTCAGTACGAAGAACTGGTAACGGATGATGATGTGGTGAAAATCAGCGTGGTGGGCACAGGCATGCGCTCGCACGCCGGCGTGGCCAGCACCATGTTCCGCACACTTTCTGAACGCTCGATCAATATTCAGGTGATCTCGACCAGCGAAATCAAGGTTTCTGTTCTGGTAGCTGCTGAATACGCGGAACTGGCAGTGCGTGCCCTGCATACAGCGTATGGGCTGGATAATGTCTGACCTGATGGAACGCGATCTGACGGCATTGCCGACCGAGTCCGAGAAAGAACGGGCGCGCAAGCGCCTTCAGCACCTATGCCAACGTGGTGCAGATTTTCTGGGGACCCAGTATGCCATTCTTGGCGGGGCGATGTCCTGGGTTAGTGAGCGTCATCTGGTTTCCGCCATTTCCAACGCTGGTGGGTTTGGGGTGATTGCCTGTGGCGCCATGGAACCGGACCGTCTGGCGGAAGAAATAGCGGCTACCCGTGCGCTGACGGACAAGCCATTCGGCGTGAACCTGATCACCATGCACCCCCAGCTTTCCGAGTTGGTGGATGTGTGTTTGCAGGCAGGCGTTGGCCATATTGTGCTGGCTGGTGGCATTCCACCGGGGGCGGCCATCAAGGCCGCCAAGGATGGCGGTGCTAAGGTGGTGGCCTTTGCGCCTGCTCTGGTGCTGGCTAAACGGCTGATCAAAATGGGTGTAGATGCGCTGGTGATTGAAGGGGCGGAAGCTGGCGGTCATGTCGGCCCCGTTTCTCTGACGGTGCTCGCTCAGGAAATTCTGCCCCACATCGATCAGGTGCCGGTATTTGTGGCTGGCGGGCTGGGGCGTGGGGACGCGCTGGTTTCCTATCTGGAACTGGGGGCTTCCGGCGGCCAGTTAGGCACCCGTTTTGCCGCTGCGGCGGAAAGTATTGCCCATGAAAAGTTCAAAAAAGCGTTTGTGCGGGCTAATGCGCGGGATGCCATAACTTCCGTTCAGCTTGACGAACGTTTTCCCGTTATTCCGGTGCGGGGACTGGCCAATGAAGGAAGCAGCCGTTTCGTGGCGCATCAGGCGGATGTGATCAGTCGCTTTCAGAGTGGCGCGATCTCGCGTGAGGAAGCCCAGCTTGAGATCGAACATTTCTGGGCTGGCGCCCTGCGTCGGGCTGTAATAGAGGGAGATGTTGAAAACGGATCTGTCATGGCCGGGCAGTCTGTCGGAATGGTGAAGGCCGTTCAGCCTGTGGCTGACATTATTGCGGACCTTGTTGATCAAGCTGTGCTGGCACTGGTGCGCCAGCAGCGACGTATGGATGCTGATGGCTGATACCCGTTCTGTTCCCGAGCAGGAAAAACCTGCCGCTTCCCCCGTCCTGCCAGATGTGGCGAGTGTTGGTGTGGGAAGCGCGTTGCGTATGCGGCGGGAGCAGCTTGGCTGGACATTACCGCAGATAGCCGACTGGTTGCGTATTCGGGAAGCTTATCTTGAGGCCTTGGAAAGTGGGCGTGCCGGGGTTTTTCCGGCAGAGGCCTACGCCTTGGGCTTCTTGCGCACGTACGCGCAGGCCTTGGGGTTTGACGCTGAAGATGTGGTGCAGCGCTACAAGCGGGAAGGGAAGGTTCGAAACCGCAAGCCCGAACTGACTTTTCCGGCACCACCGCCTGATCGGCGGATTCCGCCGGGGGTTACAGTTTCTCTCGGGTTGCTGGTGCTGGTGGGGGCCTATGTGGGCTGGTACCAATTCGTAGGCCATGCCCCTCCGGTGCCTGAGCATGTGCCGCCCGTGGCGGAGATTATTCCGGGCGAGAAAACGGCCAATGCTCCTTCCCCGCAGGTGGCGTCCATCTTGCCTGATCCGGGCGCTTCTCCTCCACCGCAGCCTGCGTCAGTCCCGGTATCGGGCGCGCCTTTAGGGGGCGCAGAGCATTCAGCTCCTGCCATAGCTTTGAATGATCCGTTGGCCCCATCAGCGCAGGGAGCGACAGAACAGGCTTCCGGTTTGGCTGGCGGGACAGAAGGTGTTTCTTCTCCTGCGGCGAATACACCGGCACCGTCTTCGGACAGTGCCGAAGGGAGCGAGTCTACTGGAGCAGACGCAAACCAACTTGTCTTGAAGGCGGATGCCGCGAGTTGGGTGCAAGTGAAGGATGGTGCCGGAAAAGTGGTGTATGACCACATCATGCAGCCAGGTGACCAGTGGGATGTACCACCAGAAAACGGCCCCTATAGTCTGACAGTTGGTAATGCTGGCGGCGTTATGGTTGCTGCCGGAAGTGTGACAACGCCTCATCTTGGTCGTAATGGCGCGGTGCGGCGGAAGCTGCCGTTGACGGTTGACGCTGTGCGGGACGGGAGCCTTGCGGGGGCGCCGGTATCGAGTGTGGTTACATCCCCCTCGGCATCATCATCCGTACCAGCCGCTCCGTCGCTTCCTGCTGTCGGGCTTGCTTCACCGCAGAGTTCTTCAAAGCCGCAACAACAGAATAATGGCTCGCAGTCGGAAGATGTGCCATCCTCCACATTGCAGGTAGGCGGAAAGGCCGCTTCTTCATCCGCCCAGCCGGATCAGGACGGTGTCGTGCAGGAGAATGCGCCAGCCATGCCAGTGCATTCCATGCCGCGGCGTAAGAGCAGCCCCCCTCCTGAAACCAGCGCGGATGACCTGAATGCCCGTCAGTTACAGGGATTGGGCGGACATTGAATGCCTCTTTTACGCGCTTTCATGTAGCCAACGCGCATTGATTTTGGCAGGAAGGCATCAAACGTAATGGGTGATCGTGCACCACAACACGGTTTGCCTGATCAACTGTCGTCTCGACAAAAGGATGTAAGATGAGTGGCTACCGGCCTTACCAGTATATCGAGCGTCGGAAATCACGGAAGATCCATGTCGGCAAGGTAGCCGTCGGTGGGGATGCGCCGATTTCTGTCCAGACCATGACCAACACCCTGACCAGTGATGCACAGGCCACGATCGAACAGATCCGCCGTGCAGAACTGGCTGGTGTGGATATTGTCCGCGTGTCCTGCCCGGACGAAGAAAGCACCAAGGCGCTTGAAGAAATTGTGCGGGAAGTGAACGTGCCCATCGTGGCGGACATTCACTTTCACTACAAGCGCGCCATTGAAGCCGCCAAGGCTGGCGCAGCCTGCCTGCGTATCAACCCCGGTAATATTGGCAACGCCGAACGTGTGAAAGAAGTTGTCAATGCCGCCAAGGATTACGGCTGTTCCATCCGTATTGGTGTGAATGCCGGGTCTCTGGAAAAGCATCTGCTGGAAAAATACGGCGAGCCTAACCCGGAAGCACTGGTAGAAAGCGCTCTGGAACATGCCAAGATTCTGGAAGATCACGATTTCCGTGAATTCAAGATCAGCGTGAAGGCATCTGATGTCTTCATGGCGGTGGCTGCCTACCAGCAGTTGGCTGATGCATGTGACTACCCGCTGCATATCGGTATCACGGAAGCTGGCAGCAAACGTGCCGGCACTGTCAAATCTTCCATTGGTCTGGGCAATCTGCTGTGGGCCGGTGTGGGTGATACCATGCGCGTTTCGCTCTCTGCCGCGCCGGAAGAAGAAGTGTTGGTCGGGTGGGATATTCTTAAATCCCTTGGCCTGCGTCACCGTGGCGTAAAGATTATTTCCTGCCCGTCCTGTGCCCGTCAGGGATTCAATGTGGTGGAAACGGTTCAGACGCTCGAAGACCGTCTGGCCCATATCAAAACTCCGCTGACGCTTTCCATTATCGGGTGCGTCGTGAACGGACCGGGTGAAGCCCTGATGACGGATCTGGGTGTAACGGGCGGTGGTTCAGGCCGTCATATGGTTTATTCTGCTGGCAAGCAGGACCATACCATTCCGGCTGGCGACATGATTGAGCATGTGGTGGAACTGGTGGAAGCCCGTGTGGCAGCCATTCAGGCCGAAGAAGCCAAGGAAAAGGCTGAAGGCAAGACGGAAGAACTGCCGGAAATGTCTTCCGCTAAATAAAAGCTGAGGCCCAGCATGGTCTGATTCCGGGCAATCAGACCATGCGCCTTGGTTTTTTATCGTAAAATTTGAAGAGACAGCCCGCTGCGTAATAGCCGGTGGCGGGCGCTGTGATCGGGAAAAGATCTGTGAGCACCATTCAACCCGTAAGAGGAACGCACGACCTTATTGGCGAGGAGCAGCGGCGTTACACGCATGTTGTCTCAACAGCGCGCCATATTGCGGGGCTATACGGGTTTGATGAATGGTCCACCCCGATTTTCGAGGACACGAAAGTATTTTCGCGCTCGCTGGGTGATACGTCAGATGTTGTCTCCAAGGAAATGTATTCTTTTAGTGACCGTGATGGCGAAAGCCTGACCCTGCGCCCGGAAGGCACGGCTGCCATCTGCCGCGCTTTGGTGACAAATGGGCTTACGCAATCCCTGCCGCAGAAGGTTTTCTATGCAGGCCCCATGTTCCGGCATGAGCGGCCACAGAAAGGGCGTTATCGTCAGTTCCATCAGATTGGTGCGGAACTGATGGGTGCGGCAGAACCTCTTGCTGATGCTGAGGCAATAGCGTTGGGGTATCAGGTGCTTACGGCGCTGGGTGTGGCGGAACACGTGACCTTGGAGCTGAATACGCTGGGCGATACGGCCAGCCGGGATGCGTGGCGTGCTGCGCTGGTGTCTTACTTCGCCGGCTATAAGGATCGCCTTTCGGAAGAAAGCCGCATCAGGCTGGAGAAAAATCCGCTGCGGATTCTGGACAGCAAGGACGCGGGTGATCGGTCTCTGGTGGCAGATGCCCCCATGATGGAAGAGTTTCTGACGCCGGAAGCCCGCACATTCTGGGATGATCTGCGCCGCACGCTTGATGGCTTCGGAATTGAGTACAAGGTCAACACAAGCATTGTGCGTGGGCTGGATTATTATAATCACACCACCTTCGAGTTTGTGACCAGCAAGCTGGGCTCTCAGGGCACGGTGATGGCAGGCGGCCGTTATGACGGCCTGGTTCAGCAGATGGGTGGGCCGGAAGTGCCTTCCATTGGTTGGGCTGCTGGTGTGGAGCGTCTTTCCATGTTGCTGGATGCGTCTCCGGCTGCGCCGCGCTCGGTTGTGATCGTGCCGGTTGGTTCGCCCGATGAAAAAGCACTCTTCCAGATATTGCAGGGGCTGCGTCGGCAGGGAGTGCGGGTGGAAATCGGGTATCGTGGCTCCTTGCGTAAACGTATGGAGCGGGCAGGTAAGCAGAATGCCAGCCACGTGATTTTCCTGGGCGAGGATGAGTTGGCCAAAGGGGCCTTCAGGGTCAAAGCCATGGAGACCGGGCAGGAGGAAGAGGTCTCTCGTGATCGACTTCTTTCTGACGCAAAGGCAGTGTTTGCAGGCGTGGGTGGATCAACGGCGCAATGACTTTGGATGAACGGCTGGACAGGATTGTCAGCCGGGCGCTTGAACTGGAAGCCCAGCTGGCCAGTGGCATAAGCGGCGAGGCTTTCACGCAGGCATCCCGTGAATATGGAGAAATTGAGCCACTGGTAGCGCGCATCACCGCGCTGCGCTCGGCTGAGCAGGCTGCCCAGCAGGCGGAAGCGTTGCTGGCAGACCCGGAAATGAAAGAACTGGCCGAGCTGGAACTGGCCGAACTTCAGGAAACATTGCCGCAACTACGGCAGGATGTGCGTCTGGCCATGCTTCCGCGAGATGCTGCTGACGAGAGAAGTGCCATCCTGGAAGTGCGGCCTGCCGCCGGTGGAGACGAAGCAGCTCTTTTTGCAGCAGAACTGTTTGATCTGTATCGTCGATACGCGGATCTGCGGGGCTGGCGTTTTTCCATCATGGATTATGATGAGAGCGAGCTTGGTGGTCTGCGCGAAGGGATTGCGGAAATCAGCGGGAAGGGCGTTTTCGCACGATTGAAATATGAATCTGGTGTTCATCGTGTGCAGCGTGTGCCTGCAACGGAAAGTCAGGGCCGGATTCATACCTCCACCGTAACCGTGGCGGTGCTGCCTGAGGCAGAAGAGGTTGATGTTACGGTTGATGAAGGTGATTTGCGGATTGACGTCTATCGGGCGTCTGGCGCTGGTGGCCAGCATGTGAACAAGACCGAAAGTGCTGTGCGCATTACCCATCTGCCCACCGGCATAGTGGTGGCCATGCAGGAAGAAAAAAGCCAGCATAAGAACCGCGCAAAAGCCATGAAGATTTTGCGGGCGCGGCTGTATGAGCGGGAACGGGCAGAAGCCCACGCATCCCGCGCAGCGAACCGGAAATCTCAGGTGGGGACGGGCGACCGTTCAGAGCGTATCCGGACGTATAATTTTCCGCAGGGCCGCGTGACAGATCATCGGGTCAATCTGACGCTCTACAAGATTGATCGCATCATGCTCGGCGAAATTGATGATTTTGTGGATGCCCTGACACAGGAAGAGCAGGCCGAACTTCTGGCAGCAGAAGGGTTCTGAGTTCGGCCTTGGCCGAGTGTTCCAAGTTCTGCCGAGATGTTGACCCGAACGGCTAACTGACCGGCATGGAGCAAACATTGGAATGGGTAGGGTGATGCTCCGCAATGGAGTCATCATCGGGGTCCATCAGGAAGAATTCGGTAAAGTTGTTGGAGCCCAGCGCATAAAGGTGATGGCCATCCGGATTGTGAAGCGTGCCATCATTGCTGACTTCGTGCGTTTCCACCCGTCCTTCTGGTGTGCGAATGGTGATTTCGCCGCAGAGGGTATAAGTGTGGTCAATCCGGCCAATCGGGGTCGGGATGCGCACGGTCTTCCCGCGATTTTTGTCATCCAGTTTGAAAATGGCAGCCAGCTTTCCATCAAGATAAAGACGGGAAATCTCGGAGATTTCTGCATCCGCTTTCTCGTCAGTCACCGTAAATTCGCCTGCATGTGCCATTGATGCACCGGCCGTAAGGGAGACAATGGCAGCGCAGAAGGGTAAGAGCACCCGCAGGACGCGTCCGGTGCAGGATGAAAATGTCATTTCAAACAGTACCGCTCTGATAAAGGGTTCCTTATGAGTAGAGCAGAAAAACATGCAGCCAGCCAGCCGCTGGGTCAGTTGCTTGCTCATGGTGCGCAGGTGCTGGCAGCGTCTGCCATTGAAAATCCTCGGCGGGAGGCCCGGCTTCTTCTGGCGTATGCGCTGGGCAAAAGCCCGGAGCAAATGTTGGCTGCATCCCCCAGAGATGATGTGCCTGCAGAACCCTTTCTGTCTTATCTGGCCCGTAGGGCTGCGCATGAACCCATGGCGTTCATAACCCGCAGCAAAGGGTTTTGGACGCTTGATCTCGCTGTTTCTCCGGCAACATTGATCCCGCGTGGTGATAGTGAGACCGTTCTCGCCTGTCTCCTTGATTACTGTCCTGACGTGCAGGCAGCCTTGTCTGTGCTGGATATGGGAACGGGAACAGGTTGCCTTTTACTTGCGGCTTTGGCGGAATATCAGAAGGCGTGGGGCATTGGCGTGGATATCAACCCCGAGGCCGCGATTCTGGCTGCACACAACGCCAAACGATGCGGGATGGCACAGCGCGCCTTTTTTCTTGCTGGTAGATGGGATGATGCGTTGAAAGGCCAGCGTTTTGATGTGCTACTGAGCAATCCGCCCTACATTCCAACATCTGATCTTGCTGAGCTGATGCCCGAAGTCCGACTGCATGAACCGCTCACCGCGCTGGACGGAGGGGAAGATGGTATGGAGGCGTATCGTTTCCTTTGTGGGCGGCTACCTGATCTCCTCTCCCCACAAGGGGTGGCCATTTTCGAGATCGGGATTCATCAGTCGCGGGATCTACGGCATGTTGCTGCGGAACACGGGCTGGAGATTGTTGAAATCAGGCCGGATCTGGGTGGGGTGCCAAGGGCCGCAGTTTTACGGGTCAGGACTGATGCAATCACATAAAAAATAGGTTGGCTTTAGCTTGGTGGATTGCTAAGATCATAACTGCTTATTCAGAAATGTGGCGATTATCATTTATTTTTTCCGCCATATGAATAAAGCAATGAGGGCCTTTATCTCAGCAATGGTTTTCCTCTGCTGAAAAGAAGCCCGTTCCGACACACAATTCGGCCTTCAGTCAGGAAGCACGTCTTGAAAAGTTCGACTGTTTCTTCATGCAGAATGCCATGAACGTGAAAGTGCTGCGATAGCTCATGAATGTAAAACGGATGCGAACCAGAAATCATCGCTCTAGTGGTAGCGGGAGTGGTGGTTCTTCCCGGCATCTGAATGGTCAGATTCCGATGAACCGGAACCACGTGTTCGATAGTCATGGCCCAGATGTTCGTGTACGTGGGACGGCACAGCAGCTTTTTGAAAAATATCTTCAGCATGGTCGGGATGCGACAGGTGCGGGCGATCGTGTTGCGGCTGAAGCGTATTTTCAGCACGCCGAACATTATTTCCGCATTATGAACGCCATGGCTCAGGCTGCCCAGCAGAGCCAGCAGGAGCGAGCAGAGCGTCAGGCGTCTCGCCAGCGTAATACCTCAAGCGGTTCCGAAGATGGTGGGGATGTTTCTCGTGGAGAAGAAGGCGATGCTCCGGTGCGGGGGGAAGAACCTCAGCCGGACATTCAGCCTCAGCCCGAATTATCTGAAGGCTGATTCAATATTTTAAGTAAGCGCTGTGTGGCGTGTGCCTATGTGAAGGGTGCACGCGTACGGCGTTTCTTTATGTGATGATGGATGAAGCCGTATGAGGCTTGAGCGTCTCTGCGGATAAGACACAGCAAGCTGTTAAATCAGCTGGAATTTTTAAAGGAAGCCTGATTTCCCAAAAACTAAAAACAGCTATTAGCTATTTAATAGTTATGGCTTTTTAGGAAAGATGGTAGCGGCGGACGGATTTGAACCGCCGACCAAGGGATTATGATTCCCCTGCTCTACCACTGAGCTACGCCGCCATCGTTCGGTGGAGGTGATCTACCCTTGGTGGGGTGGGGTCGTCAAGGCGTTCTTGCTGTTTTTGTTACAAAAAATCTCAGCCGCCAATGTGCGCGTAGGCAACGGCCTTCATTGATCCAGATTGCCACCGCCAAAAATGTAATTGCTCACCTGTTGCTCAAGGCTGGAAGGCTCAAGTGTATGGGTCAGCAACGTGCCGGGGGCTGCCATGGCGCGGGAATGGCCTGGCTCAATGATCAGGGCATTATCGGAAGAAAGCGTGCTGCTGCCAATTGTCAGCGTGCTGTCGTCAGGGATCTTGAGTTCGGTGTTCATCCTGAATTTCACAATGGCCATTTGGGAGGTAGGGTCGAGTGTAACGGAGGAAACCCGGCCAACGGGTACTCCCGCCAACGCTACGTCCGCGCCGCGTGCAAGGCCATTGGCGGACACAAAACGGGCTGAGAGGTCATACCGCTCCTGTCCGGGAGCGGTCTGGGTGGCACGAGCATACAGAGCAAATGCCAGCGTGCCAGCCAGAACGGCGCTGCTGAAAAGTGTGGCGCCGGTACGGCCTCTCCCAATCATTGATCTGTTTTCTCCATCATGAGGCAAGGCCAGAGCCCATTGGTTATGAATGCTTGCAGCAGGCGGGGACTTGGTGCAAGGACAAGCTTGTGTGGCCAGAACTGGGTTGTGTATCAATGTCTTTCATTCAGGCTATTATCATAGCCGTCCTGCAAGGGGCGACGGAACTTTTTCCGGTCAGCAGTCTGGGGCATGCGGTCATTTTGCCCGCGCTCCTGCACTGGTCTTACAATCTGCATGACGAAGCATTTTTACCTTTTCTGGTGATGCTGCATCTCGGCACGTCTGTGGCGTTGCTGATTTTTTTCTGGAAAGACTGGTCCGCTTTGTTCAAAGGGTCCGCAGGTCTGCTGGGAAGCAGGATCCAGATGGAGAGCATGCATATCCTCTTCCTGCTGGTTGTGGCGACTATCCCTGCGGTTATCATCGGTGGATTGTTCGAGCATTTGCTGCGGAGTTTATTCGGCTCTGCTCCTTCAGCCGCCATTTTTCTGTTTCTGAATGGCGTTATGTTGCTTTTAGCAGAAAAGCTGCGGGGCTTGGGTGGTCGATACGGTGTGCGCACTGTAGCGGACATGACCATGCGTGATGCTCTGGTGATAGGTGTGTTTCAGTGCATAGCCTTTTTGCCGGGTTTTTCCCGGTCTGGCGCGACCATTTGTGGCGGTTTGATCCGGGGGTTGCGGCATGACACGGCGGCTCGCTTTTCTTTTCTGATGGCTGAGCCCGTGATTATTGCGGCTACGGCGCGAGAAGCCTTTAAAATGCGGCATATGGTTCTGGAGCCTGGGCAGATGCACGTAGCACTGATAGCTGCCGTGATTTCCGGAGTAACTGCTTTGGCCAGCACGGCTTTCCTGATGCGTTATTTCCGTGACCATGATAGATGGGCGCTCTCTCCCTTCGCTTATTACTGTATGGGAGCAGGACTTATTGCGACGCTGATTTTCCATTTCAGTGCCTGAAACAAAGAGTGGCTTGCCGAGGAGGCACGCCGCCTTCTATTGATGTATTAGAGCCGGATTCGTAACGAAATGTGCCGGCGCGTGGTGGAGGTTATACAGGCTCTCATGGGGTTTTCATCCTGCCCGGATACGGGGCGGTCTCGCCGTAAATCACTTGAGAGAATCGAGCAGGAAAATGGCGCTCAGCGGTTAACCCGCACATTAGGCCCGCTTCAACTCACCATGTTGGGTGTAGGCTCCACTATTGGTGCTGGCATTTATGTCATGACCGGCACCGCCGCTGCCAATTACGCTGGCCCCTCTATTCTTCTTTCTTTTGTTGTCGCCGGATTGGCCTGCCTGTTTACGGCGCTGGCATATGGCGAACTGGCCTCAGCTATGCCGGTTTCTGGTTCTGCCTACACTTATGCCTATGTTTCCATGGGGGAAGCGTGGGCATGGGGTGTGGGATGGTTACTTCTGCTGGAATACGGCATTTCCTGCGCGGGCGTGGCTGCCGGATTTTCCGGCTACGCGGTAAGTTTCCTACAGGATTTCGGGATTCATGTTCCCTCGGCCTTAAGCACCACAACCATGCAGGTCGCGCTGGATGGAACACAACGTCATGTTTCCGTGGCAGGTCGACTGGATGCGGTCGGCGCTGCCTCCATTCTGGTTGTGACAGGCTTGCTGATTCTGGGAGTAAAGGAATCTCTGCGGATCAACACGGCCATTGTTTTCCTGAAAGTCGGCGTTCTGGCCGTTTTTGTGGGGCTTGGCGTATGGCAGATCCATCCCTCTTACTGGACGCCCTTTATCCCGCCGCATGAAGGGGGCTTCCGCTACGGATTGCCGGGAATTTTCCGGGCGGCATCCATTATTTTCTTTGCGTATGTTGGTTTTGAAGCTGTTTCTACGGCCTCATCGGAGGCCCGTAATCCGCGCAGGGATATCCCGGTAGGGATTATCCTGTCCCTGTTGATCTGCACGGCGGTTTATATTGTTGTGGCGGCCGTCCTGATTGGGGTGGTGCCATGGAAGACGCTGGATGTAGCTGATCCATTGGCAATAGCGGTGAATGCCATGCATCAGCCCTGGCTGGCCGTTTTTGTGAAAATAGGGGCGGTGGTTGGCCTGTGCTCGGTTCTGTTCGGGCTACTTTATGCCCAAAGCCGTATCTTTTTCGCCATGGCGGAAGATGGCCTGCTGATGCCTGTCTTCAGCACATTGCATCCACGTTATAAAACACCTTGGATCGGCACCATCGTGCTTGGTCTTTTGGTGGCTGTGGCCACGGCGACATTGCCGATTGATATTATTGGTGATCTTGTCAGTCTTGGCACGGCTACGGCATTCGGCATTGTGTGCTTTACCGTGATCTGGATACGGAATACTGCCCCAGATTTTCCACGGTCTTTCAGCGTGCCCGGTGGTGGTTTTCGAATAAAGGGAATCTGGCTTGGCTATGTGCCCTTGTTGGGTATTCTGTTCTGCCTGATTATGGCCGCCCCGCTCTTCATTGATATCATTATGGCCGTGTTTTCCGGCGACCCAGTGCCGGCTGTCCTGCTGGTGGTTTATATTCTGTGCGGGTGGGCCAGCTACCATTTTTATGGTCGAAGCCACTCACGGTTGGGCAAGGATGTCTCTGTTTCGGAATAGAACCGTAAAGCAACAAAAGCAGAAAAAATGTCGGTAGTCTGAAGGATGGGATCTGCCAAGCATTTTAGCGCTGAGAGAGCGGTTCACTGCGATGATACAAGAAGACATTTCCAACAGCTAAAAGTGTCATTCGCGTAAAAAGATGATGCATCCGAGTGTGAAGAGCGTACAATCAGAATTTGATCTGTTGGCTTTTGAAGAGAATAATTAAAAAAGCCACTCGCACTGGTGTAAAAATACCGCGTGGCGGCCTTACTGAGTTTTTGAGCTGTTTCTTATTACTTGTGGTAAGCGTTGTGGGCGAGAAGGTCCTGGCTATCCCCGCCCTGAAGGTTTTAGTCATTCATGGGGTAAGAGGCTAACAGGCGCTTTTGTCTGCGCCACAGGCGTACGCCGTGCCAAAGGCCGCTGGATTTCCAGCCTGCCTTTTTCTTTTTGGCCCCTATCCGGAATGTTTCCCCATAATGGTGGAACTGGGCTGCATAGGCTTCGCGCAGGGTGGTGCGTGAGTCCCATATATGGATAGCCTCAGACCCTACGCCATTGATTTCAATGATCTCAAATTTTTCACCGGCTCGAAGAGCCTCGACAGACTCGAATTTCACATCCACTCGACCGAAATGAAAATCAGGGACGTCCTGCATGATTTCATCCAGGCGTGCTGTAAGGGCAGGAGTAATATCCTCGGCTCCGTTACGGAAAATGGCCCCTTTGCAGTGATTACCCGTGAAAACGAGATCAATAGTTTCCCCTTCCTCCAGAACATCGTTCAGACGGTTTTGCAGGCGTGGGGTGTAGATATGAAGCAGAAGGCGGGTGCGCGGGTCCTGCTTTAACAGTTCCCGCACGGTATCATGCCCGTTTCCTGCCAGCGCAGGAATATCCTTATACGTCAGGGATGAGAGCGTGCCATGAGCGCTATCAGGGTGGCGGATATAGAACAGGCCAGCTTCATGCCGATAAGGAATAAGGCGCTGTATGACCAGTTTTATGCCCCGCGGGAAAGCTGCCAAAGCCGCATCCAGTTCTTGATTTGTCCGTGCCAGTTTTACACCAGTACCATTGCAGCCGATATCAGGCTTTACAACGATGGGCAGGCTTAGGCCTTTCTGGGTCATGGCTTCCTGTGCACGGCGCATATCGTCAGAGCTGGTGAACAGGGTGGTGTAAGGGGCAATCCAGCGGGAGGCTGTGGTTCCAGCCATATCCAGGATGCCGCTTTTGCTTTCTCCGCACAGACCGCCCGTTTCAATACGGGGGTTCGCTGCGGTTGGTGTGCTGAAGTCCCGGTAACGGAGCCCCAGCAGGATCCAGTAGATCACGATGGGCGTATAAAAAATCCAGCCCGGCCAGAATTCAAAACTGGAAAGTGGAGAGCCATTTTCAGATGGCACAGCAGAATAATCTCGGACTGAAGAGGGCAGCTTGGTCATTTTCCCTGTTTCTGCATGCGGGCGGCAATGCGACCCATAATAATGATAACCAGCACAAAGCCGAGAATGCCAGCCCAGCGCCAAGCCCCAAGGTGAGCCAGAAGAAAGCCACCAATGCGGAGCGATAGCGCAAATAGCGCAGATGTCCAGATTAACGTGGCGGCGAGTGTAGCCAATGTGAAGGTGCGCAATCCAGCGTTGAAGAACCCGCAGGCTGTATAAAGCGGCAGACGGGTGCCTGGAATAAAGCGGCTGATGAAAACCACCTTAAACAGTTTTTCTGTCAGCCATTGGCGCTGCATATCGCGCTCGGGAGTGTTGATCCAGCGGCGGGCAGGAGCCCAGCGGGCGGCCAGATACCCCATTCCGTAAAGCCCGACATCACCCAGCACAATGCCAACATAAAGTGCGATCAGTGCTTCAAACGGCCCGAGCGCATGCAGTTTAACCTGAATGGCGGTGAGTACTGTTGCCGCGTCCTCCAGAATGAAGGTGGCCAGGATGACAATAAGCACCTGTACCGCCGGATAGGCAGTGGTTGCTGCGAGAAAATGCTCCAGAGAGTCTGGCATTCAGTCAAAATATTCCACGTAAGAGAGGCACCTGCTCTGACAGGCAACGGGGAGGAGGGCAAGGTTGCCGAGACGGAAAAGCGATAGAGCCTGCAGAAAAAAGAGATGGCGCGCAGGCGGATAAATACGCTTATATCCGCTCCAGTTAACGATAGATCATAGCGTGACTGGTGAATGATGCTGAGAAGAAGAACCCTCGTTTGTGGGACTATGTCCTCGCTGCTCTTACCTGCATTCGCCCGCAGCGCTGCTTCGGCAAAGCATGTCAAGAAGGCGAGCAGCCCGGCTGCAACGGGGAGCTATGCTGCCTTTCTGGCAGGTGTTCGACGGGAAGCCATCCAGCAAGGGCTTTCCGCTTCAATGCTGGATGAAGCCCTGGCTTTGACAACGCAACCAAATGCCAAGGTTTTGAAAGCTGACCGGCATCAGCCGGAATTCACCCTTACGTGGGCTCAGTATAAAGACCGGGTGATCACGGACAAGAAAATTTCAGATGGTCAAAATGCTGTTGCGCAACGCACGGCCCTGCTTAGCCAGATCAGTCAGGCCTATGGCGTGGACCGTGGTGCCATTGCGGGAATCTGGGGGCTGGAATCTGCTTACGGCACCAGAATGGGAACCTACCATGTGGTCGATTCCCTTGCGACTCTGGCTTTTGATGGCAGACGATCCAGCTTTTTCCGTGCCGAACTCTTCAAGGCACTTCACATTCTGAACAACGGTGACATCACGCCCTCCGGCATGTTGGGAAGCTATGCGGGTGCTATGGGACAACCACAGTTCATGCCCAGCGCTTATGAACGTTACGCAGCCAGTTTCCCGGCAGGGGGGCGGCGCGATATCTGGAATAATGAAGCAGACGTTTTTGCCTCTATCGCAAACTATCTTGCCAAATGTCATTGGCAGGCAGGAGAACCTTGGGGCGAACAGGTGCAAGTGCCTGATACGCTGGATCAGTCCCAGATTGGTCGTGCTGCCGTGCATCCCGTTTCCTACTGGGCGGGCTTGGGCGTAAGGCCTCTGTTAGGCGGAGGCTTTTCTCGGCCGGGTCTGGAAGGGGCGGTTATCCGCCCGGATGGTGCAGGTGGGGAAGCCTATATGGTTTACCACAATTTCAACGTGATCCGCCGTTACAATCCTTCAGACTTCTATGCTCTGGGAGTCGGTCTTCTAGGTAGTGCCATAGTGTGAAAAAAGCCGTTCTGCTGTGCTGTGTAGGGGTTGTGGCCTGTTCCAGGCCGGTGCCCAAGGTTCAGCCTTCCGTACATTATGTGGTGGGGTCGGGCTGGCAGGTGGAAAATGCTTGGTTCTATCCCAGAGAGGATTTTTCCTATCAGGCAACAGGCTTGGCTGTTCGTCAGAAACAGGAAAAGACCGCATCAGCGCTAACTACGGATGGTGAAGTGCGTGATGACGCGACCATGACAGGAAGCCATCCCACCTTGCAGTTACCTGCGGTGGTTACGGTGATGAACCTGGATAATGGGCGGGAAGTAACGGTCCGGTTGAATGATCGGGGCCCGAAGGAAATTGGTCGCCTGCTTGGCTTGTCACGTAAGGCAGCGGATCTGCTGGGAATGGGAACCGCGCCAGCGCGTGTAAGAATTGTGGAAGATGAAGCAGCCAGCCGTCATCTTGCTGAAATCCTGCCCGGTGGCCCCATGTTGCAGATCAATGCGGCTCCACTGGAAACGGTAACCCAGACCCAGTTGAAAGAAGCGAAGGCAGGGGCCAGAGTCGGGCGCGCCGTTCCGGCTGTTCAGCAGTCTGCGCCGCAGGAAGCTACAGTGGCAGGTGGTCCCATCGTTCTGTCTGATCTCCCCGCGACATGGCGGCAGGGGATGCCTGTTGCTGGTCAGTTCTGGGTCGAGACGGCCGATTTTACATCCCGTTACGCTGCCGCCCGAGAGGCGGCCCGTCAGGGAGCGTCTGTTGTCCCTTCATTTACCCAGCAGGGAAAAATGTGGGCTGTCCGTCACGGACCGTTTGCGACTATAAGCGAGGCGGATGTGGCCCTGAGGCATGCCCTTGCTGATGGTTTAACCGGATCTCATATTGTCGTCGAATAGGAAAGAACGTGCATACTCGCCGGTTTCTTCTCGCAGGGGGTGCGGCCCTTGCCTCCACTGGTTATTCATTCAATGCGTTTGCCCGTAAGGTAAGGGGTGGCGCGGCCCATGCGCATGTACCTGCCGCAGCAGCGGCCACGCAGCCTGCTCCCGTACCGGAAACGCCCGCCATTACGCCGGTAGGGCCGGTGGATACCGTAGCGCGCTGGGCCTGCATTCTGGATTACAACAGCGGCGCAACGTTGCTTGAAAAGGCAGCGGATGAACGGATGCCGCCTTCATCTCTCACCAAGATGATGACGGCGTACGTTACCTTCACCATGCTGAAATCTGGCCGCCTGAAGCTGGACCAGACCCTGCCTGTGAGCGAAAAAGCGTGGCGCATGCAGGGATCACGGATGTTCGTGCCATTGGGGCAGAGCGTTTCTGTTGAAGACCTTATCCAGGGTATGGTGATCCAGTCTGGTAATGATGCCTGCGTGGTGTTGGCTGAAGGTATCTCCGGGTCGGAAGAGCAATTCGTCGCCCTGATGAATGAGATGGCAGGGAAGTTGGGGCTCACTAACTCACATTTCTTGAACGCAACGGGCTGGCCTGCTGATGGCCACTATATGTCCGCACGCGATGTTGCGTATCTTGCCTTGCGCCTCATCCATGATTTTCCAGAATATTATCATTATTTCTCGGAAAAAGAGTTTTTCTTCAACAAGATCCGGCAGGAAAACCGGAATGCTCTGGTGGTCAAGGGACTGGCAGACGGCCTGAAGACTGGCCACACGGATGCAGGTGGTTTTGGTCTATGTGCATCGTCTGAACGGGAAGGGCGTCGCGTCATTCTGGCTCTGAATGGCATGCCAACGTCCAATGTTCGTGCCCGTGAGAGCGAGCGGTTGATGGGGTGGGCGTTCGCCAACTTTGAATCCGCAAAAATTCTCAGCAAAGGGGATGTGGTAGAACAGGCTCCCGTATGGATGGGGCAGGTTCAGACAGTCCCCTTGGTTGTGGCCCAGGACTTCACCATGCTGTTGCCCCATGGCTGGCGCAACTCAACGCATGTGTCTTTGGATTATCAGGGACCGTTGGCTGCTCCCCTCAAGCAGGGGCAGCCTGCTGGGCAACTGACGGTATTGTTGCCGGGTGGTCGACAGGCGCTGGTACCCGTTGTGGTCGGGCAGGATGTGCCAGCGCTGGGTGTTCTGGGGCGTGCGGCCCGCAGATTGCATCTTTAAGACATGAGTAAAGGTCTGTTTATTACGCTGGAGGGTGGAGAAGGCGTAGGGAAGTCCACGCAGCTTAAACTGCTGCAGGCAGCACTTCTCTCCGCTGGTGTGGATGTTGTGACCACGCGGGAACCTGGTGGTTCTCCGGGAGCCGAAGAATTACGGCAGGTTCTTCTGTTTGGTAAACATCCGCTCTCTCTCCGGGCAGAGATACTAACGCATTTTGCGGCACGATATGATCATGTTGATCAGGTGATCACGCCTGCGCTGGAAGCCGGGAAAGTGGTGGTGTGTGATCGTTTTACGGATTCCACGCTGGCTTATCAGGGTTATGGTCGCGCAGAGGGAAACCCGGATGTCTTGCGTCTGATTTCTCGTCTGCAGGAGCAGTTGGGGCGTGATCCGGATATGACGTTTCTGCTGGAAGCTCCGCGGGATGTCGCTCGGCTACGGCTGGCAGCGCGGGGGGCTCCAGTTGATCGTTATGAACTGTCAGATGAAGGGTTTCACGCCCGGGTTCTGGCGGGTTTTCAGGAGATCGCCCGGCAGGATACCGGCCGCGTCCGCCGTATCAGTACGGATGGCCTCTCACCAGAGGCGGTCAATGCCATGATTGTCAAAGATATTCGCGCACGTCTTCAGTAAAGGACTATCATGCAGGAGGACCCGCGCCTTGCATCGCTGTATCTGCAAGGGCATGAGGCCGCTTTGCAGGCCTTTCGCACGGCTCTTGCTTCCGGACGAATGCCTCATGCGTGGCTTATTACCGGGCCACCGGGCATAGGCAAAGCGACGTTCGCATTTCGCGTGGCGCGCCTTATATTGGGCGGAGAAGATGCAGATAGTCCGGCAGGGCGGCGCATCTCCGCAGCAACACATGCGGATCTGCTGGTCGTTAGCCGAAGTTTTGATGAGAAACGGCAGCGGTTTCGTGGTGAAATTGTTGCGGATGAGGTCCGGCCTATTAACGCGTTCCTGCGCCGCACAGCGGCGGAGGGAGGTTGGCGCGTTGTGATTGTGGATGGTGCGGAGTGGCTCAACAGAAGTGCCGCCAATGCCCTTTTGAAGATTTTGGAGGAACCGCCTCCGCAGGCTGTGCTTTTATTGACTAGTTCTGCTCCGGGCCGGTTGTTACCCACCATTCGCAGCCGGTGCCGTAAGCTTGATCTGGCTCCCCTTGATACGCATAGCCTGCAAAGTGTGATTGTTCGGCAGGTGCCGGACGTTTCTCCGGCTGACATGACGCGTATGCTTGAAAGCGCGCAGGGAGCACCCGGAAGAGCGCTTGCCCTTCTGGCGGATCAAGGCGGTAAGATGGCTGATCTGGCGCAGGAAGCTGTGGCGGGTGTTTCTGTCAGCCGATCCTATCAGATTGCGGAAGCTGTTTTGCGCAAAGACGACGGTTTTAATTTATTTTTCAGTCTGTTATCTGATTTTCTTCAGAATAGGGCGCGTCAGTCCGCACGGCAGGGGCTTAATCAGTCCAATGCTCTTGCTCAGGCTTGGGAGGCCATTATGCGTCTTCAGGGCGAGACGGAACGCTTCAATCTGGATAAACAGGAATCTCTTCTCCAAGCCATGACCATTGCGAGTAAAGCATGACCGGCCGTTTTTATGTCACGACCCCAATCTATTACGTGAATGGCGCTCCCCACATCGGGCACGCCTATACCTCCGTTGCTGCGGACGTCATGGCGCGTTTTCACCGGCTGGCGGGGGACGAGGTCTTTTTTCTGACCGGAACGGACGAGCACGGCCAGAAGGTGGAACAGGCTGCACAGGCAGCAGGTATTGACCCCAAAGTTTTTGTGGACCGCGTTTCTGCGGATTTCCGGAACATGGCGGATGCCATGGCCATCTCCTATGATGACTTCATTCGCACGACGGAACCGCGTCATATTACCGGTGCGCAGGCTCTTTGGCAGAAAGTGGCGGAAAGTGGTGCCATCTATCTGGGGGCGTATGAGGGATGGTACGCTCTTCGGGATGAGTGTTTCTACGGTGAAGATGAACTGCTTGACGGGCCGGAGGGCAAGAAAGTTGCTCCTACCGGCGCACCTGTCGATTGGGTGAAGGAGCCCTCCTATTTTTTCAAGCTGTCAGCATTTCAGGACAAATTGCTGGAACTGTATGAAAGTCATCCTGACTTTCTAGGCCCCAACAGCACCAAGCGCGAGATTGTCAGCTTCGTGAAGCAGGGGCTGCGCGATCTTTCCATCAGCCGCACCAGCTTTAAATGGGGCATTCCCGTGCCGGGGGATGAAGCCCATGTGATGTATGTCTGGTTTGATGCTCTGGCCAATTACCTGAGTGCGCTGGACTACCCTAATCCTGACGCGCCCCGTGCTGCGTTCTGGCCTGCAAATCTGCATCTGGTGGGCAAGGATATTGCTCGTTTCCATGCCATTTACTGGCCAGCCTTCCTGATGGCTGCCGGTATTGAGGTGCCAAAGAAGATTTTTGCCAATGGCTGGTGGACCATTGAAGGCCAGAAGATGAGCAAATCTTTGGGCAATGTGGTCGACCCGCGTGATCTGGCAAAAGAATTTGGTGTGGATGCCGTCAGGTTCTTCCTGCTGAGGGAAGTACCGTTTGGCGGAGACAGTGATCTTTCCCGCAAGTCCCTGATCACGCGCAACAACGTGGAACTTGCGAACGATCTTGGCAATCTCTGTCAGCGCACACTCTCTTTGGTTGCCCGAAACTGCGACGGTATCATTCCAGAGCGTCGGGCGCTGACGGAAGCTGATACCCATCTCCTGGGGCAGGTGAGTGTTCTGCCGGAGTTGATGGCCGCCCAACTGGAACGCTGTGCATTGACGGATGCACTGGAAGACGTCTGGAAAGTAATCCGGGCAGGCAATGCCTACATTGATCATCAGGCTCCGTGGGCGCTGCGTAAGACCGATGTCGAAAGGATGAAAGACGTTCTGCGGGTTCTGCTGGATGCATTGCGCGGTATTGCTACAGTGCTTCAGCCGTTCATGCCGCAGAGCATGGATCGCATGTTGACCCAGCTTGGGGTTGAAGATGGTGAGCGGACATTCGCTGCACTGGAAAACCTGCTTCCGGCTGGGCGCAAGCTGCCAGCGCCACAGGGTATCTTCCCGCGTTATGTAGAACCCACGGCAGAGCCTTCATGAGTTCTACCATGGCAGGACTGATCGATTCTCATTGCCATCTGGATCACTTCACGGCGGAAGAAATTCCCGTGCTTCTGGCAGCAGCCAAAGAAGCGAACGTGAGTGGTATGGTCACCATCGGTACGCGTCTGGCACGTGCTGACCAGCAAAAAGCACTGACACAGTTCAGCACGCCTGACGTGCGCGTGTG
Source organism: Acetobacter tropicalis (assembly GCF_001580915.1). Taxonomy (GTDB): domain Bacteria; phylum Pseudomonadota; class Alphaproteobacteria; order Acetobacterales; family Acetobacteraceae; genus Acetobacter; species Acetobacter tropicalis. Next base: position 17,447 of record NZ_LHZQ01000220.1, on the reverse strand, counting down.
GTGCAGTGTGGGCACGCATCCAGACCATGTTGAGGAAGAGCCCGTGCCCTCCGTGCAGGCGATTGCGGCATGTGCAGATGCCCCGGAAGTAATTGGGATCGGCGAGAGTGGTCTGGATTATTTCCATGGGGAAGAAAGCGTGCGCCCCCTTCAGCAGGAGAGCTTTCGGCAGCATATCGGGGCGGCCCGCGAGTTGAACGTGCCGATCATCATCCACGCGCGACAGGCGGATGAGGATATTGCGCAGATCCTCCGGGAAGAAACAGAGGTTGGGGCATTCCCTATTCTGCTGCATTGTTTTGCTTCCAGCGCCGCACTGGCCCAGTGTGTTGTCGATCTGGGAGGGTATGTCAGTTTCTCCGGTATTTCGACGTTTCCGAAATGCGGTGAGTTCCGTGAGGTAGCCCGTACCCTGCCGGCTGACAGGATTCTGGTGGAAACAGATTCTCCTTATCTGGCTCCTGTGCCGCGGCGGGGTAAAAGGAATGAGCCCGCGTATGTGGCCTATACCGCAGCCTGTATTGCAGAGGTTCGGGGTCAGGAGATGGCCGACTTCACGCGCATGACCACTGAAAATTTTTATCGGCTGTTCCGGAAGGCGGCATGAGTGGGGAGAGGCCGGGAGAAATGAAGGTCACCATTCTGGGGTGTGGCGGCTCGGCTGGTGTGCCGATGCTGGGAGGAGAAGATGGGCACGGCATCTGGGGGCGCTGTGACCCAGCGGAGCCGAAAAACCGTCGCTCCCGTGCCTCTATTTTCCTGGAGATGGGGAATGGCGAAAATATTCTGGTGGACACCAGCCCGGATATCCGGGCTCAGCTTCTGACAAACGGAATCAAGGCGTTTCGTTCCATTTTTTATACCCACGCTCACGCAGACCATATCGCGGGGCTGGACGAAGTACGTGGGATCAATCGTATTATCCGGCAGCCAATTAAGGCTTATGGCGCGGCTTCAGTGCTTGATGAAATCCAGACGCGGTTTGATTACGTCTTCAAACCATGGACATCACCTGAATTTTTTCGTGCGGTTGTTGAGGCCTGTCCTGTGCCAGAGCAGGGACAGTTTGAAATGGCAGGCTATCTTTTTACCGTATTTCAGCAGGTTCATGGCCGTATCCATTCCAGCGGATTGCGGTGTGGAAATTTTGCCTACAGCACGGATGTGGTTGAGCTAGGCCCTGAATCCCTGGATGCCTTGACCGGGGTTGAGACGTGGATTGTCGATTGCTTTCAGCAAAAACCCCACAGCGCTCATGCATGGCTGGAACGGGTTGTGGAATGGCAGGATATCCTTCAACCGCGGCGAACCATTCTGACCCATATGGGAACGGATATGGACTGGCGTTGGATGAAAAATAATCTGCCAGACACCATGGAGCCAGCATGGGATGGTATGACCCTGAGCGTGGATGAGCCTGCTCCCATTTCTGCGCGAGCGTCTGTTTCCTGCTCCTGAACTATGACCGCTTTTCTCTCTTTTTCCTGCCTCTCGCCCATCCCGTAAAAGGGAGGGAACGAGACGCAGTATTATGCTTGCCGGGTTAGCGGCTCATCAGAACGGTGAGGTCCGCATGTTCCAGAACATGACGGGTTACGCCGCCCAGAATAAGCTGGCGCAGGCGGGAATGGGAATACGCGCCCATGGCCAGCATGTCCGCATCGAAATCCTTACAGGCCGCCAGAAGCCCTTTGCCAACATCCCGATCTACCGGGTTGAAGGCAACCGCATCTGCCTTGATGCCATGGAAAGACAGGTAATCCAGCACATCCCGCGCTTTGGGACCGCGGCGCTGATAATCCTCACAATGCAGCACACGTACAGCGTCCGCGGTCAGAGCCCAGGCCAATGCTCCGCGCAGTGCCGAGGAGGATTCCGCTGTACCATTCCAGCCGATACAGACCCGTTTGATAAGGCCCTGCGGTGGAGTGCGCGGTGCGATGACAACGGGACGCCCGCTGTCAAACAGGACGGCATGCAGGGTTTCGGAGGAAGAAACTTCTTCTCCTGAATCCGGGTGAGGGACCAGCGTAAAGTCAGAAAGCCGTGCGTGAGCAGGTACGATCTCGCTTTCCGCGCCGGAGAGAATATTGAAGCTCATGCTTGGCTCATCCCATGGGAAGGGAGAGCGTGGGGGCACAACCTGAATATCCGGATGGGTGGCGGCAAACTGCTCAAAAAGCTGGTGCACTTCGTGCGCGTGGCGGGCGCTTTCATGCTCTGCGGAGCGCATCAGGTCTTCCACCATGGCACCCGAAAGTCCTTCGCCTGCCATAGGCGCAATGTCTCGTCCATCTGGACGGACATGCAGCACGGCAAGGTGCGCCCCAAACCGGCGGGCAAAATTATAACCGCGTATCAGAGCCGCTTCACCATTTGAGATGCTGGGCAAGGGAAGCAGTATTTTTCTAACGTCTTTCATTCTTTTTATGTCCCCATCTCTCATTCAACGCTGTCATAAAATGGCTGTTAAGGATACAGCCGGGTTACATTCCATTCATTTCCATCGGGTGTCCATCTGGCCCGATCATGCAGCCGGTAAGGCCGCTCCTGCCAGAACTCAAACGCAGCAGGAGCCACTCGGTACCCGGACCAGTTGGCCGGACGCGGAATATCGCCCTCTCCATACTGTTCTTCAGCCGCTTTCAGGCGTGCTTCAAAAATGGAACGGTCAGCCAAGGGGCGGGACTGGTCAGAGGCAATGGCCCCCAGCCGTGATATCCTGCTCCGACTCGCAAAATAAGCATCGGCTTCCTCGGGTGTTACCGGTGTGACCGTTCCTTCAATCCGGATCTGTCGCCGCAGACTCTTCCAATGGAACAACAAGGCAACATTAGGGTCTGCGGCCAGTTCCTCGCCCTTGCGGCTGTGCTGGTTGGTGTAAAAAACAAAACCACGCCGATCCATGCCCTTCAGGAGAACGATACGTGCGGAGGGATGGCCATCGGGCGTGCTGGTGGCCAGCACCATGGCGTTGGGGTCAGAGGGCTCGGTTTTTTCGGCTTCTTTCATCCATGCGGAAAAGAGCTCAAATGGGTCTGCGTTCAGATCAATAAGTGTCTGTTCAGTCATGCTGTCCTCTTTGTCTCGCATCGGATGGTCAAAGGGTGCGAGCCCGTCTCTGTTTTCATACTGCTAATGGCGGAGGGTGAGGAGAGGCGATTACTGCCAGTGGTCTGCTTTTCTTGAGAAACCAGGGAAATGCGGTTGAGTAGAGTGCCTGACAGTTTTCATTTTCCCGGTGTAATCAGCAGGTATGTGGCAGACGGGCAGGTTTTCAGCCCAAGGACGAACGCAAGGTCTTGTTTAGTCCGTGCGGGTATGCGACCACCCGACTTAAAGTTCTTGCACATTCGTAAACAGATAGGTCGAGGTTTGCAGCATGTCGTCTCATGACACCACATTGCCCGCAAAGGGTACGCTGATGCAGGGTAAAAAAGGGTTGGTCATGGGGGTGGCCAATGATCGTTCCATCGCATGGGGAATTGCCAGCGCAGTGGCGGCTCAGGGCGGGGAAATGGCCTTTACCTATCAGGGTGAAGCTCTGGGCAAGCGCGTGACACCTCTGGCCGAAAGCATTGGCGCATCCCTGGTGCTGCCATGCGATGTGACTGATGATGCAGCTATTGATGCCGTGTTCACAAAGCTTGAACAGGAATGGGGTGAGCTGGATTTTGTGGTGCACGCCATTGGCTGGGCTGATAAAAAATATCTGCGTGGCCGGTATGTGGACACCCCGCGGGATGCGTTTCTGACGGCGCTGGATATCTCCTGCTATTCCTTCACGGCCGTTGCACAGCGTGCAGCGCGTCTGATGAAAAATGGCGGCTCTCTGCTTACCCTGAGCTATCTGGGGGCCGAGCGCGTGATGCCGCATTACAACGTGATGGGCGTCGCAAAGGCGGCTCTTGAGGCCTCCGTGCGTTATATGGCGGCTGATCTGGGTAAGGATGCCATTCGGGTAAACGCCATTTCTGCTGGCCCGATCAAGACTCTTGCTGCCAGTGGCATTGGTGATTTCCGTTATATCCTCAAATGGAACCAGTATAACGCACCGCTGGAACGCAATGTGGCTCTTGAAGAAGTGGGGGGGGCCGGGCTCTACATGCTTTCAGACCTTTCTTCCGGCGTGACGGGTGAAGTTCATCATGTGGATAGCGGCTACCACATGGTGGGCATGAAAAATCCGACCGCACCTGATATTTCTGTTGCTGGGGACTAAGTAAAACCGTGTCCTACAACACCTTTGGCCAGATGTTTCGTGTTACCACATGGGGGGAAAGCCATGGACCGGCCATTGGCTGTGTCGTGGATGGCTGCCCGCCGCGTCTGGCGCTGACAGAAGCTGATATCCAGCCTTTTCTGGACCGTCGGCGGCCGGGGCAATCCGCCTTTACCACCCAGCGGCGTGAGCCGGACGCGGTGCGTATTCTGTCTGGCGTGTTTGAAGGGCAGACCACAGGTACACCTATTTCCCTGCTGATTGAAAATACGGACCAGCGGTCACGGGATTATGGTGATATTGCCCAGACCTACCGCCCCGGCCATGCAGATCTGACCTATGATCTGAAATACGGTATTCGCGACTACCGCGGAGGGGGGCGGTCCTCCGCGCGTGAAACAGCCTGCCGTGTGGCCGCCGGAGCAATCGCCCGGCGTCTTTTGGGGGACGATATTCGTGTGCGTGGCGCGCTGGTTCAACTTGGCCCGCACAAAATTGACCAGAGCCGGTGGGACTGGGAGGAAGTGGAGCGTAACCCCTTTTTCTGCCCCGATGCTGCGGTTGTTCCGGAATGGGAAGAATATCTTTCCGGTATCCGTAAAGCTGGTCTTTCCATTGGGGCGGTGATTGAAGTCGTCGCTGAAAACGTGCCAGCAGGTCTGGGAGCTCCTGTTTACGGGAAACTGGATTCAGACCTTGCTGCGGCACTGATGAGTATTAACGCCGTTAAGGGAGTGGAAATTGGTGACGGCTTTGCCGCCGCTGCCCTGACCGGCGTGGAAAATGCCGATCCGCTTTTCATGGAAAACGGGAAAGTGGCGTTTGGGGCTAATCATGCAGGCGGCATTCTGGGAGGCATTTCCAGCGGGCAGCCGATAGTGGCGCGGTTTGCAGTCAAGCCCACCAGTTCCATGCTGACCCCTGTTCCTTCCATCACGCGTGATGGACAGGAAAAAGACGTCATCACCAAAGGGCGGCATGATCCCTGTGTGGGTATTCGTGCTGTGCCGGTGGGAGAAGCGATGATGGCCTGCGTGTTGGCAGACCATCTTTTGCGGCACCGAGGCCAGATCGGCTGATCAGGCGACCAGTGTCGCATCCAGCGTAATTGTTGCCTTGAACAGTTTGGAGACAGGGCAGCCTGTCTTGGCTTTGTTAGCCAGTTCTTCAAACTGTCCCTTGGACGCGCCGGGAACGTCAGCCTTGAGTGTCAGGGCAACGGCGTCAATTTCAAAACCGTCAGCCGCTTTGTTCAGGCTGACCTCGGCCTTTGTGTCGATGGATTTTGCCGTAAGCCCCGCGTCACCCAGAATAAGGGAAAGCGCCATGGAGAAGCAGGCAGCGTGGGCCGCGCCCAGTAATTCTTCCGGATTGGTGCCGGGTTTGCCTTCAAAGCGTGTATTAAAGCCATAAGGCTGCTGGTTCAAAGCCTGACTTTCTGTAGAAACTGTGCCTTTGCCTTCCTTGATGGGACCTTCCCAATGGGCAGTGCCGAATTTCTTGATCGCCATATCATCTTCCTTTGCAATACGCGTTGACGGGTCGCGGTGTGAACGTGCGCAATACGCGGGGGTTCAGTGCAATGCTGCTCCGCTCTCGCAGAGATGAGAAGATGTTTGCAGCGAAGGTGTGGCATATGACTCTCCCATAGGTGCGGCTCCGTCTGCCTCTGCTCTTGCGTCATGGCAGGAAGCGCTGCATTCGGAAATGCTTTCCGGCACTGTTCTTTTTGTGCGGACAAAACAGGACAGGGCTGACCAATTCGGAGACCATGATGAGTTCCACCACGACCGATACCTCTTCTTCCGTTGATGTCGTCCTGATTGGTGGAGGCGTAATGAGCGCCACGCTCGGGGCTTTTCTTAGACAGCTTCAGCCAGACTGGAGCATTAGTATTTTTGAACGCCTGGATAACGTGGCGGAAGAAAGCTCGGATGCCTGGAACAATGCGGGCACCGGCCATTCCGCGCTGTGCGAACTCAATTACACCCCGCAGCAGGCTGACGGCAGCGTGGATATCAGCAAGGCTGTTGCCGTTAACGAATCCTTTCAGATTTCCCGTCAGTTCTGGGCGTATCTGGTAGAGCAGGGGATTATTGCTACCCCACGTGATTTCATTACGCCTGTGCCGCATATGAGCTTTGTATGGGGCGATGCGAATGTCAGCTTTCTGAAGAAGCGGTATGAAGCCCTGAGCGCTCATCCCCTGTTTGCAGGCATGGAATATTCGGAAGACCCTGTGCAGATGGCACAGTGGATGCCATTGACCATGAAAAATCGGCCTGCTGGCCAGAAAATGGCTGTAACCCGGAGCCTGAACGGCACGGATGTGAATTTTGGGGCTTTGACACGGCTGCTGTTTGGGTATCTGTCCAGCACCCCGGCCTGTACGTTGCATACCAGACATGAAGTGCAGGATATCAAGCGTGGGAATGATGGACGCTGGCATGTTCAGGTGCAGGATTTACGCCTGAATACCCAGCGTACGGTCAGTGCAAAATTTGTGTTTATCGGGGGTGGTGGTGGGGCGCTCCCTCTACTCCAGAAAACGGGTATTCCTGAATCCCGTGGCGTGGGTGGTTTCCCGGTCAGCGGCCAGTTCCTGCGCTGTAAGAACCCGGATATCATCGCCCAGCATCATGCAAAGGTTTACGGCAAGGCCTCCGTGGGGGCTCCTCCCATGTCTGTCCCGCATCTGGATACCCGGATGATTAATGGTCAGCGGGCGCTTTTGTTCGGGCCGTATGCAGGGTTCTCTACCCGTTTTTTGAAAAACGGCTCTCTGCTTGACCTTCCCAAATCCATAAAATCCAACAATATAGGTGCCATACTGGCGGTGGCAAAGGACAATTGGCCGCTGACCAAATATCTGATCCAACAAGTTTTGCAGTCAAACAGCGAGCGGATAAGCGCCTTGAGGGACTTTGTGCCGGAGGCTCGCTCGGAAGACTGGGAATTGGTGACTGCAGGCCAGCGTGTGCAGATCATCAAGAAAGATGCCAAGAAAGGCGGCGTGCTTCAGTTTGGTACAGAAGTCATCGCCAGTCAGGATGGTTCTGTGGCTGCATTGCTGGGGGCATCTCCCGGAGCCTCCACTGCTGCCCCAATCATGTTGACGGTGCTGAAAAAATGTTTCGCAGAGAAGCTTCCTGAGTGGGATTCCAAGCTCAAAGAGATCATTCCTTCTTTCGGACAGACACTGGCCGATAATCCCGCACTTTGCACGCAACTGCGTGACAAAACGACGGACGTTCTGAAACTGAAGGAATAGAAAAGCCAAAATTGTCTGGGTTGCTTTTCGGGGCCCAGACAATTTTTGGCGTTTAGGGGAATGGGAAAAGCTTGAGCGTGAAGTCTATGGGAGCATGGTGCTGAATACCATGCTCACGCCTGTGCATGCGCTGGTGATTTTCGCTGTTTTTCCGCTGGTACGGTCAGCACGCAGTACAAATGATACCAATGGCAGAGTATTGAAGTCATCTTTCAGGACACGTCCGAAATACTCATATCAGCCCGGTGCCACCAACACTCAGCCCCAGCCCGCCCAGTGGGAATGAGCTCATCCGGGTTGCCGCTAAAGGTAACCGTGTTGGTCGGGGTTTCCTGCAAGGAAAGCTCGGTGCAACGCAGCATATCTCCCTCCGCACGCAGGAAGGCCGAGATCTTTGCCATCATGAGGCAAACCATCAGTTCCGTGGTGGGGTCGCCGGGGGTGACGACAATCCGGCGTGCGCGTTCCGGTTCATGGGTCTGAAACCAAGCCAGAAGAGGATCATCTTCCGCCAGTTGCAGGGCATGATCCAGCTTTTCGTCCACAAAACGGTGCCAGGTGCTTTTGGCTTTTTGGAATGAAACGGGCATATTGCCTTTACCATCCAGCCGGACCTGCTGGGTGGGAGACAATTTTACAGTGACAAATTCATTATGCCCATGAGGCAGAGCACAGGACTCGCTGGCACCATGAATAAGCCGGTGGCCCATGGAAAAGCGGCGGGTAAAAACCAGATCAGGCATGAGCCTTCTCCGCTTCATAGTCTTCCCATCCCGCACGGCGGAGATCACAGGCAGGGCATTTTCCGCAACCGTGGCCCCATGAATGCAGAGCAGTCCGTTCACCCAGATAACAGGTATGGCTTTCACGGTTGATCAGTGTCACCAGATCATGGCCGCCCAGTTCTTCTGCCAGATTCCATGTTTCGGCTTTATTGATCCACATCAGTGGGGTGTGCAACACACAGCGCGCGTCCATGCCCAGATTGAGGGCCACCTGAACGGCTTTTATGGTGTCATCACGGCAGTCTGGATAACCGGAATAATCGGTTTCACAAACACCGGTAACAATATGCCTTATGCCGCGCCGCGCCGCGAGGGCAGCAGCAAAGGTGAGAAAGATGATGTTCCGCCCCGGCACAAACGTGTTGGGAAGGCCGCCTTCCGCCATGGCAATTTCAGCATCCCGTGTGAGGGCTGTTTCCGAGATATCGCCAAGAGCACCGAGAGCTAATGTATGGTCCATGCCCAGCCGTTCCGCCCAGAGAGGGTTTTGATGGCGCATTCCTTCACGCAGGGCTTCCCGACAGTCCAGTTCCACCGCGTGGCGCTGACCATAATCGAACCCCATGGTTTCCACGCGACCAAAGTGGGCGAGCGCCCACGCCAGGCAGGTGGCGGAATCCTGTCCTCCAGAAAACAGAACGAGTGCTGATTCTTTTTGAGCGTTGGCAGGGAAGGGCATGGATCAGGGAATACCGGTCAATTTGTGTGTCTGGAGAGAAAGGCCCCATTTGGGGTGAGCCATACAATAGCGGATGGCAGCCTGTATATTGGCGTTTTGGTCAGGGCCATCCATGGGTTGTAGCCAGAAATATTTGAAATCAAGGCTTTCCAACAGGGCTGGATCAAGGCCCGGTTGCGGGAAAACAAGCTTGAGTTCTGTTCCTCGCTTCTGCTCAAGCTGGGCTCCAGCTTTCGGACTGATGCACAGCCAGTCGATCCCTGCCGGCGCCTCCACAGTGCCGTTGCTTTCGACTGCAATGTTAAAGCCTCGCTGATGCATGGCATTAATCAAAGCAGAATCAAGCTGGAGGAGGGGCTCTCCTCCTGTAAAGACAACAAGCCCAGGTATGGCAGCGGAGGCAGGCTTATCAGGCCACAGGCTTGAAATGGCATCCGCTAATGCATCTGCATGCTCGAACTTTCCGCCACCTTCGCCATCTGTGCCAATAAAGTCTGTGTCACAGAATTGGCATATTGCTTTGGAGCGGTCTTCTTCTCGTCCGGTCCATAAATTGCAGCCAGTAAAACGACAAAATACGGCGGCGCGACCAGCCTGTCCTCCTTCACCCTGCAGGGTGAGGAACATTTCCTTTACAGAATACGTCATTATTTTCCGGTTTCAGATTCTGCTCAGGCCTGAGCAGAGTCCAGACCAATACCCGTAGTGTGCATACCCAGACGATCAAGCAGAAGACGGTCGCGCTGCGCCTGGGGGTTAGGAGTGGTCAGCAGGCGTTCTCCATAAAAAATGGAATTCGCCCCGGCCAGAAAGCACAACGTCTGGGTTTCATCGCTCATATTTTCACGACCTGCGGCAAGGCGCACCCTGCTTTTTGGCATGCTAATACGCGCAGCAGCAATCATCCGCACAAAATCCAGCGGATCAATTTCTTCAGCTTCCCCTAGGGGTGTACCTTTTACGCGTACCAGCAAATTGATGGGTACGCTTTCAGGGTGCGTGGGGAGAGTAGCGAGGGCTGCAATCAGGCCAGCACGGTCTGTTTCGTTTTCACCCATGCCAACAATGCCGCCACAACAGACATTGATGCCAGCGTCCCGCACATGAGAAAGCGTGTCCAGCCGGTCTTGGTAAGTGCGGGTGCTGATAATTTCCCCGTAGAATTCCGGTGAGGTATCAAGGTTATGGTTATAGTAATCGAGGCCGGCATCCTTGAGTTTTCCGGCTTGTCCAGAATCCAGCATGCCTAGTGTCACGCACGTTTCCAACCCAAGTTCTTTTACACCTTCCACCATGGCGCACACGGTTTCCAGATCATGCTCCTTGGGTGAGCGCCAGGCCGCCCCCATACAAAAGCGGCTGGCTCCGGCATCCCGTGCCTTGCGGGCTTCTACCAGCACATTTTCCACGGCCATCAGACGGTCCGCTTTTACACTTTTTTCATGCCGGGCGCTTTGGGGACAATAAGCGCAATCTTCAGGGCAACCGCCTGTTTTAATGGAAAGCAGAGTAGAGATCTGGATATCGGTTGGGTCAAAAAAAGCGCGGTGAATAGTCTGAGCACGAAACATCAGTTCCGGAAAAGGGAGATCTAGCAGGGCCTGAATGTCAGCTACCGTCCAGTCATGACGGATATCAACGCCGGTTGCGTCAGGCGCAGCCGTGGCGGAGGAGGGACGGGAAACAGGGGAAGAACCATCAGGCATGTGAGAAACCAGATTTTTTTATGATTTGGAGATCGTAGCATATCTGCTTTGCAGCATGAATGCCAGCACGGCAGATGAGGGCTGTAAAAGGTATTTCCGTTGAGCGCGGTGGCGCCTCTAAAAATCAGTCACGGTAAGCTGAGGATTTTTTGCGCCAGATTTAAGATAAGTTTTTATCTCTGTCTCTGTGCTGATGGTTGGGGCTCCAAGTTCCCGTTTCAGGTGCTTAGATATAGCGCTAATGAGCACATCTAATTGGTGTTTTAGCCGATTATTGGGGGGAACTTAGTCTAACGCTTTGGTTTGTTCCCACACAAATAGTTCTCCCGCTGCATTCAGGTTTTTGCTGTGTGGGTTGTGAAGGAGGGTGTCTATGCATGGCGTTGAGAACAGGCATGACAATTTCCGAAACTTATGCCTACAACAAGCCATACAGGTCGGAATAGGAGCGGGGGAAGAAACCTGCTTTTGGCCGAGCCATTCTGCAGGAATTAGACAGGATAATTAGGTCATGAAGCAGATTTTTCAACACGCCGCTCGGGTAACTCTGATGGCATGCACGCTGGGCGCTCTGGCTGGTTGTCAGACACATCACGAGGACCGCTCCACGCAACGGGTGCGTCCATTGCGGATGCCGAACCCGGCAACACTCTATTGTACCAAGAAAGGCGGCACTCTGACTGCCCAGCATGACGACAAGAAAGGGCAAGTGAACTTTTGCCATCTGCCGGACGGAACAGTAATGGAGGAGTGGGCTTTGTTCCGTCGTGACAATCCTAAACCACCAGCACAGTAACTCGGGGTCAGATTCTTTCAGATTGTCGCGTTAGAAAAGCAGAGGTGACCGCACACTGACATGGTGAGAGAAAGTGTGCGGTCGAAATCATCCTGAGCAATCCGATATTGCAGTTCCAAGCCCATAATAGCGGCGGCATAAAAATCGCATAAGATATATTATGCCAACTAAATGATGTGGCGCAGGTTTCTTCCTTCTGTAAGCTTAACATCCTTCTTGTGGCTTGAAACCGTCTGGCGCGCTGTCCATGTCTCTTCCATCAACGCCAGACTTGAACGGGTTGTGTAGTGGGATGTCAGAACTGGACATAAGTCGCCTCAAGGCCGCAAAATTATTGCTGGTTGTGATTGGGGGATACATCCCAAGGATGCGGTATGTATCACGGAAATTCAGCGTGGTTCATGGCGCTTGACGAAAGATGCCTTGAGGGTTGTGAATAGCTTGAATGCAAATTTCGCGTTCCAGTGGGGTGAATTGTCCTTGAAGATGCCTGTTTTCGTGTGTAATTGAGGCCAAACACGGCAATCATTGGCTTTTTCTGGAAAGTGCTTTTATGTCTGTTGAACCACAGGTTCTCTCCGCTCTGCGTGCAGAAGAAGATGATCCTGTAAAACTTTTGCGGTTAGCGTCTCTGCTTCTGAAAGATAGAATTGCGGTTCTCTCTTCCTTTGGGGCTGAGTCTGCCTTGCTTTTGGCGTTTGTGGCGGAAGCCGCTCCGGATATGCCGGTGTTGTTTCTAGAAACAGGTAAACATTTTCCAGAAACATTGGCGTATCGGGCAGAACTGGCCCGTTTCCTGGGGCTCACTAATGTGCAGGATGTAAAGCCTTCGCCTGCGGCTCTCAAAGAACGCGATCCTTCAGGAGAGTTGTGGGCGTTTGATCCTGATGCGTGCTGCCAATTGCGTAAGGTTGAGCCGCTTGATGCAGCCTCCCTGCCCTTTGCAGTTTTGGTGACGGGCCGCAAGCGTGGTCAGGCAGTAACCCGGGCGGCACTCCCGGTGGTGGAAGAAAAAGCTGATGGTCAGGTTCGGCTCAATCCACTGGCTGCATGGACAGGCAAAGACATTACCGAGGAAATGGCGCGGCGAGGCCTGCCCCCACATCCTCTGGTGGCTGAAGGGTATCTTTCCATTGGTTGTGGGCCCTGTACCCACCCTGTTGGTGATGGTGAAGATGCCCGTGCCGGGCGTTGGGCAGGTCATTCCAAAACAGAGTGTGGTATCCATACGGCTGGGTGATGGATATTTTCTGGCCTCTACGGGTTCACATCTATTTTTCTAGAAACGGGTTTTGATCGTAACATGGACCATCTTGATCAGCTTGAGGCGCAAAGCGTCTTTATTCTTCGGGAAGCCTATCGCAAGCTTCGCCCTCTGGCCATGTTGTGGTCGCTGGGCAAGGATTCCAATGTTATGGTCTGGCTTGCCAAAAAAGCCTTTCTTGGCCGTGTGCCGTTTCCGGTTATGCATGTGGATACGGGCAAAAAGTTTCCGGAAATGTATGCGTTCCGTGATGAATACGCCAAGAAGTGGGATCTGGAGCTGCTGCTTGGAACATGCCCACCCGTAGAGGAAATGGACCCTTCACTTCCGCCTGCTGCGCGTTCCGCCGCTCGTAAAACGGCTGGACTTGCCGCCATGATTGAAAAGCATCAGCTGCAGGGTGTTATTGCTGGTATCCGGCGTGATGAACAGGGTACGCGCGCCAAAGAACGTGTGTTCAGCCCACGTGGTGCCAGCCACAAATGGGATATCCGGAACCAGCCTCCTGAGTTCTGGGACCAGTATGCGACACCGCATGAAGAAGGGATGCATATCCGTGTGCATCCGCTGCTTTCATGGCGTGAGATCGATATCTGGCGTTATATTGAGCGTGAAGGCATTCCGCTGGTTGATCTGTATTTTGCCAAGGACGGCAAGCGTTATCGTTCTCTGGGTGATCAGGACATCACCAACCCAGTAGAGAGTAACGCGGCGACGGTTGCAGAAGTGATTGCCGAGCTTGAAACCACCCGCACATCTGAGCGCGCAGGCCGCGCCATGGACCATGAGTCCGAAGATGCGTTTGAACGGCTGCGTGTTGCCGGTTATCTCTGATCTTTAGTGCGGACTGGAATTTCATCATGAGCCAAAGTCTTATTTCGTCTCAGGACGCCGCAACGCCTATCGTTATTGTCGGGCATGTTGACCACGGAAAGTCCACCCTTATTGGGCGGTTGCTTCACGATACGGACAATCTTCAGGAAGGTAAGGTTGCCCAGATTATTGAGTCATCCAAAAAGCGCGGCCTGAAGATCGAGTGGAGCTTCCTGCTCGACTCTCTGCAGATTGAGCGTGATCAGGGTGTAACTGTTGATTCCACGCGTATTCCTTTCCTGCTCGGCGGACGGGAATTTGTGATTGTGGATGCGCCGGGACATCGCCAGTTTCTGCGCAATATGATTACAGGCGCTGCGGACGCTGAAGCTGCCGTGCTGGTGGTCGATGCTGCTGAAGGTGCGCGTGAGCAAACCCGTCGCCACGCCATGTTGCTGCATCTTATTGGAATCCGGCATGTCATCGTGCTGCTGAACAAGGTGGATCTGCTTGATTTTGACCAGAAGAAGATTGAAGCGGTTGAACAGTCTGTCTCTGAACTTCTCGGCAAGCTCGACCTTGAAGCAGCCCTCTTCGTGCCGGCATCTGCCCGTGACGGAGACAATATTGCCGCCCGTTCCGATCGTATGCCGTGGTATAAAGGCCCGACGCTGACGGAAGCTCTGGCGCAGGTGCCCTCACCTGCTTCACGCGCCAACCTGCCTCTGCGCCTGCCTGTGCAGGATGTTTACCGCTTTAATGATAAGCGGTACGTGGCCGGGCGTATCGAACGTGGGCGTGTCCGCGTTGGTGACACGGTTATTATCGGCACACAGAAAACCCCTGCTCGCATCGCCTCCATTGAAAGCTGGCACACGGCTCCACAGGTTTCTGCTGTGGCCGGGCAATCTATTGCAGTTACACTTGAGCCAGATGTTATTCCTGACCGTGGAGACCTTCTCCATTTGCCGGAAGCCCCTCCTGTTGAGGCTTCCCGTATTCGCACACGTCTGTTCTGGCTGCGTCAGGAACCCTTGCGGGTTGGGGAAAGCTTCAAGCTCCGTCTGGCTACGGCAGAACATGCAGTAACGGTCACCTCCATTGATTCCGTCCTGAATCTGGAAGACCTGACCGAACAGCCTGGTGAAGAAGTGCCTGCTGAAGGTTTTGCTGAAATCACTCTTTCGGCCGCAGAAAATGTGCAGTTTGACCCGTTTGTGCCCGGTACGGCGGACGGTCGTGGTGTGCTGGTGGACCGTCAGCAGCGTATTGTAGGTGGTGCCCCGCTTATTGAGGCAGCAACCATTGCTGCCGGTGAAAAAGTGATTCACCCCAGCGCCAGCACCGTTACCCTTCAGGATCGGGAGCGCGCCAAGGGGCATCGTGGGGGCGTGTTCTGGCTGACTGGGCTCTCTGGTGCAGGAAAAAGTACTCTCGCTCGTGGCGCAGAAGCTGCATTGTTTGCTTCCGGCCTGGATGTAACGGTGCTGGACGGCGATACTTTACGTTCAGGCTTGTGCAAGGATCTTGGCTTCTCTGAAGCGGATCGGACAGAAAATGTAAGGCGTGCGGCAGAAGTGGCTCGTATTCTGCGGGATGCTGGCGAGATTGTGCTGGTTGCCCTGATTTCTCCGTTGCAGTCTGACCGTGCTCTGGCGCGCCAGGTTATTGGGGACGGATTCGCGGAAATTTTTGTGGATGCGGATCTGACCACCTGTGAACAGCGGGACCCCAAAGGGCTGTATGCAGCCGCACGGTCTGGAAAGATCACTGGGTTCACCGGGATTGATGCGCCGTATGAAGCGCCTCAATCCCCTGCTCTTCACCTGAAAACGTCCTCGGGCACAGCAGAAAGTGTTGTCAAAACGCTTGCTGCGTTTGTGAAAGACGCCACGACATTATCTAGCGTGACGCAGGTTCGTTCCTGATTTGTAAGAGAATGTTCGTTTAAGGCCCGGTTTCTGATTTGTTAAGAAACCGGGTGTGGCGTGCAGTGAGGAAAGTGACATGGCTGATGTTTGGCCTCACATGCCGTTACCGTCTGGCGCAGGTCATGTGCGGTATTGTGAGGATGCTGGCATCACCAAAAGTCTCTTTCTTGAAATGTCTATGCTGTAATGAAGCAGACGTTTTTAACCTTCCTGCGAGGCGGTGAGTCCGCTCTGCCCGGCTACCGGCTGTCACTTGCGGCAACGCTTGTGTGGACCGGCTTTTTTATTATCCTGCCGTTATGTGCGCTTGCCATAAGGCCATGGCAGGATGGCATGGGGGCGGTGGTCGGCGCGCTGCATGATACGCGCATGTTTGCCGCTCTCTGGACCAGTTTTTCCTGTGCAGCTATGGCGGCGCTCTTCAATATTCCGCTGGGGCTGATTCTGGCTTGGGCGTTGGTGCGAGGAGAGCTGCCGGGCCGCAGATTTGCGGATGCATTGATCGATCTGCCTTTAGCGCTCCCTACCGCTGTATCTGGCATAACATTGGCTACGCTTTACGGGCCTCAAGGCTGGTTGGGGGCTCCCTTGGCCAAGTTGGGCATCGTGGTGGCGTATAGTCGCCCCGGTATAGTTCTGGCTCTCATGTTTGTTGGGCTTCCTTTTGTCGTCCGTACAGTGGAGCCCGTGCTGAAAAACCTTCCTCGTGATCTTGAAGAAGCCGCCGTGCTGTTGGGAGCGAGACCTTGGCAGGTTGTTATCAGGGTGGTGCTGGCACCATTGGTCCCCGCCTTGATTACAGGGTTTGGGTTGGCGTTTGCGCGTGGAGTGGGAGAATACGGTTCTGTTATTTTTATTGCAGGAAACCAGCCCTTTCGCAGTGAAATAGCCCCCCTGCTGGTAGTGGTAAGGTTGCAGGAGTTTGACTATCCCGGCGCAACTGCCATTGCCCTTGTATTGTTGCTGACATCTCTGGCCGCTCTTGCTCTTGTCGGTCTGGTGCGGCGGAAGTTCTCGGCGTGGGGAGATGCCGCATGAAAACCTACCTGCTCTGGGTAGTCTCGTGGGCTGTTATCGCCATTGTTTTGCTCATGCCGCCTGCTGTGGTGGTGACCGAGGCCCTGAAAAACGGGATTGGCCCTGCCCTCGAAACGCTGAAAGATCCGGATGGCATTGCGGCGATCTGGCTGACGCTAGAAGTGAGTGTCGTGTCTGTTGCTCTCAATACGCTGTTTGGGGTTCTGGCAGCGTGGTTGTTGACGAAATACCGTTTTCCAGGGCGTTCAGTATTACTTGTGTTGGTAGAACTTCCTCTCAGCATTTCACCCGTCGTGTCCGGTTTGGTCTGGTTGTTACTGTTCGGGGCTCAAGGCTGGTGGGGGCAGGCTCTGGAGCAGGCAGGGATTCATGTTGCGTTTGCTGTGCCTGGCATCATGCTGGCTACGTTGTTTGTAACGCTGCCGTATGTGGTGCGCACTCTGGTGCCGCTGATGGAGCAGCAGGGACGCGATGCGGAAGAGGCCGCAATGCTTGCAGGTGCAGGGTTCTGGCAAATTCTGTGGCGTGTCACATTACCCGGCGCGCGAGTGGCTCTGTTTTCAGGTGTTTTGCTGACAACCGCGCGTGCCATGGGGGAGTTTGGCGCTGTTTCTGTGGTTTCCGGGCATATTCCGGGGCTGACCGAAACCATGCCTTTGCACATTGAAAGTCTTTATAATGGGTACCAGACTGTTGCGGCTTTCACCATGGCAACGCTCTTGGCGGTCATGGCTATGAGCGCGGTTCTGCTGCGTTCCGTGCCCGAATGGATCACCCGTTGGCGGGAGAAACAGGCATGAGCGTTGTAATCCAGAATCTGGTGCGGAATGCCCCGGGCACACGGAAGCGCCTCCTGAATGATGTCTCTTTGGACGTGCCAACCGGCTCATTCGTGGCATTGGTGGGACCATCAGGTGCGGGCAAGACTACCTTGTTACGGGC
>NZ_LHZQ01000035.1 GCF_001580915.1 Acetobacter tropicalis | reverse complement strand
TTAGGAACACGGCTCTCTTTGGCCCTGTTGCAGAAATGGTTTCACCCCTCGGATGTTTTGAAGGCGCGTCGTACGACACTCGCCAAATATGTTGCAGCCCATGCGGGAGGGAACCATCCGCGCAGTGGGCCCTTTGTGGAAACGCTGATCACAGGGTTACGTGAAGCGGCGCAATACGCCCAGAACCTTCATGGGGCACACATTGATTTTTCGGAACTGCAGTTCGAAATTGCGACGGAAATTGAGAATGTTCTGAAGAAAATTCAAATAGTTGGAGATCTTGAGCAGCATATTGCCGATCTCTACAAACACCTCGACCCACAGGCTCTTCTGCTCAGTATTCCGGGTGTCGGCCGACATCTTGCGCCGACCCTGATTGGTATCTTGCAGAACATTGAACGGTTTCATTCCGAAAAACATTTACGGGGTTTTTGTGGCCTGTTTCCCAGGAGGGCTGATAGTGGTGGTGTGGAGCGAGCGGGCCAGACCCTGACCCAGGGTGGCAATAACCGCATCAAACACGCACTTTATCTTGCTGCTGATACGGCACGAAAAACAGATCCTGAACTGGCAGAACTTTATTGGAGGCTGATGACGGCGAAAGGTCATCATCACAAACAGGCTTTATGTGCCGTTGCCAATCGTATTGTGAACCGGATCTTCAGTGTTCTCAAACGAGGAAAGCCTTATGAAGTGCGCGACAGGGAGGGAAACAGCATCACCCTCTGTGAAGCAAAAGCCATCATTCTGGAGCGCTATACTGTCGGAGAAAACATCAGAGCAGGACGTCGTTCCAATCGGATCGAAAAGAACTCCTGAAACCGGAAAAATTGCTTGCGCTCCCGGTACAAGATCA
>NZ_LHZQ01000013.1 GCF_001580915.1 Acetobacter tropicalis | reverse complement strand
TAAGTCGGGCAAGACTGCTTCAAGCCTGGGGGATGCCCAACGAATGAGATCAAGCAAACGCCGCCTGGCATCCGCGATCTCGTTCTGAAAGCGGCTTCTCTGTTTGGTCAGACGTTGAAGAGCGTGGCTTTGCGGATCCGGAATGTGGACTGGATCAAGACGTGGTCCACCAAATGACGGTATGGCCGCCAGGATCTGGGCATCAGCCATATCCGTTTTGGCGTGTTCGGAAAGGTAACGGCGTAGAGCCTTGACCCGCTTTCCCTTGACGCGGGCTACGGTGACGCCAGCATCCGCAAGGTGGTGGGCAACAGGAAACCAGCTCATACCGGTTGGCTCCATGATGGCCTGAATGTGGTCATCCGCCCTCAGCCCCATCACGGCAGTCTGAACAAAGGCGGCAAGTGAGGGCTGATCATGCCTGAAACGAATTGCACGGCCATTAGGGCGGCCATCGTCATAGATCTGAGCGAGGTGATCTCCGCGAATGGCCAGATCAATACCAATGGTACGGAATGTCATGGTCGGTCCTTTCTGGTGAGGGAACCAACGCTGCGGTCACAGTCAGGTGTGTCATTCGTGGCCGATCAACTTCACTCAAAGCAGACGCCACAATC
>NZ_LHZQ01000111.1 GCF_001580915.1 Acetobacter tropicalis | reverse complement strand
GCAGAAGCAGAAGCAGAAGCAGAAGCAGAAGCAGAAGCACTTCCCGCACGATTACAGTGCGGGCATTCTCCGCACGCACCAGAGCGAACGCAGAGGAGGGGCGAAGGGCAGCAACAGGCGCGCACTGGCGGCGGCACTGAGCAGGACCATTTTCAGATGAAGCGTTCCGTATGGCCGCTGGTTTATGAAGATCTGGACCGGGGCCGGGTGGTCTGCACGCCGGAATTGTTTGGCGATGTCGTGTTGGCGCGTCGGGATGTGCCTGCGTCTTATCACCTTTGTGTCACGCATGATGATGCCATGCAGGGTGTCACGTTGGTGGCACGGGGGGAGGATTTGCGCCCGGCCACGGACCTGCACCGGCTGTTGCAGGCGCTTATGGGGTGGCGCACGCCCACTTATGTGTTCCATCCGCTTTTATGTGATGCGCAGGGACGGCGGCTGTCCAAACGGGATGGTGCGGCGTCTGTGCGGGAGATGCGCGCAGCGGGCATGACACCGGAAGCCGTGCGGGCCATGGCGGTGTTTGCGGGTTGCCCCACCTGAAAAAAGCCGGGGCAACGCGAGAAGAGCCGCGCCTTACGTAAAAATCATGGCAGAAAGGCCTTTCTCCGGTTCCGCCGGAGGCAGAAGCGCATTACTGTGCCGCGCGAAGCGGGATTTTTGGAATCATCTCCCATCATGCTTCGGCCGCCTGAGGCGGCGAGAATGAAAAATTGAGTCAGGAAGTGTGGAAATCATGAGCATTGTCGCTGACCGTCTGAACAGGATCAGCCCCAGTCAGACGATTGTTATTTCGACCAAGGCCCGCGCGCTGAAGGCGGAAGGTCGGGATATTATCAGCCTTTCAGCCGGAGAGCCGGATTTCCGCACCCCGGACAATATTGCCCGCGCCGCCATGAAGGCGATTGAAGAAGGCAAAACCCGCTACACCGATGTTGCGGGCACCCCCGAACTGCGCAAGGCCGTGGCGGAACGCTTCCGCATGGATAGCGGGCTGGATTACACGCCCGAGGAAGTGATTGTTTCCACCGGCGGCAAGCAGGTGATCTACAACGCCATGATGGCCTCCCTGAACCCTGGGGATGAAGCCATTATTCCGGCTCCGTGCTGGGTGTCCTACCCTGATATTGTCACGCTGGCGGAAGGCGTGCCGGTGATTGTGCCCTGCAAGCGTGAAAACGGCTTCAAGCTGACCGCTGAGGAACTGGAAGCCGCCATTACGCCGCGCACCAAATGGTTCTTCCTGAACTCCCCATGCAACCCCACGGGGGCAGCTTATTCTGCTGAAGACCTGCGGCCGCTGTGTGATGTGCTGCTGCGCCACCCGCATGTGTGGGTCTTTACGGACGATATTTACGCCAAGCTGGCGTACGATGGTTTCCGCCCCGCCACGTTTGTGGAAGTGGAACCCCGCCTGCGTGCCCGCACCGTGACCATGAACGGTGTTTCAAAGGCCTATGCCATGACCGGCTGGCGCATTGGGTTCTCTGGCGCGCCAGTGGAAATGACCAAGGCCATGAACAAGTTGCAGGGGCAGTCCACCTCCAACGCGTGCTCCATTGCACAGGCCGCTGCGGTTGAAGCGCTGACTGGCCCGCAGAACTTTATTGGCGAGATGGTGACAACCTATCAGGGCCGGCGGGATCTGGTGGTGTCCATGCTCAATCAGGCAAAAGGCTTGCAGTGTGACAAGCCGGAAGGCGCGTTTTACGTGTTTCCGTCTCTGGAAGGTTGTCTGGGCAAGACCTCTGCCGGTGGCCACAAGCTGGATACGGATGAAGCGTTCGTAACGGCTCTGCTGGAAGAAGAAGGGGTGGCTGCCGTGCATGGCTCCGCCTTCATGTATCCGGGCCATATGCGGATTTCCTATGCCACGGATACGGAAAGCCTGCGGGAAGCCTGCGCGCGTATCCAGCGTTTCTGCGCGGGGCTTGTGTAAGCATGGTCCGCTCTTTTGCCCGCCGGATGCAAGGGCTGCCCGCGCCTGCCACCATTGAAATGGCGCGGCGCGCCCGTGCCCTGCGGGCAGAAGGCAAACAGGTGATTTCTCTGGCGTTGGGGGAACCGGATTTTCCCACGCCAGCCGCCGTGGTGGAGGCTGCGCATCAGGCAGCGCTGGCCGGGCAGACCAAATATCCGCCAGTTGATGGCACTCCGGCGCTGAAGGCAGCGGTTGCCCGCAAGTTCAGCCGTGAGAACGGGTTGGAGTATGCTCCAGACGAGATCATGGTCTCCAACGGTGGCAAGCAGGTGATCTTCAACGCCTTCATGGCCACCCTGAATGAAGGCGATGAAGTGGTGGTGCCCGCCCCTTACTGGGTGAGTTATCCGCTGATAGCCCGCATGTTTGGTGGTGTGCCGGTGTACGCCGCGTGCCGGGAGGAAGACGGTTTCCGCCTGAAAGCCGAGGCGCTGACTGCGGCCATGACCCCCCGCACGCGCTGGGTGGTGCTGAACTTCCCCAACAACCCTACCGGCGCGGTGTGTGAACAGGCTGATCTGCAAGCCGTGGCAGAAGTGCTGCGGCAATACCCGGATGTATGGATTTTGTCTGATGAAATCTATGAACATCTGGTTTTTGATGGCGTGCAATCGGCATCGATTGCGGCTGTGGCGCCCGATCTGAAAGAGCGTACCATAACGCTCAACGGTGTTTCCAAAGCCTATGCCATGACCGGCTGGCGCGTAGGGTTTGCCGGTGGCCCGAAAGATCTGATTGCCACCATGCGGGCCGTGCAGGGAAACGCTACCTCTGGCATCTGCACCATTGCTCAGGCCGCCGCTGCTGCCGCGCTGGATGGCCCGGCTGATCTGGTGCGCACCATGGCCGAAACATACAGCCGCCGCCGTAAGATGGTGGTCGAGGCTTTACGTGCTGTGCCCGGCTTGACCTGCGCCATGCCGGAAGGGGCATTTTATGCCTATCCGGGTGTGGCGGGTTGCCTTGGCCGCACAACAGCAGGCGGAACCCGGCTTGAAACCGACCATGATTTTGCAGTGGCTTTGCTGGAAGAAGCGCATGTGGCCACGGTTCCGGGTTCAGCGTTCGGGCTGTCTCCCTATCTGCGCCTTTCCTGCGCCACCCGTGATGAAGACCTGAAAGACGCCTGCACCCGCATTGCCCGGTTTGTGGACGATCTGCATTAACGGCTGGCTGGGGCGCGTTTACGGGTAAGAGTGTCAGCCGCGTTTCTTTCTCACCATTCTCTCTTGTCTTACATTAAGGTAAGGCGAGGGAGAGTTATTGGGGAGTCGGGAGTATGTCCATCCGGCGTTATGGCATCTTATTCGGAGCAGTCCTGAGTTTTTGGCTGATCGGCCTTCCTGCTTTTGCATCCCCCTCCTGCAAATGGGAAAAGGCTGAATATATCTCGGAAAATGGGGATTACCGTTTCCATGTGGATATGGATGATCTCGTTCGCCGGGGATGGACAAAATATGCATTTATAAAGAGTCTCAGAACTGGAAAATCCATCAAACTCGTTCTGGATGTTGGATCGAGTGCGCGTATTTTCGCGTATCGGATTGGCGGTAAAGGCTCGACGGATGTCATCTTCATGCAGGATGCCCGTCATATAAACAGAAATTTCCCAAAAACTGGGGAAAGTGCTGCAGAAAGCATTATTTTTGTAAACCTCTTGGGGCTTCTTTATCCTGTAGAAGACAGGTTAAAGCCTGAGCAGCAGGTTTTTATGCTGAAATCCTGTTCTAAGTAAAAAACTGTTTTCCTCTTTATTATGACAAATTAAAAGATAAAGAGGGGATCAAACTGATCTGATGGATGGGTCAAGTAACATTAGGGGCGCACGGATAAACACACCCCACGTTCTGATCAGAAACTCTGTCATCCTTGACGCGGAAATCTCACAGAAGGGTTGTGCATCGGGTCGA
>NZ_LHZQ01000006.1 GCF_001580915.1 Acetobacter tropicalis | reverse complement strand
CAAGTCGCACATCTCCATCGATCGGAAATTTCGGCTGATCCGTAAATGGAAGACGACAGATGCCGCCGCCAGTGACGGCGCGCGATTGAGAGAGGGCCTGCTTGATAAAAGCAATACAGCCTCAACGGTCTGGGCAGACACAGCCTACCGCTCAAAAGCCAATGAGGACTTCATGGAAAAGCAGGGCTTCGTCTCAAAAATCCATCGCAAGAAGCCGCATCTCAGGCCTATGCCCCGCCATATCCAGAGATCCAACGCAGGGAAGTCGGTGATCAGATCTCGCGTTGAGCATGTCTTTGCCGATCAGAAATCACAGACGGGACTGTTCGTCCGAACCGTAGGCTTAACGCGGGCCACCATGAGGATCGGACTGGCCAATATCGTCTATAATATGCGCCGCTTTCTCCTCCTGGAGCGGATTAACGCCGCCGCGTAGCAATCCAGAGCATGAAACCCTCTCTCTGCTCAAAATGCAGAGTGAAAATCAGGACCAGAAACCAGAAATCAGGCGCAGGGGTAATCAATCAAGGGTTCTTCGAACCCTCCA
>NZ_LHZQ01000137.1 GCF_001580915.1 Acetobacter tropicalis | reverse complement strand
CCCGATGCACAACCCTTCTGTGAGATTTCCGCGTCGAAGCATCCATGCCGCCATATTTCGCCCGCCACCGGTAAAATGTGGCGTTGCTGATCCCATGCTCCCGACACAGATCAGGAACCGGGACGCCGCCCTCAGCCTGGCGGATCACACCCATGATCTGGGCGTCAGTAAAGCGATCACTCTTCATCAGAATCTCCTCAATTCTTACGCTGAGAAAATTCTCATTCAAAAGCCACTCTTTTTATGGGGGGATTACCTACCAACCAGATATTGCCGTTCACCAAATGCGTTGCGAGTGTCCGGGTCGACATAAGCTGCCGGACAGCAAGCGACCTCTTCGCGGACGTGACCCCCCAATTTCCGAGTGTCCCAAAGACGATATTCGAGGATGTGTTGAATTCGAATTCTTCTATCAGAGACAGAGAGCCGGGTTTGGCTTTGTGCGGGCTTTAGTAACGACGAAGCGCCCGGGTGATAACCCCAACGACCATATCCGCAGAATCTATGCCGACTACAATATTGATCGTATTACCTGTCAACTGAACCACAGCGTCCGAAAATGGGCCATTCGCTGGCAACGCTATCCAGGCAGGGGCTACATTGGCCTCAAGCATTTCGCGAACCGTCAGTTCCCGCGGTGCAGTCATTCCATCATTGGTTTTGGTGTTGTCGGCAAGGAAACGGATCAGGTCAAGCGGCCCGAACGCCGCAAGTAGTGCACCTTGCCCGTCACGACAAATGGCTACTTGATGTTTGCGGTCGAACTGCGTTGCAACATTTTCGAGCGTCGTTTCCTCAGTAACAGGAATGTAATCGGGTGCTAAGCGCGACGCTAAGCTCACAAATCCTGCAGTGGAACCTCGCGGTCGGGTACGGATGATGGTGTTGAGTGTAGAATGATGCCTAAGCCATGCAGCTGTCTCGGCGCAACGCATAGTAACAAGCCCGACAATGTTGGCGTGAACTTCGGTAACGTTGAGATCCAAGATAGGCTCGTGGTGAGCGACGCGATTGCGAAACTCGTTGATGGAGCGGACCATCTGTTGGACATCATGTCGCGTTGTTGTCTTCGGCAGGTTCGGAAAGACGATGTTGAGGCCGGTTCGCCAGAGGGCGCCATAATTGGGCCGAAATAAATTCGACCAGAAATCGAAAGTCAACTCAGCAACGACCTGGCTACGCACGGGGGCCAAGCCTGCGCGTTTAATCGCTTTGTCGAGCGTTGCGAGGCCCTCTTTCATTAACACGGTATTACGAAAACCGGCATGAAGGTGCCAAGTCGCGCCATACTGAGACACGAGCAACGCATCTATCGCGTTTCTCAGGGTTATTTCGACAACCCCAAGCGGGAACATAAACGCCTTAGCTACTCGTGCGTTGTAAAGGTATAAGGCAATCGCATAGGCTTCGTTACCCCCACCTTTCCTAAGATAAGTTGCAAATCGCGGTTCTGACAACGAGGCTCGGATTGCCGCAATTTGGTTTGACCGATTGGGGTATGGTACTTGACTTTCCGCCATAAATCCGTACAAAGTCCTTTTAGCAGTCGAATCGGCCCCACTGGCGTCAGCTATGCGCCCTCGGCACAAAATATAGAGCACCAGGTCAGGACTTTCCTCACCTGGTGTTTTTTTATCTACTGACTAACGTACAATTCGTCGATCGTGCGGGTAGTCGATAAAGTGACAAATTAACATCATTTTACCAGCGCAACGCAAATTCTAATCAACACAAAACTTTTTTGCTAGTGTTCACTTTGTAGCACTTTCTAACAAACCTGACATTCCGTCCGGTCCGAGACTGCGCATCTCGCCGAAACCGGACAGGCGAGATTTGGCGCAGTGACCAGTTCGTCGGCAGTCGACCAACATGCGCTCTTCTGATGCAGTGCCGGGAATATCGGATCACATCGTCACCTGCCGATCTCCGCACTTTGGGGGCAGGTCGGTTCCTCGCTACCAAAACTACCATTCGTCGCGGTGAAGCGACCGGGCGAATGCGCCCATGGCTTCGCGGCCCGGCGCTCCTTCCAACACCGATTTTTATCGCTGCTCGCCTGACAATGTCGGCTTTCGAGCAACCGCCATCACCCCTTCGACGTCCGACATGAGGCGAAAACCGACCAAGGCTCTCCATCAGAAACCAGTTAAAAGCAGATCAATAGCCTGAGTGATTTCATCCTGATAAAGAGACAATGACGTCACGACTTTTTTCAGATCACGGTCAGATACAGCAGCCATAAACTGTGTCATCATAACGAACGACTGGTCATCGACTACGAAAACCGGATTCAGTCTCTTTGCCGGTTTGGGTGCCACTTTCTGTGATAAAAGCGGCACCACGATGCGGGTGCCCAACTCGTCCAGCAGGTCTGCCTGCACATCTAAAACGAAACGCGCTTCACCTCGTCCGGCCAAACAATACACATCAAAACGCGCCATTCAGAAGTTCCGATAATCCGCCAGAGGAAGACCATTCTTTTCGACATACTGTCGGGATGCTTCAAGAGAGGAGCGATTTTCTGCGAGCCATTGTTGAGCACGAACCGAAGCGATCGCTGACTTCAACCCCTGTTCGCAGGCCTGCGATATGTTGAGATCAAGCGATCTGGCTTCTTCGAGTAACTGAGCGGGTAACGTCACATTAGTGGGACGACGCAACGGGCTGGTGGAGTGCACACGAACCATAGCTTTGATCCTATTTACATGAGAACTGAAACATAGCACATGTTTATACACATTTCCATGCGCATATTATCATCTCGCTATATGCCTGCTTTCAGAAAACTCCAGCAATTCCTGTTACGTCTGACATGAGGCAGAAGCCGAAGCAGAAGCTCCACTTATCCCTTAACCGGCCGTCCAATCCTCAGATCGCAACCCATCTACCCTCGTAAGTTCTCGTAAGTTTCCAGTCACAACGACAAGCCCCCTGCTTCGAGCGTGCCCGGCAATCATCAAATCGTATGGGCCGATGACACAGCCACGCTTTTCCAGCTCTGCCCTGATTTCCGCTGTATGGGCTGCGGCGTCATCATCAAACGGCAAAACAGACAGACGTGCGGCAAAATGCTCAACCTCACGTCGAATCTTTGCCGGATCGTGAGATTTTTCGGCTCCATAGAGAAGTTCGTAAAGCACGACATCCGAGATGCAGAGCGCCTCGGCGTTATCATTGAAACGCTCACGCAAGCCTTGCGGACGATCACGCAGGACACGAATGCAAAAGTTTGTATCCAGAAGATAACGAAGCATCAGAAGCTTTCGCGTTCCTGCATCCTCGGCTGATCACGCTCAGGCAGTGGAGTGCCCGGCGCGGCAAAGAAATCGTCCCATGCGGCATTTGCAGGTGCGATTATACGACGCGCACCGTCCGGGATGATCACGACGTCTTTCAGGTTGACGTCAAATGCAACCGCTTTGGGAAGACGCACGGCCTGGGAGCGATTGGACAGAAAGAGCGTCGTGCGGGTGAGCATCGTAACCTCCATTTGGGATATGCCGACAGTATATCCAAACTCTTGCCGGGTAACAATGGAATTCGCTCGCCATACTGGCCAGACCATTTTCCCCCAACCCTGCTCTCAGGGCACGGCGATCAATGACCAGAATCCCAGTTTGCGCTTATGTGAAGCCTTCAACCGGGTCATGAACGTTTCATGGGATTCCATGCCTTCAGCCATGGTCAACATGGGTGCAAGTCGCTGACAGGACGCAAGATCCTTTGCGGCATAGGCGTAGTAACGGGAAAGCGCCCTGTCCAGCACGGCCTCGACCAGCAGACGGTAGAGCAGCGTCGCTTCGTTGGGATAAGCTTCAGATAGACGTTCCGCTGCCGGACGCAGCGTCCCGTAGTCCCGTCCGTCCAGTTCCGCTGTATGATGCCGCACGAGACGGGCAGCTTCGTCGAGAGCGGGCCATTCCAGAAGAGTAGACAGGACCACGCTTCTATTCGGGAAATTCCGGATGTGATCGAGTGCCTGCTCTTCGGCGTCGATCGCATCATAATCACTGAGATGACGCTGATAGGCTTTCCAGTGCGGCAGGCTCAGGCGTTCCCGAAAAACGTTCCATCGCAGAGCCTGAGCTTTGTCTCGGTCTCCAACGGCCTCGTATGCTTCAATCCGCAGATCGTCGTTTTCCTTGTAAAAGCGAGAGTTCTCTTCAGTTTCCCGGTCGAGCCAGTCAAGTGCCTCCCGGGCGCGCCCCTTGTCCAGCAAGCGGCGTGCGACGTCGCCGGTATAGGCATACTGGCGGTCACTCAGGCTGACAGCTTCACTATACGCATCAACGTCACCCATGGCATCCGCAAGATCCCGCAGGTGCCTGATCACCTGCATACGCGCGATGTCGGTATGATAATCGCTATTCCCCTTTGACGCAGGAAGGTCGCGCAGTCGTGCCAGAAGCATAGTTCTGAGCATGGCTGCGCCCGTTTCGCCTAATGCCGTGCCGCACGCGGCGAGCAGACGATCACAGGTGCCATACCCGTCATCATCGAGAAGCGTAAGAAGGTCTGTGACAACGATGGCGGGATCCCGGTTGGCCTGTCGTCCCCAGAGAACGCCAAGATCAGAAGCGGCCTCCCGGAAGACGTCCGACAGGTATCCGGAACTGTCGTCCGAGCGCTCGTACACGGATGGGGCAATCTCCACAAGCAGCCTCATGGCTGAAATGGCCTGCCCGACATCGGCAGAGGCAACGTCACCCAGGATGGATTGCCGCAAGGTATCAAGTTCAGCAGCCAGAGGACGGATCCGGTCCCAAGGCAGAAACCCACGAGAACGCTGGATCGTGCGCAGCCTCTTTTCGACCTCCTTGCCGAGTTTGTCCTTCGCATGAACAGCCGTCAGAGCCATGCGGAGCTTACGGGTCAGCGCGACGTCCTGCCCTGCCAGTTCGATGAGCAGGTCCGCAAGTCGGTCCGCACCAAGCGCCTTCAGATTGTCTTTCGTGACGGTCGTGCCGACTTTCACTGAGGCACGGGACTTACGCAGGATGGGCTTCTCAACGGGATTTCGAGTCATGGCAGCAGGTTATGGCTCGTCCCCAGGAAGCGCAATCGCCCAGTGTTGGTCCGGCGTATCAGGGCCTTCCTCTCATCGGGTACGCCCCTCCAAGCCGGACGGGCGTATCCGATGTCGGCTATTCACCCCCTAGTTTTCACCCAGAAGCGCCCGGTGGCGGTCCTTCGTGACTCCCATCCTGCATTTTTGAGGATTTCTGCAAGATCTTTTTCTGATGGAGGGTCAATCACATTCTTTGCGATTTCTGCCAGTGTCGTTTTCATTTTCCCGGACAGAAAGCTCTCAACACTGACAGCCTTCTGCGAAGGGAGGGAAAGCGGTGGCGCATTGTCTTCCTCTATCTGGAAGCATGCTTCCTGCTCAATGAACTCTGCGACCCGATGCACGCCAAGAAATTTTACGCCCGCCAGACGATCATCGGCATAATAGGCGCTCCCGGCAGCATCGGCGAACATGTCCCATAGACGTTCTATGACCAGTGGAGGCAGGTATTGAACCATCGTGTGCCGGTTGATCGGTTGTCATCTGGGCACTTCATGATCTTCCCCTACGATGACTTCGATCGCATCCGTGCCGGCGTTAAAACGGATGCGGCCTTTCATTCCGGCCCGAATCTCTTCGCGCATTTCGCGGTTTTCATACATGATCCTGTTTCCTTCAAATTTATGGTCTATTTTGTGCGCAGCAGATGATGGCGGCCCTGTCGACCAAGGCATGAAGCGGACGCTAAGTGCAGGAAAACCGTTGTGGTCCAGTGGGACCTTTAAACAGTTGCGCGGAGCTGTTTTCTGCCGTTTTGGTGTTGCCTGAAGTTGTGCATAATTGCACCCATCTGCCTGAAATTGCCTATTTGTCCCTGCCCTTTCACGGCGGCAACACGGGTTCGAATCCCGTACGGGATACCAATCTTTCCAATGACTTAGCGTTGTGGTCGCGGAATGATTGACTGCTTTTGGGCCCACCTCGGGCCCATCGCCAAAAAAGACGATAAGCACATGGTCCCAATGGGCCCATGAATAGGCTATGCTGGGCCCAGGCGAGGCTCACCATGAAAGATCGAATCACTTCTGCTAAAATTGATCCAGCGACAGGCCGTCCGCTCCCTGCCGGAGTTGAATATCGCGGCAAGGGCCAGTATCGGGCCCGCAAGCGCGTCACGGGCGGCGAGCGGATCCATCAGACCTTCGCCTCGGCCAAACTCGCCCGCCGCTGGCTGGATACGACATCCGCCAAACTGCAACTTGGACAGTTTGAGGACACGCGACCGCTGGAACGTCAGACTGTCCGCGAACTGGTCGACCGTTACGTGCGCGAAGAGATGCAGACCCGGGAGAATGATCGCAAAGGTCACATCCCCGCTATTCTTCAGGACGAGATCGCACAGCTCGCGCTGGTCGATCTGACCCCGACGGCAGTCCGTGGTTTCCGGGATCGGCTGGCTGAGAAATACAGCGCTGCAACGGTGGTCAAGCGCCTCAACCTGCTCGCTGCGATCTGCCAGCATGCGATCGCGGAGTGGGACCTGCCTTTCTCAAAAAACCCGGCTGCCGCAACGGCGGTCAAGCGACCCACTGGCGCAGACAAGAAGCGCAACCGCCGTCTCATTGGCGATGAATACGACCGCCTTCTGGAAGCCATGGCAACATCGCCCTGGCCTGATGATGTAACCTTCGTCCAATTTGCCATTGAACAAGGTACCCGACGGGAGGAAGCCCTGACACTCCGTTGGCGTGACATTGACTTTGATCGTTATGCCTTGTCCTTGGGAAAAACGAAGACCATGCATCGCGCTGTGGAGCGTGGCCCGGAAATCCGTCCTCTGACACCCGGAGCTGCCCGCCTGCTTCGGTCCCTTCAGACACAACGCAAATCCGCCCGGCCCGGAGATCTCGTCTTTGATATTGGTAGCAAAGATGCTTTTTCGGTCCGGTTCGGACGTATGACGAAGAAAGCTGGCCTTCGCGACCTCACCTTCCATGACCTTCGACATGAGGCGACGAGCCGCCTCGCAAAGATTTACACGAACCCGCTCAAACTTCGCCGCGTGACGGGTCACAAGGATATCAAGTCCCTGGACAGGTACTATCAACCCCACACGGAAGATCTTGCCGCCAAAGCCATCGTGTATGAGAAACGCAACTTTTCCGACGAGAACTAGCGTTTCCGTCAGGCTGTCAGCAATGACAGCCTGATCAGAGCCATAAGAAGGAGTGCTGCTATCACAAGCCAGAAACTAAAATCCGGCCCCAAAACCAGACTCTCCCCGCGACCCCGCCGCTTTTTCCGGAGCAGCTTTCTCTCTGCTTCCAGAATCTTCCGCTCAATAAAATCATCAAGCGCCTTTACCGGAAAACACCGTACCCGACCAATTTTCACCGACTGAATTCCCAGCTCTTCATGCTGGTTCCGTAGCGTCCCTTCTGCAAGACCAATATACGTCGCTGCGGCAGAGTAACGCAGCATACCACGAAACTCTCTTTCCTGAACTGTACTTTTATCCGACGACATAGTAAATCCCTTCCTGCTTTAAGAGCCCGCTCAAACATAGGATCCGGCAAAGTAGCGCTATCAGATCCCCATCATCTCCCTTTATCCTGAACATCGTCACAACCTCCATGAAGGGAAACTGACTTCACTCGATGCTCGGGGCCTGAGTCTCGAATCATGTGCCAATTTCCCTGTTACAATCAGGGTATGAGACATTCCTGAGGCCGCAAGACGGTTTTTTCGCAATTTCTGACACCGTTTGGCTCCACTCCGGATACCAAAACGGATGTCGTGCGCTACCATTCCTGGCGCGGGAGTTCCGGTGTCGGTCATCCCGCGCCTCAGACATCGGTCCTTGTCTTTAGAGCGGCATCTCACTGTCACGCCCATCGTCAGCGATCCGGTCCACCAGAGATTGGCACAGCGCCTTCAGGTCTTCCGGACGCGCCAGATGGGGTGGACGGCCTCCCTGCGGCATCAATGTGC
>NZ_LHZQ01000140.1 GCF_001580915.1 Acetobacter tropicalis | reverse complement strand
TTTCGACGTATCCATGCCAATACGGATCAACTGGGACATGATGGTTTCCTCCACTGGACACTCAGCTCTTCAGTATCCTCTCAGGACCGCTGCGAGCCGTCCACACCATCAGTTCTCAGTGAAAATCAACACTCTGGGCTCGCCTCAAGGAGTGGCGCGCTGTCGCAACCAGATACGAAAAAACAGCAACGTCCTTCCTCGCGGTCATCCATATCGCTGCCGCTGCAGACTGGATCAAGCCCTAACAGGCCCTAGTGTATCAACAATAAATTGCCTGAACCAAACTCGGCCGTTATCCGTCGATAAAGATTTATTCCAGAAACTGCGGACGTAAATTTCTGGGAACTGATAAGGTATTTTTAAAATAGAAAAATTTCCATCAACATTAAAGATACGACAAAGACTTTTTGGAAAAATAACAGCCAAATCGGTAGACTTAACAATTTCTGGAGCACTCATTAGATTACTGACTGTCACAGAGATTTGGGGACGAATATCTAATTCAGAAAAAAAGCGGTCAATGTGCCCAATTCCGGGTGTATTGCGCTCTCCATATACGTAGCGAATATCGTGTAACATTTCTAAGGAACATATATCGACGCCTTTTTGCAATAAAGGATGGTTATTTCGGAGCACGATGACAAACTCGTCTTCCGTTAGAAGGTCGCTATAAAAATCATCGACAATAGAGGGGTTGTAGCCGATATAGCATTCAATTTCACCACGTCTTAACTCGTATGATACATCCTCTGTATTAGGAGAAGATACAGAAATAGTTATTCTATATTTATTTTTTTCTATACTTTTTATTAATCTTGGGAGGTAGTATAACTCGGAAGCTAGAGTCATAGCAATTCTAAATGTTCTGGAAGATAGCTTTGGATCGAATTGCTGATCACTTTGAAAAGCTGTTTGAAGTAATTCTAGGGCATTTTTAATTGGCCCACATAATTCGATCGCTTTTTTGGTCGGTTGCATGCCAAAATCTTTTCTTACAAATAATAGATCTGAGGTCTCATCTCGTAACCGTCGCAATGCATGGCTGACGGCAGGCTGGCTTAATCCCAAGGCTTGCCCAGCCCGTGTTATGCTTCTGTACTCCCATAATGCATTGAAAATGCGTAAAAGATTTAAGTCTAGATTTCGGAAATTAGTTTTATGCATAGTGTGTATTCTCACTTCAGATTTGATTCAGATCACTCAATTTTATATCATTACGAATAGAGAACGTCGGATAAATTATTCATCATAGTTTGTTTTTGGGAGGAAAAGTGGTGGTAGCCATATTGGAAACGAAACAAAATGAAAAACGTACAAGATCAAGGAAGCACAAGAATTAAAGATTATCAATATTAAATTAAAAATAAATTTATAATCTCTTCTTTTTGCTTATTTGGCAAGCACTATTCTATTAAAAACAATGTAAACATACTTGCCAGTATTTTTGGATGGAATGGTGTTACAAGTTTCACAGAGGAGAGTGTAGATGTCTATAACATTAGATTGCGAACAAGGGAATTATATTTCCAATTTTAAAAAAAAGCAAATAACTTGGATTTGTTGGTCTGCTCTTCTTGCAGAGGGTTATGATAACGGAATTGTTGGTTCAGTTTTACCATTTATAAAAGAAGACAAGTCATTTATATTGTCAAAATATAGTCTTGCTCTTATTTCAAGTAGTTCAATGCTTGGAATGTTATTTGGCGGAATTTTTTTTGGCTTATTAGGTGATAAATATAACAAAAAAACAATTTTCATAATTTGTTTCATTCTTTTTTCTGTTGCTATGGGTGCGGGGGGGGTGGCGCCTGGAGTTGAATGGCTCTTCATAAGCCGTTTAATTGGGGGTGGCGCTGTGGCTGGTATTGTTCCACTGGCTTCGACTATCACAAATATGGTTTCGGAAAAAAACAAAGAAAATAAAACATTTGGTCTTATGTACTCTGGCTATGTTTTCGGAATCTTTATATCAACCATATTTGTAATTTTATTCGGAAAGATCATAAGCTGGCGGTATTTCGTATGGGGTAGTTTTGTGCCGCTTCTGATATTGCCAATCTATATATGTTTACTTCCAAATTTTCCGCGTGGATCAAATAACGATAGACAATTTAATATATTAATAAATAAAAAATATATAAATATAAAATCAAAGGCTGGATTTTATCTAGTATATATATTCGGGATGCTTGTCGCGTATGGATTGTCCATGTGGTTACCGATCATTATGCGTAATTCCGGGATGACGAAAGAGTTTAGTGTTTTGTTTCTTTCTATTTATTCGTTGTCGTCAGCGTTGGGTGCTGTAGTGATTGGTATAATAGCTGATTATATTTCTCCTCGTCTTGTTATATGTTTTGGATTTATTTTTGGAAGTATTGGACTGATATTTCTGGGTATATCGTCATCGTATTTA
The DNA here is from genome assembly GCF_001580915.1 of Acetobacter tropicalis. GTDB lineage: Bacteria > Pseudomonadota > Alphaproteobacteria > Acetobacterales > Acetobacteraceae > Acetobacter > Acetobacter tropicalis. The sequence continues at coordinate 6,132 of NZ_LHZQ01000140.1, read as the reverse complement.
TCATTGTGCATTTCATGTGCTTTGGCAGGATCTGGAACAATGGCTGTCTCTATACTTGTGACTTCGTACGTTGCCTCCTATTTCGGCAGCCGGACTAGTTCCTCCATGATTGGCTCTTGTATTTCCATCTCGCGTCTCGGTGCGATGGCGGGACCATTTTTAAGTTCTGAATTGATTGTCTGGGGGTTTGACAAATCAATGCAATTTTCAACTTATGCTGTTTTTTCCTTGCTCGCTGCATTTTCAATACTGCTTGTTTCTGAAAACAAGACCTGACCGTCAAGGAGCACAGTATGGCAATTCTGACGAAATATCGTTTGTTATCAGGAATATAAATTATTCCATATCTTCGTCCAGTCGTTCCATCTAAAGGCAATGAGATCACTATGAACATTACACAAAAAATGCAGGTCACAATATCTCTGATGTTTTCTGGCCATCGGCAAAAAAAAAGAAGAGTCGGGTTGTCTATGTTATTGATGAGTTCAAGCATATATTTGCTATCAACGGTTTCCTATGCGGCGCCTGCGGTAAAGAACCCATCAAATTTAAAAAGAAAGAAAATAGAAAATAAAATAAATAGCGTAAAGGGAAAGGAAGAAGAAATTGACGTAAGAAGTATTAGCCGTGTTCAGATTCTGCAGAAAACGCCTAAATCTGTTTCTTCCTATTCGGCTCGTCAATTGATGGAGCTGGGTGTTCAAAACACAAAAGATCTTATTGGGATTACTCCAGGCTTGTCGCTGGCAACGAGTTCTCTCTCGCCCACGGGTGAATCTCAGCAAATTGTTATCCGTGGCGTTGGTAATAATGCTCAGTTAGAGCCTGGAACAGGGACCTATGTAGATGGCATTTATATGCCAGCTATTAGTTTCGATATGGGATTTCTTGATCCTAAAAATGTTGAGATTATTAAAGGTCCAGAGAATACAGGGTTCAGTCGAAATTCTGAAGCCGGTGTTGTCAGCATTACGACTCAAGACCCTGACGAGCATTTTCATGCCAAATTGGGAGGGGGATATAGTAGCTATAATACCGCAAAAACTCAAGCCTATATTAGTGGTCAGATTATGCCACATATTTATGCTTCTGTTCTTGCGTACTATGGCAGATCAGATGGGTATTTTGATAATACTGGTGTATCTAAGAAATTAGTGAATTCGTATGTTAATAATCCGAATATCCTTAGAGATTATGGGAGCCATATTCATCTTAATAAATATACGGGTGTTCAGCAGAGTGGTGGCTTTCGTTCTGTTATCAGATTTAAACCTACAGATCGGTTAGATATTAAAATTATTGGTGATTATCATAGAGACAATGGTGAACAAGGAGGAGGAGGGCCTCTGGATCAATGTCATTGTTACAAAATTAACGGTGATTTGGCCTATCAGTCTGACAGCGCAGATTATGGCGTTGGCATTAATGCAAAGTATCGTACGAATTATGGAACGGTTACCTCCATAACATCATGGCGGGAAGCCTATTCTGATGTGCCAATCGATTTTGTTGGAAATAAAAAATATAAAGACAATTTACAGGTTTTGTACGAAGAGCAGCAGTCTAAGATACAGACTGTACGTTTTGATTCTATTACGGTCCGCCGTGTTCATTTTGGTGTGGGTGTTTCTGGCTATAAAGACAGAGAATATAGTAACCGTTTTTATAGCTTAAGTGATTTGACCGACGGAACTGGTCTTGCGACACCGTATAATGGCATGGTTAATTCACAAATTGTTGCTCTGAGACGTACCGGCGTGGCAGGCTTCGGCCATGTTGGATATGAAGTTATTCCGCATCTGCATCTTGATGCTGGTTTGCGTTATACTTGGGAGCATGTCGACGCATCAGGCCTCGAGCATTTTGTTGTTCCAAAGAACTCAGCAAACCCCGTGGCCTTCACTGGGGAAAGATTTGGCTGGCCTGATGGCTCCACGCCTGCAACGAGTGCAAAAGGCTGGCAGGAAGCTAGCCCATCCTTTTCAGCACGCTATGATTTTCGTAATTTAGGGTCGGTATATTTTTCATTTGCTCAGGGATTCAAGTCAGGGAGCTACCAAAAGGCACCAGTCTACCCATCAGATGTGACGTCCATCGCTCCGGAAACGGTTACAAACTATGAAATGGGAGGAAAATTTAACTTCGGTAAGAAAGTAAGGCTTGATTTTGCCGGTTATGATATCGAAATGAAAAATCAACAGGTTCAATCGACTGTTATTCGAGGTGGAATTATTTCACACTCTATTACGAATGCGGCGGCCAGTCGTATTACCGGATTTGAAACAGCGCTAACTGTAACGCCCTTTAAGAATTTTGTTGTTACAGGGAGTGCATCGTATAATGCTTCAAAATTTTTGAGTTATGTCATTTATCCAGGTGGTGGTTTGGCGCCCGTTGTAAGGACAGGTTCTTCTTTACCGAGCACTCCAGATTGGCAGGCGAGTATCAATGGTGCGTATACAATACCGCTTTCGGATGTGCAAAAGCTTACCTTTAGTTCCGATTTTCGCTGGGTGGACTCGAGCTATACGGGGTCTAACTCAACGTCCAGTGACCCGATTCTTCATATTCCTTCATGGAACCGTCTGGATTTTAGAATTACGTATGAAGATCCTAAGTGGAGAGCTTCTTTTTATGTCAACAATGCACTGAATAAATACATAATATATTCAAAATTCAATTCTTTTTTCGTGCAACCATCTGGTAGTTTTGTCCATGACATCGTGGGAGCACCGATGATGACGGGCTTCGAATTGGCAAAGTCATTTTGAGTTCTCAATGCATATAATACTCAAGGGGAATACCAATATGGAACATTCAAAGATGGGACGTGCTTCGGCTTTGGACGGAGCGTGGTGACACATGATGTATAGTTTCTTGATTTATACAGTTTAAATTCAGTATTTGATTGAAGGGACGACAGATGCAGGATCTTCTAGACCCTAGAAGTCTCGTGAGCGCGGACTATGCTGACGGGTCTATTTATAGCAACCCCGCTCTATATGACATGGAAATGGACCGTATTTTCATGCATAACTGGATCTGGGTTGCGCATCGAAGTGACTTGCCCGAGCCGGGTAATTTCATCACGACCTTTGTCGGGCCGCATCCAGTTATTGTCTCGCGGGACCGCAAGGGGGATGTGCATGTCCTGCTCAACCGCTGCCGTCACCGTGGCGCGACAGTGTGCGAGCATAAGAGCGGCAAGGGCGCAAGCTTTGTCTGCCCGTATCACGGCTGGGCCTATGGTCTTGATGGGGCATTGCGGGGGGTTCCGCATCAGGAGGGCTATTCTGGCCAACTGGACAAGGCAGAATATCCGCTCGTCTCACTGCGTGTCGAGGAGTATAACGGGCTGATCTTCGCGACATTTGATCAAAGCATCATGTCTCTGGATGCGTGGCTGGGACGCGCCAAGCCATGGATTGATCTGTTCATGAAGCAGGGCGCTGGCTGGCCGGTCAAAACGATGGGTGAACACAGGTTCACGTTTCCGGGTAACTGGAAAATCCAGCTCGAAAATACGACAGATGCTTATCATTTCCCGATCGTTCATAAATCATTTCTGGATGCAGTGGACGAAGAAACGCAGAATACGTTTGATTTTGTCGGGGGTGAAGGGTTTGTAGAAGATCTTGGTCATGGACATTCCGTGATGGTGATGATCCCAGATCTTGTGGATCTAGAAGACAATCTGGACGCGCCTGTTCCCGACAGGTTCCTTGAACTGGCGGAAGAACTGTCCAAGGATTACCCGCCGGAAAAAGTGCGCCAGATTGTCCGGGCTGTTGGCGGAACGGGCTTTAATCTCAACCTGTTTCCCAATCTGGCCTGTTCCATGGCTTTTTTCCGCGTGCTGCGTCCGTTGAGTGTGAATGAAACGGAAATTCGGCATATTGCGATTGGTATGGACGGTGGCCCGGAATGCGCGAACGAAGCCCGGCTGCGTTTGCATGAGCTTTTTCAGGGGCCGATGGGTTTTGGTACGCCTGATGATGCTGAGGCGTGGGACCGTGTGCAGCGTGGCTCTCTTGCCGGGCGTGATATTGCCATTCTTCTCAACCGAGGACTGGGCCATGAAGCAAAACGTGAGGATGGCAATCTATTCAGCGATGTGAGTGCCGAGACTGGCATGCGGGCGGCATACCGACAGTGGCTTGCAGCCATGACGGATGAGGCAGCAGCAGCGGAGATAGGCGTATGACAATCACGCTGAACGAGGCGATCGAACTGATCACGCTTGAAGCGGATATGCTCGATCACGGTGAATTCCGTGAGTGGCTGAAGCTCTATACAGAGGATGGCCTCTACGCGGTGCCGATAGATCCTGATGCAAAGGTTGAGGATCTTGAGAAAATCCTTAATTATGCTTACGACAATGCGGAAATGCGTGAAAAGCGCGTGGAGCGGCTTCTTGGGGGACGGTCCATTTCGGCTGCGCCGCCCGCCCGAACTGTCCGGCTTTTGTCCCGTTATCGGATGCTGGAAACCGGAACCGGAAGCTGCACGCTGCGCTGTGCCCAGTTTCTGACAGAACTGCGACAGGGTAGAGAACGTTATTATGCAGCCAACGTGACATTCCGCCTTAAAAAAATGGAAGAGCGGTTTTGTATTGATCAGAAGATTGTACGGTTGCTGACCTCCACTGAGGCACTGACTGCTGTGAGTTATATCCTGTGAGGTCCGTTGTGCGTGTTGTGGACCGCGCTAGAGCGCGTGTGGTCTTGAGCGCTGGTGCCAGCATCGACATCAATAGTAGGTTGTGCATTCAATGAATGCGCAGGTGGAAACTGGAGGCACGACCGGAGGCACGATTGATGTCAGGGTGGCCGCTGTCGAGCAGCTTGGCGCCGTTCTGTCCTTCGATCTTGTGCCGCTTACAGGCGTTCTGCCATCATGGGACGCTGGCGCGCACGTGGATCTGTTTCTGGGGGATGGCCTGATCCGGCAGTATTCGCTGTGCGGTGATCCAGGCGATCGCTCCTGTTATCGTCTGGCTGTGCTGCGTGATCCGGCATCGCGAGGGGGATCCCAGGCGGTGCATGATCTTGTTCGGGTGGGCGAGATCATGAAAATTGGCGCGCCACGCAATCTTTTTCCTCTGGATAAGACTGCGGTTCATTCTGTTCTGATCGGCGGCGGAATTGGCGTGACCCCGCTGATCGCGATGGCTTACGCACTGCATGATCAGGGGCAGTCCTTTACGCTGCATTATGTGGCGCGTGATCCGGTTTTCATGCCGTTCCTGCAACATGCTCCTTTCGCGCAGGCTGTGGTGGTGCATGATCGGGGGCGTGCCGATGGGCCCCGTTTTGATCCTGCCGCTGTTCTTGCAGGTAGCCTGAAGCCGACGACACGTGTTTATACCTGTGGCCCGCTCGGGCTGATGGACGCTGTTTTTGAAGCGGGTCTTGCTGTTGGTTACACGAAAAATCAGCTTCACCGGGAAGCGTTTTCCGCCCAGCCGGTTGCCGGGGGACACGCATTTGAAGTTCTGGCTGCAAAATCCGGCGTGCGGGTTCAGGTCGGGCCGGATGATACCATTGCCCGAGCTTTGAGCAAGGCCGGTGTGAAAGTCACTCTGAGTTGTGAGCAGGGCATTTGTGGTACCTGCGTGGTAAGTGTGCTGGAAGGTGAGCCGGAGCATCGTGACGAGTATCTGACGGAGGAGGAGCGAACGGATCAGATTGCTCTGTGCTGTTCGCGGTCACGCTCACCCCTGCTGGTGGTCGATATCTGATGGTTGGTGTCCCAAAAAATAGATGTTGTAGGATGTCCTTATGGCATAGAGACAATGCATGACAACATTGACGTCCGATGCGTTTCGGCACGCCATGTCCCATTTTGCTACCGGTGTCGCGGTTGTGACAGCGCGGGGGGAGGACGGCGAACAGGGTGCTACGATCAGCGCCCTGAGTTCTGTCTCTCTTGATCCGCTGATGCTTCTGATCTGCCTGAACCGGAAGAGCTCCACCTGCCGGGCTATTGAACAGAGCGGACGCTTTGGCGTGAGTATTCTCCGGCAATCACAGGGAGCCGTTGCCCTGCATTTTGCGGGTCCTGCCAAGGACAAGCAGTTTGATGATTATTGTGTACGCCAAGAGGACGGATTGTTCTTCGTGTGTGATGCGC
>NZ_LHZQ01000112.1 GCF_001580915.1 Acetobacter tropicalis | reverse complement strand
ACCCGATGTACAACCCTTCTGTGAGATTTCCGCGTTGATTACGCTTACGATCATGGATTTAATGCTTCCCAGGCGTCTCTTGCAGCCACAGTCGCTTTTGCTGAATCAAGCCTTGGAGTTAATACTTCCTCGCCAGATGGGTCTACGGCTTCAGGTCTCTACCAGTATAACGAGGGGACTTGGAATGATCGACATTCCAATCTTGACAGAAATAGTGAGAGTGATCAGATAACAGCTTTCTATGAAGATCTTTCTCAATTACAACAACAATATAATAATGGCCATGACGCCAATGGTAATGCTATTCCATCAGGTGTGGACTTTTCAGACTACGTTTACACGAAATTTCATTATGGTTGGAATTCCCAAAATTATACAGGTACGGATGTCACAACATATTTTAACGGGAAAATAAGCGAACTTGGTATGTCAGTTCAATAAGGTTATGGAATAATACGATGCGAAATAGAAAACTCGGATTTTTGTTGGTTATCTCTGTGTGTTCTTTTTTAATGCCGAGTTTTCTATTAGCAAAAACATGCCCATATAAAAACTCAACTTACAAGCTAGCTAACAAGGATGGCGAAATCTTAAAGCCTATCGTTATTCCTCGTAAAGAGGGAAAATATGTTGGTTTTAAAATTGATTTTCCAAATAACGAGATAAATGTTATTTACCTTCCAATACTCGGAAATGTCACCTCCTATGAGATAATACCTATTAAATCAGTAAATGCACCAAATTTATATTCTCCCCAGAATCATGATATCCGATTTGATGAAACAAATTTTATCGGGTTTAATGAGAGGATGGAGAAAGCGTATGATTTTCCATCACCTGATATCCCTGCCCCAAAATATATTTACATCCCTGGGTTGATTGACAAATTATATAAAACCTTTCCCATAAAAAATAAGCTTTATGATGGACTCTTTGTTCTGTCTGCTTGTTCAGATAATACTTAAAGATGGAGGGTTCGAAAAACACTCTGGTTTTGGGACGTTCTTTGTGATTCCCTCTCTTGCGTGATGACTGGAGGAGTGGCTCATGACGCACTCTGGTTTCTTTGATGTTGAAGAGCGGCTTGCTCGGTTGAGTGGGCCTGGTGACCAACTTGAAGCGTTTTCCCGTAATGTAGATTTTGAGGTGTTCCGCCCGGAGCTGAACAAGGCGCTGGCCTATTCAGACGGAAGCAAAGGCGGTCGTCCTCCGTTTGATCCAGTGCTGATGTTCAAAATTCTGGTCATCCAGACGCTGGACAACCTGTCTGACGAACGGACAGAATACCTGATCAATGACCGTCTTTCCTTCATGCGGTTCCCTGGTCCGGGACTGTCTGACCGCGTGCCTGATGCCAAGACCGTGTGGCTGTTTCGTGAGCGTCTGACACAGGCGGGAGCAATTGATGTTTTGTTCAACCGCTTTGATGCGATCCTGCGGAATGCCGGTTATCTGCCGATGTCAGGCCAGATCCCACAGGATTGGCAGGACAAGCCGTCAAAGCTGTCCCATAAAGATCGTCATGCGCGATGGACGCTGAAGTTCACGAAAGCGAAGCGTCAGGATGACGGGACGATCCCGTCTACAGATCTCGCCATCCCTTTCTTTGGCTATAAATCGCATAGTTCCATCGACCGAAAGTTTCGGCTGATCCGCTAATGGAAGACGACGGATGCCGCCGCCAGCGATGGCAGCAGGTCGATATCCGGTTTCAGACTGCACATGTCCAATCGTTTATGTCCTCAAAGAAGGCGTGTCCCGCCTTTTCCTCGCATCGTGCCCACATATGTGATAATGTGGGTTTGTGCTTTATGGGAGGGATATATCATGAGCCGACTGACCATTGATATGACAGATCAGCAGCACCAGAGCCTGAAAGCACTGGCCGCGCTACAGGGGAAGACGATCAAACAGTATGCCCTTGAACGGTTACTCCCTGACAGCATGAATACTGACCATGCGTGGCGGGAGCTTAAAAATCTTCTTGGAGCCCGTGTTCAGGAAGGCCTTGACGGTAAGGTGAGTTCGAAGAGCGTCAGCGCGATTCTTGATGAGGAACTCGGCGGGAAGCGCGTTTGAAAAGTTACGTTCTTACTCAGGCAGCTGAAGCCGATTTGCGTGCGGTCATCCAGTATACAGCAAAACAATGGGGAGACGCTCAGGTTCGTCGATATCTCGGCGTTCTGGAGCAAGGCATTGTCAGTCTCGCCGAAGGTCATAGCGCTTTCAAAGATATGAGCACTGTGTATCCCGGACTGAGAATGGTGCGGGTCGATCATCACTACATTTTCTGTCTGCCGCGTGAGGATGCACCAGCATTGGTCGTGGCCATCCTGCACGAACGCATGGATCTTCTGACCCGCCTGGCAGGCCGGTTATGATTTGGCGTCCGCTTCCGGCAATGCAGAGTGCCGAGCCCTACGTCGGCAAAGAGGGCCACTGCCGTCTGTCTGTTTTGGTTCGCTTGAGCAGACAGGCGAATTTGGGGGGAAACAGACAGTCGGCTATCGGGATAGAGTTACCGAAAACAGCCTTTCGCAGTGTTCACATTCATGGCAGGGAGTAGAACTATTCAGGTGATTTCGCCTACTTCACGACAAGTATCACGTCGGCGGCTAAATATTTTCTATAGTTCAAATGCAAGTTCCTTCCATTGGAAGGAACTTGCGGGAAAAATAGGGTATCAGCGAGCAAGCGGATAATCCGTATAGCCTTCTGCACCCTGCGAGTACCAGGTGCGGATATCGTCCTTGTTCTGGGGCAGATTGTCTTCCAGACGACGCACGAGGTCCGGATTGGCGAGGAAAGGCCGACCAAACGCAATGGCGTCCGCAACACCGGTAGCGACTGTCTCGATCGCTTCTTCCCGTGTGTAGTCCTGATTCAGAACCAGCGGCTTCCTGAAGACTTCGCGGATCGGACCATGCAGCTTGGGCTGGTCGGTTTTGCCGAACGTGCCGTTCGGTCCGGGCTCGCGCAGTTCAAGGAAAGCGATATTGAGGTCATTCAGCAGCTTTGCGGCCGGCACAAAAACCTGCTCTGGATGACTGTCGATGCAGCCCTGCGTATCGCCATTGGGGGACAGCCTTACTGACGTTTTGTGCGCGCCAATCGTTGCGATCACGCGTTCGGTGACTTCACGCAGGAAGCGGATGCGGTTTTCCGGCGAACCGCCATATTCGTCGGAACGATGATTGGTGCCGTCCCGCAGAAATTCGTCGATCAGATAACCGTTGGCGGCATGAATCTGCACACCGTCAAAGCCTGCCTGAAGGGCATTGCGAGCAGCATTTTCGTAGTCGTTCAGGATGCGGGCAATGTCCTCCTTGGTGAGAGGGCGGGCGACTTCGGGAGCCTGCTTGCCATCGTACGTATGGAGGGCTTCAGGCGCTTTTGTCGCCGAGCAGGACACAGGTTGCTGGCCCGTCACGCTGGAATGAACCATCCGACCCATATGCCAGAGCTGGGCCACAATCTTTCCGCCCTTGGCGTGAACTGCGGCGGTGATGGGCTTCCAGGCTTCCACCTGTTCCTGCGACCACAGGCCCGGCGCATACGGCCAGCCAAGACCTTCGCGGCTGATCCCGGTCGCTTCTGAGATGATCAGACCGGCTCCGGCCCGTTGCGCGTAATATTCGGCCATGATGGGGGTGGGCACATGATCACGGGTGCCCCGACCGCGTGTCAGCGGCGCCATGAGAATTCTGTTTTTGGCGTAAATGCTTCCCAGTTCAATCGGCTCAAACAGGCTGGTCATGACAGATCCTTCTTAAAAGACGCAGTTCCTATGAATTTGGGAAGCCTCACGAGGAATACAACAGAAGGCTTACCACCTCGTCTGACTTGAGGTGAGCACTGCCTGTCTGCTGAATTGGTGAAGCCGACAGGCAGATTTGGGGGGGGGGAGAACGAACCCGCTGCGCGGGATTGGTGCGGT
>NZ_LHZQ01000158.1 GCF_001580915.1 Acetobacter tropicalis | reverse complement strand
CAAATAAAACAGATCGCTCACGCCGTGGTGACAGACCTGCACACCACACCAATCCCGCGCAGCGGGTTCGTTCTTCCCCCCATTGCAGTCAAATAAAGCTATTTTTGCAGCATCATTTCCGCCATCCCGTCCAGCCGTGTCTTATGGCGTTCCCAGTCCGGCATCACGCGCTCTAGGAGTGACCAGAAGGCAGGTCCATGATTGTGCTCCTTCAGATGACACAGTTCATGCAGGATGACGTAATCAATGCAGTCACGCGGAGCTTTGACCAGATGCGGGTTTAGCGTGATGGTCCCACCCGGTGAGCAGTTGCCCCACTGGGTCTGCATCACCTGAAGCTTCAGGGCAGGGGGCGTTGTCACCCACAGCGTTGTGGGGAGAAGGGCTGACAGGCGGTGACGAAACACCTCCTGCGCCCTCGCGAAATACCAGAGTTCCAGTAGCTTCTGAATCCGTAAGGTATTGCGTTCCTGCACGGAGACCTCCAGCCGTCCGCGCAACATCCGCACGGTTTCCGGCGCGTCAGGCTGGTGATGCACTTTCAGCAGATGGCGCCGTCCCAGATAGAAATGACTTTCCCCACTGACATACATGCGTGGCGTGGCATGTTCCTGCACCGCCCGGAAGTCCCGCAGTTTCTGCCAGATCCAGCGGGTCTTCGGGCGTAACGCCTTGTCCAGATCTGCATCGGATGTGCCATCAGGGATGACAGCCTGCACAGTCAGATCAGGATGCACCTTGATGCGCAATGTCGTGCCGGGGTGAGCACGGGGCAGTAGTTCCACCCGGATCTGCTCACCCCCATAGGTCAGAATGCGGTGGTTCTTGTCGCCCATGCTCAGCTGCGCACTGTATCAGCAGGCCCGGCCCGCATGATCTGGATGACCTGCTCGATGATCTCCTGCGCCTTGTCCACGCCAAAGCCCGCTTTCTGGCCCGTGCTGAACAGCAGCGGCAGCAGTTCTTTCTTGACCGCTTTTTCCATATCCGGTCGGCTGAGGGAGTTCTCCCGCACGGCCTTGTCCACAACTGTGTCAATCTGGAACGCCAGATCAATCCAGCGCTGGTTCTCCTCGTCCGTCTGCTTATGGTTGAAGATGGCCGCGAGCGTTTTCAGGAATACGCCATAATAGGCCTGTGCATGGCGGTGCCCGTCAAAAACAGACGGAATGTTTTCCAGCTTGCGGTTGGCTACCTGCTCCTCAAACTCCTGAAACAGCATGAACTGCTTGAGCGGATGGTCGAACAGGCTTTCCGCTTCCGCGATGACCTTGCGCAGCAGGGCCGAGAACGCTTCCTTCGCATACGGGTCATCCTGCATCTCATGGTCGATCATTTTCGTCACACGGGTGCGGATCAGATCCGTCTCGTTGCGGGTTTTCTCCTCGCTCCAGGTCTCCGGCTGGTTGTCTTCGGGCTTCTGACCCATTTTGCCCACGGCATAGAGCCCCTGGGAGTCATGGACTTTCACCCCCGCCACATGCCGGTCCAGCAGCTTCTTCACCTGCTCGGCATACTGGTCAAAGTCGACTGTTTCCCCCGTATCCTGCATGATCATCTGGCGCAGACTGGTCAGTTGCTTCAGCGTCTCCTTGTAGGTGGCGCGGTCTTTTTCCGTGAAGCTGGTGTCTTCAAAGAACGCCACGGATTGCAACGCCACCTTCAGGCAGGCGGCAAACTTCGTCAGCGCCTCATAGAAGTCATCCCGGCGCTTGAGGTTCACGTCCACCATCTGGCCGTGTTCCTCCACCATGCGGGGCATGAGCACGGCACGAAGCTGCTGGAGGTCGCTTCTGTTCTTCACGCCGTCAAAAATGGCCCAGAGGGCTTTGTGCAGGGCGGGGAGTTCCCGGTATTCCGTACTCATCTGGCTATACAGCCCGGCAATATCCTTCGGGTCATACCCGCCGACATTTTCGGCGGCCAGTTCGTCATAGCGGGCCAGTGTGGTGTCCAGTTCCGCCAGAATGCCGCGATAATCAATCAGCAACCCGTGCTTCTTCTGGTCATGCAGCCGGTTTACGCGGGCAATGGCCTGCAACAGGTTGTGCTGCTTCAGCGGCTTGTCGATATACAGCACCGCGTTCTTCGGTTCATCAAAGCCGGTCAGCAGCTTGTCGACCACGATAATCAGCTTCAGATCCGGGTCTTTCTCGAAGCGCTCAATGACGCCGCGTGTGTAGTCATCTTCGCTCTGGCTACCGACATTTTCCTTCCACCAGTCCTGAATCTCGGGCTGTTTGCGCTCATCCACTTCCGTATGGCCCTCACGCGTATCGGGCGGGCTCATGACGATGGCGCTCTCGAACAGACCGACCTCATCCAGATACTGCTTGTAACGGATGGCGGAGAGCTTGCTGTCACAGGCCAGCATGCCCTTGAGGTCTTTATCAATATTGTTGTCAAAATGCGTGGCCAGATCCATGGCGATCAGCCGGATGCGGTCATCGGCCTTATACACCTGATTGGCGCGGGCAAAGCGCTTCTTGAGGTCCGTGACCTGCTCTTCGGTCAGCCCCTGCGTGATGCGTTCGAACCAGGCATCAATGGCGCGGTCATTCACATCCAGATCGGGTTTGCGTTCCTCATAGAGCAGGGGCGTGACGGTCCCGTCCGAGACGGCCTGCTGCATGGTGTAGGAGTGGATGATCCTGCCGAACCGGTTGGTGGTTTCACTGCCTTTGAGTAGCGGTGTGCCGGTAAAGGCGATGAAGGCCGCATTGGGTAGGGCGTGCTTCATGCGGGCATGGTTTTCACCGCCCTGACTGCGATGCCCTTCATCCACCAGCACAATGATGTCCGCGCTGTCATTATGGCATTCGGGCAGAGCGGTGGCGGTGTGGAACTTGTTGATGAGCGAGAAGATGATCCGTTCCTGCCCATGCCCGATCTGCTGCGCCAGACGGCGGCCAGAGGTCGCCAGCGCGTCTTCCTTGTCCTTCTTGTCTGCCAGCTCGCCGCCGGTGGAGAAGGTGGTGCTGAGTTGGCGTTCCAGATCCTTGCGGTCTGTGACCACCAGAATACGGCATTGCTTGAGGTCGTCATCCAGAATGAGGGCGCGGCTGAGGAACACCATGGTGAAGGACTTGCCGGACCCCGTGGTGTGCCAGACCACGCCGCCTTCACGCCCGCCATCGCTGCGGCGGGACTTGATGCGTTCCAGCAGGCGTTTGATGCCGAAAACCTGCTGATAGCGCGCGACGATCTTGCCTGCCTTGCGGTCGACCAGCGTGAAGAACCGCGCCATGTCCAACAGGCGCTCAGGCGAGAGTAGGCCGATCAGCAGCCGGTCCTGATCCGTGACATGCAGCGGGCGGGAAGCCCAGTCCTCGAACCATATCCGGGCTGGGGGTTTTCGATCGACAAACAGCACATCTTTCTGTGCACCCGAAAGCGGTGTATTCTTGAGCGCCTCCATCCGGCTTTCGGGAATGTCCTCTTCCTTCCAACTGGCCCAGAACTTTTTGGGGGTGCCACAGGTGCCGTAGCGTCCGTCATGCCCGGTGATGGACAGCAGAAGCTGGCTGTAGGCAAAGAGTTGGGGGATTTCATCCTTGCTCTGGTTGCGCAGGGTTTGGGAAATTCCGGCGTCCACGGTCGGGCCTTTGCCCGGCTGACCATCGGGGCGCTTGGCCTCGATGACGGCCAGAGGAATCCCGTTGACGAAGCAGACGATGTCCGGCCTGCGGGTCTGCGTCAGATCCGTACGCAGAACGCTGTATTCTTCGGTGAAGGTAAAGCTGTTATTTTCCGGGTTCTGCCAGTCGATGAGGGCGATGGTCGGGTTGGCCTTGCGGCCGTTAATGAACTCGGTAATGGCAATGCCGAACAGCAGATGCGTGGTCATCTTGTCATTGGCATCGCGCAGGCCGGAGACGAAATCCGGATGCGTGACGTGGGAGATCAGCGCATCAATGGCCTGATCGGACAGACTGTGTTCCTGTCCTTCAAACGTAAAGCGCCGCTTTTTCAGTTCCGCCCGCAGGAGAGAGTCCAGCACCACGGCGTCCTGTTTGCCGCCCCGCAACGCCAGCGCCTCGGATGGGGGCAGAAACCGCCAGCCAAGGGTGCTGAGCAGGGCCAGTGCCGGAAGCTTGGCGCTGTATTCTTCCTGAAATTTGGGAGCGGGAGCCATGTTTTCAAATATCCTGTTTCTGAAATACCTTAATCGACCTTCACGCGGCGCTTGCCCGTGAGAAGCTGCTGCATCAGGGCTTTCTTCTCCTGACGCAGGCGCGAGAGGTCGGATTCAATCGCCGTGATTTCTTCGTCCGCTGTGTTCAGAACAGCGGCGATGGCTTTTTGTTCGGGAAGAGGAGGTAAATGGAAAATTTGTTCTTTCAATTCCTTCATATGCCGTGAGTAACCAAGGTTTGGGAGATCGACATTCTGAAGTAGATAATAACCGAATTTGTTAAGTGCGCGCGCCCGGGTTCTTAAAACCTGAGTTCCATCTGCTCCTGGTGAAAATGGGAAATCGACCCATTTAATCACTCTGGTATGGTCTCCAAAGATGATGACAGGAACATTTTCATAAAAAGTATTAGTATCTGTATATCCTGAGATGAAGCTCTTACCTTGATCTACAATAGGAATGCTCCCTTCTTCTTTGTATTCAGAAGCAGGGGTCTGTGTGTCTTTTTGATTGTCGACATCAAAAATCATTTTAAAGGATTGGCGCTTCCACTCCCCCGTGAACCCCGGCAGGCGTTTTTTGCCTGTGAGGAGTTGCTGCATGAGGGCTTTTTTCTGCTGCTGGCTGTTGGCCAGAAGCTTTTCAGTTCCCTCAATCGCACGATCCCACGTCGAGAGGATCGCCGCGATCTTCTTCTGTTCGGGGAGAGGGGGGAGTTTTATAGGAAAGCCAAGAAAAGAATTGGTATCAATACTTTCGACAGTTGTTCCCTCTTTTGCGCATGTATTTAGAATTTCATTGTTGAAGCACAGTATGTAATTATAGACGTATTCTGGGGAAAATTGTTTATTATATGGTAAGACTTTGAGATCCTGATTAACTGTTACAGGTGCTTCTGCGATAGCAACAGGAAGTTTTTTTCGCAATATACCGCTTCGAGTAACAATCATGACTGATCCAGAAGGATATAGTCGTGTTACCGAATTTTTTATAGCTTCTGGCGTAATATGGTCTTCGGTATCGCAGATTTTTCCAGAAGTCATATCTTTGGGAGAAACCCAAGGAATTGTCCCTCCCATCCAAAAAGAATCATTTGCTTTGGACGGGGTGCCACCACCTGTCCATTTGCCAATTGATCCAAAATCACCAAGTTTCCACCCCTCAGGAAGCATAACCGAGTTCCTTCAGATAAGCGTTCATCTGGGCTTCCAGCTTGGCCAGTTCCGCCTTGATCTCCGCCCGCTCGGCCCGCACAGCGTTCAGGTCGATCTCCTCTTCTTCCTCAAACGTATCGACATAACGCGGAATGTTCAGGTTGTAGTCGTTCTCCCTGATCTCGTCCGGTGTGGCGAGATGGGCGTATTTGTCCACGTCCTTGCGGGCGCGGTAGGTGTCCACAATCTTCGTGATGTTCTCTTCGGTCAGCACGTTCTGGTTCTTGCCAGCCTTGAACTCGCGGCTGGCATCAATGAACAGCACGTCCTTCGTCTTGCGGTCCTTGCGGAAGATCAGGATGGCGGCCGGAATCCCCGTGCCGAAGAACAGCTTTTCCGGCAGGCCGATTACCGCATCCAGCAGGTTTTCCTCAATCAGCTTCTGACGGATCCTGCCTTCCGAACTGCCCCGGAACAGCACGCCATGCGGCACCACCACGCCCATGCGGCCCGTGCGCTCTTTCAGGGTGTTGATCATGTGCAGGATAAAGGCGTAATCGCCCTTGGTCTTGGGCGGCACACCGCGGGCAAAGCGGTGATGCACGTCCTGCTCCGCCTCATCATGCCCCCATTTATCAAGGCTGAAGGGCGGGTTGGCTGTCACCACGTCAAAGCGCATCAGATGGTTCTTCTCATCCAGCAGCTTAGGATTGCGGATGGTGTCGCCCCATTCAATGCGATGATTGTCCTCGCCATGCAGGAACATGTTCATCTTGGCAAACGACCATGTGGAGCCGATGGCCTCCTGCCCATACAGGGCGTAGTCCTTGCTGCCCTTGTGGTTCTGCGTCACTTGCCGCCCGCATTTCATGAGCAGGGACGCCGAGCCGCAGGCCGGATCACAGATGGTCTCACCCGGCTGAGGGCTTAAAATACGGGCCAGCAGTTCACTGACTTCCGGTGGCGTATAGAACTCGCCAGCTTTCTGGCCACCGCTGGCGGCAAAGTTCTTGATCAGGAATTCATAGCCATTGCCGATCACGTCCAGATTGCCAACGCGCGAAGGGCGCAGGTTCAGGTCCGGCTTGTGGAAATCTTCCAGCAGATGGCGCAGAATGGTGTTCTTCTGCTTCTCATCGCCCAGCTTGTCGGAGTTGAAGCTGATGTCCTGGAAGACGCTCTTGCCTGCGTCCTTCAGCTTGGTGCCGTTGGCTTCCTCAATGGCGTGCAGGGCTTTGTCGATCCGCTCACCATTGCCAGGGGCGTTACGGTCTTTGTAGAGGGTATAGAAGTCCGCACTCTTGGGCAGAACAAAGCGTTCCTGCGCCATCATGGCTTCGATCAGGGTGGGGTTGTCGCCATAGCCTTTCTTGTAGCCGTCATAATGGTCCTGCCAGACATCGGAGATGTATTTCAGGAACAGCATGGTCAGCAGGTAATCGCGATAGGTATCGGGGCTGACGGTGCCACGGAAGGTATCGCAGGCGCTCCACAGCGCCTTGTTGATGGTGTCCTGTGAAATCTGCTCGGTCACGAACTCAAATCCTGTTTCAAAACGTAAGGGGAGTGTCAGCCCGCCAGAAGGTCTCTGGCAAGCCCGGTCATGATCTGTTGATTGGTCTGGCGCAGGCGGTGAAGTAACTCTTCTTCGCGCTGCATGGTGTTTGCCAGCCCGACAATCTGTTCCTGTCGATGCAGCGGAGGCAGCACAACGGGCGTGGCCTCCAGCACTGGCCGGGCGATGTTCCGCACAAGAGTGGAACTCTGGGCGTTCTGCTCCAGGTGGCGTTGTGCAGGTTCTTGATTGAGCCACCACGCCAGATAGGCTGGCAGCACATCCGAGCGCGACACACGCAGCAAAAAGAAGTGCGGTGCGGCGACAGCCTGAAGGCTGCCGATACTCTCATTAACCAGAACGGCCTGAGACACATTACCACGGGCAGGGAAGAGAATATTGCCCGGATGCAGCCAGTCCGGCTCACGACGTCCGGCCATTTCGGTGCGCACGCAGGACGCCCAGTCCACACCAGAAGGTGAGGTGTCCCGCATCTGCACGACAGCTGTTTCCACTCCTTCGGTCGGGTCAATCCGTCCTCTGAACGGATGGCCTGCCGAGATGCTGGCCACTGCCACCAGACCCATTTTCTGTGCGCCATTTGGTTTCATGTGATTTTGGTAGGCGATTGGGAGGACACCGTCAACAGGTTTTTGCCATTAGCTTTCGTGCAGAGAAACGCTCCCGAAAATTTTGTCTTTATGGGGTAATGACGCGTCATGACGGTGTCACCTGGGTGTCATTTCTATCGCACCTTTGGTGCTCCCTGAGAGGCCGGAATGACGGCGTCATGACGCCACCTTAAATGGTGTCATGGAGCCAGTGACACTGGCTGGAGCTGTCATTGCGACTGTCATGACGGTGTCATGACAGGTGTCACGCAAAGCGTCATTGATGTCATGACACATGGGAAATGGCAGAAAACAGCCATTTTTCCTTTTCCCGGCGTGTTCCAGCTTTTGCGTGTGTGAAGGCACGCTACCTCAATTTCATATGCATGCTGCGCAAGCATATGAAATCGCTACGTTTTTTTTGTTCTATCGCGGCATTTTTGCGACGCAAAAATCAAAGCCGCTCTTTTTCTCCGCCTCCAGTGCTCTTGCACCTGCGGTGCGCCCTGATGACGGGGTGTGAAGGTGTCATTTTTTTGGGTGGGCGTTGTGAGGCGCATGACCCCAAATTCCCCAGAGGATTTTGTTCCCTACATCGTGGGGGAGTGAGGATTGGGTTGGGGCGTCTCGTTCCTTCATGCTTTGAACGAGAGAAAACAATGTCTGATCGTACTACGATTTCGTCCGCCACCGAGGTGGACCTCATGCAAATTGTCGCCCTGCACAGGCTGCTTGATTTTGCTGTTAGTGAGGCTCTTGCCGGTAACGTGGATGACAGTGTCCTGGAAGGCGTGGTCATCCTGACACGCATGGTTGGCCACAAGGTCAGGCTGGTTGCCAACAGGGTGCTGGGGAGTGATGCCTCTTCCCGCGATGACTGAAGCCAATGCTGCGAATGAGCAGTAAGCCGCTACAGCTTAACTTTCCCTTTTCATAATACACGCATGTTCTCAGAATGCTCGCTGAGTAATGGGGAACGTGCGTTCACCTGACGGACACTTCAAATGACACCCGCTTTACCGAACAATGATCGTTTTAATAATGCTCTTCCAGCCTGGATGTTTACTGGTTTTTTCCGCCCGAACGACATTGAGCGTTACGCGCAGCTTTCTCATGATCTGCTGGTGACGCCGACGCCGCAGATGCTGGAGTTCTGTGATGGAGGCCACGAACTGGTTGCCCGATATAACCGCGACAAGGCCTTATGGCGCACCTTTCGTCAGCGTGTGACAGCGTATCATCGGGATCTCCCTGCTTGGCAGGAGCAGGTTCGCGTCAATAACTACCGGATCGGCTCCATTGTGGAACTGGCTGTTTATCGGCGCTTGCTGCAAGAACAGGAAAGCGGCCTCACGATTATGGTTCAGCCACCCATTCGGGAGTTGGGAAACAGAGGATTTGCCGACTTCGGTCTTTATTTCAAAGGGCATCCTACAGTGTACATTGAGGTTGCCGGGACCGTAACGAGTGCCGGGCAGTCGGTCTCTGAAAATGCTGAGAAATTCCGTATTGGCATTGAGGAGCGTCTGATGCGTTACATGGGAGTCGCACCTGTAGAGGTGATCCATATCGATGAGGTCTGCAATGTGTCCGCGCAGACAGAGCGGGTGCGTCAGGCTATTGAGCGGGCAAAATATGCATAACTCATTCCTGTTTAAGAATGAATTACCGAAGGAAAAATAGAGACATTAGCGGATAGCGTTTATCCGGTGACACGGGTCAGTCCATGACGGCTGGCCCGTCTCTTCAGAGGTTCGGAGTTTGCTCTAAATTTCGATTCTTGGAAGGGGTGTTCCATAGCATCCAATAGTCGCGAAAAAACGCGCAATATGCTGAAAATAAAGATAAAAAATATTAAGAATTTTCGATCACTTTTTCGTGGCATATGAAATTGAGGTAGCGTGCCTTTCGGAGGCTACTAAAGTCCGGTGTGCAATAGTGGCGTCATGCGCTCCAGACAGGGGAAAGCCAATGACTCACACTAAAGTGGCAGAGCACACTGCCGCGAATGACAATCTGACGCCGGAAGGTGCCGAAAAAGCTGTGCAGAAAGCAGTTTTTACAGTTGCCAGTCTTATCGGTCGCAGAATGGCACGGGAGCACTTCGCGACGCTGTCCGCCGCCAATGACAACGGGCCCAGTAATGCAAAGGACCAAGCCAAAAAGGTTCGGATAGAAGGAGATTGCACATGAGCCGAGTTGCGGTGTACGCTAGATATTCCTCAGATAACCAGAGTGAAAGCTCGATTGAGGACCAGTTCCGCCTTTGTCGTGAGCACGCGGCGCGGGAGCGATGGCAGATCGGCGGCATGTATCAGGATGCTGCCATTTCAGGGGCGAGCACGATCCTGCGGCCCGGCATTCAGGCGTTACTTCGTGATGCGCAGACCGGGAAATTCGATGTGGTATTGGCCGAGGCGCTGGACCGCATTTCACGCGATCAGGCTGATGTCGCGACCCTGTTCAAACACTTGCGTTTTGCAGGCGTCGCCATCGTCACGCTGGCCGAAGGGGAAATCTCGGAACTGCATGTCGGCCTGAAAGGCACGATGAACGCGCTGTTTCTCAAAGACCTTGCCATGAAAACCCATCGCGGGCTTCGGGGCCGGGTGGAGAAGGGGAAGGCTGGTGGCGGGCTCTGCTACGGATATCGCGTGGTGAAGAAGCAAGACGCCAATGGCGAGGCGATCCGGGGGGATCGTGAGATCATCCCCGAGGAAGCTGAGGTAATCCGCCGCATCTTCCGTGCCTTCGCCGCCGGGCAAAGCCCCCGATCGATCGCTGTGGCGTTGAACAATGAGGGTATCCCCGGCCCGCTGGGCCGCGCTTGGGGTGATACGTCGATCCGGGGCCATGTCTCGCGCGGAACTGGGGTCATAAACAACAAGTTATACGCGGGCGTGCTGGTGTGGAACCGCCAACGCTTCATCAAAGACCCGAACACGGGCAAGCGGGTGTCCCGCCCCAATCCAGAAAGCCAGTGGGTCAAGACCGAAGTTCCGCATCTCAAAATCGTGGATGATGACCTGTGGCAGGCGGTGCGACTGCGACAGAAGGCCATAGAGGAGAAAGTCGGCCCTTGCCCGACGAACACGCTGGAAGGCCGCGCCCGGCGGCTGCATCGGGCGAACCGACCTGTCTCTCTTCTTTCCGGCCTTCTGTCCTGCGGCTGCTGTGGTGGTAGGGTGGGCCTGATCGTCAACAGCCGGTTCGGCTGTCTGAACCACCATCGCCGGGGCACCTGCGCGAATAACCGCACCATCCCGCGCCAACGGATCGAAGAGCGGGTTCTGGTGGGACTGAAAGACCGGCTGGTATCGTCTGACAGCGTAGCCGAGGCGGTGCGGGCATTCGCGGAGGAAGTGAATCGGCTCAACCACGAACGGCGCGGACAGGCCGTCGCGGACCGCAAGGCGTTGGAAAAGATTGAGCGTGGCATCCAAGGCATCGTCGCCGCCATTGAGGAGGGGATGTATCAGCCCTCCATGAAGGCGCGGATGGATGACCTGGAACGCCAGAAGGCGGACATCATGGAGCGTCTGGCGCAAGCACCTGCCGATATTCCCGATATGCATCCCCACATCGCCACCCACTACCGGCGCAACGTAGAGCGGTTCACCGAGGCGCTGGACGACCCCGATGGGGGCAGGGAGGCCGCAGAGGCCATTCGCTCGCTGATTGGTGGGATCGTGCTCAACCCCGGCGAGAAGCGGGGCGAGGTTCATATCTCTCTACGCGGCGAGTTGATGGGTATCCTTGATCTTGCCCATGCCGACGCAAACCAGAGGGAACCTCGTTTTATGACGGCGGCGGTCGCAGGCCCCCGCAACCAATGAACCCTGCACCATGAACCTACTAAGAACGCCAGCGTCCGGGTGATGCGTGGCGTTCTTTTTGTTTGTCGCAAAGACCAGCATCGCAGCTAGATCACCCTCAAGGAAAATCCCAAGCGCACCATTCTCCGGAATGAGGCGGATCCGGGTGATCAGAGAGCGAATGGCTTCCTTAGCCTGCGTCCCGGTGGCTTCGTTCTGCAGGCTGCCGTGGAGGACGCCGATCTTCTGGCGATACAACTCCGCCATATTCGGATGAAGGAGTGGAGGTGGGCAAGGGGCCTCGGCCAGCCGTGCTTCGATCTCGGCCTTGCGCGCTTCAAGTTGCTCCATGCGTGTCTTGAGAGCAGAACTGGCAAAGCCATCCAGGATCGCCTGAACGGCCTTGTCCAATTCGCGCTCGATTTTGGGAAGTTCGGATTTCAGGGTAGCCAGATCGGCCCCTTTTTCCATCCGCAGCCGGTTGACCTCACGGGTAAACTCGTCACAGAATTCTTTGAAGAGGGCAGGATCCATCATCTGGGTCCTCAGACCGTTGAGCACGGATTTCTCCAGGATATCTCGCCGGATTGTCAGGCGGTTCTCGCAGGTGCCCTTGTTGCGCGCCGTAGAGCAGCCAAGATGGTTTTTGGAGATCATCGAGAAACCGCCGCCACAGCAACCGCATTTGCTCAGACCGGTCAGGAGATAGGTCGGACGCTGCAGGGCGTTGAGCGGATGAGTTCCAGTGCCGCGGGATTTCTGGGACCACGTCGTCTTGCTTTGACGGGCTTTGACTGCCTCCCAGAGATCCTGCTCAATAATCCGCAGTTCAGGCACGTTCTCAATGACCCACTTGGATTCAGGGTTCAGGCGTGAAACACGTTTCTTGGTAACAGGATCCTTGAGATAGCGCAGGCGGTTCCAGACCAGGCGACCGATATAAAGCTCGTTATTGAGAATGCCCGTGCCCCGCTCCCGATTGCCATTGAGGGTTGATGGCCCCCAGGCTCCTGAAAGAGGCCCGCGAAGACCTTCTGCGTTCAGGGTAAGAGCAATGGCTTTGGGAGATTTACCGTCGGCATACTGCTGAAAGATCCGGCGGACGATCTGGGCCTGCTCGTTATTGATGGCGCGTTCGCCGCAAATGCGTTCACCCTCTGCATCGCGGAGCTTGAGAACATCGTAGCCATAACACAGCCCGCCCCCTGATTTACCGTCCTTAATACGGCCGTAGAGGCCGCGATGGGTGTTTTTTGAAAGTTTATCAATGAACTCCGCGTTCATTGTGCCGGTCAGGCCAATATGCAGAGCAGTGATCCTGCCCTCACTGAGCGTCTCGATTTGCACGTCCGCAAATTTCATGCGCTTGTAAAAACCCGCCACGTCTTCCTGATCACGGGACAGGCGGTCCAGACCTTCTGCCAGCACAATGTCAAACTGTCCGGCCCGGGCCTGTGCCATCAGGTCCTGAATGCCGGGGCGGAGCAGGGTTGTACCGGAGATCGCCCGGTCACTGTAGCAGGCAACGATCTGCCAGCCGTTTTTTTCTGCGTGTGCGCGGCAGATCCGGAACTGGTCCTCGATGGAGGCATCCCGCTGGTTGTCCGAGGAATAACGGGCGTAAAGCGCAACTCTCATGTCGGTTCGATCCTGTCAGTTCTCTGGCGCGTCCTCGTTCAGAGGATGCCGTGATCTTTGCTCTGCGTACCAGTCTCTGGCTGCCTGCCGGGCCAGAAGTCGAACCAGCGACCTGAGGGTGTGTACGGACTGAGGTGTTGAACACACCTGCTGGGACGACGGAATAGGGGTGACGGGGTCGACCATCGCGCTGTGCCTCCGGAATTGCAAGCACGATCCTCGCGATAAAAAAGAGGTCTGAAACGTTCCCTTTGAAGGGGACTCTCCAAATGACGCTTAATGGCAAGAGAGTGTGCCGGACTGATGGTCATGATTTGCGGGGCTTTGATTCAGGACTTTCCTGTCTGGCCATTTCCTGGACAAGACTTTTGGGCAGGGACGGCAGTGGCAGGAAAAAGGGCGACCCTGACGCTCTGTCAGGTTCAAGAAACGAAGGGGGTGTGGTGCACTGCTCATAAAAAGCACGGCGCGTCTGATAGATCTGGCCTGTTATGCCACTCCTGATCCGTATGAACGGAGTGGTCTGGGCCAGCCATGAGTCTGGATCGAATTCCGGGGCGGAGAGTGCAGTCGCCTCGGGATAGTCAGAGGACTGGAAGCGGGGACTATTGCTCTGCAGAAGCTTCTGTTCCAGCCCCCATCTCTGGAACCACAGGGCATAGGCAAGTGTTGCGACTGTCAGTTCCCGGTCACGATCATCGTCCATGAAACTGCGACGGGGTCGCAATGGTCGGATATCGCAAGTGCCGGCCCTACGTCGGTCCTCAGCATTATGAGAAGGGAGATAGTGGGTGCACCAGATGACATCCATGGCTGCCAGAAGGGGAATAACGCCTGCGAACTGTTTTTTGAGTGCAAAAAACCGCTTGCGTTTATGGCCTAAATTACGGGACCGCTTTCCGGGGGGAGGTGGGGGATGATAGCCGGTCGGGAAAGGATCATGGGGCTCGACCAGCAGGATGTCCGCACCGTTCAGAGCATCAAGGGTCTGTCTGCAGCGTTGCCAGGACAATGGAATGTCCGGATGGTGAAAATATGCACGGGCCGCGATGTGTAAAGGTCGTCCGATAAACACCCTGGCTTCGTGAAGGATCCTGTGACGCATCCTGTCGTAGGTTTCGAATGAATAAGGGGGAGCAAGTGTGGGATCCGGTTCTGAAAAAAAATCTGAATATTCTTTGTTTTTATAAAGGGTTTTGTAGATAGTTTGGAGGGTATCAAGCTGCTCGGAAAGGCTATTGCGGCTAATCTGGCTCAGTTCATCGTCCTGTTGAGACATGAATAAAGACCGGAAACTTTGTCCATCAGGAGGGCCGGCTGCGAGGGTTTCCCGCAGATCCTGCTCAAGCAGGATCTGCGCCACCCGAAGACAGGCGGTCGGGGAGGAATGGTGTTGGGATGATTGACGCGGATTTCTCACACTTGAGGCAATTTCGGGTCA
>NZ_LHZQ01000171.1 GCF_001580915.1 Acetobacter tropicalis | reverse complement strand
CAGCCACCGTATCCTCCGCCCCAACCGCCACCCCAGCCACCATATCCCCAGCCACCCATGGGGGAGGAATAATCGGTCTGCTGGTTGACGTAAGCCAGGAAGGTATGATCGCCTGATTTGAATTCCCGTGTCGGGACACCAAAAGTGCGCACCACATCCACTGCCTGCTTTCCGATCATGGAATCGAGCATGCGGCGTTCCTTGGCTGTAGGAACCTGACAAGCAGCCAGAGAGAGCATGCCCACCAGGAAAAGGCGTTTTCTGTGTGTCATGACAAAATCCCGACAAGGTGAAACATGCCAGCCCGGCACCCAGCCGGACCATGAGGAAAACAAACTGGTAGAACTGTTACAGACTAAACGCTTATCCACAAGACATCCTGTATCCGTGATGTTCCGCAGGCCAGCATGACAAGCCTGTCAAACCCCAGCGCTATGCCAGAGCAAGGTGGCATGTGTGGTAACGCACGAAGCAGGGCTTCGTCCATTGGCCAATCTGGTCTTTGTGGGTAGAGGCTGCGCCGGGCGGTACGGTCGGCTTCAAAACGGGTGCGTTGTTCCGTGGCGTCCGTCAGTTCTTCAAAGGCGTTCGCCAGTTCCATGCCCGCTGCATAGAGTTCAAACCGTAATGCAACCTGCGGGTTGGCGGGGTCACGGCAAGCAAGGGCGGCCTGGCTGGCGGGCCAATGGGTAAGAAAAGTGGGGCGGCGGCGGCCAATGGCTGGTTCCACCCGTTCCAGCAGCAGCCGGAAAAAAAGGTCTTCCCAGTTTTCCCCCTCTCGCAGGCTGCATCCTGCCGCAGTGGCCAGAGCCTGCGCATCTCCCTCGGTCGGCAGCAGATCAACGCCTGCATGGCGCTGAAAGGCCTCGGCCATGGTCAGGCGTTCAAAAGGCTGTGTCATGTCCAGCGCGTTACTTTGGCCATGGCGTGTGAGAGTAGGGGGCAGAACGGCTTTCACCAGGGCTTCCGTTTCATCCATCAACCCATGAAGGCCAAGGCCCGGGTGATACCATTCCAGCATGGTAAATTCCGGTGCGTGCAGGCCGCTGCGCTCGCCATTGCGCCATACCCGCGCAAACTGGAACACCGGCAGCCCGGTGGCAGCCACAATCCGCTTCATGGCGAATTCCGGGCTGGTATGAAGGAACAGGTCTTCCTGCTGGCCCTGTGGCGTTTCCCTGACGGTATGGAAAGGGTGCAGATGCACTTCCTCCCCCGGTGTGGGCACCACGTACGGGGTTTCTACTTCCATGTGGCCTCGAGCTTCCAGAAACGCCCGAACGCCACGTTGCATCATGCTCCGCCGATGCAGAAAAGGCAGCCGGTCCCGAATATGGTCAGGGTCTTCCCCGCCAGAAAAAGAGACTGAGGAAGCGGGTGCCGTGCGTTGTGTTGTTGCAGGAATGGACATGGTGAGAGTAGAGCCGTGACATGTCTCATTCGGTCAAGCCCCATCCTTCATCCCGCAAGCCCTTACGCACGCCTGATGATCTGATTGCCGCTGGTCTGGTGCCACCAGAGCAGAAGGCTGCGCTTGAAGCTGTGGCAGAGCAGTATGCCACAACCATTCCTCCAGCTTTTCTTGACCTGATTGAACAGCCGGATGACCCGATAGGCATTCAGGTCATCCCCTCGCCGGAGGAACTGCTGGTCACACCGGAAGAACGGTCAGACCCGATCGGGGATGATGCGCTCTCTCCCGTGCCCGGTATCGTGCATCGTTACGCAGATCGTGCGTTGCTCAAGCCGTTGCTGATTTGCCCGCTTTATTGCCGATTCTGCTTTCGGCGGGAGCATGTGGGGCCAGATGGTGGCGTGCTGGATGATGCCGCGCTGGAAAAAGCGTTCGAGTGGCTTCGTACCCATCCCCAAATTCAGGAAGTGATTTTGACAGGGGGAGACCCGCTCATGCTCTCTCCGCGGCGGCTGGGCCAGATTATGGCTGCCCTTTCCGCCATGCCGCATGTCACCACCATTCGGCTGCATAGCCGTGTGCCGGTAGCAGCACCTGAACGGGTGACGGATGCCCTGCTGGATGTTTTGGAGTCGGACAAGGCGGTGTGGATGGCGGTTCACGTTAATCATGCCCGAGAAATGACAGAAGCCGCGCGGGCAAGCCTGAAGCGTATTGTTCGGCGGGGCATTCCCCTGCTCGGCCAGTCTGTGCTGCTTCGGGGGGTGAATGATCGGGAAGAGGCACTGGAAGCCCTGTTCCGCAGCATGGTGGAAGTGCGGATGCGCCCCTATTACCTGCATCAACTGGACCCGGCACCCGGCACGGCGCGGTTCCATGTGCCGGTTGAAGAAGGGCAGAAATTGCTGGCGGGTTTGCGGGGGCGTGTCACAGGCTTGGCGTGGCCCACCTACGTGCTGGATATTCCGGGTGGTTACGGCAAGGTCCCTTTGGGCCCGGATTATGTGGATGGAGCGCTACAGGTGCGTGATCCGGAGGGAAAGGCGCACACACTGGCACGTCTATAACGACACGCCTCCTGCCCCTGCAGAATATGTGCCATATGAGTGGGGAGGCTGTTGACGGACGGCTTTCGGTGGTCTCGCCCCCTGAGGGGCTTACCTCAAGTCAGTCAGAGTTTTGATGTTGGCCTTCTGATTTTCAAAAAGGTCTTGAGTTCCGTGCCCGACGGGCTTGCGGCCTATGGTCCCTCAGTTCAGGAGAGAGTGGAAGCCTGCAGTCTGGTGTGCAGGGCGTCGATGTCCGTATGGGCAAAAACTTCCACCCCATGCTGGCGGAGTAAAGCGGCGGTCACACCCTCTCCGGCATGTTTGTGGCCCGTAAAACTGCCGTCATAAACAGACAGGCTGCCACAGGACGGACTACCATCTATCAAAAGCGCAAACTGACACTGGTTGGCTTGGGCCAACGCAAGGGCGGCCTGTGCACCGGCGACAAATGCGGCTGTAACATCGGCTCCCGTATTGTCCATGACACGGCCTTTACCTTCCAGAACCGCCAATCCGTTTTCACGGTCGGCAATTTCAGCAGCAGGGCGAGGCGTGGGGAGACCGGCGGCCCGTTCCGGGCAAAGCGCAATGATGCGCCCCTCTTTCTGCCAGCGTTCAAGATGAGTATGGACCAGCGTTTTGGCGGACCCATCGTAACGAACGGGCTGGCCCAGCAGGCATGCGCTGACCAGAATTTTAGCAGGATGTTCCATATGCCAAGAAAACCAATGCCCATAATCCGGAGCCAAAGGGAATAGAAAAGGCGCGCTCTTCAGGAGGAACGCGCCTTTTGCAAAAGGGAGAAACGGCCTGTTTGCAGGGCTATCCACCGAGTGAGTGGGGATGCCCCTGGACGCTGTTATTCGCCAGTGGCGCCTCCGCCGGGGTGTCTGCGGTCATATCCACCATAATAATGGGCCGAGCCTTTTTCTCCCAGCTTGGGGCCGCCAACCAGAATACCTTCCGGCATGCCCCATGGCGCATGGGGAGAGAAGGTATAGCCTTCATGCTCCAGCGTGGTTTCTACCTGGGGTGTGACAGCGCCAGCTTCCACTTCTACCGCTTCCGGCAGCCACTGCTGATGCAGGCGCGGCAGATCAATGGCCTGCTGAATATCCAGCCCATAATCTACCACTCCCAGAATAACGGACAGCACAATGGTGGGAATGCGTGAGCCACCCGGGCTGCCGATAATCAGAACAGGTTTGCCATTGCGGGAGACAATGGTGGGAGACATGGAGGAGAGAGGCGTTTTGCCCGGCGCAATGGCGTTGGCCTTGCTGCCGACAATGCCAAACATATTCGGTGATCCCGGTTTGGCCGAGAAATCATCCATTTCATCGTTCAGGAAAAATCCGGTGTCGCCCCCAATCACTTTCGCACCAAACCAGCCGTTCAGCGTGTAGGTGGTGGAAATGGCAAATCCGTCTTTATCAATCACCGAAAAATGGGTGGTCTCGTGTTTCTCCGGTGTCGCCTCGCCTTCTTTCAGAGTGCTGGATGGTACAGCCGTATCTGTGGGAATATGGGCACGTACCTCTGCCGCGTAAGCAGGGTCTAGTAGATGCTGCACCGGGTTTTGCACAAAAGCCGGGTCACCAAGCCCACGACGGTCTGAATAGGCATGGCGCATGGCTTCAATTTCACGCTGCAAAGCCGGCGCGGTGTGCAGGCCAAGCGCGTGCATGTCATACCCGGAGAGAATATCCAGAATTTCACACAGTGCGATGCCACCGCCACTGGGCGGAGGAGAGGTTTCCACCACATAGCCGCGATAATGGCAGCTTAGCGGAGAAAGTTCACGAGGCTGGTAGCGTTCAAAATCAGCGGCCTGAAGCAGACCACCATTTTTTTGCGATGCTTGAACCAGTGTTTTGGCTATCGGGCCTTTATAGAATGCGTCTGCTCCCTGCTGAGCCACGAGCTCCAGAGAACGGGCCAGATTGGTTTGAACCAGCCTGTCCCCTACCTGAAGAGGTGACCCATCGGGCCGAAGAAAAATGGCGCGGGCTTCAGGGCTGGCGCGGAAAGCATCCGTGGAGGTATTGAGCAGGGCCACATCACCCTCTCCAAGCACAAAGCCATCTCGTGCCAGTTTGATGGCTGGCTCCATGACAACCTTGCGGGACAACCGCCCCCATTTGCGGTGAATATGATCCAGACCTGCCACCGTGCCGGGCACAGCCACGGCTTTCCAGCCCGTAATGGATAGGTCAGGGATCACGTTGCCCTTGGCGTCCAGATACATATCGGCTGAAGCTGCCAGCGGCGCTTTTTCACGAAAATCGATGAAAATTGACGGTTTGCCTGGCTGCCGCAGAAGCATGAAGCCACCGCCGCCAATATTTCCCGCCGCAGGATACACAACGGCAAGTGCATATCCCATGGCAACGGCCGCATCAGCCGCATTGCCGCCCTTAGCCAAAATCTGCGCCCCGACATCCGATGCCAGTTTCTGTGCAGAAACCGCCATGCCATGCTTACCCGGCGTAGGAGCCAGCGGAGGGAGGCCGTCTGGCTGGTCCTTGCCATAAGCCAGCGGGTCCGGTGCGGATGAACTGGCAGGTGCGGCAAGGGATACCGTGGAGAAACCAGCCGTGCCGCAGGCGAGAAAAACCATGGCGGCAAAACGCAGACGTAAAGGCAGGCCAGACGAGGATCGACGGGGCGGAAGCATCATGCGTGATCAGCCTTCAACAGGGTAGGGTGGGCAAGTATATCCAGCCGGGGAGAGCGTGAAAATCTCATATCCCGTTTCTGTTACCCCCAGCATATGCTCAAACTGTGCTGAAAGAGAACGGTCACGTGTTACTGCCGTCCAGCCATCATCCAGAATTTTTACGTCCGGGCGGCCGATATTGAGCATGGGTTCGATGGTAAACACCATGCCCGCCTTCAGTTTCAAACCTTCGCCCGGCCGACCGTAATGCAGCACGTTGGGTTCCGCGTGGAAGGTACGGCCAATGCCATGCCCGCAGAAATCCTGCACAATGGAATAACGGTTTTTCTCGGCCAGAGTCTGGATGGCATGCCCTACGTCGCCCAGGGTGGCACCGGGGCGCACAACCTCTATGCCGCGCATGAGGCAGTCATAGGTGGTTTTTATCAGTTTGGCGGCTTTTACCGGCACCTTGCCAACGGTGTACATGCGGCTGTTGTCACCATACCAGCCATCAACAATGGAAGTGACATCAATATTGACGATATCACCGTCCTGCAGGCGCTTTTCACTAGGGATACCGTGGCATACCACGTGGTTGATGGAAATGCAGCTTGCCTTGGGGTAGCCCCGATAATTCAGCGGAGCCGGAATAGCGCCATGATCCAGCGTGTATTCGTGAATAAGGCGGTCAAGTTCCTCGGTGGTGACACCCGGCTTGACGTAAGGGGTGATCATATCCAGCGTGGCGGCAGCCAGACGGCCCGCAGCGCGAAGGCCTTCAAAATCTTCTTCAGTATGCAGGACAATGCCGCTTCTGCCGGCCATGCTTATGCTCCGTGATTTTTGCAGATCTTAATTTAGAGATATGCAAAATGGAGTGAGGCGGCAGTAAAGGCAACCCGCTTCCGGCCCGGAAACGGGTTGTGGAAAAGAATTCAGGTATGATTACGGGTGGAATGAGCCCGATGAACATGCTTGGTGGTGGTCGCCGTTGCCGGATGAACCTTGGCCCCAATCAGCCGGACATGATGGCCACCTGAAACAGGCGTTGCGCGCACATGCCGGGTATGACGGCTCAACGGCGCTTCCGCTACTTCAAGCGGTGCGTGTCCGTGGCGGGCTGAAGCCGCTGCCAGCATGATCACCCGTCCGCCACGGCGATGAGCCGGTACTACGTTGCGTGCCAGAACCAGCGGACGTGCAACCGGGGCAACCCCTTCGGCATCAAAGCCCCGGTCAAGCTGATCTGCCATCACAAGGGTGCGCTGCGGGTTGGAAGATGCGCCCATCACCACCCCAACAAGCCGCACATCATTGCGGATGGCTGAGGTCACCAGATTGCGGCCTGCTTCCTGCGTGTAGCCGGTCTTCATGCCGTCCGCGCCGACATAGGCCTTCAGCATGGGGTTATGGTTGGGGATCATGCGGCCATGAAAGCGGAAAGCGGCCACGGAGAAATAATGATAATCTTCCGGAAAGTCCGTCACGATATGGCGGGCCAGAATGGCCAGATCCCGCGCGGTGGTCATCTGATCTGGGTCAGGCAGGCCGGAAGCGTTGCGGAATGTGGTGTTGTTCATGCCAAGCGCACGAGCCTGCTGGGTCATCATGGCGGCAAATTGTGGTTCGCTTCCGCCGCCCAGAAATTCACCCAGAGCACAGGCGGCATCATTGGCGGATTTGGTCACCAGCGCCAGCATGGCCTGCTCAACAGTCAGGCGGGTGCCGGGAACCAAACCAAGTTTGGAAGGTTCCATTGTCGCGGCATGAATGGAAACAGGAACAGCCTGATCAAGCGTGATGGTACCAGCGCGCAGCGCGGAAAACGCCATGTAAAGCGTCATCAGTTTTGTCAGACTGGCAGGGTAGCGGCGCAGGTCGGGATCAGTCTGGGAAAGAACAGCCCCGGTTTTGGCGTCCATCACAATGGAACTGATCTGGCCCGCATACTGGGCGTGGGCTGCGCGCTGGCTGGCAAAGGTGGTCAACGCCACACCGGCCAGCAGGCCAACCCATTTACGCATGGCAGGGCGTCGTTTACGGCGAGAAGAGTCCAGACCTTGTGTTGGAGTGTCTGTTGTGCGTCCTGTTGCGTAAATGTCTGCCACTGCGCGATCCCACCTGCTTTATTCTCAGGATAATTCAGTCTGGTACTTCAGATTGCAAGACCGCGTCGATAAAAAACTGGAGAATCCTGACCTTGGCGCGGTGTTCTTGTACTTGGTGTTAGCCTGTTATGTGGCATAAATGTGGCAATCTTTACGATAGCGTCTTGAAATCAGGGCGTTTCAGATGCAATGGCCTCTTCCATCCCTGTGCTGAATTCCAATATGATAGCGCATGTCTTTCCCTCTCAAAGTTCGGAAGCGGAGTTCTGGCCTGATGGCATCCCGTTCTTTTTCAGTCCTGCATGCGGGTAATGGGCCGTCTCGACGTAATGGCGGCGGCGCGGAGTCGGATGATGACGGCAGCGATGCCGGGGTCGTGGTGCGGGCCAAGCCCAAAACCCGCAAACCCGCCATGTACAAAGTTCTGATGCTGAACGACGATTACACGCCCATGGAATTTGTGGTGCATGTGCTTGAACGCTTCTTCAACAAGAATCGGGATGAAGCCACCAGTATCATGCTGAACGTGCACAAGCGCGGTGTTGGCGTGTGCGGCGTGTTCACATACGAGGTTGCAGAAACAAAAGTGACGCAGGTTATGGACCTTGCGCGCCAGAATCAGCACCCGTTACAATGTACGATTGAAAAGGATTAAGGCGAGTAAACGAAAAAAAGTCGCCCATAGCGTCTTTTTTATGCGGTTCTGACTCGCAATTCCGCTCAAAGCAGCCAAATATGATTCTGAGGGAACCAGACGTCTCATTGGACACAGTGTTACGGTCTGGGAAACTGGGGAAAGGAGCGTCTCGTCATGTTGTCACGCAATCTTGAGCAGACGCTGCATAAGGCACTTATTCTGGCCGGTGAACGGCATCACGAATATGCGACGCTTGAGCATCTGCTGCTTGCCCTGGTCGATGATGCGGATGCCGTTACGGTGTTCCGGGCATGCGGCGTTGATCTGGAACGCCTGCGGACCGATCTGACCGGTTTTCTTGATAAGGATCTGGCGGGTCTGGCGTCTGACCGCCCGACAGAACCCAAACCTACAGCGGCTTTCCAGCGCGTTATTCAGCGTGCGGCCATACATGTGCAGTCTACCGGGCGTGATGAAGTGACGGGTGCGAACGTACTTGTTGCCTTGTTTGCTGAACGGGAAAGCCATGCCGTGTACTTCCTGCAACTGCAGGACATGACGCGGCTGGATGCTGTGAATTTTCTCTCCCACGGGATTGCCAAGGCTCCTGATCGTTCCACGCGCCGTCCGGTTACTGGCACGGGTACCAATTCCGGTTCAGGCTCGGACAAGAACGAAGATGGAGAGCGCGGCGAAACACGGACACAGAAAAATCAGGATGCGTTGTCCACCTATTGCATCAACCTGAATGCAAAGGCGGAAGCGGGCAAAATTGATCCTTTGATCGGGCGCGATACGGAAGTTGAACGCACCATTCAGATCCTGTGCCGCCGTACCAAGAATAACCCGCTTTATGTGGGGGACCCCGGGGTGGGTAAAACCGCCATTGCGGAAGGGCTCGCCCGCCGCATTGTGGAAGGCAATGTGCCTGAAGTGCTGCTGAAAGCGACCATCTACTCGCTGGATATGGGCGCGTTGCTGGCAGGCACCCGCTATCGTGGTGACTTTGAAGAACGCCTGAAAGCCGTTGTGACAGAACTGGATCAGGACCCGCACGGTATCCTGTTCATTGATGAAATTCATACGGTGATCGGGGCCGGGGCAACATCAGGCGGGGCCATGGATGCCTCCAACCTGCTGAAACCTGCTCTGGCGGCTGGCACGCTGCGGTGCATCGGGTCCACCACATATAAGGAATTCCGCCAGCATTTTGAAAAGGATCGTGCCCTTGTGCGCCGGTTCCAGAAAATTGATGTGCCGGAACCCACTGTGGATGATGCGGTGAAAATCCTGCGTGGTCTGAAAAGCAGCTACGAAAAGCACCACAAGGTCCGTTACACGGAAGAAGCCATTCGTGGGGCAGTGGAACTGTCCGCCAAATACATCCATGACCGGAAACTGCCGGATAAGGCAATTGACGTGATTGATGAAGTTGGGGCGTCCCGTATGCTTCTGCCTGAAGGCAAGCGGCGTAAAACCGTGAACCTGAAGGATGTGGAAGACATCATTGCCCGGATTGCGCGCATTCCGCCCAAGAGCATTTCTGCTGATGATAAAGAAGTGCTGCGGGCTCTGGAACGTGACCTGAAAGGGATGGTGTTCGGGCAGGATCAGGCAATTGAAACCCTGTCTGCCGCCATCAAGCTGTCTCGTGCTGGCCTACGTGATCCTGAAAAGCCGATTGGCAACTATCTGTTCTCTGGCCCCACTGGGGTCGGGAAAACGGAAGTGGCCCGGCAGTTGGCGTCCACACTTGGTATCGAACTGATCCGTTTCGACATGTCGGAATATATGGAGCGTCACTCCATTTCCCGTCTGCTGGGGGCTCCTCCGGGATATGTCGGGTTTGACCAGGGTGGTCTGCTGACCGATGCCATTGACCAGCATCCGCATGCCGTGCTGCTTCTGGATGAAATCGAAAAGGCTCATCCTGATCTGTATAACGTGCTGCTGCAGGTGATGGATCACGGCAGACTGACCGACCATAACGGCAAGACGGTCGATTTCAGGAACGTTATCCTGATCATGACCACAAATGCCGGGGCGGCTGATCTGAGCAAGGAAGCCATCGGGTTTGGGCGTATCGCGCGTGATGGTGAAGATGAGGAAGCCATCAAGCGGCTGTTCACACCGGAATTCCGTAACCGTCTGGATGCGATCATTCCGTTCGCTAACCTGACGCCGGAAACGGTGGGCCGTGTGGTCGAAAAGTTTGTGTTGCAGCTTGAAGCACAGCTTGCAGACCGTAACGTGACGATCGAACTGTCTTCCGCAGCCAAGGAATGGCTGGCCGAACGTGGGTATGACAGACTGTATGGTGCGCGTCCGTTGGGCCGGGTCATTCAGGAATCGCTCAAGAAGCCGCTGGCGGAAGAACTGCTGTTTGGCAAACTTGTCAAAGGCGGTGCAGTGAAGATCGGCCTGAAGAACGGCGCTCTGACGTTCGATATTGTGGAAAGTAAAGCGCTTGGTACTCCGGCATCTGATGAAGATGAACGGGGCAGTGAGAAGGAAGAAGAAGCGGCGGGCTAAACGGCTTCTTCTGACGCAAAAACTGGAAACGGCCAGTTAGAGAGTTCTGACTGGCCGTTTTTTATGCCGATAGCATTTTACTCGTAGCGATGACCATTGACGGTTACATACCCCGACACATGCCAGGCGCGTCCTGTCCCATGATGGGTCCAGTCCACTCCCTGTTTCCGGAAAGAATCGTAATAATAACGGCCCACCACTTCTACCTGATCCCCTTTGTTGACCCATGGCCAGGCCGGGGCATTCATCTCGTCCAGGCCGGAGACAATTCGGATGGAAATATTCGGGGCAACGGCCACATAGAAATAACCATGCCACCCACTGCGTGTCCGTCTTGCCTTGGGGGAGAGGGCAATAACCGTGCCGCAGATATGTACTGGCACATCAGCTTTGGGCCCACCATTTTCAAAGGCTTGCTGTTTCGCCATGAAATCACGGTTGTCACAGCTAGCGGGAACAGTCTGATAAGCCTCGAAGCTTCTTGCAAAAGAAGCAGGTGTTGCCAGAGGTAACCCCAGACTTAAAAGAGCCGCAGCCAATAAGGCGCGGGGGAGGGCAGATGTAGCCATTAACAAAAAACCTTCCTTCAAAACAGTCAGGAGCCAGACAGAACGTGACCAGAGAATGGTAACTGCCAACTGCCTCGCTCACTCCTGCGGTTACAGACCTTTTTATGCATGAAGTGCGTTTAGGGATGCTCGCTTAACAGGCGCGTACGGTAATCATCCAGAAATTTAGCAACTTCCGGTGCAGGCTTGGGGGCTTGCTGTTGCAGGTTCTGCAGTGCACGGATAATGGCTCCAATCACTACCAGACGTGCATACCATTTGTGATTGGAAGGGACGACAATCCAAGGCGCGTAAGGGCGAGCAGTTTCAGAAATGGCATTCTGATAAGCCTTCTGATAGTCATCCCAATATTCGCGTTCACGCAGGTCCGCAGGCGAGAATTTCCAACGTTTGTCGGGAATATCCAGTCGGGCCAGAAGGCGTTCTCTTTGCTCTTCGCGTGAAATATTCAGAAAAAACTTTAGAACGATGGTCCCCTGCCGGGCCAGATAATGTTCCAGATGGCGGATGTCACTGTACCGCCCTTGCCAGAATTCCGGGGAGTTGATCTCGCCACTTAAATGTTCATGCTGCAAAAGATCTGGGTGAACCCGCGTAACCAGAACATCTTCATACTGGCTCCGGTTGAAAATTACGATGCGCCCTACCTGCGGGGCAGCCAGATGAATACGCCACAGGAAACCGTGTAAAAGTTCTGTCGGACCAGGCTGCTTGAAGGAACTAACGGAAACGCCCTGTGGATTTACGCCGGACATAACGTGTTTGATGGTGCCATCCTTCCCGGCGGCATCCATACCTTGCAGGATGATTAAAACGGAGTGGGTCTGATTGGCGTAGAGCAGATCCTGAAGTTCCAGAAGGCGTTTTTTTACTGTTTTCAGAAGTTTGGCACCCTCAGCCTTGGTCAGGCCCAGATCGCCATCATCATCAGGATTATGGTCTTTCAGATCAAATTTATCGCCGTTTGTAATGTGATAGCTGTCCAGCGCACGCAGAAATTTGGCGAGCTTGTTCATGCTGTTCCTTCCCTGTTCTAAAGCAATGCTAAGCCTGAACCCGATGTTTGTAAAAAGATCAGCAAGGAGGTCTGTGCCATGCTAGGCGGGACGCTCAAAGGGAGGGGAAACAGGAAAAGCGGTCCCCTCTGTCTGGGCTAAAAAATGTCGAGAATTACGCAGGAAACAGGGGCAAAAACTTGCCAAACTGCAAGGTTCACCTCATATCGGAAGTATGGCTTTCAAGCATATCTCCCTTCTTCAACAGTCAATACAACCAGGTCATTCATTAACTGGGCTTCTTCTGGTGGCATCCCCGGCTTTGGGCGATACACCGTTTGCGCGGACAGTCATTTACGTGTGTGCTCATGCTCATGAAGGCGGAGCCATGGGATTAGTGGTCAATCGGCGCCTCCCCAAACCGGGGTTGAACGATGTTCTGGAGCAACTGGAAATAGGCCCCATTCCGCCGCTGCGCCGCATTGGGGTATGTGCAGGTGGGCCGGTAGATGAAACACGCGGGTTCGTGCTGCACTCTTCAGACTGGAAAAGCGAAGGAAGCCTGTCTGTTACTGGCGGTGTTACCCTTACTGCCAGTCTGGATGTGTTGAAGGATATTGCAGAAGGAAGTGGCCCAGAAGATGCCCTGCTGGCCATGGGGCATGCCAGTTGGGGGACGGGGCAGTTGGAAGAGGAAATCTTCCGGCATGATGCCTGGTTGCTGGCACCCCCATCACGTGAGATCGTGTTTGGGCAGGATTACGGCGCTAAATGGCGTCAGGCTCTGGCTGCGATTGATATAGATCCTGTGCGCCTGACCGGGCAGACGGGTCACGCCTGAGCAGGCTCAAATAAAAAACACCACCCGAAGAGAAACGGACGGTGTTTTGTAACGTTCTGAATGAAGAACCTGGAAACGTCAGTTCTGGCTATCGAAGGTAATACCGTCTTCTTCTGCGCCACTGGTAATGGGGCGGGCGGTAGCAGGAGCCTGTGCAAGCTGAGTGGCGCCAACCTGTGTGTTCATCTTATGGGCCCAAGCGGTCATCACGTCATTGGCGTGGTTGCTGCCACCCGGACGACGCCCATAGATAAAACCGTATGTGGGATAAATGGAGCCAAACCCACCAGAGCGGTTGTTTAGAGCAACACGAACGGCTGACCAGTCATTGTTGGGAGAAACGTCAATGACCTGCACATTCCGGCTAATGCCATTTTGGGCCCAGTGGGACTGATCAATAACAATGGTGCGGCTATCAACAATATTCCGCACGACAGCCACATGACCAAGCGGCATGCGGCGGGTGCTGCGGAAATTCAGCACACTACCTGGTTCCGGTGCGGAGCCCCGTTCATACACGCCAGCCGCATTGTGCCACCAGTCACGGGCATTACCATGTAGCATAACATCTGAAGCAGTCTGAGCATACGCCACACACTGAATGACATGCCCGGTAGCGTAACCACCCCGATGCCAGTGTCTGCCTGCTGCCGGGTGCCAGCGGCCTGCAGCATAACGTCCGGCAGAGCCATGATAGGACGCAGCAGTGAATGTCATTTTGTGGGGAGCAGCATGCCGGTGTGCTGCGTGCCGGCTTTTAGCGGCCGCCGGCTGTATAAAGGCGGATAAGGACAGAAGCGAAACAACGGCCATTTTCAGTTTAAAAGCACCAGGCCGTCCATCTCGCATCTCAGCGTACCTTTCCTGCATCACGGGCTTAAGAGTTGTCTTCGCTTAGGTATAAACATCTGTGCAGGTCAGGCAAGCGCTCAATGCGGAGCAAAAACACTCTTTTTCGGGTTTGCACAAGGAGAGGTGGTTTGGCAGTAAAAATAGGAATAAAATCCTATAATAAGCCATGAATCTGCCAAAATTCCGTCTCTGTGGAAGTGTAAACCATAAAAAACAGAGTGTGGCTCCGGCAGGAGGGAGTCGCAAAACTGTGGCGCGGATGCCACGTGGTGCGTGCTGCCCCGTGCCGGAGCAAAGCAGGCTTATTTTGTTGTAATCAGCATGATTTCAACCAGTACGCGTGGGTCGGTCATGGCGGCCTGTACGCAGGCGCGGGCAGGGGCATGGTTTTCCGGCAGCCACGCTGTCCAGACTTTGTTCATGGCGTTGCGATCATTGATGTCTTTCAGCCAGATCTGAGCCTGCAACAGGCGGGTGTTGTCTGTGCCGTGCTGTTCCAGCAGGGCGTCAATCTGCTCCAGAACGTCTTTGGTCTGGCCTTCAATGTCCAGATCATGATTCCGGGCGACCACGCCCTGCGTGAAAATAAAACCATGATATTCCACCACGGATGACAGAATGGGGCTGGGGTTTGTGCGTAGAATCTTGCTCATGAAAAATCTCTTGTTTTTGCAGTGACAGAGGCAGCACAGTGCTGCTCCGTTGGGGCAGTGTCTCGGGTAAGCGCGTGGCGGTCAACCAGACTGTGCGGGAAGGCGAGCATAGACCGCCAATCGTTCAGGCGTATCAAAATCGACGAGCTCTTCAAGCGGGGCAGGCACAAGATGCACTTTCTGACCGAGCGCCTGAAGAAGGGCGCGTCCGCCTTTATCACCCCGTATTTGCTTCAGTGCTGCAAATTCCGTGCTGCTCCACACAACCGGGTTTCCGGGGCGCCCCCCTCGGTCGGGTGCCGTCGCAGCAGCTTGGTGACGTCTGTGTTCCGCTAACAGCGCGTTCAGTAGCCCGGTGGAAACAAGGGGCATATCCGCAAGACACACCAGAACGGACGAAGCCTTCAAAGCCTCTGCAGCTTCAATTCCGGCGCGGAGAGAAGCTGAAAGCCCATCAACCGCATCGTGCGCGAGACATAAATGCAGTTTCTGTTCGTTTTGGAACGTGTTGTTCAGGTGGGCGGAAAGTTCAGGTTTGTCTGGCGGCACAACCACAACAACCTGCTCCGCGTTGCTGTGCAGGGCCGTTGAGGCCGTTCTGGCCAGCATTGTCTGGCCTGCGGCATCGTGTGCCAGCAGCTTGTGGTCTGGTGCCGTGCGGGAGGATCGCCCTGCTGCCAGCACCAGCGCTATGGGCCGGAAGGCGGTGTTAGACTTTACCACCCGGAGCGCTCGGCAAGGGCGGCTCCGCGACGGATCGCAACAATTTCCGCAAGGATGGAAAGAGCAATTTCTTCCGCCCCTACAGCCCCAATGGCCAACCCGACAGGGCCGTGAATACGTTTTAGATCCAGCTCAGAAAATCCAGCTTCTTTCAGCCGTTTCATGCGGCTGGCCTGCGTTTTACGAGACCCCAGCGCCCCGATGTAAAATGCAGGACCACGCAAAGCGGCTTCCAGAGTAGGGTCGTCCAGCTTGGCATCATGGGTCAGGGTGACAATGGCGGTCATGCCATCCACGCCGAGCTCGTCCAGTGCGTCATCCGGCCATTCGGTAATGAGTGTTTCCCCCGGAACAAAGCCGGGGAAGCGCTCCGGAGTAGCCAAGGCTGTGCGTGGGTCTATTACCAATGGGGAAAGCCCGGTCATGAGGGCCATCTGTGCCAGATGCTGCGCAATATGAACCGCACCGACAATCAACAGACGCGGCGGGGGTGTAAGGGGTTGAAGAAACCAGTCCGCTCCATTTTCTTCTGAAACAGTCTGGCATGTGCCATGGCGCAGGCACTCTTCTACTGCATAGGCCAAGGCATCAGGGTGGAGGCTGCGGTGATGTGTGTCCAAAAGCCGGTGGTGTTGCGCATCCAGTGAGCGCATCATTACTGCCGGTTTACGTGTAGCCAGAAAGGCGCAGGCCTGTTCCAGAAGGTGAAGCGGGAAGGTGCCCGTCGGGCAGGACGGGCTGCTAACGGCTTCTACCAGCACATCCAGCTTGCCACCGCAGGCCAGCCCAACATCCCATGCCCGTTCGCTGCTGACACCATAAGAAAGAATCTCCGCAGGTGCGCCATCCATAATGGCCTGCGCGGTGGTTATCACATCCGTTTCCACGCAGCCGCCACTAACAGACCCTTCCACGCGGCCTGTCTCGCTGATGGCCATGAAGCTACCCGCAGGGCGCGGGGAGCTGCCCCATGTGCCGACCACCGTCGCCAGCGCAACTTTCTGGCCTGCCAGCACCCAGGTCAGAGCGTGGTCAAGTGGGGTCATGACCTGCGGGCGGGACGTGAGGGGCAGCACGGGCAGGTGGGGTTGAGGCTGGACGGTCATTTTTCCAGTTTATAACAAATGCGTGTTTCCTGCACACAACTGAAACAAGGGGCAGGCCTGCTTGGATCAGAGGTTCTCCAGTGCGTGCCCCCTTGATACCTCAGGAAAGAACACTACGTTACAACAGAGTATTATTTAAGAAAGTAAGGATGCTATAAAATGGCAGAGTCAAGAGACGGTCGCGTAATCTACGTTGTGGCAGATGGCGGCAAGGTTCGTTTTCTGCATGATGCACAGGGTGAATTCAGAGATGTGCAGGATTTTGATGCGCATGATCATGAAGGCACGCCCGGCAAAGTTCCTTCCGGCTCCACGCCGGCGGATAACGCGAAAGACGCGTTTGCCCGTGTTGTGGCAGACCGCATCAATGCGCTTGTAAACAAGGGCGGGCAGATTGACGGGTTCGTGCTGGCAGCTCCCGCCCCCGTTCTGCATGAAATCCGCACGCATCTCAGCAAGCCTGCAGAAGCCAAACTGATCAAGAGCTTCCCCAAGGATCTCACAAACATTCCCGCGCATGATCTGCGGCGCCACTTTGATATTCCGGCTACCGGCTGGCAGCTTCCTGCCTAAGAGGCTTCGGCATATATTAAGTGTGTCACAAAACTGCCAGAGCTTTGCATCT
The DNA here is from genome assembly GCF_001580915.1 of Acetobacter tropicalis. Taxonomy (GTDB): domain Bacteria; phylum Pseudomonadota; class Alphaproteobacteria; order Acetobacterales; family Acetobacteraceae; genus Acetobacter; species Acetobacter tropicalis. The sequence continues at coordinate 2,518 of NZ_LHZQ01000171.1, read as the reverse complement.
GGCAGTTTTTTTATGGACGCCGTGCAGGAAGCACGCCAGTAAACGCAGCGAATGTGCCTTTCGAATAGTTTGGCGCGTGAAAGCCTATAGGATTATGCCTGCGTTCTGACTCTGTGGGTTGTAAAATTAAGGAGGAGAACAGTTTTGCACCAAGCCTATTCTGGCATGCAGTTGCAGGTAATCCCAGTAACGCCGTTTCGTCAGAACTGTTCTGTGTTGTGGAATGAAGCAACCCGTCATGCCGTGGTAGTGGACCCTGGTGGGGATGCGGATGTGCTGGGCCAATTCATTCGGCAGAACGGTCTGAATGTTGAGGCCATTCTGCTGACACATGGCCACCTTGATCATGCAGGCGGTGTGGCTGCCCTGTCCCGTTTGTTGGCTAAACAACAAAAAGTCCTACCTGTCATCATCGGCCCTACGGCAGAGGATGGTTTTCTCTTGTCTTCCATTGAAAATCAGGCACGTCATTTTGGCTTGGAAGAGTTGGAAAACGCCAAAGTGGATCGTTACGTTGTAGAAGGTGAACAGATACAGGCAGCCGGACGGACGTTTGATGTCATTCATGTGCCCGGCCATACTCCCGGCCATGTGGTATTTGTTGATAAAGCAGCAAAATTTGCCTTTGTGGGGGATACCTTATTTCGGGGCACAATTGGGCGGACAGACTTCCCTTACGGGGACGGAGATCTTCTTGTAAGGTCTATCAAAGAAAAACTGCTTCCCTTGGGGGATGATATTGTGATTATGCCGGGGCATGGCGGCTCAAGTACCTTGGGTGCTGAACGTATGAACAATCCGTTTCTCTGTGCCGGTTGATTAGGAGTTCGTGAGTGAGACAGGGTATTCTTGGTGTGGTGGCGGCCTGCCTTCTGGCAGGTGGGGTATTGGGTGCCACCGCCATGGCCAGCACGGAAGATATGAGCGAACCAACGCAGGCCCAGCCTGTTTTGCCGCGTGAAAATCTGACAATTGTGTCTGCCAGCGGTCGGCATGTGTTTTCAGTGGAGTTGGCACGTACGCCACGCCAGCAGCAGGTGGGAGAAATGTTCCGCACTACTCTGCCAGATACCAGTGGCATGTTGTTCCTTTGGGCAGCCCCCCAGCAGAGTGATATGTGGATGGAAAACACGCTTGTTCCGCTGGATATCGTCTTCATAGCGCCCGATCATCGTATTCAGGCGATTGCCGAAAATGCTGTTCCACGCAGCCTGGCTCATATCAGCAGTCATGGTCCGGTATCGGCTACGCTTGAACTGGCTGGTGGGGTAACGGCGCGGCTGGGTATAACCGTAGGGGACAAGGTGGAAGCCCCGTCCTTGGAGAAAAAATCCTGACACCACCTTTTTCCCGACCGTTTGAGACAGTTCGGAAAAAAGGTAGAGGATATACACAACCCCACTTTTGGGGGTGTATTGAGGCAAGAACGTGACGATTTTTGTAACAGGGGCGGCTGGCTTTGTTGGCTACCATGTCAGTCAGGCGCTTCTGGCGAGAGGGGAACGGGTTATCGGGGTAGATAACCTGAACACCTATTATAGCCCTGCATTGAAACAGGCGCGTCTGGCCCGCTTGCAACAGCAGCCACAGTTTGTTTTTCATCAGATTGAATTGTCAGACATGGCAGCCCTTGGTCAGCTTGCTGTGCAGGAGTCCTCCATCACGGGTGTGTTGCATTTTGCAGCGCAGGCAGGCGTTCGGTATTCCATGAACAATCCTGCCGCATTTGCCGAGTCCAACGTGCTAGGTCACGTCTCGGTGCTCGAATTTGCCCGTCGGTTGCCGCATCTGAAGCATCTGGTTTACGCCTCTTCGTCTTCGGTTTACGGACGCAATACGTCCCTACCATTTCGGGAAACCGATAGGGTGGATGAACCCGGCTCTTTTTATGCGGTTACAAAACGTGCGGGAGAGCTGACGTCGTCCACCTATAGCCATTTATATGGCCTGCCCCAGACAGGTCTGCGGTTTTTTACGGTGTATGGTCCATGGGGGCGCCCAGACATGGCCTATTACAGCTTTGCGCAGGCAATATCGCACGGGAAAGATGTCACCCTTTATAAGGGAGAGGCCCTCGCGCGGGATTTCACTTACATCTCAGATGTAGTGGCAGGGGTTTTGGCCGTTTATGAAGCCCCGCCTCCAGTCGGAGAAGCGCGCGTATTGAACATTGGCAATCATAGACCCGAACCTGTCCGCTATCTGGTGCAGTTGCTGGAAAGGGAACTGGGGCGTCCAGCCAAACTGCGTTTGCTACCGCGACCCGAGGCTGATGTTGAAACCACGTGGGCTTCTATTAACGCCATTCATGACCTCACTGGTTGGAAGCCAACGACGCAGTTGGAGGACGGCATTAGTCAGTTTGTGTCCTGGTTTCGAGAATACGAAGGCTTACAATCCGCCCTCTAAGCCTTGGCTTGAAGATCCCCGCTTTCATGCGGGGATTTTTTTTGAGGATCTGTTTTGCGCGATCATGGATGATAGTTAACAATTCTGCTGGGGTAATTTTTGAGGTTTA
>NZ_LHZQ01000098.1 GCF_001580915.1 Acetobacter tropicalis | reverse complement strand
GGGGTCACGACACGAAAGTGTATTTTACGTACGCTTAGGGTGAACACCCACAGAACCGCCAGCATTGGGGTTCAAGCGACAAGCAGGGATGCAGGGACCCGAAGCGGACGTAACGCGCCCGCTTCGGGCTGCTCATCGACATTCCAGCGATAGTCCCCTGTCAGAGAAATATGCTCCCAACCGAGGGGTGCAATATGCCGGGCCAGATCATCGGAAATGCCGAGTGTCGTGATGGCCGACTGAAGATAGCGTGTGTTCCATAGGATAACCGCTGCCACCAGCAGGTTCAGACCTGACGCCCGATAGGCCTGATTTTCAAAACGCCGATCCCGTAGTTCGCCAAGCTGGTTAAAGAAGAGCGCCCGAGCCAGCGCATTCCGGGCTTCTCCCTTGTTGAGCCCTGCCTGGGTTCGCCTGCGCAAATCCAGATCCTGTATCCAGTCGAGCATAAAAATTGATCGCTCGATCCGGCCAACTTCACGCAAGGCAACAGCCAGACCATTCTGACGGGGATAAGAGCCGAGCTTCCGCAGCATGGCCGAAGCCGTCACGGTTCCACTCCGAATGGACGTAACGAGACGCAGCAGATCGTCCCAGTGGGCTACAATATGGTTGGTATTGATCGGGTCACCGGCCATTCCACTCAAGAGATCACCGGGGCTTTGATCTGGAAACAGGCGAAGTCTCCGCTCTTTCAGATCCCGTATCCTGGGCGCAAATCGATAACCGAAGAATGGCATCAGCCCAAAAACATGATCTGACGCCCCACCCGTGTCGGTATAATGCTCTTCAATGGAAAGCCCGTTGGCATGATATAGCAGCCCATCCAGAACATAGGGCGCTTCACCGGCCGTCGCAGCAATCACCCGGGTCGAAAACGGATCATACTGATCGGAGATGTGGGTGTAGAAACTGACGCCCGGTTCACTGCCATTGCGCGCATTGATATCGCTGATCGCAGCGCCTCTGCCACCTGCATGAAACAGTTGGCCATCACTTGAGGACGATGTTCCATCTCCCCAGAGCGACGCCAGGGGCAGACCACGATGGGCAGCGACCATGCGGCCAAGGGCTTCGGCGTATCCGGTCTCGCTGATATGCCAATCATGCAGATGCGCCAACTGGCGCAGGGTGGCACCCTGACAGGTGTCGGCCATGCGTGTCAGACCAAGATTAATGCCATCCGCCAGAATCACCGTCAGCAGGGCGTTTTTGTCATCCGCGACACGACTGGAGCGGCGATGGGTAAAGCAGTCGGTGAAACCAGTCCAGCGATCCACTTCCAGCAGAAGATCAGTAATCTTGATCCGTGGCAGCCGGTCGTAAGCCGCCCGCCTCAAATCTTCCACAGCAGGAGGTGTAATTGCTTTCAGAGGCGAAATCACAAGACCATGTGCATCAAGCCGGACCTGTGACAACTCGCCCTTCCTGGCAAGAGCCGTCACCCGGTTCAGCGCGGTTTCCAGCGCTGCACGCCGTTGAGACAGGAACGTGTCAGCCATAGCATTGATCGCCAGAGGCAACGGTCCTTGCGCGCGCATCGCTGCAAACGTGGCTTCCGGAAGAAGGTAGGTGTCGAATGCGCGGTATTGGCGACTTTCCGTTACCCAGATGTCTCCGGCACGCAGACGCTCACGCAACTGGGTCAGAACACAGAGTTCGTAAGCCTGCCGTATGACTGTTCCCTCTGGCCTGACAAAGCTGTGCCAGGAAGGTGGAATGAAACGGATCGGACAGGAGTCAGGCAAGCGGCGTTTACCGGTCCGATAGAGATCTCCAATGATCTGCACCGCCTTCAGTAATCCCTGTACCGTGCGGCCACCCTGAAACTGGAACGCGTTCAGGAATGGGCCAATGGCAGGGCGAAGAGAGCGATGCCGGTTGATCAGTTCGGCCGTGCGATCAATGGTTTCTGGAGCTGTCAGGGTTTCAGCCCTGCCGATGGCGTCCTGGAGACGGGGCCAGTCAATTCCCGTAATGGAAGACAGTGAATCAACGCCCTGATCACGCGCCTCAATCAGATGACAGCAGGAGGTTGTCAGCAGACGAAGTTGGGCCTGCAACGATCGCATGGTGACAATCGCTTTGTCACGGATCCGGTGCTCGGCACGGCGCATCATGCTTCCGAGGAGTTTGTCCATCATTGTGAGGGTCGCGTCGGTTAGAACCTCCTCAAGTCGGACCCCGGCTGCCACCAGAATGGCGTAACGACGGGATGACCGAAGCTCGGCCAGATGCTGAGGCGTAATCCGGGCAGCTTCTTCGCTCAAACGGTCAAAGGCCACACGCGGTATGGTCGTGGCGCGAGCGCTGTCGAGGTTCAGGGATCGTACATACTCCAGGCGTTCTAGCAGTCGCAGGATATTGCGCGCGGCTGGTGATAAGGGCGGGTTACGCAGCCACGAGAGCCAGGAGGCACTGCGATCGCCACGACGCTCCAGAATTTTGTCCAAACGACAACGGGTTTCCGGCGGCAGGCCCCCTGCAAGGACGTCATGGACAAGGTGATCGGCCTGCTGGCGAGCACGGCGCACTAGGGCTTCAATGACAGTGACCGACGGCAGAAGAATGCTTCGGCGACGCATCTCGTCAATCAGGATCGCAGCCATGCGGGATGGCTGGGTCACATGATGTGCAATTGGCATCGCGAAACCGGTCATGTCATGAAATGCCGACCGATCGAAGGTTCGGTAGCCATAACGCTTCATCAGGTGGGCCAGATGGGATCGACGGGTTTCGTCACGACGTCCGTAATGGGACCAGAGCCCAGGGGACAGGTCGAGCTGCCGCGCAACAAATGACAGAATGGAAGCCGGTGGTGTTTCACCAGATTCCAGCACCCGTCCCGGCCAGCGCATGTAGAGCATGACCATCGCAAAACCCAATCGGGAGGCGTCTCCGCGGCGGGTTGCGATCAGATCGAAGTCATCCTGGCTGAGTGTAAAATGTCTCGTGATCTCGCGATCATCGACAGAAGGCTCGTAATGTCGGGCAAGAGCTTCACGGGTCAGAAGACGGCGCCGCGCCATGATCGGATGTCTCCTTCATGTGTCCGGAAGGGGATCGCATGGACTTATTGAGTGTCATTCGGCGTTGGCATTACCGGGATCGTCTGCCGATCCCCTTCCGGACACATGAAGGAG
>NZ_LHZQ01000188.1 GCF_001580915.1 Acetobacter tropicalis | reverse complement strand
CCCACGCAAACAGTCCTCCCATTGGGCGAATATAGAGTTTCATTCCGATAGCAAGAAAAGAATGACAGACAGTTTTTTGAGCTTGAAACAAACGCTCCCTAAGGTCTGTCAAATGATATCCATACTGGCCATTTTTGATAATATTAAAGACCATCGCTTCATTTAAGCCAGCACAGGTTAGTCCGGCAGCCATTTTATACCGTAGGATGCGTTTTCCCACGTCAGGAGAGCAGGCAAGGTAGCCAACGCGTAAACCAGGTGCGATAGTTTTTGAAAAACTGCTGATATGAATGATATTCTGAAGTTTGCCATGCCGTGCATGACACGGCTGGCTTTCAGGCGTTAAGTCCAGAAAGATATTGTCTTCTACAATGGCAATGCCATATTTAGCTGCAATGGCTTGAATGGTGGCCACGTTGTGTGCCGTCACACAACTTCCTGTAGGATTGTGGAGTACTGACGTCGTTACGAAAAGCTTGGCCGGATGTTTTTTGAGAGCCCGTTCAAAGAGCTCTGGACAAGGCCCAGACTCATTCCGCACCACGCCCACAGCTTTAAGGCCAAGACTTTGCAGGAGAGGGTAAAGGTTACAGTAACCGGGGTCATCTACTAAAACAGTGTCGCCTGGCTGCGTAAAGGCTCTTAAGACTAATTCTAGCGCCTGACTTGCGCCATGGGTCAGAATAATTCCGTCTTCAGTGCAAGGAATGTCACGTTTTGCCAGTAAAAGGCGTATGGCACTTCTGAGTGCGATAAGGCCATAAGGGCTTCCATAATCCAGCATGTTCGCTAGGCTTGATGACTGCTCCAGCGCTTTGAGTCCCTGTTTTACAGCATTTGTAAAAAGGTAAGGTTGTGCGAGCCAACCGCATCCAGCCTTGATGATTGGTGCATGTTCTTCATACGCGTGTTGCAGAAGCCATAGGGAATCAATGGGAGGCCTTTGTGTTGCCAAAAGAGGTGATGGTTTTACATAATAGCCTCCACGGTCTCGCACATCGAGCAGGCCAGCAGATACCAGTCGGGCGTAAGCATTTACAACCGTGATAGGACTTGTCTTGCAGTGCGACGCCATGCGCCGGATAGAAGGTAAGCGCTTGTGGGGCAGGAGAGCGCCATTCTGAATCTGCTTCATAATAGCATCGGCTAGTTGAGAAACGAGCGCGATGGAGCAGTTCGGGTCCAGCACCACATGAGGGAAAACGGTATCAACCATCTATTTATCAGTACAGTTTCCGCAAAATATGCGCAACTGTACATAGTCGGATAAACAGGATCACATTACGGTTTGTTACCAAATGCGCCTGTGCAGTTTGTCGGGTGGATACGATAGGAACAGCAGTCGATGCCGAATGTGACGGGAAATTTTGATCCGGTTGTTACTGCAAAGAAGGGCACTTACTGGCAGCCCTTCACTGCCAGCCGCGTGTTACAGGCCAATCCTGCACCACGTACGCTGGTGTCTGCAAAAGGGGCTTATTACCAGACCCTTGATGGGCATAGTGTGTTTGATACGCTTTCTGGTCTGTGGTGCACTCCCTTGGGCCACGCTCATCCCCTTATTGCAGAGGCAGTCAAGGCCCAGGTTGAGCAACTTGATTTTGCGCCTAGCTTCCAGTTAACGCATTCGGGGGCATTGTCTCTGGCTCAGCGTATAGCGGACATGGCCCCAGAGGGCATGAATCACGTGTTTTTTGCGAACTCAGGCTCTGAAGCGGTGGATACCGCTTTAAAAGTGGCGCTTGGCTATCACCGGATGAAAGGTGCCGGAAACAGATTCCGCATGATCGGGCGCGAGCGCGGTTATCACGGTGTTGGTTTTGGTGGCATGTCGGTAGGCGGTATTCTCTCAAACCGAAAGATGTTTGCCGCAGGCATGATGCCCGGTGTTGACCATTTGCGGCATACATATGAACCGCAACACATGGCCTTTACCCGTGGCCAGCCAATATGGGGTGCGCACCGTGCAGAAGATCTTGAACGGCTAGTAGCGCTTCATGATGCTTCCACCATTGCCGCGGTCATTGTGGAGCCGGTGCAGGGGTCAACGGGTGTCATTGTACCGCCACAGGGCTATCTGCAGCGCTTAAGGGAAATCTGCACAAAACATGGTATTCTGTTGATTTTTGATGAGGTGATTACGGGCTTCGGCCGGATGGGCGCACCGTTTGCTTCACAGCGCTTTGGGGTCAAGCCGGATATCATCACTTTTGCCAAGGCTGTCACGAATGGCATTGTGCCGATGGGAGGCGTTATTGTCACGGATGAGATTTACAACACCTTCATGACCGGCCCACAGAACGCGATTGAGTTCTGTCACGGCTATACCTATTCTGGCCATCCTCTTGCCGCAGCGGTCGGGCATGTGGTGTTGGATATTATAGAAAGTGAAGGTCTGTTTGAGCGGGTACTGGCGCTTGAACCTGTTCTTGAAGACGCAGCCCATAGTCTGAAGGGTATGGTACAAATTGTAGATATCCGTAATATTGGCCTGACAGCAGCAATCGAGTTGAAATCAGCGGAAGCAGGTCCCGGCGTAAGAGGTGCGGCCGTGTTTGATGAGGCCCTTACGCAAGGTCTGCTGCTCCGTGTAACAGGAGACATCATCTCCTTTGGGCCTCCCTTCATTTCTACCGAACAGGAACTGAAGGAGATGATGCTGACATTACGGAAAGTGATCGATACCGTTGGGTAATTTTTCTGAATTAAATTCCATTTTCAAAGGATAAAACCTTATGCCTCTTTTACATTTTCATATTGTCAAAGGTAGTCGTAACGCGACTGAAATTCGAGAGCTGCTTGATTCTGCTCATGCTGCTATGCTGGAAGCATTCAAAGTACCTGCACGCGACAGGTATCAGCTTGTTTCCGAGCACGATAAAACACATATGATCATTGAAGACACAGGCTTGGATATTCCGCGCACAGACAAGGTTGTGCTTCTTCAGGTTGTATCTCGCCCGCGGTCCAAAGAGCAGATTACAGTATTTTATCGTCTTCTGGCAGAGAAGCTGGAAAAAGAGTGTGGCTTGGCGTCAGCTGACCTCATGGTTTCCATTGTGCAGAATTCTGATGAACATTGGAGCTTTGGGTTGGGTCGCGCCCAGTTTCTAACTGGCGACCTTTGATTTCATGGATCAGCTATTGTGAAGCTCTATAAATAGCGCGCAATAGCTGATTTATTTTATATTTACTGATTTTTTCTGGATAATGTAATATTTTTTCTGTTTATTTCTTTCTGTTAGGTAGAGCTTTTTTGAAAGCTATCAGTTATATAAATTTTTAGTGCCAATTCGCTTTATGTATAGAGTATCATGTAAGACAGACATCTAACCAAGATTGTAGTAAGGCCGGGCGTGCATGGGGTTTGATCTGAAAATTAATGGAGTAGTCCGTAATCTGGACGTTCCCCCGGACATGCCAGTGCTCTGGATATTGCGAGATCTTCTGGGTCTTACAGGAACAAAATATGGGTGTGGGGTCGCCCAGTGCGGTGCCTGTACAGTGCATTTGGATGGCGAGCCTGTCAGATCTTGTCTCCTGACGGTATCGGCGGCCGCAGGACATGATATTACAACTATTGAAGCCATAGCCCAGACGGAAGCCGGCGCAAAAGTGCAGCAGGCCTGGCTGGATGAAGAGGTTATTCAATGTGGCTACTGCCAGTCTGGCCAGATTATGGCGGCTACGGCTTTATTACAGCACATACCTAACCCGACTGATGCGGACATAGATGAGGCCATGGCTGGCAACATTTGCCGTTGCGGCACTTATGTGCGCATTCGGAAGGCTATTCGTAAGGCCGCGACCCATGAAACCTAGAAAAAACAAGGTGCAAAAGGGGTTTCTGCCGTCATCTCGCCGCGCTTTGTTGGGAGCGGCGGTAAGTGCCGGAAGTGGGTTTTTGCTTTCTGCCTTTCTACCAGGATTACCACTTCTAAAAGCATCAAAAGCGCAGGATGCTGCCACAGGAGCTATTTTCAGTCCAAACGCTTTTATTCGTATCGACGCGCAGGGCAAGGTCACCTTTATTATACGTTATGCAGAAATGGGGCAGGGTATTTATACTGGGATCTCCATGCTGCTGGCTGAAGAGCTAGACTTGGAGCTGGATCAGGTCTTTCTTGAAGCCGCACCTGCTGACCTTGCGTATGTTGATAGTGTAGCGGGCGAAGAGGAAACAGGGGGGTCTTCCTCTACCCGTGATAGCTGGATTCCATTACGTGAAGCAGGGGCTGCTGCACGTATGATGTTGATTGCCGCTGCGGCTCACCATTGGGGAGTAACCGAGGATACATGCCAGGCACGGAACGGGCGGGTTTTTCATCGGGATAGCCCGAGAAGCCTATCTTATGGAGAGCTTGCTGAGGCAGCAGCTCATCAGGCCGTACCTGTAAAGGTCTCTCTGAAGTCCCCCGCCGACTTTAAACTGATTGGTACAAACCCCCGCAGGTTGGATACAAAAGCCAAAATAGACGGTAGCGCCCGCTTTGGCATAGATGTGCAAATAACTGGGATGAAAATAGGGCGTATTATGGCCTGTCCGGTAAAAGGGGGACGCTTAACGGGGTATGATAGGATAGCGGCTCTGGCTGTTCTTGGCGTGGTTGATGTGATTACTCTGCCTGATGCTATTGCCGTTATCGGTAACCATATGTGGGCCGCCATAAAAGGACTTGAAGCAGCCAACCCCCGGTGGGACTATGGTTCAAATGCCGTGACCTCGACTAATGATATTGTTGCTCGTATGAAAAAAGCATCAGAACAGTCGGGTGTTCAGGCGGTAAAAAACGGAAATGCAGAAGCCGCCCTGAAACAAGCTGATATCCGCATAGATGCAGTTTATGAGCTTCCTTTTCTTGCCCACGCAGCATTGGAGCCGATTAATACAACCCTGCATATACGGCAAGACGGCGCAGATGTGTGGGTTGGCACGCAGGTGCCCGGTCGAGCGCGGCAGGAAGTAGCCGATGCAACGGGGTTGCCTCCCGAGAGCATTAGCGTGCATAACCATCTGATCGGTGGTGGTTTCGGGCGCAGGCTTGATTCCAATTCCATTGGTCAGGCTGCGCGTTTTGCCAAACAGGTTCCATATCCTGTTAAGCTGATCTGGACGCGGGAAGAAGATATTACCCAAGATCAATTCCGTCCATTTTATTATGATCGTATTTCAGCAGGCCTTACACGTGACGGCGCAATAAGTGGCTGGCATCACCGCACCACTGGGTCCGCTGTGACGGCGCGTTGGTATCCGGAAGGGATGCAGAAGGGGTTAGACCCAGACGCTGTGGAAGGTGCTGCTCAAACACCCTATGCGTTACCCGATCAACTGGTGGAGTTTGTCAGGGATGAGCCTGATGCGGTGACCACGTTATGGTGGCGCGGGGTAGGGCCGACGCATAATGTTTTTGTTGTGGAAAGCATGATTGATGAGCTTGCGCATCAAGCAGGGCACGACCCACTGGCATTTCGCAAAAAGCTGGCGGCTCATCAACCAAGAGCATTAAAAGTGCTTGAGGAAGCCGCAAAACAGTCTGGCTGGGGGAAAGTATTGCCGCCCGGTCACGGAATGGGTATTGCGCTGCACTATTCTTTTCAGACCTGGGCGGCCACAGTGCTTGAAGTTGCTGTTGAACAGAGCGGGCAGATCCGACTTGTCCATGTTCATACCGCAGTTGATTGCGGCCCTGTTGTTTTTCCTGATGGTGTTGTAGCACAAATTCAGGGTGGGCTTATTTTTGGTTTGACGATGGCCCTTTATAACGAAATCACCTTGAAGGATGGACGGGTCGAGCAAACAAATTTCCACAATTACCGTATGATGCGCCTGAATGAAGCTCCGGACATCAGCGTTCATATAGTTCCCGATCCCGATGCAGAAATCGGGGGAATTGGTGAGGTTGGAACGGTTGCAGCTGCGCCGGCCTTGGCAAATGCTCTATTTGCCGCTACCGGAAAACGCCTGCGCCGTATTCCATTCGCCAAACAGTTTGGTGGAGAAAAGGCATGAAGTCATTTTTCCATTTAAAACATTTTCTGATGAGATCAGTCGTCGCCACGATTTGTTGTTGGAGTAGTGTTGCAGCCGCCGAGACGCAACTTATCAAACGCGGAGAATATCTTTTTCATGCGGCTGATTGTGCTGCCTGTCACGTAGCGCCTGAGAGTAATAAGTTGACTGGAGGGCGCCCCTTTACTCTCCCTTTCGGAACCATTTTTGCCGTTAATATTACGCCAGATAAGCAAACGGGTATCGGAAATTATACCGATAAAGAGTGGTTAAAAATGATGCATGAAGGAGTAGGGAAAGGGGGGAGGCATCTCTATCCCGTCATGCCCTATACAGCCTATACGTTAATGACTGATGCTGATGCTCTGGCTATCAAAGCTTACCTGTTCAGCTTGAAGCCAGAAAAAGCATTGCCCCCACCAAACACGCTAAATTTTCCCTTTAATCAAAGATGGGGAATGGTGTTCTGGAACTGGTTGAATAATCCGAACAAGCGATTTCAGCCTGATTCAACTCAATCAGAACAGTGGAATCGCGGGGCCTATCTAACGGAAGCTTTGGGTCACTGTAGCCAATGCCATACGCCCCGAACCATTACATACGGCCTAAGCAGCAAAGCCTACGCTGGAGCCTTACAGATGGGTTGGCGAGCCTATAATCTAACATCAGAGAGGCAACATGGTTTGGGTAGCTGGACAGATGACCAGCTAATTTCTTATCTCGCGACCGGAAAAGCCCATGGCAAGGGAGTGGCGTCTGGCCCTATGGCGGAAGCTGTGGAGCACGGTTTGCGCTATATGACCCATGAGGATATTGCAGCCATGGTGGCGTATCTGCGAAGTCTTCCGCCTGTAGCAGAAGGACCGACTGTGCAGGATGGGCAGTCAGGTTCTGAGAGTACTTTTAGTGTTGTTTCCCGCAGGGGAAAGAAGCTTTTTGTACAGGCTTGTGCGGGTTGCCATCTGCCGGATGGGCGCGGCAGGCAGTCAGAATGGGGGGCGTTAGAAGGCGCTCATAGTGTTTCGGACCCTGCGGGAGATAATCTGGTGCAGGTTTTGCGTAGTGGCACTAGCCTTGAAACTGGGCAGGGAAAAGTCTTTATGCCCGGTTTTATGAAAGGTTATACGCCAGAAGAGCTTGCGGCCATATCCTCTTATGTTCTGTCCCATTTTGGCCGAACGCATGAAGATATAAAGCCTGCCGCATTTAAAAACTAGGTGGCGTTGCAGCGCTGACAATGTGGCAGGGTTCTTGACCAATGTTGCGGAAGCGATGGGGAAGGTGGCTGTCAAAATAGTATGCATCCCCGGGGCCTAGAATAGTGCGTTGATCGGCCACGGTGACTTCTATTTCACCGCTTATCACCACCCCTCCTTCCTCTCCCGTATGGTGCAGCATGGTTTTGCCTGTGTCAGTACGAGGGGCGTACACTTCATTCAGCATTTGCAATGCGCGGCCATTTAAATTGGTGCCGATCTGGCGATAGGAAATTCCCTTGCCGCCAATTTCCCGCAGCTCAGATGCACGATAGAAAAGTTTACGTTCTTCCAAGTGCTCAAATGCAAAAAATTCTGATAAGTTCATGGGAAGTGCATTAACAATTTGGCGTAGTAGCCCAACTGAAGGGTTGATGGCATTTGATTCGATCAGCGAGATTGTGCCGTTGGCAACACCACATCGTCTTGCCAACTCACGCTGAGACAAGCCTCGCTGTGTGCGTAGGGCGTAGAGTGTTCCGCCAACGTCCATAATTGTCTCTCTTTTCATGTCACATATTTTTTAATCGTAATGAAAAAGAGGGTACTATGGCAAGAGGGAGGGGAGGCATAAAACCGATCTAAACCGAAATGATCGTGTTTGAAGTGTTTTTTATAATGAACAGGGGTTGAATTAGCTCTTGAACGCTGCGGAGATAGAAAAACCTAACAAAACTGTTGCAGGGTGGGATCGTTGTTCATATCATCACGAAAAGAAAACGTTTTTGGTGGGACCAGAAAGATACGGCCAGCACTGAACCTGTTTTGTATCTGTGTAAGAGAATGGCACGTCAGGAGACCGTCGGGACAGAAGCTCTTACGGGTAGGATAGCGGGCTCCTCATCCTGCGCGATGCAGATTGATCACACAAAAACGTTTTAACCCTTGCCGCATCCGGCGTTTCAAAGTGGAAGATACACACGTGAGCAGAAAAACGAGACCTGCAGATATGGTGGCTATCTGCCGCAAACTGCCATTGCGATGCGCTTTGTCCCTTTCAGCTTTGTCTCTTCCGGCTCTCCTCCCGCCAGATACAGCGATGGCGGCGACGAAGGATAGAACTCCCACCCAAACTCCCGTGAGCCACCACGCGCCCCGTCCTACCCAAAGTCTTCATATTGCTCCGGGCTCCCGTCATGCTGGAACTCGTGCGCCTGCGCGTTCACCGGCGAGGACTGTCCCTGCTGCGAGGCACCGTGACCATGGCCCCGTTCAGGGAGGGAATGAAGCGGTTGAGGTTAGTTCCCATCGTAGTGTTTCGCGTGGGGCTGATAATGTTGTTTCCAAGGCCGTCATGGAGCAGTTTACGCCCGGCACATCTGTTCTGAAGGCAGCGGATCGTTTGCCTGGTGTTAGTTTCAGTTCCACAGATCCGCTCGGTATCGATTTGTGGGGAGCTAGTATTTATGTGCGCGGGTTCTTTATGGATCAGCTTGGTGTTACCCTAGATGGAATTCCGCTGAACGATCAGACCTATGAGAGCAATAACGGTCTGAATATTATTCAGGCAGCCATTTCTGATGATATTGATCGGAGTATCATTTCTGAGGGGCCTGGGGGCGTAACTGTGCCTTCTACGTCCACCTTGGGCGGAACAATGCAATTTGAAACCGGAGACCCCAAGGATAAGCTTGGAGGGAAGATCTCTCAGGGGTTCGGTAGCTATAGTTCTTTCCGCACTTATGCCCGGTTGGATAGCGGCAAGCTGAACAGTTCCGGCACCAAGTTCATGACTGCCTATTCACGCTCGGATGAAGGTATGTGGGCAGGTGGAGGCTCTCAGTTCCAACAGCAGGTGGATGCCAAACTGGTGCAGCCCATAGGGCAGGAAAGCGTCATGAAGGCTTTCTTCAACTGGAGCGATCTGGCCGAGTGGAATTACTGGGACACCTCTCTGGCAATGATCAATGGGCTTGGATGGCGCACTCCGCATCTTTATCCCAATTATGCCAAAGCCTATAATTATGCGGCTGGAAACCTTGCTCTGCCCACCACGGATGCCATTGAAGAAAATGGGGATGAGCCATATCTCTATGATGGTGGTCAGCATGAGACAAACTATACTGGTGGTTTGAATTTTGATCTTGCTTTGACAGACCGGCTACGGTGGCGTTCCACCTTATATGGCACCAGCCAAACGGGCTATTACACTTATTCCGATACCTCAACCCCGTCTGCTGATACAGAAGCTCCGTTCTCGCAGGAAGTTTGGCAGAACAGGCAGGAGCGTTATGGTTTTACAACCAGCTTCCTTTATAAAATAGCAAACCATAATATTGATGCTGGCGTCTGGTACGAAAACAACAATCAGGAAGCTGGGTTATTCTGGTATAATGAGCCAACACTGGGAGAAGGCGCACCCCTGAAAACTGTTGGTCCCTATAATACATACGGAAAAGCATTCCAGCAGGGTTACGGCTTTAACTGGAGAACGAACAATTTCGCCTTTCATCTGCAGGATACGTGGCGGCCTGTCGAGAACCTACGTGTAACGGCAGGGTTTAAATCCGTGCTTGCCACTACAGCGGGCGGAGCTTCCTACAACAATCCCGGCTACACCGGGGTGGACGCGCTTCCTAACGGGACCATGACGGCATCCAGCGCCTTTTTGCCGCATGTGGGAGCCAGCTATCACTTTCTCCGGCATCATGAATTTTATTTTGATCTGGCAGAAAATATGCGGACCTATCAAGTTTTGCCTAATGGGGTAGGCAACTCTCCGTGGTCTGTGCAGGATCAGGATGCGTTCAGAAAACTTCAGCATAATGTTTCACCAGAAAAAGACTGGGTCTATGCTGTCGGTTATCGTTATACTGACAAACTGCTGCAGGCTAGTCTGGCCGGATATCATGCAGATGCGCGTAATCGCCTACAAGCTGCAACCGAAGGCACCATTCTGGCCCCTGTTTCTACCGTTGTTCCGACAACCGTACATACAAATGGTGTTGATGCTGCTATTACGCTTACTCCCATCAAGGGGTTGGCGATTTATAACAGCGTCAGTTACAACCATTCTACGTATGGTGGAAATATTACAACATCTGATGGTATTTACTACACCAAGGGAAAGAAGGTCGTAAACTTCCCACAGTTTATGTATAAGGCCAATCTGTCTTATCGCTGGAAAGGGTTGGAAACGCATTTTGATGTGCACTATTATTCAAAGCGTTACTATAGCTATGTAAATGACACATCAGTTCCCGGTTACTGGTTGGCAAGCACTGGCGCACGCTATAATTTTGGTAAGGTTGGTTTTGCCAAAAACCTTTCTGTAGATTTTAATGTCTATAACCTTTTCAACTCCAAATATATTTCCATGATGGGCCAAAATGGTAACCCTATGTCAGGAGATTATCAGTCTCTTGAACGTGGAGCTGTGCGCGAATTCTTTGGCACTGTAAGTGCGGAATTCTAAGCAAGTGACACAATAATGTTCCTTCAACTGACAAAGTGTTGAGGTGAAAATGAAGTCACGCATCACACGTCGAGATTTTGTTGGGGGGATGCTGGTTTCAACAGCACTCACTGTTTTTGTTGAAAACCTTTCGTCTTCTGCACTGGCTGCTACTGGAGGTTTTGTGCCGCCTCCTTTGCGTACAGGACTGCGCGGTAGCCATCCTGGTGCGTTTGAGGCGGCACATGCTCTCAGAGATGGCACACTTGAGAAGACTAATATTAAAGACACTGGTGAGGTTTATGATCTTGTTGTCGTTGGTGGCGGTCTAAGTGGTCTGTCTGCAGCCCATTTTTTTCGTAAATATGCAGGTGCTGATAAAACTATTCTGATTATTGAAAATCATGATGATTTTGGTGGTCATGCCAAAAGAAATCAGTTTTCCGTAAACGGACACGACCTTGTCCTGAATGGCGGCACATTGGAGATGGAAGCCCCTGAACGCTACAACCAGTGGTCGACCATGATTTTGTCCGATATTGGCGTTGATATAAACAACTATAAAAAAGAAAACATAAAATCAGAAAATTTCTATGATAAAATTGGTTTACAGTCTGCTCTATTTTTTAATCAGGAAAGCTGGTCTCATGATTACCTTATGCTTAAAAGCCAACAGGTGGATGCCGCACAGTGGCGCTTTATCTCAGCACGCGCCCTGAAAGATGCGCCTCTCTCCACAAAAACAAGGCAGGATCTGGTTCGGCTTGTTTCCAGTAAGCAGCCCGACTATATGGCCGACCAAAATCTGTCGGATAAAAAGAAGAGGCTGGCAACTATTTCCTATAAAGACTACCTTCTGAATATTGCCAAAATTGATCCGTTGGCGGCCGCCATATTTCAAAAAGCTGGGTCAGGTGTATTCTGTGTAGGAAGCGATGCTCTACCCGCTCTTTTTGCATGGGCCATGGGATACCCCGGTTTTTCGGGTTTAGGGCTGGGAGAACTTCCCGAAGGACTGCTGTCTGATCTACAGGGAGGGCAGCATGGACGACAGAAAGATTCTGAAGAGACGGTTCATTTTCCTGACGGAAATGCAACATTGGCGCGGCTTCTGGTGTCGCATCTGGTACCAGAGGCCACAACGGCCCGCTCTCAGAATGACATGGGGCTTGCAAGTTTTGACTATGGCAAGCTCGACCAAATGGGAAAGCCTGTGCGTATTCGCTTAAGTACGCTGGCCTTGAATGTCGCACATGATGGCGTACCAGAAAATGCGGAGACCGTATCCATCCTGTGCGCACCTGCAGGTCAAGCTGCTCCGGCGCAGATCAGCAGGGTACGGGGGCGGCAGGTGGTGCTGGCATGCTGGAACATGATTGTTCCATATATGGTGCCCACGCTGCCTGCAAAGCAAAAGGATGCTCTTGGTTATGCTGTAAAAGGTCCTATTGCTTATGTGAATGTAGCCCTGAAAAACTGGCATGCCTTCAAAAAACTCGGGGTTTCGGAAATTTCCTGCCCAGGGATGTTTTTTGAAGATGTACAGTTGGCAGAACCGGTCTCTTTAGGGAGGCTGAAAGCGCCGACCGACCCGGAAAACCCCATCGTGGTCCGTATGATCAAAACGTTTGGCGTGCCCGGCATGTCAAAACGTGATCAACATCGTGCCGGACGAAGCGTTCTTCTGGGGTTGACGTTTGAGCAGTTTGAACACGAGGTGCACGAGCAGTTACAGCGTATTTTGGGCGCGGGCGGGTTTGATGCAAACCGTGATATCGCAGCAATAACAGTTAACCGCTGGCCGCATGGTTATGCCTATACCTATAATAGCCTGTACGATCCGCTGGATTGGGTCTTTACAGAAACATCCGATCGGCCATGCGTAAAAGCGCGTCAGCCTTTTGGCCGCATTACCATTGCAAACTCTGATGCAGGTGCCAGCCCCCATACAGATGCTGCATTTGAACAGGCACACCGCGCTGTTGTGGAACTGTTAGATCGGCAGACCTTTCCGTTTGTGTCAGCAACATCCGGAACCAGTACGCTGTGAACAGTCAGACATCTAAGACGGAACTGGCACAAAGCCTGAGACCGCGCCATATCACCATGATTTCTCTTGGTGGTGTTATTGGCGCCGGGCTTTTTATTGGTTCGTCCGGGGCCATACTGACCGCAGGACCAAGTGTTCTGATTTCTTATTTTTTGTCGGGACTTATTGTTTTTCTGGTCAATATCATGCTGCGTGATATTGCCTTGCATGCACCGGGGCATGGATCTTTTATCAGCCAGATTTGCCATGCTTTGGGGCCGTTGCCCGGATTTGTGGCTGGATGGGTGTACTGGGTTGTCTGGGTAACAACTCTGGGGGTTGAAGTTATTGCTTCAGCCTCCTTGTTGGCACCCTATGTCCCACTGCCTTACGCGGTAATCGAAATTGCCATTTTGGGTGTCATGACAGCAATCAATTTGTTGTCTGTCAAAAACTATGGCGAGTGTGAATATTGGTTTGCCCTCATTAAGGTAATTGCAATCTGTATTTTTGTTGCTCTTGGCATTGGGCTATTAGGCACTTCATCCGTTCCTGTGAAAGATAATGTATTGGGGCATGGGGGCTTTATGCCTCTGGGCGCATTTGCGTTTCTCGCAGCAGTTCCTACGGTTTTATTTTCCATGACCGGGAGTGAAATTGCGACTATTGCCGCTTTGGAATCAGATAGCCCAGATCGCAACATTGCACGTGTTACGCGTACGGTCGCACTTCGGCTTCTGGTGTTCTATCTAAGCTCCATCTCGTTAATTCTGTGCCTGATACCGTGGTCTGACGCTGTGCGCGGCGTTTCACCGTTTCTCATGACGCTTCAGCATTTTCATGTGCCGTATGCCAGCACTGTTATGACTGTTGTCATTTTGTCAGCAACACTTTCCACGCTCAATTCCGGTTTGTATGCAACATCCCGAGTTGTTTATGAAATGGCCCGCAGAGGGGACGCGCCTCGTGCTTTGCAGGTCATGTCGCCAAAGGCGCATCTGCCTCGCAGAGCTGTTCTGGCAAGTTCTGCGGTGGCACTGATTGTTTCTGCAACAGCCGTGCTTTCTCCCGGGATTGTTTTTGCATTTCTTGTTGCAACAACCGGCGCATTTATCATGTTTTACAACATCATGATCGTCTGCGCCCGGTTACGCCTGTATCAGACTGGCGCATGGAAAGGCTGGCTGGCAATTTTCCTGCTGGCGGCCGTTTTGTTGTCCATGCTTCTGGTGCCGGAAACACGACACGAACTGGCTGTTGGTACCGCAGCGTTGGTGCTTATCACCCTTGGCGGCTGGATAAAACTCTCTCGCACACATGTTGCAGCCGGTGCTGGGGAATGACGTCTTTTTTCCACATGCGCAGCAATGCTGTGCATTCATCTGCTCTATTGAGCGAGGAGTTTGATTTTATGCGCTATTCCACAGCTCTTCGGTCTGGCACAGCTGCGTTTGTGCTGGGCATGGTGGTTCTGGGGGCGTCTTCCGTGGCGTCAGTTAAAGCGTGGGCAGATGAACCCGTGGTGCAGGAGGAGGAGAGTGATATCATCAAGCTTTCTCCTGTAACGCCACATCGTATTCTCGTGCAGGATACAGCAGGCACGCACGCCAAAGATGGCCGCGTGTATGTTGTGGATGCAGATAAAGGCAAGCTGTTGGGAATGGTGCAGGCTGCCTATAATGGCAACGTTGTACAAGACCCTAAGGGCCGTGCTTTTTATGTAGCAGAGACCGTCTGGTCCCGCGGGAACCGAGGGGACCGTCTGGACCTTTTACCTGCCTATGACCCCCAGACCCTGACCATTACGAATGACGAGGTTCTGCCGGGCAGGGCACTGGTGACCCCCAAGAAAAATGACCTTGCCATCAATCAGGATGGTAGCCGTGTCTATATTTTCTCCATGGTGCCCACAAATGCAGTGCATGTTATTGATACGGCTACGCATACAGTCAGCCAGACGGTAGATTTGCCCGGTTGTGCGCTTGCTTATCCTTGGGGGAAGGACGGATTTACGTCTATCTGTGCAGATGGTAGCCTTGCAAATGTCAGTCTGAACGGAAGCAAAGCTGAAGTCACCCACACCAAGCCATTTTTTGATCCGGAAAAAGATGCCGTTTTCGAGCATAGCCCAACTCGGCGTTCTGATGGCAAGACGTGGTTTATTTCTTACAGTGGTCTCGTTTACCCTACGGCCCTTTCATCTGATAGTAAGGTCGAAGCCCCGTGGTCTTTGCAGGAAGCCGCAGGCATGCAGAAAGCGCCTGCTGCTGAAGCACCTTTTGCTAAAACGTGGCGTCCAGGTGGATGGCAGCTTTCAGCGTTACATTATGCTAGCGGCCATATGTTTGTATTGATGCATGAAGGAACATTCTGGACACACAAAAAAGCTGGCACGGAAATATGGGAACTGGACACCGCTACGCATAAGCTGGTGCGTCGTATTCCACTTCCAGCGCCAGCAACCATGGTTGGCGTAACACAGGATGAGGAACCGCTTTTATTTACCAACGACAACGAAGGGGATCTCTTCATCTGGGATATGACAAGCGGAAAGTTGCTCCGCAAAATGCCGCACCTTGGCGATGATCTGTATTTTACCGTCGCGCTGGGTGAATGAGCGTGCACAGCCTTCTGCTACAGATGCTAGGCGCTTTAGGGAGCGGTGCTTTTGGGGCGTTATTTCTGTTCACAGGAATTGGTAAGGCCATGGACAGCGCCCGGTTTGCCTCAGATATTGCAGCATATCGGCTTTTGCCGCTTGATGCCGCTTTCCCGACGGCCTACGCCATTATTGTGACCGAAACAGTTATTGGTATTTGGTTATTTTCAGGGGCCGCCGCCGTTATTGCTGGTCTGTTTTCTGCGCTGTTGCTACTGGTGTTTGCTATAGCCATGGGGATGAACGTATGGCGGGGCCGGACACATCTTTCTTGTGGATGCATCCCTGGGCTTGATGCGCAGATTTCATGGGGATCTGTTTTCCGTAATGTCCTTCTGGCAGGAATTGTTTTTCTGGTTGGGCTGTGTGGTCAGCCAGAATCTGGCTTCCTTTGTATGGAAGGGCTGCTCATGGGGGTGGCTGTTCTACTCCTGTGCGTTGCAACAGTGTCTCTTACTGCACCGGAGGCACTGCGCTGATGCTAATTGTTCTGACAGTTTCTACGCTACTTCTGACAGTTTTGACCTTAGGTCTTGCTCTCGGCGTATTTGTTCTTGCCCGCCAGATTGGCGTGCTTCATGAACGGCTGGCTCCTATCGGCACACAGCCCGTATTGTCTGGCTTGCAGGCCGGGCAGGCGTTGCCGCAGGTAACGGCTCGCACATTGGCCCATGCGCCCGTTGCCGTTGGAGGGGCTAATGCTGCAGGCCGTTCAATGCTGCTCATGTTTGTGTCTGCTGATTGCCCTGTCTGCAAACGGGTGCTTCCGCAGGCGCGCGTGGTAGCACGGGAGCATGATCTTGATCTGGTTCTGATAGGAGAGGGGGATGTTTCCGCTCTTTCTGCAATGGCCAGCCTCACACCGCTTGAAGGTGTGCCATTGCTGGTCAGCATGGAACTGCTTTTACTGATGCAAATTGGCCGACTGCCCACAATGGTGGCGCTTGACCCCCGTGGCGTTATCACAGCACGGGACGTGGCCAGCGGCCGCCGAGAAATTGAAGCTTTGGTTGCTACGTTGCCGCAGGCACGTCCGACCCTAACGAAGGAGTCATCTTATGTCGCAGTCTGATGTGTCCTTGCGCCATAAGGCGCCTGGTAAAAAAGACGACATGGCACACAGCGTAATTGATCGCACGATAGAGCGTTTTACCCGTCGCGTGGCAAGCTACAGCTCTCGCCGCAGCCTTCTTGGGCGGGTTGGGGCATGGGTTACGTTTGGGGCATTAATACCAACTCTGCCGGTTGAACGGGCTTCTGCGGCCCAACCTGCCAAGCCTAAATTCAAGGCTCCAACACCATTTTCTGCCAATGCACAAACGACAGACGCTACGGCCTGTAATTATTGGCGTTATTGCGCGATAGATGGTTTTTTATGTGCGTCTTGCGGTGGCGGCGTTCACAGTTGCCCGCCTGGTACTAGTCCTTCGCCAACATCGTGGATTGGCACCTGCTTTAACCCCGGGGATGGGCAGTCCTACTTGGTGGCGTATCGCGATTGTTGTGGCCAGGACGCATGTAGCCAACCCATGTGTGTAGGCACGGAAGGTGACCAGCCAAGTTACCGGCCTCAGGCAAACAATGATATTATCTGGTGTTTTGGTACCGGCGCTCTGATTTATAACTGCTCCACATCCGTAATTGTTGGGAATGCATCATGATTAAGCGTGGCTTATTTCTTCTTTTTAGCCTTGTCGCGGGTGTACCAGCTCTGGCAGGCACAGCGCATGCGGCATCTGATGGTGCCTCGCTCTATAATACCAACTGTTCTGTATGCCATCAGGCTGGCGGCGCAGGAATGCCGGGCCAGTTTCCTGTTCTTAAAAATCGGATTGATAAAATTGCCTCCAGCCCTGAAGGTAAAAGATATCTGGCCGACGTTGTGCTGAATGGTCTCCATGGTCCTATTCAGGCGGGTGGCGTAACCTATGCCGGTTTCATGCCCTCTCTCAAGGCTCTGTCAGATGAGGATATTGCTGCTGTGCTGACATATGTGGCGTCCTTGAGTGATGCCAAGCCAGCACCAACCATCGCAGCGGAGGATATCAAAGCTGCACGTGCAGTCCCTAAAAAAAGTTCAGAAATACAGGCTGAACGGAGTGCCTTGAATGCTGCACACCCTATTCCGTAACGTGGTAGGGTTTTGCGAAAAGCGTTCTGCCAGAAAGAAAAATTATCTGGTAGGCGCACCCCTTGCACTTCTGATCTGGGGTGGGGTGCCATACATGGCGCATGCTAAGGTGCTGGACCATACCACCACAAATTACCTGACCCATTGTGGCGGGTGCCATGGTATTGAAGGGGTTTCAACCCGCACTTTTGTCCCTCTTCTGCGTGAGCATGTTGGCACATTTACCTGCTCAGCCGAGGGTCGGGCGTATATAGGGCGGGTGCCGGGCGTTTCCATGTCCTTGATCCGAAATGATCAGGATTTGGCAGATGTCTTGAATTTTGTTCTATTCCGGATGGGAGGCGCGAGCACGCCTGCTGGAACCAAACCCTTTACTGCGGCTGAAATTCATAATTTACGTTCGCAGCCCATAGCAACCACGGATCTGCTGTCCCTACGAGCCGAAGTTCTAGCTCGCGCTGCGGCACAATGCCCCCGTTAAGAGGACGAAAGGGCATGGGGGTGAGCATCAAGAAAGGACTGGATAGAGCTGTGACCCGTTTCTGCAACGCTCAGCAGACTTTCCAGATGCTCGCGGTTGTTGACAAGACCGCGGGATTCCACGGTACCGTCTGGGGCCAGAAGAACAGCAAAGGGAACGCGGTCAACACCAAGTTGGCGACCTACTGTAGCGGTGTTGACCATCTGGTGGCTTTTAATACCAAGGCTATGAACGGCTTCTTGCTGCGCCTGCGGCGTATCGTCCCCTACAAAAAGCAAGTCAAGATTTTCTCTCTGACAGAAATTTTGACTGACAGATGTCATTTTTTGCGAAATCGGGCATGTACCGGAGACAAACAGAAGAAGTTGCTTTCTGCCATTCGGGCGTTGGCCACCAATTGTCACGTCCTGACCATCAAGCGTTTTGAGATGACGAAGTTCAAGCTTGGTGGTTGTTGGTTGCACTGGGGCCAGAGCACCAAGGGGAGCAATTTTGCGGTACAGGTTCTTAACTTGTTTCAGCAGCAGCAGGGCCACAGTTGTTGTCAGCAACACCACAATCCAAAGTGCGCCCTGAGCCAGTATCAGAGTGTTCATATCCGTCAGTTCCGGTTGTTTGCATCACTATCGCAACAAATAGCCTGACGGTCGATAAAAATATTTTACGTTAAGGGAAAATACTTTCCATGTCTCACGCTTTGCAATTCTACTATAATGGCCAATGGGTTGATCCTGCCAGCAGTCTTACTCTGGATGTTATCAACCCCGCAACGGAAGAAGTGTGCTGCACAATTGCGATTGGAAATGAAGAAGATGTAAATCGCGCAGTAGCATCTGCCCGTAGTGCCTTTCCCGCATGGTCTGTCACCACGCGGGAAGAGCGTCTGGCTATCCTGGAGCGTATTCTTGTTATTTACAAGAAGCGTTCGGAAGATATGGCACAGGCAATTTCTCAGGAAATGGGCTCTCCCATCGCACGGGCACGGGATAGCCAGACATGGGCCGGGATGGCACATCTGGAAGAAATGATCTCGACACTCAAAAACTATGTGTTTGATGAGATGCGCGACGATATGCTCATTACGCGCGAGCCTGTTGGTGTTGCTGGGCTAATTACCCCGTGGAACTGGCCCATGAATCAGATTATGTGCAAGGTGGCACCCGCACTGGCTGCTGGCTGTACACTGGTGCTGAAACCCAGTGAAGTTGCTCCGTTGAGTGGGCTGGTCTTCACTGAAATTATGGACGAAGCTGGCCTGCCTCCAGGTGTGTATAATATGGTGAATGGCGACGGCCCTGGTGTGGGTGAGGCCATTGCGCGCCATCCTGATATAGATATGGTCTCTATTACCGGATCAACCCGCGCTGGGGCTGCCGTTGCAAAGTTGGCGGCAGACACAGTGAAACGTGTTCATCAGGAACTTGGCGGCAAGTCACCTAATATTATTCTGCCTGATGCCGATTTTGAAGATGCCGTAATACGGGGGGTAAAAGGCTGTTTCAGTAATTCTGGCCAGTCCTGTGATGCACCAACGCGTATGCTTGTCCCGCGCGAGAAAATGGAGCAGGCCTTGCATATTGCCAAAAGTGCGGCTGAAGCTTTCAAGATGGGCTCACCTGCTGATGAAACAACGCAGCTTGGCCCTGTTGTAAGCGCCGTTCAGTATGACCGAATTCAAACCCTTATTGCAAAAGGGATTGAAGAAGGCGCAACACTTGTTACTGGTGGTTTAGGGAAACCTGCTGGGCTTGAGACCGGCTATTACGTGAAATCCACCGTGTTTGGAAACGTACAGCCCGATATGACAATCTCACGTGAAGAGATATTCGGGCCAGTTCTTTCCATTCTGGCATATGATAACGAAGAGCACGCTATTCAAATCGCCAATGATACACTGTATGGGCTGGCAGCTTATGTGCAGTCAGGTGACCTTAACCACGCCAGAGCTGTAGCGCGCAGATTAAGGGCAGGAAACGTTAACATAAACGGGGCGGCATGGACTGTCGCAGCTCCTTTTGGTGGTTATGGCCAGTCTGGTAACGGGCGTGAGTGTAGTTCTTTCGGGCTGAGTGATTTTCTGGAAATCAAGGCTATTCTCGGGTACGGCATGACAGCATGAACACCGTAGCCAGCCTTTATGCATCTTATGGTGGACGCGGGCAGCTTTACCCGCGTCTCAATGGCGACATACGTGCGGATGTTATTATCGTAGGGGCTGGTCTGACCGGGCTTTCTGCTGCTCTTCACCTTGCCGAAAACGGGGTGAGGGTAGTTGTCCTGGAGGCGGAACAGCCAGGATGGGGGGCTTCCGGCCGCAATGGAGGGCAGGTTAACCCTGGCCTGAAACCTCTTCCTTCACAGGTGGAAAAAGATTTCGGGCCAATCTACGGTCCCGCTCTGGTGCATATCGCATGGAATGCTCCCAATAGTGTTTTTGATCTGATTACGCAGCATAATATCCAGTGTGGCGCACTGCGGGGCGGAACAATTCGGGCTGCCACATCCCCATCCCAGCTTGCTCCCTTACGCCAACTAACGGACGAATGCCTGAAACATGGGTGGCCCGTAAAATGGCTTGAGCCTGAAGAGATGCAAGCCAGATCCGGCACCACGTTATACTGCGGCGGAATGCTGGACGAACGGGGAGGGCAGCTCAATCCTCTAGCTTATACGCAAGGTATAGCCCGGGCCGCAGTCAAGGTCGGAGCCAGTATTTATGGCGGAACACGCGTAACATCGTTCACGCAGACAGAAGGCGCGTGGGAGGTGCAGACGGCTTCTGGTCGCGTGAAAGCTGAAAGACTGATTTTTGCCACCAATGGCTATACAGATAAAGTGTGGGATGCTCTGCGGCGCTCTGTGGTTCCGGTATATAGTGGTATTGTAGCCAGTGCTCCATTGCCAGACAAACATGTAGAACGGATTTTATCTCGGCATGAAGTGCTGTATGAATTAGGGCAGATCACGACATACTACCGTGTTGACGGGCAGAAGCGGCTCCTCATGGGAGGGCGCTCCTATTCCCATCATTTGCAGGGCGCATTGGCTTTCCCATATCTAATACACCGAGCCATGGTGCTTTGGCCGGAACTAAGAGATATCAGTTGGACCCACGGCTGGAATGGGCAGCTTGGTATCACGCTTGATCATTATCCTCACTGGCATGAACCGAAACCGGGGTTGTTGGCGTGTGTTGGTTATAATGGGCGAGGTGTTGCTATGGCCACCCTTATGGGGCAACATATCGCGCAGTATGTAACAGGGCAGGGCGTCCCGCTTTTTCCACCGTCCCCCGTCAAACCGATCGCAGGTCATTTTGCATGGAAGGTCGGCGTTGCAGGGCGCATTTTATGGGGTAGGATGGCAGACCGATTAGGATGGTCTGCATAAGGCAATATGCTCTGATTATAAGCTTTTTTTTCGTGATGGTCTGATCAGTTTCATCAGTCCTTAAGACCGGCTTACCTTTCAGGTAGGGAAATAAGAGGGAATACCGTTCGCTATGGAGAAACGTAATTAGATATGTTTCCTTGTTCGGGTGTTCATGGAATATCAAACCCAAAATGACTTCTTAAAGTTGTTCCGGCATATGATGTCTTGAAGCGTCCGCGTTTTTGTAATTCAGGCACAACGTGTTCAACAAAATCTTCAATTCCACCGGGATCATGTGGGAAAAAGAGGTTGAATCCATCCGCAGCGTAGCTGTCGTACCATTCTTCAAAACGGTCTGCTATATCCGCGGCTGTGCCCACAACGGCATTTCGCTTACTCAGGTGAAGATAGAGTTGACGAATAGAGAGTTGTTTTTCTTGTGCCAAAGCAAGAGCAAAATCGCGTCGACTTC
Source organism: Acetobacter tropicalis (assembly GCF_001580915.1). Taxonomy (GTDB): domain Bacteria; phylum Pseudomonadota; class Alphaproteobacteria; order Acetobacterales; family Acetobacteraceae; genus Acetobacter; species Acetobacter tropicalis. Next base: position 8,768 of record NZ_LHZQ01000188.1, on the reverse strand, counting down.
CTTTATTGCCCTGAGGGATGTCCGGTAATGGTCCATCCACATCATACGGGCTAAGATCTATGTCATCTCCAAGCGTATCAGCGAGCAACCTGCGCCCCAGCACTGGATCAACCAGTTCCTGCAACTGCTCAAAAAAGTCGCGTGCCTCCTGACGTGTCTTGCCGACTATGGGTGTAATTCCAGGCAAAATACGAATACTGTTTTCTGACCGGCCCAGAGCCTGAGCCGATGATTTAATTTCTGCATAATAAAGTCGAGCGGCATTTATTTCATCATGAGGGGAAAAAATTATCTCCGCTATCCGAGAGGCAAGACGTTTTCCACTGGTGGAAGCGCCTGCCTGTACCAAAACGGGTTCTCCTTGTGGAGTGCGGGAAATGTTGAGAGGACCTTGCACAGAAAAGTGTTTGCCCTTGTGGTGAATGGCATTTACTTTTTCTATCAGAAAATATTTTCCATTTACTGCATCTTTTACTACGGCTCCATCCGCCCAAGATTGCCAGAGTTTCCGGACAACATCGACAAACTCTTCAGCACGCTCATAACGCTCACTATGCAGAAAATGTTCGCTCCTGCCAAAATTGCGTGCCTCATCTCCAACAACGGATGTGACGACATTCCAGCCTGCACGACCTCCCGAAAGATGATCAAGAGAGGAAAACTTGCGCGCAATATGATAAGGCTCGTTATAGCTGGTTGTCGCTGTTCCAATCAGCCCAATATGTGTGGTCACACCAGCAAGATAGGAGAGCAGCGTCAGAGGTTCGTAATGCTCACCGCGTGATGTGCGAGAAAGGGCGTCCAGATCCTTTCCCCATAAAGCGGCAACATCGGCAATAAAAAGAGCGTCTAACAAGCCTTTTTCCGCCATTTTGGCAAACTGGGCATAATTTTTTATATCAAGACCAGTGCCTGCCTGTCCTTTTGGGTGCCTCCATGCGGTCAGGTGGTGGCCACCATTGGTAAGCATGGCCAGTAGGTTCATATGCCCGGGTCTATCGGTCATGAAATCTGTCCTTCAAAAATTTTGGACTCTTTCTGCTCTGAGCTTAGTAATTCACGCTTAGTCTGACGCCCCACGTTGCGGGCATGCCCGCTAGGGCAATGTTGGCACCATCAACAAAATAGTTTCTTTCAACATCATATTTTTTATCAAAAATATTTTTTCCAAAGGCCGCAACAGACCATTTTCCATCTTTAGGCCCAAATCCGATATTAGCACCCCAGAGCGTATAACCGGCAACATTGTAGCGTGTTCCAAACAGGGAATGGTAAGTGCTCCGTAAGCTATAATCCATCCCGGTTGTCAGGAAATAATCGCCGATACTCCAGTTGTAACTGACTGATCCATTAACCGTAATTTTGGGAAACGGTAGGGATTCTCCTTTACGGTTCCTGTAGTCGCCAACATACAAGCCATTCACAACATGAGCACTGTAGAGTGACGAAAACCGATCAAAAGCACCCACGGCAAAGCCTGCGGACTGAGAAAGTGTGAGGCCAGGTAGGGGATGCCACTCAGCTTCAATTTCACCGCCATACATGTGAGAGCGGGGTGCATTCACAATAGAGCCTACCAAACCTGTTTCTTGGTTAAGGGTGGCAGACTGAATTTGCTGATTGCTATAATCATAATAAAAACCTGCAACATTTAGGCGGAGGTGCTGCTCTGGTAAGGAAAATTTATTACCCACCTCATAAGCTAAGAGGGATTCCGGCTTGAAGGGGGCAGAGGAAACGCCCACCGCGTTGGAGTTATACGTGGTAAAACCGCCCGATTTTATACCTCGCGTAAAAGAGGCATACAGCATGTTGTTACGGATGGGATTGTACTGCACTTCAAACTTGCCCGAAGGTAGGGTGAAGTCCGTACTTTGGCTTCGCAGAACATTCCCCGGATTGGTAATAGCGCTATTTACAATCTGATATGATGCCATATTAGACAGCTTGCGTGATTCATGTTCAATGCGGAACCCGCCGGTAAAGCGCAATTTATCAGTTACGTGATAAGTGGCCTGTCCAAATCCGCTGATGGTATTTACGAACTGACTATAGCGCAGGTCTCGGTCAAACCCATACAGGTCCGCAAAGCCAGATTGATACCGGTCATTCATATATTGATGGGCGTAATAAATACCGCCTACCCATGTAAGCCTTTGCTTGTTGGGAGAGGTAAGGCGCAGTTCATTAGCCAAAACATTTGCCCGTGTTTTGAACGCAACATCCGCCAGATTACCCTGCCACGCATCAAAATTCATATATTCCTGACGCTGCATATTATCATAGCTGAGCAGATCAGTAATGGTGGCGAACGGTAGTTTTTTTTCAGCACGGAAGCTTACTCCGCCAACATCAATGTGGGAGAAAGGTTTGGTGTTGGCATTAATACCAAGCTGCTTGGCAAATTCAGGAGAAGTGCCCCAGTTAGTCTGATATCGGTCGGAACTGACGGCATACACAGGTGCGGAAGCATTCAGAGCATTGAAGGCCGACATGGGGCTATACAGATGTAGACCGTTAGCATCTGAGCGGTCACGGCTACCGTGCAGGTTAAATTCAAATTTGAGAGTATCAGATGCTTCGTAATCCAGAAGAAGGCGGGCCGCCCCTCTGTTGACACGTCCCAGTCCTAAACCTGCACTGTTCCGTTGCCAATCTCCCCCTTGCTGGGTTTCACCAGACAAACGGTACCGTAGCTTATCTGTGATCGGGCCGGAGATGTATCCGTCTATTTTGGCACTATCAAAGCGACCATATTGTACACCTCCACCTGTATGAAAGGTGGAGGTTGGCTTGTTCAAAATATAATTGATCGCCCCGCCGGTGGTATTACGCCCATACAGTGTCCCCTGTGGGCCGCGTAAAACTTCAACCCGGCTGATATCAAACATCATACCATTTGTAGCAAAGGGAACCGGATTGGCCACTTCATCAACATACACTCCCACTGTGGGGGCGTTGTTACTGGCGTAGTCATTAAATCCGATACCCCGGATAGCAAATGCCGGTTGGCCACTGCCAAACTGAGGGGTGACCTGTAGAGAGGGAGTGAGGTACTGGAGGTCAAATACATTATTGACGTTGCGTGTCTGAAGGGTTTTTCCGCCGATAACACTCAAGGACGACCCTATGTTCTGAGGACTTTCCGTGCGTCTTTCAGATGTGACAAGCACTTCTTCAGCCTCTCGCGCCGTAACATTCTGGGCTGGTTTTGGCTGGCTTACAGGTAAAGGCTTTTTTACAGACTGTTTTTTCAAAGGTAAGGGGGTGGATGAAGAGGTAAGAGAGCCTGTTTGGCCCCAAGCATGACTACTGAGAGTAAAAAATAACACACTTGAGGCAAGCAGAGCCTGCTTCTGCAAAAAACACGGCATTCTGAAGGTAAAAATAGGCTGCTGCAGAAGCATTGTCAGACATCCCTGAGAGACAAGAAACAATTTATAGCGAAATGAGACGGAGAGTCGGTTCTGGTGCCTTTCGCGGACGGGAAGGGCTTGGCTGCTGCCGCCCAGCACTGAAACACAAACACGATGCTTAAAAATGGAAGCCTTGCTCCCTTCAGTTTGTATGGAAAGGGACGGGGTTTAAACGTGTTCAATTACGCATGTTGGTGGGTTTCCCCTTTGCGTGCAGGGTTAATAACATTATTTGAGTGTTGTATATAATTAAAACGATAAAAAGTGATAATTGATTTTATTAACGATAATTAAATATGGCTTCGCAATATAAAATATAGGTTGCCTCCCCACATTTTCATTTGTTATCCAATAATAAAATATATAAATATCAATAAACTACGACTTAAATATCCTGATGGAAATTCCACATTAAAGATCGTAAAAATAAACGTTTTAGAGCTGTTGAATTTTCGAGTGTAACCTTTTATCGTCTTTATCACGTCACTGTGATTGGCGTAATGCGTTACCTTTTGGGTTTGTTTGTGCAACGCATATTTTATATAACGAAAAGGTTTAGTTATATGTCGCGTACCATGAGCCTTGCTGCCTTTCTTCTCCCTACGGGGCATCATGCGGCAGCGTGGCGGCACTCTGGCTCTGTCAAGGATGCTGGTGTGAATTTTCAACACCACGCAGAGCTGGCGCAAACAGCCGAGCGGGGTTTATTTGATGCTGTCTTCATAGCAGATTTTACCAGCGGTATTGATGAGGAGGGGATAGAGGGATTCAAGCGAATGACCTATGCATCATCCTTTGAGCCTCTAACGCTTATTTCCGCACTATCAGTCATAACAAAGCGTATCGGGGTCATTGGTACGGTAAGCACAACGTATACTGTGCCTTATCATCTTGCGCGGCAGTTTTTGTCACTTGATCAGATTAACGGCGGTCGTTCTGGCTGGAATCTTGTAACAACAGCCAATGTGCGTGAGTCCGTTCACTATGGTGTGCCAGACCATATCCGTCATGCAGACCGTTATCAGAGAGCGCGCGAATTTGCTGATCTGGTTGTGAAATTCTGGGACGGCTGGGAAGATGACGCTTTTGTAAGAGACGTGGAAAGCGGTATATTTTTTGACCCGGCATTGCGGCGCGGCGTCTCGCATGACGGCGCATTGTTTGCTGCCTCTGGCCAGTTGGATATTCCACGGTCGCCTCAGGGGCGGCCTGTTATTGTGCAGGCCGGATCTTCCGAGCCAGGACGGCAGCTTGCAGCAGAAACGGCCGAAATGGTGTTTACCGCCCAGCAGGATATAACTGAAGCGCGTGCTTTTCGTGCAGACCTGCATAAACGCATGAACGCCATTGGCCGCCCGGTTTCTTCCGTTAAGGTTATGCCGGGAGTTTACCCATTGGTGGGGCGCACACAGGCGGAAGCGGAGGACCTGAAAGATCAGCTTGATAATCTCACTCATCCTGACGTTGGCCTGCTTTTATTGTCTCGTATGACGGGAACAGATTTGCGCGGTTTGCCGCTGGATGGTCCTCTTCCTGAACCTCCCTCGGTTATCAACGGTAACCAGAGCCGTCAGACACTTCTGTTGCAAATGGCACGTAAGCGGAACCTGAGCATTCGGGATCTGTATCTGGAGGTCAGTGGTGCACGCGGACATTGGACTATTTGGGGGAATCCAAGTCAGATTGCTGATCAGTTGGAAGAGTGGTTCACAACGGGCGCAGCAGATGGCTTTAACATTATGCCACCTATCCTGCCTAAAAGCCTTAATGATTTTGTTGATCTGGTCGTGCCTGAACTTCAGAAAAGAGGTATTTTCCGTAAAGAGTATGAAGGAACGACGTTGCGAGAACATCTGGGGCTTGCACGTCCGGCTCCCGGTGAAGTCCCTTAATGTTTTTAAAAGCGCTTTTTGCCGCCATAAGGTCATTCTGGCGTAAGGGCCTAGCAAGTCTGCTGTTTGCTGGCATTTCAGGTGGTGTGGTGAGCAACGCTACAGCGAATGAACGGGACGGGAGCGTGGTGATTGGCGTCAATATTTCGCCAGCCACGCTTGACCCCACAACCAACCCATCAGAGGGAATACGGATTGTCACGCACACCAATATTTATGAGGGCCTGACGGGTATGGATGAACGTGGCGCTGTTCATCCGCTCCTTGCAAAATCATGGAGCATTTCTCCTGACGGGCAAGTCTATACTTTTACTTTACAACCAGACGTGCATTTTCATGACGGAAGCCCCTTGACGTGCAACGCTGTCAAATTTTCGCTTGATCGTGCATCAGCACCAGAAAGCCTCAATCCGCAGAAGCAGGTTTTTCAGAATATAAAAAATATATCCTGTCCACAGGATAATGAGGTTATTGTCAGCTTACGCGCTCCTCATGGAAGTTTTCTATCAGAATTGGCATGGGCAGATTCTGTTGTTGTTTCCCCCACAAGTGCTGATGGAAATGCCTTGCGCCCCATAGGCACTGGTCCTTTTGTGTTTAAAAACTGGAAAAGGGCGGAAAGTGTTACCTTGGAAAAAAATTCTGCTTATTGGGGGCAGTCTGCCAAGCTAAATAAGGTTGTTTTCCGTTTTTTTGCAGATCCACTCGCTGCGGCCAATGCCTTGCTTGATGGGCAGGTTGATGCCTATCCAAGCTTTCCCGCGCCGGAGATGGCTGAACGTTTTGCTCATAATTCCGCCTTTGTCGTCAAATCAGGCGTGGCTCCCTTCAAGGGCCTTCTGGCACTCAATAATAGACATAAACCGTTCAACAATCCTCTTGCGCGGCAAGCTCTTGCTTATGCAATTGATCGAGCAGGTGTGGCGGAATCCCTTGATATTCCGGGAGCAAAAGTTCTGGGCTCGCACATGAGTCCAGAAAATCCTGATTATAAAGATTATTCAACCATTTATCCTTATAATCCTGAGAAGGCGAAAGCTCTTCTCAAGCAAGCGGGGGTAGAGGCAGGTACCCGTTTGCGGCTTGCGCTTCCTCCTATTGCTTATGCCCGTGGCACGGGAGAACTGATAGCAGCCTATCTTGAACAGGTGGGGATTACTGTCAGAATCGTGCAACTGGAATGGCCTGCGTGGCTTGCACAGATTTTTGGTCACCATGACTTTGACATGACGATCATTGGTCATACCGAGCCTGATGATATTGGGATTTATGCACGAAAAGACTATTATTTCGGCTACGATAATCCTGAATTTCAGAAACTTTACGCTACGTACGAAAACACATCAGACCCGGTTGTGCGGCATAATATTTCGATAAAAATGCAGGAAAAACTGGCGCGGGATGTGCCGAATATTTTCCTGTTTTTTGTACCGAGAACCAATATTGCTAAACGCCAGCTTAACGGATTGTGGAACACGTTGCCTTTGCAAGTCTGTCCAATGTCTGCTGTATCTTGGGGGCCATAATGCAGCGTTTTGTTCTGCCCTTCCGTTTTTTTGCTAGTCGCATGGTATTATTGGGCGTGGCCAGCGTTCTAGTCTTTTCCTGCATGACCCTTCTGCCTGGAGATCCTGCCGAAGTGCTGCTGGGGGTTGATGCGCAGCCTGACACACTTGCAGCTCTACACCATACACTGGGACTGGATCAGCCATTTTTCATCCGGTATCTACATTGGCTGGGCAATCTGTTCAAAGGTGATTTTGGTCAGAGCTATAGTTATAATGTGGCTGTATGGCAGCTTTTATCTGAACGGTTGCAACTCTCTGCGCCTCTTGCTGGTCTTGCATTGGTGCTGTCTATTTGTCTGGGTGTACCGCTGGGCGTTTTAACGGCAACACAACGTGGTAAGCCGATTGATATAGTGGTTATGGGAGCCTTTCAATTCACCAAAGCCATTCCTGATTTCTGGCTCGCTATGATCCTGACAGGCTTTTTTGCACTGACACTACATTGGTTTCCTGCTGGTGGATTTTCCGGGTGGGAGCAAGGAGCCGGGGCTGTTTTATGGTCCTTGTTGCTGCCAGCTATTGCGCTAGCCTTGCCACAAGCGGCAGTATTAGGGCGCTATACACGTTCGGCTGCAATAGCGGTTTTAGAAGAACCATTTGTACTTACAGCACGCGCTCATGGTTTATCAGAACGTTCTGTGCTTACACGGCATGTATTACCTCGCAGCTTGCCGCCTGTATTAGCCGTCATTTCGCTCCAGATACCGTTACTGCTTTCTGGCACAATTATCGTTGAAAATGTGTTTAACCTCAAAGGAACAGGTGCCCTGTTACTTGAAGCCGTTAGTCAGCGTGATCTTCCAGTGGTTCAAGGGTGTGTTTTACTGATTGTGACTCTCGTCATTTTTGAAAAAGGGTTCTTCGAGTGGTTGGAAATCAAGCTTAGTCCATGGGTTTCTTATCATCAGAGCAGGCAACGCGCATGACCCCTCTGGCTTTTTTTATATCCTCTTGGTGGTTGTCCCGTTTCAGTATGGTCTGGGGCTGTGTATGCATTGCCAGCGTTATGGTGCCGGGCATTGTTTTATGGCTTCTCCATCTCAATCATTCTTTTGGTATTGATATTCACAATCGTCTAAAACCAGCCTCTGGTATTCATTGGTTAGGAACAGATCCTTTCGGCAGAGATACGCTTTCTCTGTCTCTGGTTGCGGCCGTCAATAGCTTTACCATAAGTGTTGCCTCAATGCTGGCCGCACTCTTTATTGGGGGAGGCATTGGTATTATTGCAGCGGAAATGGGGGAGAAGACAAAAGTTTTGGCCAATGGGGCCGTTGAATTAGGTATAGCCTTTCCGCCAGTGATTACTGCTGCACTTCTTGTCACCATCTATGGGGCAGGGGTCATTCAGGAAATTCTGGCATTAGCCATTTTCTTTATCCCCGGTTTTATAAGGCTTAGTCAGCAAGCAGCATCCACCATTCTGGCGCAGGACTATATTGCAGCCGCGCGCCTTGCCGCTCTGAATACGCGGCAAATCCACTTTCAGCATGTTTTACCCAATATGGTGCCCGGGCTTCTGGTGCAATTTTCTGTTAATGTTGCTTTGGCTATACTGGCGGAAACAGGCTTGTCCTATCTCGGGTTGGGGGCGCCACCCCCACTCCCTGAACTCGGACGCCTTCTTGCATCCTACCAGATGCATATTTTTGATCACCCTCTTTTGGTTGCTGTGCCCGGGAGCATTGTCCTGCTCTTGGTGCTGGGTATTAATCTTCTGGGCGATGGATTGCGTGATCTGTTTGTACGACAGGAGACCCGCGCATGACTGCATCCTCTCTCCCTCTCAGTGTGAGAAATCTCACAATCTCTCTACCTTACTCTGGGGAGCCGCGTACAATTTTGCAATCTGTGGGTAATCCCCCCATAAAAAGAGTGGCTTTTGAATGAGA
>NZ_LHZQ01000072.1 GCF_001580915.1 Acetobacter tropicalis | reverse complement strand
TGACCCGAAATTGCCTCAAGTGTGAGAAATCCGCGTCAACATTATCTTTTGTTTCATAACGGCGGAGCAGACCATTACTGAGAAGCTTCTTTTCAATAACAGAAATAGTACTTTGAATACGTGGATCAGAAATCGGTAAAAAACCCACGAGCGGAAGCATTAAAAGAGAGGCATCAACATTACTGCTTCCGTAATATTGAACAAAGCTTCCAATTTCCATATTAAACCCGTAGCTGCAGATATCAGCATGGAGTTCCTCCCGCACTTGCTTCCATCTTTTATAGGGGCCTGAAAGATTATATTGCTTCATATCTTTCAACGCACAATCAAATGCCAACCAAGCCATGACTTTGGAATGGACAAACTGACGCGTTCCACCGCGGACCTCCCATATTCCATGGTCTGGTTCTCTCCATTTCAATTCCAGTCGGTTGAGAAGGTTTGTTTGGAGTGCCCATGAGGAATGAGAGCGAGGCAACCCAGCATTCCGCGCCAGTTGTGCGACATGAGCCATGACACCATAGATATCAAGCTGGATCTGATCTGACGCCGCATTGCCAATTCTGACCGGTTTGGCGTTATGGTAGCCGGGAAGGTTTTCCACACTCCATTCCCGCAAAATCCGTTCACCACTGACACCATACATAATCTGGGTTTGGGCAGCATCCCCCGCAATGCTCCGATGGAGCCAGTCATTCCACGCCTGAGCTTCTTCATGATACCCGCACGAGATGAGGGCGGAAAGCGTTAAGGCTGCGTCTCTCAACCAGCAATAACGGTAATCCCAGTTTCTGATGCCCCCCAAATCTTCCGGCAGAGATGTGGTCGGAGCAGCAACAATTCCGCCAGTCGGGGAGTAGGTGAGGGCCTTCAGAACAATCAGGGACCGCATGACGGCATCCCGCCAAGGACCATGATAGGTGCATTGTTCAGACCAAGCCTGCCACCATGCTTCTGTCTCATTCAGCACGGTATCGACATCAAACGTATCGGGGAGTGGCAAATGAGACGCGGCATGCTGAAGAACAAATGTTTCTTCTTGCTGTTCTGATACTTCAAAATAGGCAACAGTGTTCAGTTCTTCAGACTTTAACGGAACTGAGGACCGAATAACGATCTGATCCGGGCCGGCAATGGCACGGATACCTTCCTCTCCATGGAGATGCGTGACCCATGGAACGGTAATACCATAATCAAACCTCAAGCGCAGAAAAAGCCGCATCCTAACGCGACCTCGTATTCCCCTTACACGGCGGATAATGGATGTATGCCCATCCAGTTTAGGCATACAATCTGTTACCAAAACCTCTCCACTTCCGGTTATCAACCGTGTTTCAAGAATAAGAGTGTTTCCGCGATACCTGCGCGAGGTTGAAATAAGAGGATCTTCCGGCTCCAGTTTCCAGCACCCGTGTTCCATTGTTCCCAAAAGAGCATTCAGGCAGGCTGCACTGTCAAAGCGAGGAACGCATAGCCAGTCTATTGAGCAGTCTTTGCCAATAATACCAACCGTTGCTTGGGGTGACTCAGGGGGTACCC
>NZ_LHZQ01000123.1 GCF_001580915.1 Acetobacter tropicalis | reverse complement strand
ATGTGTTCGGAGCGAGCCTGAAGCCAGAATTCAGTTTTTTCCGCAAAGCGGTCCGACCGGACGCGGGAACGGACAAATCTCTCTCCAGTCTGTTTTTCGTAGAATAAGCGCAGGAAATACGAGTGCGATGTGACCGGAACTGCAGGCCGCGCACATCATGCCGGGTCATTTCTCGTTTCGATCCGAAAAATGCAACGGAAATTGCAGTTTTTGTTCCCCGTGCCCTCATCGATGCTGCTTTCAACGAAGTGCAAGTTGAAAGCAGCATCGATGCAGGAAATATTCAATTTCCCGGAAGTAATTGGCGTTGGGAATACTGCTGAATTATTCGGATTTTCACGTGAAACAGCATACAGACTTATCAGATCTGGCGATATTTTATCATGTCGTATTGCGGGTCGTCGGCTGATTACATTGCGTTCTGTGCGTAACTTTATTCTAAGCCAGGTGAAAGAACAGTCTTCGATTGATCAGAATGCAGGCTGGCTAGGAACCTTTATGGTGTCCTGCAGCAGCGTTCCGGTACTTCTGTCGATTTCAAAAGTCAGCAGCCGCTTCGGTATTTCGCGCCGGTCAGCATACCGCCTTGCTGCGTCAGGCAAGATAGTCACGATAAAAATAGGCAGATCGCGTTTTATAGTCACTGAAAGTATTCAGTATTACATTCAGAGATCAATTACTTTCAGACAGCCAAATGTCGGCACCCCCGGTGCGGACTTACGCTCATGAATCACGCGATATCCCCCAGACGAACCGGGACATCCGGGGACAGGCAGATCGACTCTGGTTCAGGGCGGCGGTCCGTGGCACTCTCCCACAAAATGCAGAACTGGCGGGTTCAGGACGATCTGCCGCCAGAAATCCCCGTCGACAAAGCGGAAATCGATATTCTGATGAGGTTTTGCCGTGACATCCTTGCCCCTTGCTTCGAGCCCCCTCCAGCCACTGCCGTCCCTGCGCGCGGCTCTTTATCTGCGCGTCTCAACAGGGCGGCAGGCCGAGCACGACCTGTCAATCCCCGATCAGCAGCGCCAGACTGAAGCCTATTGTGCCGCGAAAGGCTGGGTGGTCGCCGAAGTTTTCATCGAGCCGGGCGCCTCAGCAACAGATGACAGAAGACCAGAATTTCAGAAACTGATGGAAGCGGCCTTGGAAAAACCAAGGCGTTTCGATGTTGTCGTCGTGCATTCCTTCAGCCGCTTTTTCCGTGACCATTTCAAGCTTGAGTTTAACGTCAGACGTCTTGCGAAGCAGGAGATCCGACTTGTTTCGATCACGCAGGAGTTTGGAAACGATCCATATGCCGTGATGGTGCGCCAGATCATGGCGGTTTTCGACGAATATCAGTCCCGTGAGAACGCCAAGCATACACTGCGCGCCATGAACGAGAACGCCAGGCAGGGGTTCTGGAACGGCTCCCGCCCGCCTTTTGGCTATCGCACGGCAGAAGCGGAGCGTCGTGGGCAGAAAGTCAAGAAGAAGCTGGAGATCGACCCCATTCAGGCTGAGACGGTCAGGCTCATCTTCGGGCTCTACCGTGATGGAGACGGACAGTCCGGTGGGCTCGGCATCAAGGCGATCGTCAGCCACCTCAATGCAAAAGGATACCGCACTCAAACCGGCTCGCGGTTTTCCTGCAAATTCATTCATGACGTGCTGACGCGCGAGACCTATGCGGGCAAGCATGCGTTCAACGTGGTCGAAGCGAAAACGGGACGGAAGAAAGCGTCGGATGAGGTGATCACCATGGATGCTCCTGTCATTATTCCCCGCAGTGAGTTTCTGGAGGTGCAGCAGCGTCTGAAACAGAACGCACCGCGTGTGACGGCACCCCGGATCGTCAATGGTCCATGTCTGCTGACGGGGCTGGCAGTCTGCGCCACCTGTGGCGGCGGGATGACGTTGCGGACAGGGAAATACGGTCGTTATCGCTATTATACCTGCGCGACACAGGCCCGGCAGGGAAAGACGGCCTGCAAGGGGCGGAGCATCCGTATGGATCTGCTCGATACGCTGGTTATGGAGCATCTCGCCACCCGTCTGCTCACGAAAGACAGGCTTGGCGTGATTCTGGAGGCGCTCCTGGCACACTATGCCGCCAATCAGAATCGTGATGCCGCCCGCCAGGAGAGTCTGCGTAACGCATCCCGTGAAGCCGGGCAGAAGTTGCAGAGAATATATGCGGCTATCGAAAACGGCATTGTCGATCCTGCTGATCCAATGCTCAGGGAACGACTTGATGCACTCAAAGCCCAGCGGGATGAGGCCAGCCGTCTCTGCGCGATGGCCGAAGCCCCGGCGATGGTCGTGCCGGTCATTACCGATGAAATGATCGAACGTTTCTCTCACGACCTGCGGGCAAAGCTGACCGATGGCCCCGTCGCCATGCGCAAGGAATATCTCCGTGCGATCGTCGATCGCATAGAGGTCGATGACAGCGAAATCCGTATTTTTGGAAGGAAAGACAGGCTGATGAACCAGCTCGTCTCAGACCGTCCTAAACTGAACCCGAAAGTTCCCAGTTTTGGACGGGAGTGGCGTCCCGTACGGGATTCGAACCCGTGTTGCCGCCGTGAAAGGGCGATAAGTGGTGGCTAAATGGCTGGGCTATTCCGTTTAAATTGTTGATAACAGGGAATTTAATATCACTGACTGTCACTGGATACAACTGGATATCACATCAGGGTGGGCCCATATTGGGCCCAAGTAGTTGCCGCCCTCTTTGGTTCTCTAACTCATATTTTGTAAATTGACGCTGCCTCATTTGAGGGGGAAAGAGCGTTTATCGTGATGCTGTGTCACTTGAGGAATGACGCTTCCGGGATGCGTTCTGAATGAATTGATTAGAATTGCGGGTGGTCTCGGATCACTAGCATTCTCTCGCAGTGAGGTCATATTCATAAATGACTACAGTGGTTTCCTGCAGGTGGACATTCATGGCATGGATGTTGCCGGAGGGGAGAACAAGAGCCGCCCCTTTCCCCTGAGCGGGGCAGATGGCCCCGAAAATCCAGGCAGATCTTGTCCGCAGATCGGCTGTTACACGGGGGCGGGTACCACGCTTCGCCCAGCGCCGTGTCAGCTTTGTTTTCTGGCCGATCCTCGCTTCGTCCGCCCACCACAGTTCGAGATCTTTCCCGGAATGACGGGCCCTGATGGCAGCAAGGGCGTCAGGGAGGTTTTTTTAAAAATGCTCTGGACATCCGGGTTCTGATCATCCTGTCGGGAACGTGCCGTCAGCAGACGAAAACCCTCACTCCGAACAATCCTGCTCAACCAGGATACTGACAGGCTGACCCCCATGTTCTTCATGCAGCCACGCGCACAGATCATGCAATCGCCAGCGCACCATGAACAGCAGGAATGGGACCTTCTTCAAACCGCTGTGCCAGAGCCTCCATGACGGAAGGCGTGATGCGGCGGGCAGCACCCCCACCATGACGATCAATCAGACCCGCAGGTCCGTGCGCGTTAAAGCGCAGAACCCAGTCCCGAACGATCTGTCGGTCCGTTCCCTGCAAGAGGGGCCGCTTCACCAAGCGTCGACCCGCCATAAATCACCGCGAGCGCCAGAAGGCGCCGGAACTGGGCCGCGTGTCTGCTTCGTCGGGCAAAACTACGCACCCTCGCGGCGTCATAATCCTCGCGAAGTGCAATAGCCTTGCCCATCAGGATACCTTCCTTCAATAATGGTATCCGGTGAATCACATTTCTACCCTTTTGGGTACCCCAATGAGTCACAGCCACAACAAATTAGTATCAGTGGAAAAAGTCCTCTGGCCCACGAGCGCAAGGCCGCTCAACAGATAACCATGGTCCGGAATTATACCGGGACACGTCCATGCGTGATCGTGGCAGCAGCCAAGCCTCCTCCAAAACTGCCAAATGGCGTTGTATTATTCCAGTGCATTTTATGAATGATGCATATTCATTTGATATTCGGAATATTTCCGCTGTATCAATACAATACCATAAGAAATAATAGAAAGGCTTTTAAAATGACTGTGTCAAAGGCCTCTACCATTTCAGCCTCATTGACACCGCCAACAATGGAGCAACTTCTGGATGCAATTGCTGCCCGGCGTGCTGATTTCGAAAGACTTTCTCATATTCCTCTGGACATCATCGCGTTAATGAAAGGTGTTGGCATATTCAGAGCCAGTACACCGAAACTGTTTGGTGGAAGCGCGCTGGAGCCAGCAAAATTCCTTCAGTTGGTAGAAAAAATCGCCACAGTAGATGGCTCTGCGGCATGGGTGGCGGGCTTTGGTTCTGCCAATACCTATCTGGCTGCGTTGCCGGTTGATACTCAGCAAAAAATATATGTAAACAGTCCGGATCAAATATTTTCAGGTGGTCTTTATCCTTTGCAGAAGGCTCATGCGGTGCCTGGTGGCTGGATGGTCAGTGGTAGATGGAAATTTGCCAGCGGTTGTATGGGCGCGGATTGGATTGGAGTAGGTCTTAAAGGGGACGCTGTAGATACAAATACTCTAATAAGTTCTCAGCCGATTATAGCTGTTTGTCCGGCAAATGAAGTTGAGATTATTCCGAATTGGAACGTCGTGGGTATGCAGGGTACCGGTAGCCACGACACACAGGTCATTGACAAATTTGTTAGCAATGAATGGACTTGTCTTCGCGGCGCTAAAGCGACTATTGATGAGCCTCTTTTTCGTTATCCTGTTCTGGCATATCAAGCCGAAGTACATGCGGCCTGTAGCCTTGGTCTGGCCCGTGCGGCGCTTGATGATGCGATCTCTTCGTCCAGAAGTTTCCGCACGGTGCCCGGTGTGTCTGGTTTAGGTGATCGGGCTTATTTTCGGAGTGCGTTAGCGCACGGGGAAGCTGAACTGCGGAGTGCCCGTCTTTTCTTTTATGATGCTTCACGAAATGCCTGGGAGACTGTTTTGAAGGGGGACCCAGTCAGTCAGCACCAGAGCAATCTTCTGCGCCTGAGCGCAGCGCATGCAGCGCATACCGGCGCCAGAGTCGTTCAGAATGTGTATCGTGTTGCTGGAATGTCTGCAATACATCGTGAAAACCGTCTCCAGCATATTGTACGTGACACAATGGTCGTAACTCAGCATGCGTCCTTAAACGACAGTATTTTTGAAGCTTCTGGTGCGCTATTTTCAGGAACTTTACCGGATTTTTCTTATCCTTGAAAGGTATCCCTGATGGGCAAGGCTATTGTGTTGATTTTCACTGAGAACTGATGGTGTGGACGGCTCGCAGCGGTCCTGAGAGGATACTGAAGAGCTGAGTGTCCAGTGGAGGAAACCATCATGTCCCAGTTGATCCGTATTGGCA
>NZ_LHZQ01000143.1 GCF_001580915.1 Acetobacter tropicalis | reverse complement strand
ATGTGTTCGGAGCGAGCCTGAAGCCAGAATTCAGTTTTTCCGCAAAGCGGTCCGACCGGACGCGGGAACGGACAAATCTCTCTCCAGTCTGTTTTTCGTAGAATAAGCGCAGGAAATACGAGTGCGATGTGACCGGAACGGCAGGCCGCGCACATCATGCCGGGTCATTTCTCGTTTCGATCCGAAAAATGCAACGGAAATTGCAGTTTTTGTTCCCCGTGCCCTCATTGATGCTGCTTTCAACGAAGTGCAAGTTGAAAGCAGCATCAATGCAGGAAATATTCAATTTCCCGGAAGTAATTGGCGTTGGGAAAACTGCTGAATTATTCGGATTTTCACGTGAAACAGCATACAGACTTATCAGATCTGGCGATATTTTATCATGTCGTATTGCGGGTCGTCGGCTGATTACATCGCGTTCTGTGCGTAACTTTATTCTAAGGCAGGTGAAAGAACAGTCTTCGATTGATCAGAATGCAGGCTGGCTAGGAACCTTTATGGTGTCCTGCAGCAGCGTTCCGGTGCTTCTTGCTATTTCAAAAGTCAGCAGAAGCTTCGGTATTTCACGCAGGTCCGCATACAGACTTTCTGCATCAGGCAAGATAGTCACGATAAAAATAGGCAGATCACGTTTTATAGTCACTGAAAGTATTCATCATCACATCCAGAGATCGATTACTTTCAGGCAGAAGATTATCGGCACTGCCAGTGCGGACTTACGCTCATGAATCGCGCGATATTGCCCGGACGGGGCGAACCGGTCCGGCATAGGCAGATCGACTCTGGCTCAGGGCGGCGGTCTGTGGCACTCTCCCACAAAGCACAGAACAGGCAGGTTCAGGACGATCTGCCGCCAGAAATCCCCGTCGACAAAGCGGAAATCGATATTCTGATGAGGTTTTGCCATGACATCCTTGCCCCTTGCGTCGAGCCCCCTCCGGCCACTGCCATCCCTGCGCGCGGCCCTTTATCTGCGCGTCTCAACAGGGCGGCAGGCCGAGCACGACCTGTCAATCCCCGATCAGCAGCGACAGACTGAAAATTACTGCGCTGCGAAAGGTTGGGAGGTCGCCGAAGTTTTCATCGAGCCGGGAGCCTCGGCAACAGATGACAGGAGACCGGAATTTCAGAAACTGATGGAAGTGGCCTCAGAAAAACCAAGGCGTTTCGATGTTGTCGTTGTGCATTCTTTCAGCCGTTTTTTCCGGAATCACTTTGATCTGGAGTTCAACGTCAGACGTCTTGCGAAGCAGGAGATCAGGCTCGTCTCGATCACGCAGGAACTGGAAAATGATTCTTCTGGCACCATGATCCGTCAGATCTTGGCGCTGTTCGATGAATATCAGTCCCGTGAAAATGCCAAGCATACACTGCGCGCGATGAACGAGAACGCCCGGCAGGGGTTCTGGAACGGCTCCCGCCCGCCCTTCGGCTATCGCACGGTAGAAGCGGAGCGTCGTGGGCAGAAAGTCAAGAAGAAGCTGGAGATCGACCCCATTCAGGCGGAGACGGTCAGGCTCATCTTCGGGCTCTACCGTGATGGAGACGGACAGTCCGGCGGGCTCGGCATCAAGGCGATCGTCAGTCACCTCAATGCAAAAGGATACCGCACTCAAACCGGCTCGCGGTTTTCCTGCAAATTCATTCATGACGTGCTGACGCGCGAGACCTATGCGGGCAAGCATGCGTTCAACGTGGTCGAAGCGAAAACGGGACGGAAGAAAGCGTCGGATGAGGTGATCACCATGGATGCTCCTGTCATTATTCCCCGTAGTGAGTTTCTGGAGGTGCAACAGCGTCTGAAACAGAACGCACCGCGTGTGACGGCGCCCCGGATCGTCAATGGTCCATGCCTGCTGACGGGGCTGGCAGTCTGCGCCACCTGCGGCGGCGGGATGACGTTGCGGACAGGGAAATACGGTCGTTATCGCTATTATACCTGCGCGACACAGGCCCGGCAGGGAAAGACGGCCTGCAAGGGGCGGAGCATCCGCATGGATCTGCTCGATACGCTGGTCATGGAGCATCTCGCCACCCGTCTGCTCACGAAAAACAGGCTTGGCGTGATACTGGAAGCACTTCTGGCACACTATGCTGCCAATCAGAATCGTGATGCCGCCCGTCAGGAGAGTCTGCGTCACGTGTCCCGTGAAGCCGAGCAGAAGTTGCAGAGAATGTACGCAGCTATCGAAAACGGCATTGTCGATCCTGCTGATCCCACGCTCAGGGAACGACTTGATGCACTGAAGGCCCAGCGGGATGAGGCCAGCCGTCTCTGCGCGATGGCAGAAGCCCCGGCACTGGTGGTGCCAACCATCACGGATGAAATGATCGAACGTTTCTCCTGTGACCTGCGGGCGAAGCTGGCCGATGGTCCCGTCGCCATGCGCAAGGAATATCTCCGCGCGATCGTCGATCGCATAGAGATCGATGACGGTGAAATCCGCATTTTTGGAAGGAAAGACAGGCTGATGAACCAACTCGTCTCAGACCGCCCGAAACTGAACCCGAAAGTTCCCAGTTTTGGACGGGAGTGGCGTCCCGTACGGGATTCGAACCCGTGTTGCCGCCGTGAAAGGGCGATAAGTAGTGGCTAAGCGGCTGGGTTATTCCGATTAAATTGTTGATAACAGGACATTTAATATCACTGAGTATCACTGGGTGCAACAGGATATCACATCAGGGTGGGCCCAAATTGGGCCCAAGAAGTTACCGCCCTTTTGGGTATCTAACTACATCTCCTTTAGTCGGCGCTGCCTCATTTGAGGGTTTGAGAGAGGTGCGATAGCTCATCGCCACCCACATATTTCCATAGGCATATTGACGATCTCATGCTACAAAGTGACCAGTTTAATGGTTCGGAGTCTACGATGCAGACCGTCAATCTGGTGGAGGCTAAAGCTCATCTCAGTCGTCTGGTCGACCTGGCAAAGGATGGAGAGTCCGTCCGTATTCTGCGTCGCGGCAAGGTAGTCGCGCAACTCGTCAAAGCTGAGCCTGTGCGTAAACAGATTGTCGTGAGTGCTCTGCGCTCACTGACCGACGCTATGACGCTACAAACAGAGTCTGCCGCGACCGCTGTCCGCGACATGCGTGACGAGGCGAGATATTGAGCGTCTATATTGACACATCGGTTCTCGTGGCGGCCCTGACCAATGAGCGGGAAACTTCCCGGATGCAGGAGTGGCTTGGTGCTCAGGTACCTGAGAAGCTCTTCATCAGTGATTGGGTCGTGACGGAATTTTCCTCTGCGCTGTCGATCAAGCTGCGGACGGGACAGATCACTGTCACCGATCGCGCGAACAGCCTGGCCATGTTCACGCGTCTGTGTGCCGAAAGTATCGGGGTCTTGCCAGTGACCAGTCAGAACTTCCGGACGGCGGCAAGATTCTCGGACCAGTATGCTCTGGGTCTGCGGGCCGGAGATGCCCTTCATCTGGCGGTTTGTGCGGATCAGGGTGCGACATTGTGCACTCTGGACCGTCGCCTTGCCGAAGCTGGGCCTCAGGTTGGTCTGGCTATCACGCTGGTATGATCGAAATTGGCCGTAGCTGTAGCACTGACATTTCTTTCACGTTCGGGGACGAGAGCTTTTTTCGTGATGCTGGGTCCATTAAGGAATGATGCTTCCGGGATGCGTTCTGAATGAACGGATTGGACCAGCAGATGGCCCAGGCCCAAGAGCATTCTCTTGCAACGAGGTCACATTCATAATATGACTACAGTGGTTTCATTTGGGGGCGATCATGCACGAAATTCAGCTACGCGATGCCAAGGCTACCCTGTCTGCGGTTGTCGATCACGCCTGTGCGGGTGAGCCGGCCATCATTACACGGCACGGTAAACCAACGGCTGTTATCCTGAGTTATGCGGAGTGGGAGAGACTTTCCCACGTGCCCTCATTTGGCCGTTTGCTGATGAGTGCTCCACTGGATGAAGCTGACTTCCCGGAAAGAGTTGAGAGTGGTCTCCGGGAAGTGGAATTCTGAGTGTATCTCGTCGATACAAATGTCCTGTCTGCGGCCGCACCAACCAAGGCGCGGATAGAGACAGGTCTCGTTGAATGGATGGACAGGAATAGTGATAAGCTGTTCATTTCTGTCATTACAATTGCGGAGATTGAGGCTGGCATTGCCAAATTACGGGACAACGGCAGCCTGAAGAAGGCACAACGACTTTCCGAATGGCTTGAGACGCTTCTCCATCTCTATCAGCATCGAGTGCTGCCGCTGGATCTTCAGGCAGCACGCGAACTGGGACGTATGACACAGGCGGTACGTCAGGCAGGCCGCATGCCCGAAATGGCCGACCTGTCGATCGCGGCGACAGCGATAATGAAGGGCTATGTCGTGTTAACCCGCAACCTGCGACATTTTCAGGGAACCGGGATCATAGCTCTTGATCCCTTTGAAAGCCTGCCAGCTTAAGGTTCGTAGGCAGCGCTCTCCTATAATAGATGAGGCGTGTCGTGTGTATCTTTCATACGGCGCGCTTCATTCAAGGCCGTGGCGAAGCGAGTGCGTGTTGCTTGTCCCAAACTTCAGCAGTCTGCCAATCCCGCAGCCGCCGCCAGCATGTCACTCCGGAGCTACATCCCATCTCGCGCGGAAGCATCTCCCATGGAATGCCGGTCAGGAGAACGAACAGTATCCCCGTCAATGCCGCCTGGTCAGAAAGACGGAGACGTCCGCCTTTGGGACGTGGAGGAATGACAGGAAGAAGCGGTTCAATAATCGCCCAGAGTTCATCGGAGACAATGGGTGCAACCATACAGAGGTGGACCCCATTTTTCAGACAGGTGTCCAAGCTATAATCCGACCTGAAAGAGGACGGTTTTTATGGGTAAAGTTACGCGCAAGAGGTATGGGGCGGAGTTCAAATCACGGGTTGCCCTGGAGGCGATCCGTGGGGAACTGACGCTGGCGGAACTGGCTTCGAAACATGGTGTGCATCAGATGATGATTGCCCAGTGGAAGCGCCAGGCAGTCGAGGGCATGGCGGCAACCTTTTCGGGGAAGGCGGTGTCTGAGCCCCCGGTCAGCCCTGCTGATGTGGAGAAACTACACGCGAAGATAGGCGAGCTTCTCGTGGAACGGGATTTTTTACGCGATGCCTCTGCTCGGTTGGGCGTGATCAGAGGCGGCAGATGATTGACCCGAAACGAGCACGTCTGCCGCTCATCCGGCAATGCACGCTGCTACAACTCAACCGGTCGGGCGTGTACTATCGGCCTGTGCCACAGAACGAGGCCAATCTGGCGTTGATGCGGCTGATCGACGCCCAGTTCCTGGAAACGCCGTATTATGGCTCGCGGCAGATGACATGGCATCTGCGCCGCCTGGGACATGAAGTCTGTCGCAAGCGGGTCCGGCGGCTCATGGCGATTATGGGTCTGCGGGCGATCTACCAGAAGCCACGCACGAGTGTGCCCCATCCGGAGCATCGGAAATATCCGTATCTGCTGCGGGATCTGGTCATCGACCGGCCCAACCAGGTCTGGTGTTCCGACATCACATATATCCCCATGAAACGGGGATTTCTCTATCTCGTGGCCATCATGGACTGGTTCACGCGCAAGGTCCTGTCCTGGCGTCTGTCGAACACGATGGACGCGGAGTTCTGTATCGAGGCGCTACAGGATGCCCTTACGCGCTATGGCGCCCCGGAAATTTTCAATACGGACCAGGGCTCACAATTCACGACGCCCCGTTTTACTGGACTCCTGGAAGAGCGTCTGATCCGCATCAGCATGGATGGACGTGGGCGCTGGCTGGATAACGTGTTCATCGAGCGTCTGTGGCGGTCGCTGAAATACGAATGCGTCTACCTGCACGCCTTTGAGACCGGATCAGAACTTCGAGTGGGGCTCACGAAATGGATCACCCATTATAACGGACAACGTCCCCATACGGCACTGGCTGGACGAACGCCTGATGAGGCGTATCATGACGCGCCGACGTCCTCTGGTCCGGGGTTAACCCCGGACCAGAGGGCCAGCAGCAGCGCCGTCAGAATGGCGGCATGACAACAACCGGGTATAGCTTATTCAAACCCAAAAACTGTCCGAACAGACGGGACCACCTCTGTCAGAAAATCACACATCCGGGCAGGAACAGATTTTCGAAACACGAGGTCCAGGGCGGAGAAAAAACATGCGCCTTCAGTCATCATGGGACCCACATCTACCGGACGGGAACGCCTCTCCGGCGGAACGGCTTGCGGAAGCAATGGGTACCGACATCCTTTCCGGAAAACTCAAGGCGGATGACCGCCTTCCCGCCCATCGGGATCTGGCGTGGCGACTTGGCATCGGCATCGGCTCTGTCTCACGCGCCTATGCCACTCTTGAGCGTCGCGGACTGGTGCGCAGCGTGCATGGTCGCGGCATGTTCGTCTCTATCCGGCAGGAAAACCCTGGAACCAGATTCGATCTCGCCACGAACATGCCGCCTCCGATGTTCAGCAACAGGGCTTTATCCGGCACGCTCAACAAATTGGCGAAACAGGTCGACCCGGATCTGTTCAATGTCTATCCGCCGATCGCCGGACACCCCGAACATCGTCGCATCATGGCGCACTGGCTTGCAGAACTGGGCGTGGAGGTCGTGCCAGAAAACCTGCTCCTGACGGCAGGTGCTCAGCAGGCGCTCAATGTAACTCTGAACGTCGCCCGGTCACACGTCACATACGCTGTGACGGAGGAGCAGACCTATCCCGGCATGCTTGGCGCCATGCGGCAAAACCACCTGCCCGTTCATGCTGCTCGAATGGATGAGGAAGGAATACTTCCTGCCTCACTCGAAAAGATTCTCTACCGCAATCGAAAAGAGCGCGCCGTCCTCTATCTCACACCCACCATGCACAACCCGACCACAGCGACGATGGAGTTGCAGCGACGACAGGAAATTGTCGGTATCTGCAGGAAATTCGATGCTCTGATCATTGAAGACGGTGTGTATGTCTCCGGGCACAATCCGTCCCGACCATCTTTTCTTGAACTCGCGCCGGAACGCACGTTCCATGTCAGCAGCCTTTCAAAGATCCTCAGCCCGGGACTGCGCATCGGAGCGCTCATTCCACCGGCTGGTTACATGGAAGAATGCCTGCCTGCGCTTCTGGCTTCTTCGCTGATGATCGCTCCCCTGTCCTACGCCATGATGGCGCTGTGGATGCAGAATGGCACAGCGGAAAGCGTACGAAACGCCCTTCAGAACGAGGCCATTCGCCGTCAGGAACTCGTGGCTGCCAGCCTGCCTCAGGTCGTGCAGGCGCGTCATCACGCCTTTCATGCGTGGCTGCCCATGCCGCTAAAGCAAGCGGAGCGTGTCATTGCTCTGGCGAGAGACCTTGGTGTCTCCCTTCCCGCCGCAACATCCTTTCAGTCGACGGAAGCGCCGCACAGCACTGGAATACGCCTCGCATTCGGGAGTGTATCGTTCCGAAGACTGCCCGAAGCGCTGAGGCTCTTACAGTCAGCCTGTCTCGACACAGACGGAAAAGTGTCGCGTGACACTATACCGATATACTGAAAGTGTATCCTTCGAGTAGGCTCTTCCCACGCCACCATTCGAAGGGAAGCCCATGCCTGACAATACGCAGCATGTGACGGTCGTTGCATCCTTTCATCTGAAAGAAGAGCATCTCGACGCAATTCTGCCCGTCATGACGGCCTGCATCACAGCATCCCGTCAGGAAGCGACCAATCTTTTCTATACCTGCCGCCGCGATCTGAATGATCCGCTGCATTTCGTATTCATCGAACAATGGCAAAGCGTGGCAGCGATTCACGAACATGAAAAGCAGCCCCATTTTCTCGCCATGAAGGCCGCGTTCGAGAAAGGCATGGAAGGCAGTCCAGTGGTGACCATGCTCGAAGACGTACCGTCCTTTTCCTGAAGCGGGATGACGCGGATCATGACGCCGCATGTCTATCTTCTCGGCACAGCCGACACGAAATCTGCTGAACTGACCTATCTGCGTTCCGTTCTTGCCAAGAACGGCGTTGAAGCCCTGATCGTGGATGTCAGCACCAGTGAGACATCCTGTCTGGCAGACATCCCGGCGCAGGAAGTGGCAGCCCATCATCCGGATGGCGCAGCTGCTGTGTTTTGTGGAGAACGCGGTCAGGCGATCACCGCCATGTCCGTCGCGCTAGAACGCTTCCTGCCGGGCCGCGCCGATCTGACCGGTGTTATCGGCATCGGCGGCTCGGGTGGAACGGCCATCGTCGCACCGGCCATGCAGGCGTTGCCCATCGGGTTGCCGAAGATCCTGATTTCCACAGTCGCTTCCGGCAACATCAAACCCTATGTCGGCGAGTCCGATATCGCGATGGTCTATCCCGTCGTGGATTTGCAGGGGCTGAATCGCATATCCCGCCCCATTCTCGCCAATGCGGCGAACGCCATGGCGGGTATGGTGCGCCATCCTTTTGTGGCTGCTCCAGAAACCCGTCCGGCAATCGGGATCACGATGTTTGGTGTGACAACGCCCTGTGTCACGGAAGCAGTCCGGGTGCTTGAGCCTGATTTCGAATGTCTGGTTTTCCACGCGACCGGCTCCGGTGGAAACTCAATGGAGCGCCTTGTCGCGCAGGGCGTTCTGCGGGGTGTGCTGGATATCACCACAACCGAGTTCTGTGATTTCGTCGCGGGCGGTATCTTCCCTTGCGACGCCTCCCGTCTCGATGTGATTGCGAGAACAAAGGTGCCGTATGTCGGGAGTTGCGGGGGCCTCGACATGGTCAATTTCGGTGCCGTGGAAACCGTGCCTGAGCGCTATCGTGACCGTGTTTTCGTGCGGCACAATCCGTTCATCACCCTCATGCGTACGACCGATCAGGAGTGCCGCGAAATGGGAAATCTGATCGGCGAGCGTCTCAATCGCTGTGACGGCCCTGTCCGGTTCTTTTACCCGGAGGGTGGGTTCTCACAACTCGACCGCCCGGATCAGCCTTTTTATGATCCGGCAGCCGATATGGCTTTCCGCGATGCGTTGCTTGAAACATTGCAACAGACAACGGATCGCCGTTTCATCAGCCTGCCGCTCGCCATGAACGATCCTGCCTTCGCTCAGGCCATGGCAGGAGAACTTATCGATCTTTTCAAGGAGAATGACTTCCATGCCCCGGATTGAACGTAGCGCCATCCTGCATCGCCTGCGCGGACTGATCGCCGAACGCAAACCGATCGTCGGCGGCGGAGCCGGCACCGGCCTTTCCGCCAAGTGCGAGGCGGCTGGCGGCATTGATCTGATCGTCATCTATAATTCCGGCCGCTACCGCATGGCGGGCCGCGGATCGCTCGCCGGGCTTCTGGCTTATGGCAACGCCAACCAGATTGTCATGGACATGGCGCGTGAAGTGCTGCCGGTCGTACCGAACACACCGGTTCTGGCAGGTGTCAACGGCACCGATCCTTTCGTGGATTTCGACGTGTTCCTTGACGATGTGCGTCGCGTCGGTTTTTCCGGCATCCAGAACTTCCCGACGGTGGGTCTGATCGACGGAAACTTCCGCAAGAATTTGGAAGAAACGGGCATGAGCTACAGTCTTGAAGTGGATGTGGTCGCTCGTGCGCACAAGAAAGATCTGCTGACCACGCCTTATGTTTTCGATGTCGAGCAGGCAAAGGACATGGCCCGCGCGGGCGCCGATATTCTTGTAGCCCACATGGGGCTGACAACGGGCGGCAGCATCGGGGCTGAAACGGCCTTCACGCTGGACGATTGCATCAAGCTGATCAACGAGATTTCCGACGCGGCGAAGAGCGTGCGCGATGATGTGATCCTGCTCTGTCATGGCGGGCCTATCGCGATGCCTGCCGATGCGCAGAAAGTGTTGAGCGCATGCCCTGACTGTCACGGCTTCTACGGCGCTTCCAGCATGGAACGTCTACCGACCGAGACCGCGCTGGTTGAGCAGACCCGCACCTTCAAGGCCATGACGCGCTGACGTTTTCCACGGATACGCACCCGTGCAGG
>NZ_LHZQ01000167.1 GCF_001580915.1 Acetobacter tropicalis | reverse complement strand
ACCCGATGTACAACCCTTCTGTGAGATTTCCGCGTCGACTCTTTGCAGGGCGAAACGGGAGGAGGCCTTGACCCATGCGGCATCTTGCAAACCAGCATTATCCTTCCCGCAGATGGTCGGGTAGAAATTGTTTTCATGCTGGGAGATGCAGAAGATACAGACAAAGCCCGGCATCTCATTACCCATTACAGAACTGCAGATCTTGATCAGGTTCTGCATGATGTAGAAAATAAATGGGCGGCTGTATGCCGTTCCATTCAGGTTAAGACCCCTGATCGTGGCATGGATATCCTGCTCAACGGCTGGCTTCTTTATCAAACATTGTCCAGCCGGGTGCTGGCAAGAGCAGGCTTTTATCAGGCAAGTGGTGCATATGGTTTTCGGGACCAGTTGCAGGATGGTATGGCATTGGTAATTTCCTGCCCTGATTTGGTGCATGACCATCTTCTACGCGCTGCCTCACGCCAGTTTGTAGAGGGAGATGTGCAACATTGGTGGTTGCCGCAAACCGGCGCTGGTGTGCGCACGCATATATCGGATGACCGAGCATGGCTTGCATATTGCGTTGCCCACTATGTGACTGTCAGTGGTGACAAAGCTATTCTTGATCAGGATGTGGGGTTCCTTGAAGCCCCAGCTCTCCCCTTAACCGAACATGATAGTTTTATGGTGCCATCTATCTCGGCCGCAACCGCCTCTCTCTTTGAACATTGCGCACGAGCCTTGGATCACAGCCTGTCGGTAGGGCGGCACGGCCTGCCGCTTATGGGAACAGGTGATTGGAACGATGGTATGAACCGGGTTGGTGAGCACGGGCAAGGAGAGAGCGTATGGTTGGGCTGGTTCCTACATGCAGCCCTCACTGCCTTTATTCCGCTTGCCGAAGCACGGGGAGAGCTGGTTCGGGTGGCGCAATGGAAGGCGCATCTTGTTGCTTTAGCTAAAGCTCTGGAAGGTGCGTGGGATGGAGACTGGTATCTCAGAGCCTATTTTGATGACGGAACACCTCTTGGCTCTCATACAGGCTCAGAGTGTCAGATAGATGCCATTTCACAATCCTGGTCAGTATTGTCAGGTGTGGCTTCCCCGGAGCGGGCTGCCCATGCCATGCATTCTGTTCTTCAGCGCCTTGTTAAGCATGAAGACCATCTTATCCTGCTTCTTACCCCTCCGTTTGATAAGACTCAGCCCGATCCTGGCTATATTCGAGGTTACCCGCCTGGAATCAGAGAAAATGGGGGGCAGTACACTCATGGTGCCTTGTGGACAGTCATGGCGATAGCAACGCTGGGTGATGGAAATCTTGCACACGCACTGTTCAAAGGCCTTAATCCCATCCAGCATAGTCTCACAACAGAACGAGCCTTGCGCTATAAACTCGAACCTTATGTGGTCGCTGCGGATATTTATTCGGAGCCCCCCTATACGGGGCGCGGAGGATGGTCCTGGTATACCGGGTCTGCGGGCTGGATGCAGCGTGTTGGTACGGAAAACATTCTGGGGATTAACATCCAGGGGAATGCTCTTCTCATCAACCCGTGTATTCCTGAATATTGGTCTGAATTTGAAGTTACTCTATTGTGGCGCAATACACGTTACATAATAACTGTACGCAATCCGGATCAGGTTAGTCGTGGTGTAAAGCGCATTACTATGGACAACATCCCGATACATACAACCAATAGTGTTACGATGAAGGATGATAACCTTGAGCACACTATTGAGGTTATCTTGGGATAGTCAGTTTTTCCGCGCTTTCTGCTGCGTTGGGAGAGTTTCAGTCCGGACGTTACAAAAATCACGATACCATCCACACTCTTTATGCGGATCGGGTAACGCACGCAGAATCTATTAGCTCTGGTTGTGGAAGACTATTGGCGCAGTTTTTCACCTGCTCCCTTATTATTGTCGCCATCGGCCTCGTCGGCTTATGGCGCGATGATCCCAATACAGCAGGCTTTAAGATATCGAATGTGACACCTGAAAGTGCGTCTCGCAAGGTCTCTCTGGTTACATGCTTTTATCTTTGTAACCAGAGAGCTTGTAACAAACGAAATTATTTTACGGGATCGGATGTGCTGCATTCAGGGCATTACGTTCGGCCTGAAGTTCAGCGCCCTTTTTGGGGGCGGCACGAGCTGCCTTAATGTCATCTGCCGTAAAACCAGGTGCAGGTTTGGTGTCGCCCAAAGAAGCCACATATGTCAGCACCGCTGCAATATCATCATCCGAAAGTGCCTTCAATGAAGGCATGAAGCCTGCATAGGCCACGCCACCAGCCTGAATAGGGCCATGTAGACCGTTTAAAACAACATCCGCCAAGTATTTCTTACCTTCAGGCGTAGAGGCAATTTTATCAATACGCCCTTTCAGAACCGGAAACTGCCCAGGCATGCCAACACCACCAGCCTGATGGCAGACAGAGCAATTGGCATTGTAAACCGCAGCACCATCTGATGCGGCTTTGGCTGAACTCGCCAGAACCGGGAGAGTTGCCATAACGCCAGCAAGAAGGAACAGGCTACGTTTGATCATAATGGTTCCCTAACAATCACAGATGTAGAACGGTTATAGATTAGCGCACCTGTACCAAAATACCAGATGATGTTGTGATCGGGGAAGGCAGATAACTTCGTTAACCATTTTCCATGCCAAGATCCCTGAATTCGTTCATCTTTTCTGCATCAGTTTAGTTATAATGCTAAACATGCAGAAAATTCATTTAGAAAATTGGCATTATTTCAATATTATTTACAAATTTATTGTTATTTTTTTATTGAGGCATACGATTCCGTTTTGTTGCCGCTTTCTGCTGGATCCTGTCTGTTTGCTTGTGTGATGTCAGTGGTTGGCTGGTCCTGCAAATAGCCCCCACAAGCTGCATGATCGTGCTGATACCGGTCTCAAAATCCGTAATATTCAGGCGTCGGCGACCCAAAACGGCGGCAAACTGCACTTGCATATCCGCATAGGCCTGCGTCATTGACCACAAGGTAAATAGGAAATGGGTCGCATTCACCGGGGCGCATAATCCCTCTTTATGCCAATACTCAAAAACAAGAGCTTTCTGCTCTACGTGCTCACGCAAGGTACTGTCCAGAAACACCCGGACATATTCCCCTCCTGCCAGAAGTTCATGCATAAACAGGCGTGACGCATCGGGCCTGCTGCGTGAAAATTCCATTTTGGCGCGGACATATCCTTCAAGGCCCACAATAGGGGTATGTTTGATGGAAATCCATTGATCAGCATCTGCCAGCCATCCGACCAGTAGCCGCTGCAATGTTGCCCGGTAAAGTTCTTCCTTGCTCCCAAAGTAATAAAGGATATTCGCCTTGGGAAGAGCGCATGCTTTGGCAATATCATCTACCCGTGCACCGGCGAAACCATAGGCTGAGAATATTTTTTCAGCAGCATTCAAAATCTGCTGGGTATTATTGCGCCTGGGCACACCAGGCTCCCGTGACAGATCAGCTTTCTTCATGGTGTCGCCAACACTTTCAGGTCAAATGTCTCTAATTACCTGATTAGCATTGAAACTTGCTGTTCGGGTAGATGGAAAAATGGGCATTCTTCGGTCAATGCTTGGCAGGCCTATCAGCCGCAACATCAGCCAAAAGAAGCTCAGAGTGTTGATTCGCAATCACTGTCAGATCGGTGATGCCCTCAAAAGCCGCAGCATCACCGGCAAAGAGGGTTTCTTCTCCAATGCGTATGCTTCCAGAGACCACCAACATATAAAGATCTCGCCCGGGGGTTGTGCAATAAGCGGCACCTTCTTGCGCCGGAAGTGCGGCCTGAAGCAGGCGTGCTCGCGCATTTAATGTTATGGGCGCGTTGTCTTCTTCATTTTCCTGCTCTTCAGGATCATCTTCCGGAAAGCCTGACGCAATGATCTGGAAGCCCCGGCTCTTATCTTCTGAAGACTGAGGGCGACTTTCCTGCATCGGTGTGGTGCCTTCTATGTCCGGCAGTATCCAGAACTGAATAAAGGACACACCCTCCCCTCCTGCTTTCCAGTGAAGTGTTCGGCAACCCGTGCCGCTACTGATCAGATGCAGCCCTCCCGCCCCGATATCTTCACTTTGAAAGTCATCCATGGTGGTCGTAACAATACCGGAACGCACCCACGTCAGGATATCCACCGCCGCTTCCGGGCCGATTTGATAACAGCCGTTTGGCAACATGGTTCCTATATTTACGGCCTGTAAACATCCTTCATGGGTATGCTCTGCCTCCTGATAGTCAGAAAATGCAAAATGACACCGCAGGAGTTGACCGCCGGAATGTGCTGTTCCCAAGGTATCGGACCGCCTGATGATCATCATTTTCTCACGCGTGCTTTTTTATTGTTTTTTCGGGATAGATATTTTCCCACCCTCCGCCGATTGCACGGTAGAGATTTGTCACGGCTTCGGCCACATGCGCTGTCGCGTCTGCCAACGCACTCTGGGAGGATAGCAGTGCATTTTGTAGGGTCAGCACATTCAGAAAGTCTGCGGCCCCTTGCACATACTGAGCCTTGGCCGTGTCCACCGCAATGTCGTTCTCATGCACAGATTCGGCCAGTTCGTCCCGTCGTCTTTGCGCGGCTGTGAAGTCGGCCATGGCATCATCAATTTCCTGCCACGCCTTCAGAACGGTGCGCTGAAACAGGGTGGCAGCTTCTTTCTGCTGGGCACGGCGTAGATGTAACTGGCCTGTGAGGCGCCCTCCTTCAAAAAGAGGAAGTGTTGCCGTTGGTCCAAACCCATATTGGCGAGAAGCCCATGATCCCAGGCCACTGAACTGCAACGCCTGAATATCCAAACTGCCAGAGAGGGTAACCCGAGGGAAGAAATCAGCAATAGCAACGCCAATGCTGGCAGTTGCCGCATGCAGCCGGTCTGCTGCCATTCTGATATCTGGACGACGTTCGGCAAGCTCTGAGGGTAATCCTGCCGGAACAGCCGCTGGCACCAGAGGAATAGGAGCCGGTTTCCCCAATTCTGTATCTAAACTGCCTGGTTCCCGCGCCACCAGGAAGCTTAGTGCATTCAGCCTATGTGTCGCCTGAGCCTTGAGTGGCGCCAGGCGTGAGGTAAAGGTATGAAGCTGGCCGGTCGCCTCCGCCACATCCAGACGGGTTGCGGCTCCCTGC
This sequence comes from Acetobacter tropicalis, assembly GCF_001580915.1. Taxonomy (GTDB): domain Bacteria; phylum Pseudomonadota; class Alphaproteobacteria; order Acetobacterales; family Acetobacteraceae; genus Acetobacter; species Acetobacter tropicalis. The sequence goes on along the minus strand of NZ_LHZQ01000167.1, from coordinate 13,504 downwards.
TGAAAGCGCAGTGTCGTCAGTTTTACGCTGTTGTTTGCAATATCTATATTGTGTTCCAAAATCCCGATCTGGGTTTGGGTCGCACGCAGATCAATATAATCCTGCGCTGTCTCCGCCATCAGGGAAACCAGAATATCGCGTCGCATTTCTTCCGTGGCATGCACGGCTGCTGTTGCAGCCTCTACCTGCCGCCGGACATGCCCCCAGAAATCGACTTCCCACGAGGCATTCATGCCATATTGCGGCAGATTGAAAGAGGGATTACCCACACTGCCCGGCAAGGCGGTAGGGCCAAATCCTTGCGCGCCAGACGCAATGCTTTGGCTTCCTTCCCGCTCCATAGTCCCCAATAGTCCCAATATACCATTGGTACTGGCGCGCTCCCGTGCATAGGAGGCATTGGCCTCTGCGTGCGGAAACTGGGCGGCGCTTGCAATGCGCTTCTCAGCCTGGCTTTGCATAAGGCGCAAACTGGCAGCCTTCAGATCCAGATTCGAGGTTGCAACCTCATTTTCCAACCGTGTCAGCATGGGATCATTGAAAATGGTCCACCATGCAGGATCAGTGGAGGCGTTAACCACCCGACTTTCTGCTGGCGGTTGAGTGGAACGCCACGCGGTAGGGGCTTTTACGTCAGGCTTGTGATAGTCTGGCCCAACGGTACAGCCAGCAAGTGCCAGTAATGAAAAGCCAGCAAGAAAGAAATGCTTCATAGACTTACTGCCAGACATAACGGCTATCATTGGCATGTGCCCCTTCAGGCGGTGAAGAGGTATCAATATTGGCCTCTACGGACATCCCGACGCGTACTTTTTCAGCCAAAGGCTGGCCAGGATCGAAGGTTAGTTTCACAGGAACGCGCTGCACAACCTTGGTAAAATTACCGGTTGCATTATCAGGTTGAATAGGGGCAAACGCCACGCCCGTTGCCGGAGCGAGTGAGTCCACATGCGCCTTTAGCGGCTGGCCCGGGAAGGTATCTACCCAAACGGTCGCCTTCTGCCCCGTTTTGACTTTCGTCAACTGGGTCTCCTGATAATTGGCCAGAATATAAGCGGAATGGGTAGGTACCACAGCCAGAATACCTGTGCCGGGATGCACATAGTTTCCGACCCGCACTCCACGTTCGCCCACAACACCATCAATAGGAGCCGGAATGGTACAATAGGACAGATTCAGTTCAGCCTGTTTTGCGTCCCCCTGCGCACGCAGCAGAACACCTCGTGCCCGTTCAAGCTGTGCTTTCAAAACGGCAACCTGTCGTATGGAAGCATCAACCGCGGCCTGGTCCCGTGCAATCGCAGCCTGTGCTTCCCGTTCCTGAGCTTCGGAATGTTGTTTCTGTTCAATAGTCCCCGCTCCACCAGAAGATAGGTTGCGGTATCGTGTTGCATTCTGGCGGGCAAACGTCAGTTCTGCTTCATCGGCTTGTACCGCAGCCCGAACCTGAGCAATAACGAAATCCTGCCGCGCAATTTCGGCTTCCAGATTGGCGACATCTCCTTGTGCCGCGAGAACGTTGCCTTTGGCGACATCAAGGGCTGCGCGATAGTCATCATCCTCAATATGAGCAAGCTCCTCTCCAACGTGAACCTGCTCGTTATCCTGAGCAATTACACGGTCAATACGCCCAGACACTTTGGGCGCTACAGTGGAAAAGTCGGCCGTAACATAGGCGTCATTGGTATATTGATTGACCCCGTCACCATTAATCAGCCGAGCCCCGCCCCATGCCAGGAAAGCAAGCGCACCGGCTGCGCAGCCAGCATAAAGTAGTGGTTTTTTATAGATCATGATTGGTTATTCCGAATTAGCGTGCCGGAGCAGTAGGAGATGGTGCACGAGGGGGATAAACCCGCCGTGGCAGAATGAGATTCATGACCGCATAGCCAAGGCACACCCAGATCAGCAGATAGTAGATATCGTTCAGCGCCAGAACGAGGGATTGTTCATGAACATAGGTATGGAAGACTTGCAGAGAATTCCGTGCAACATGCCCGCTGTCCGGTGATGTGACGGACAATTGCTGAGTGATGGGATTACCCATTCCCTGCAAGGCAAGGCCATGAGTGCCATGATGGTCGAGCAGCATGGTGGAATGGTACTGCTCACGCCTGCGGCTGAGGGCGGCAAAGAGGGCATAGGCAACAGCATTGGCCAATCCTTTGAGCATATTCACCATACCGGAAATAAATGGACCATCTGCCGGGCCCATGGCCATTGTGGCCAGCATGAGTGTGGGAATGACCGTCATGGGTTGACCAAACACCTGAAGGATCTGGATGGGGTAAAAATTATCCCTCACCCAATCCACCGTAAGCCATGATCCAAGCCACGCTGCCGCCGCCAGACAGCACATTCCACCAGCCAGAATGAAGCGGCAGTCCACCTTCGGGTTGTTGCAGATGGCTGCTATCAACGGTAGCATGATCAGTTGTGGCACTGCGACAACCAGAGAGACCGGAGCCGCCTGAATAGGCCGATAACCGCGCACGGCCTCCAGATAGGTTGCCGGAATATCCCCCATGATGCCGCAGATCGCGAGAATGCCGACAAGCGAAAGCAAAGCCGCCTGAATGTTCCGGGAGCGCCAGTACTGAATCCGAAAATAAGGGCTGGGATGAAAGGCCTCGTTAATTACGAACACAATAAATGCCGCCCCACCCCAAAAGGTAAGATCAGTAATAATGGGGGAGCGGAACCAGTCCAGACGGTCGCCCTGATACAGAACAATCACCAGCGAGCAGATGGCAGGAAGCCCCACAAGCAGGCCAAACCAGTTGAATTTCTCAAACCGTTCAAAATGCATGGGGTCACGCGGCAGACCATAAGCCATCATGGCAATTGCGAGCGCCGCGGTAGGAATGATCTCCCAGTAAAGCCAGTGCCACCCCACATGCTCGAACCAGAACGCTTCCAACGGTAGGCCAAGATTGGGCCCAAAAGTGGCGCTCATGGCATACCCGCCAATACCGAACACACGGATTTCAGGCGGTAGATATTTCAGCATAACCGTCATCAACACAGGTGGCAGACATCCCCCTGCCATTCCCTGAAACGCGCGTAAGATACAAAGGGAAGTAATATCCGGCATGAACGGCGCCGGAATGGAAAACAGCGCCATGATCGCTGTCATGAAAATGGAGAAGCGATAGATGGAGAACGTCATATAAAACCATGGCGTAAAAGCCATGGCAGCAATATTGAAGGCCTCATAAATCGTGATAACCCAGGTTCCTTCATCGTGGCCAATATGCATTGCCCCGCGGATGTCAGAAAGCCCGATTTCTGTAACGTGTTCATTGAAACCCGCAACATGCACGGCAAGCAGCATGCCCAGGCAGCCGATGATTGTACGCAGACCAAAGGGCGGAATGTATGAGGGCCGTGGAGGTGCCGCGTGAATGATCGGCTCGCCTCCCGCCTGTGCAGGAATGACGTTGTTCATACCGCTACATGTCCCTGAGCCAAAAGAGCGGGACAACCCCTATTTCCGGCAAGCGACGACTTCGATTTTAGGAATGGAAATTTCTGGTCATTCCACCTGGCAACGTCTATTTCTGCAAGGATGAAAGGCTACGATCTTGATCTTCTGCGTTATCTTCAGGTGCTTGTGGAAGAGGAGAGTGTTTCTCTTGCAGCGCGCCGTCTGAAGGTCAGTGAGCCGGCCATGAGTCGCCAATTGGCGAAATTGCGCAAAGCCTTCGCAGACCCCATCCTGGTGCAAGCCGGACGGAGGATGATCCCGTCCACTTTTGCTGCGGGTATTCTGGGGCGAGTTCAGGACCTGGTTCAGAATGCAGATACGCTGATCCAGACCCGGGCCTTGGCCAATCTGGCCAATATGAGCCCCACATTTACAATTCGCGCCAATGATCTGGTTGTAGCAGCCCTTGCTTTGCCGTTGTTGCAAGCTCTCAAAAAAGATTGCCCCAAGAGCGAGGTAATCTGGGCACCCGAAATTGATACAGCTGCTTCAGATCCTTTACGGGAAGGCAGTATTGATCTGTATATTGGCGCAACTGAGTTGATGAAGCCCGAAATCCGCCGCCAAACCCTTTTCAGGGATCAGATGCAGGGATTGGTCCGTAAAGAACATCCTATCCTGAATACTCCAATCACCCCCGAAAGCATGGTGTGTTACGATTATATCAGCGTCTCCCGGCGAGGACGCGCACATGGCCCGATTGATTGGGTCTTACGTAATCAGTTTGGCCTCACGCGGAGTGTTCCTATGGTGGTTCCCAATTACCATTGCATGATCGAAAGTATGAAGAACACGGACCTCATTCTTGCTTTACCAAGCATTGTCATTGATCATATTTCTCTTGATGCTCTGTCATTGGCTTCGTTCGAATTCCCGCTCTCTTTGCCGAATGTCGAAGCGTTTCAGGCATGGCATCCACGGAGGGATATGGACCCTATACATCGCTGGCTTAGAGAAACATTATTTCGTGTGTCACGGCATGTATTTGAAAAAAATAGTTTTTAGATTAATTTATTTTCTAACTTCAATTTGGAACGTGACCAGCTTTGCATAACGAAGGACATGTCTTCGGATATGGTGGCACAAGCGTGTCCATTCTTTCGTGGTTCATTAGCTAGCATTCGTTGCGAGAGATATTTCATCTGCCGTTTCCAGCAGATTGTTCCGCCTTAGTCAGATTAGCTTCTCGAATAGCCATATCGTTGCTTTTCCTCTTCGGAGGATGCCCTCTGCACATGAGCCATGGTGGTTCCATTGCTTGACATCATGGGCACTTTGCCGCAACAGCCTAGCGTGTTGGTTCCGTTTTATAGGTGCGCCTATAAGGTGGCTAAGAGGGAATGTGACAGGGCTTCTGTATCAAAGAAGCCTCAATCACAGCCGCCCCCGCGACCGTGACCGGAAAGATCATCCTGCGCCACTGACAAATTGTCGGGAAGGTGGATGATTGTTGGGGAAACCCTGATTCCGCAAGCCGGGAGACCTGCCAGCAAGAGTATTCAACGGGCAGCCGGGGTGCGCTGCAACCGGTTGACCGTTCCTTGCTGCCTTTGCAGCCAGAGGTCTACCTGCGGTGCCCTTTGTTGCAAGCAGGGCTGGGATATGAACGCAAAACTCTTTGTTTGCACAACCTGCCGCGCGGGAGAACCCGTGGTGGAAGGGCAGCCGGTACCCGGAGCCCGTCTTTACACGCACCTTGCCGACCAAAAACCAGATTCCGGGCTGGAAATTGTGCCTGTGGAATGCCTGTCCGCCTGTAATAACGGATGCGTGGTGGCGTTAAGCGCTCCTGGCCGATGGAGCTATGTGTATGGCAGGCTTACGGAAGCTGATGCCCCCGAAATTCTGGCTGGCGCCGAAGCCTACGCCGCCACATCGGATGGGTTGGTTCCGTGGCGGCAGCGGCCGCAGATTTTCCGTAAACAAAGCCTCGCCCGCCTTCCCCCGCAGGAGAACTGAGATATGAACACCACACCCCAAGCAGGAACCGCCCGGCACAATCTTGCCAAGGTCCCGGTCACCATCATTACGGGTTTTCTGGGTGCAGGTAAGACCACATTGATCCGTCATCTGATGACGCACCCACAAGGGCGGCGGCTGGCGGTTCTGGTCAATGAGTTCGGAACACTCGGCGTTGATGGAGAAATTCTGAAATCCTGCGCAGATGAGAGTTGCCCGGCAGAGAACATTCTTGAACTGGCCAACGGCTGCATCTGCTGCACAGTGGCAGATGACTTTATTCCCACAGTTGAACGGCTTATGGCCCTCCCCCAGCGGCCCGACCACATTCTGATAGAAACCTCTGGGCTGGCTTTACCGAAACCCCTGCTCAAGGCGTTTGATTGGCCCAGTATCCGGTCTCGTATTACTGTAGATGGCGTTATCACGCTGGCTGATGCAGAAGCCGTGGCGGAAGGACGCTTTGCCCCAGATACAGAAGCTGTAAACGCACAACGACAGGCTGATGATAATCTGGACCATGACACACCGCTGGCTGAAGTGTTTGAGGACCAGCTTTCCTGTGCGGATATTGTTCTCCTTACAAAAGCGGATCTGGTCAATGAAGTCTGCGTGACACGGGCTCGGGAGGTTATCGCCTCTCTCACTCCGCGCGCCCTGCCCATCATTCCTGTCAAGGATGGAAACATTGACCCTCAGGTGATTCTGGGCCTGAATGCTCAGGCGGAGAATGATCTTGCCGCCCGTCCTTCTCATCATGATGGAGAGGAAGAGCACGAGCATGAAGATTTCGACAGTGTAGTCGTTGATCTGCCGGAGGTCACCAATCCTGACGCGCTTGTCGAAGCAGTGCGTTCCCTTGCCCGCACGCAGCACATTCTCCGTGTAAAGGGTTATGTTGCCGTCAGCGGAAAACCGATGCGGATGGTGTTGCAGGGTGTAGGTGAGCGCGTGCGTACCCAGTATGACCGACCATGGGGCACAGAGCCCCGGCAGACGCGTCTTGTGGTGATTGCTGAGCACGATCATGTTGATGCCAAAGCAATCCAGGCCGTGCTGATAGGACAGACCACGCCAGAGGATTAATCCGCATGCACGTGATCTTCCGAGAAAGTCATGGCCTGGAAGAGACGGAAACTCCCATTGATCTGGGGCAAAGCCCGGCTGATCTCGTGGTGCTCTCTTTTTCTGATAGTGATCTGGGCGCGTTTGCTGCTGGGTGGCATGCTGCAAATGGGGCACTCCCTACTCTGCGGTTGGCCAATCTTGCTGCATTGCGGCATCCGCTCTCGGTCGATACCTATATTGAAACCACGCTTGCGCGGGCAAAAGGCATTCTGGTCAGGCTGATAGGCGGTGCCAGTTACTGGCATTACGGGCTGGTGCAGGTCGAGCAACTGGCGCGTGAAAATGGTATTGCTTTGGCCGTTCTTGCAGCAGATGGGCGTGAAGATCCAAGCCTGATAGCTTGTTCTACAGTCACTGAACCCACACTGCGGAAACTGGCAAATCTGTGCAATATGGGGGGCGTTGAAGCTGCTCAGGCAGCTCTTGTACAACTGGCTTTGGTGTCGGGGTTGGAAGCCAAGTTAAGCGTTACACCTCATATCATACCTGACACAGGATGGTATGATCCAGATTTAGGCGTCACGTTTTCCGTTCCCTCAGGCAGCGCGCCTCTGGCTGTCGTAATGTTCTATAGGGCCTATCTGACAGCAGCAGATACAGAGCCAGTTGATGCCCTGATCAGGGCATTGCGGGAACGCGGCTTTCGCGCCATGGGAATGTTTGCCCCTTCGCTTAAGCAGCCTGATGCAGCGCAGTGGATCCGTCAGGCTCTGTGTGACAACCACGTTGCCGTTATCATAAATGCGACAGCTTTTTCCGCACGTGGGGAAAATGGCACTTCACCGCTTGACGCCACCGGATATCCAGTTTTTCAGGTCGCGCTTTCTACGGCCCGTCAAGAGGATTGGGCCGCAGCAGAACGAGGCCTTTCTCCCGCTGATCTTGCCATGCATGTTGTCCTCCCCGAAGTTGACGGACGCATATTTGCAGGGGTCATCAGTTTCAAAGCGGTTGAAACACGTGATCCAGATCTTCAATTTTCTCGTTTGGTGCATCGCTCCGATGCTGAACGCATTGTGGCTGTGGCCGAACGGGTTACCGCATGGCACCGCCTTGCCGCCACACCTGCAGCCGATCAAAAACTTGCAATTGTTCTTTCCACCTATCCCGGTCGTCCGGATCAGTTGGCTCATGCTGTTGGATTGGACGGGCTGGCTTCCACGGACGCAATTCTAAAAGACCTTCAGCATGCAGGTTATACCGTATTTCCAACTGAACAGCCGCTTGGGTTAGCGCTTCAGCATTGCAGGCAGAAGTGGCCGTTAGAAGCTTATCACGCCGCCCTCATCACTTTGCCGTCCGAATTACAAGACGCCCTGAAACACACATGGGGCGAGGCGCACAATGACCCGTTAGTGCAAGATGGCTGTTTCCATTTTTCCGCTGTGCAGCAGGGTAATGCTCTTGTTGCCCTTCAACCGGAACGTGGGATAGCGCATCTGCGAGACGCGGATTATCATGATCTCACACGTATCCCCCGGCATTCTTACGTAGCCTTCTATTTGTGGCTACAGATGCAAGGATTACATGCGCTGGTGCATATGGGAGCGCACGGTACTCTGGAATGGTTGCCTGGCAAGGCGGTGGCACTTTCCGCTACCTGCTGGCCGGAGGCGTTGATCGGGGCGCTCCCTGTCATTTATCCATTTATCGTTAATGATCCGGGGGAAGCCGCTCAGGCCAAGCGCCGGATTGGAGCAGTGACACTGGGGCACCTTCCTCCTCCTCAACACATTAGTGCCGTGCCAGAGGGACTTCTGCGGCTTGAACGCCTGCTTGATGAATATTCCACGGCAGAAGGGTTGGACCCAGCGCGTCGTGATCGCTTAATCAGTGCAATCCGCGCGGAAGCACAGGCGAGCGGTGTTGAGCAGGATCTGGGGCTTGCCGAAAAGGCTGGTGCTGCCGAAGCCATTGTGCGGATTGATCGCTTTGTGTGCGATATCAAGGAAAGTCAGTTTGGGGATGGCCTGCATATCTACGGTCATGGGGCTGGCGAGCGTGACGGTCTGCTGAAAGCGCTGGCGGGCCGTCAGGTTGCGCCAGGCCCGGCTGGGTCCCCTCAGCGTGGCCGATCTGATGTTCTGCCCACCGGGCGCAATCTGTATGCCGTTGATCCCCGCGGCGTACCAAGCCGTGTTGCGCATGGCCAAGGTGTGCGGCTGGCTGAGGAACTACTCCGCCGTCATTTACAGGATCATGGAGACTGGCCTCATGGGCTGATTGTTGATCTCTGGGGTTCTGCCACCATGCGCACCGCCGGCGAGGAGTTTGCCATGGCATTGCATCTGGCCGGGCTTGCGCCGCAGTGGGATGCTGGATCGGAGCGTGTTTCCGGTTTTGAAATTCTTCCTCCAGCTCTTCTGGGGCGACCGCGCATTGATGTGACACTACGTGTTTCAGGCCTGTTCCGAGATGTTTTCCCCGGTCTGGCTCAGATGTTTGAGGCCGCTACCGCCGCCCTGGCGAAAAGAGACGAACCAGCAGCAGAAAATCCGTACTCTGTGCGTGGCCCGCGTATTTTCGGCCCCCGCCCCGGCAGTTACGGGCTTGGTATGGGGGAAGCGCTGGAAAACTATAGTGATGAAGGCCGCGATGCAGCCGGAGAGGCGTGGCTCACTGCGTCTGAATGGACTATTGCCGCTAATGGAGACATGCATCAGGACCGCGGAGCATTGGAAAAACGCCTATCCCAGACAGATAGTGTCGTGCATGTGCAGGACCTTCCCGAAACGGATCTTCTGCTATCGTCTGACTACGTGGCGCATGAAGCAGGCCCTGTTGCGGCCATGGCACGGATAGGTGGCACAACCCCGACATCGTACCATATGGATACCACCCGACCAGACACACCACGGGCGCGTTTGCTGCGTGAAGAAATTGCCCGAGTGGTGCGTGCTCGTGCGGGCAATCCGGGCTGGGCAAACGGGATGATGCGCCATGGCTTTCGTGGTGCGGCGGAAATCACCGCTACCCTTGATAACCTCGCCGCCTTTGCGCATCTGACACGCGATGTCCCGGCCCACCTCTTTGATATCTATTACCAGGCTACGCTTGGGCGTGACGATATTGTGGCCTTCATGGGTCAGGAAAACCCCGGCGCTCTTGTTGCGCTGCGCCAGCGTTTTTCCTCTCTTGCCGAAGCCGGCTTGTGGAACACACGCAGCAACGCCATTGCTGCCAATCTGCACGGGCCGGCATGAGCAGACATGAGGTAAAAGGCTGGTGTCCGGGCATTCTGCGCCCCATGGCTTCTGGTGATGGGCTTCTTGTGCGCCTGCGTTCTTTAACGGGGCGCCTGACACAGGAACAGGCAGCCGGTATTGCGTATCTGGCGCAACAGTTTGGTAACGGTCTTATTGATCTGTCAGCTCGCGCTACGTTGCATATTCGTGGCGTAACGGATCGCACTTATCAGCCTCTGGTAATGGGACTGACGCACCTTGGACTGACTGACCCAACGCCAGAGGCGGAAGCAAGGCGAAATTGTATCGTAACTCCATATTGGGAGTATGGCGATGGCACAGTGGAACTGGCTGAAAAGCTGGCCAAAGCATTGCAGGAGCAAGAAACACTCCTCCTGCCCCGTAAATTTGGCTTTGCTCTTGATTCCGGTTCCTCCCCTGTGCTGCGCGACGTCTCTGCGGACATTCGGATTGAGCGTGACACCACGGGGGCTCTCATTTGCCGTCCTGATGGTGCTGTTACTGGTGCATGCGTAACGCCGGAGAGTGTGGTCGACACTGCACTGTCATTGGCAAAATGGTTTATCGCCACAGGTGGAGAGAGCCGCATGGCGGCGCATCTAGCTCACGGCGTCAGATTGCCTCGGGCCTTCATGGAAAGAGAAGCAGCACCAGAGAAAGTAATGGTGGCTCCGGTCCCGCATCGGTCATCTGTTGGTATTCTGGTGGCCTTGCCCTTTGGGCAGATGGAAGCATCTCTCCTTGCGGCGCTTGCTTCTATTGCTCCTTTACGTCTTACGCCATGGCGAATGGTGCTTCTTGAAGGACAATCAGAGCCGCCTGTGCTGGATCATATCATCACCAATCCGCGCGATCCGTTATTACGTGTTGCCGCGTGTACAGGTGCTCCCGGCTGCTCGCAGGCTTTGCGGCCAACCCGTCCGTTAGCCCGTGCGCTTGCTTCGCATGTTCCGCCAGCAGTCAGCCTCCACGTTTCAGGCTGTACGAAGGGATGTGCGCACCCAGCAAAGGCTTCGCTCACGCTGGTAGCAGAGACTGATGGTTTTGGTCTTATCCGAAACGGGAATGCTTGTGCTGCACCCAGCAAACATCTCCTATCCCCCGAAATGCTGTTAGAAGACCCCGATGCCCTATTCTTATGAAACCAACGGTGCCGCCATTTATCGCCAGTCCTTCTCCATTATTCGGGCGGAAGCCAATTTGGCGCGCTTCAGGCCAGAAGAAGAGCGTGTCGCGGTAAGAATGATTCACGCGGCAGGAATGATTGGCCTTGAGGATCATCTGGTTTTCTCTCCCACAATGGCTGTTGCTGCCCGGGCGGCGCTAGAAGCGGGGGCTCCAGTTTTATGTGATGCCCGCATGGTCAGCGAAGGCATTACCCGTGCCCGTCTGCCTGTCAACAATGCCGTTATCTGCACATTGCATGATTCATCTGTGCCGGCTCTTGCCGCCCAGATGGGCAATACGCGCTCAGCAGCAGCGTTGGAACTGTGGCGGCCGCATCTGGCGGGGGCCATTGTAGCAATCGGGAATGCTCCCACGGCATTGTTCCATCTTCTCACTATGCTTGAAGACCCCGGCTGCCCGCGCCCCGCAGCCATTATCGGTTGTCCGGTCGGATTTGTGGGGGCTGCGGAATCAAAGGAGGCGCTGATGGCAACATCTGATCTTCCGTTTTTAGCGGTAAGGGGGCGGCTAGGCGGTTCGGCCATGACCGTGGCGGCCGTCAATGCGCTCGCCAGTTGGGCGGAGTAAGCGGAATGTCTGGCAAGATTATCTGTGCAGGCCTTGGTCCCGGAGCCCCGGATCTTCTCAGCGTCCGTGCGGATCGGGTCATCCGCAACGCGCCTTATATTGCCTATTTCCGTAAGGCTGGACACATGGGGCAGGCCCGGCAGATTGTTGATGCCATGTTGATGCCTGATGTTATCGAATATCCCATGGAATATCCGGTCACAACGGAACTGCCGGTTTCCAGTATTGCCTACCGTCATGCGCTCGCCGAGTTTTATGATCAGTGGGCAGACCGTCTGGCAGATATGGCACGCACGCAGGAAATTGTGGTTCTATGTGAGGGAGACCCGTTTTTTTACGGTTCCTTCATGCACCTGTATATCCGCCTGCAGGAGCGTGCATCCCTTGAAGTCATACCCGGCATTACCGGCATGACAGGCTGCTGGAACGCCATTGGAACCCCTATGACATGGGGAGACGATGTGCTCGCGGTGTTGACCGGAACCATGCAGGAAGCCGACTTGATACGGCACATGCAAACAGCCGATGCGCTGGTCGTTATGAAAACGGGTAGAAACCTACCCAAAATATGTCGCGCCCTGACACACGCAGGTCGCCTGCAAGACGCTTGGCTGGTGGAACGCGGAACCATGCCAAACCAGAAAATTATGCGTCTAGCAGAAGCTGACCCGAATAATTGCCCTTACTTTGCAACGGTACTGGTCCATGGGCAGGGCCGTCGGCCAGACTTTGAGAGGAAGGGGAAGTAATGACAGGAACCCTAACCGTTGCAGGGCTTGGCCCGGGCAATGAAACCCTTATCACCCCAGAAGTGACTGTCGCTATTGCTGAAGCCACAGATATAGTCGGGTATATTCCTTATGTAGCCCGCATTCCTGCCCGTGAGGGATTGACGCTGCACCCGACAGATAATCGGGTGGAACTGGAACGGGCTACGCACGCCTTGGAAATGGCAGCATCAGGTCGCAAAGTTGTGGTTGTTTCGTCGGGTGATCCTGGTATTTTTGCCATGGCTTCCGCGGTTTTTGAAGCTATGGACCGTGCGCCTCACTTGGCTCATGTCGAGACACGGATATTGCCCGGCATTACCGCCATGCTCGCCGCTGCAGCCAGAACCGGCGCGCCACTAGGCCATGATTTTTGCGCCATCAACCTTTCTGACAATCTCAAGCCCTGGAGTGTTGTGGAGAAAAGAATTCGCCTTTCTGCACAAGCAGATTTCGCAATGGCATTTTATAATCCGCGATCGGTAAGCCGTCCTCATCAGTTTGGTCAAGCACTTGATATCCTGCGGCAGGAATGTGGAACAGAGCGGCTCATCATTTTTGCTCGGGCAGTCACAACACCGCAAGAGAAGATAAAAGTTACAACGCTGGCAGACGCGCGCGCAGAAATGGCTGACATGCGCACTGTGGTTCTGGTAGGAAATTCTTTGACACGCTGCATCGGCCCCTACGTTTATACGCCAAGGCGTGCAGAATGAGTCAGCCACGCCATGACGGCTTCTGCCGTGCGCGCAAGAGGACGCGGCGGCACAACGGGCCGATCAATCAGAATGACAGGCAAACCCAAGGCACGCGCAGCATCCAGCTTCGCACGTGCTCCCACGCCTCCCGCATTCTTGGCGACCACATGGGTTATACCATGCATCTCCATAACAGCCTTATCCCCTTCCAGCGTAAACGGGCCGCGCGCAATAATGACTGTTGCGCGGGGCAATGGCAGAGGCACTTCGGGAGGATCAACCAGACGCAGCAGATACTCATGGTGCGGGCATTGCGCAAACGTGTTGATCACCTGCCTGCCAATGGCCAGAAACACAGGCGCTGGAGTAACGGGCAACGCCACAGCGGCAGCAGATTCATCAGCAACACACAACCAGTTATCGCCTTCTTGGCGCTTCCATGGAGCGCGCTCAAATGCCAGCAGCGGAATGCCCATCTTGTTACAGGCCTGCACCGCATTGGTG
>NZ_LHZQ01000042.1 GCF_001580915.1 Acetobacter tropicalis | reverse complement strand
CCGGTGCTTATGCAGACGGATGCCGCAGAGGCGCACCATTCGCTCTTCAGGTGACCGACCGCTGGCATCTGCTGAGGAATCTGTCAGAGGCTTTTGTCAACAGTCTGGACCGTTTCACGACAACAGTCAGGACCCTGACGAGACAGCTGAACGCATCAACGGTCGTAAGCGAAATATCTGAAACAGTCAGGGCGCATCCAGAAGAGGCGCAGACGGTCGTCATGTCAGGTTCCGGGGAACGGCGTGACATTCTTTTCAAGGAAGCTCTTGCCCTGAAAGCAGAGGGACACAGCATTCAGGCTATCGCCACAACGATCGGGGTAGAGAGAAAAACCGTGCGGCGCTGGTTTCAGCGGGGCCATGCACCACCATGGAAAAGGACGGTTCCGCCACGCAGCATACTCGTGCCTTACGCAGCCCACCTGGAAAAGAGATGGTCCGAAGGATGTCGCAATAGTCGCCAGCTATGGCGGGAACTCCTGGAGCAGGGCTTTGCAGGACAATATGGCACCGTCTGGAAATGGGTGGTGACGCGACAGGGATGTTCCGCGAAACCCATTCCTTCCGCGCATGTCGCTCCACCTCTGGGACGCAGACTTGCGCGCCTTCTCCTCGCAGAGGATCCGTTATCTGCTGGACAGGAGGGACTGCTTGTTCCTGCCCTTCTGAAAGCTGAACCGTACCTTGCCGTCACACTTTGCTGGCTCAGGAAAATGCAGACCCTCCTCTGTAAAAAGGGGGACACCAGCACGGAAGGCGATCTGAAGGCTCTGCTGGAAGAAGGAAAGACGACGCTGCTGTCGCGTTTGATTCCCGCGCTTGAACGGGATGCGGCTGCCATTGAAGCGTCTCTCGTCACACCATGGACAACCAGCCCGGTTGAAGGACAGATCAGCCGACTGAAAATGATCAAGCGAACCATGTTCGGAAGAGCAGGCTTCCAGCTTCTCAGAGCGCGTGTCCTCCAGCCCGCATAATCAAAACATCATCACGAAAAGTGCGG
>NZ_LHZQ01000054.1 GCF_001580915.1 Acetobacter tropicalis | reverse complement strand
ATACCAACCGTTGCTTGGGGTGACTCAGGGGGTACCCATCGGGTTAAAAATGTGATTCACAGGATGCTGAGTATTTTCAGAAGGAGGCATTCTGGATGGGCAGCCCTCTGTCCCTGCGTGACGATCATGACAGTTCGGAGTTGCGACGCCTTGCGCGCAGAAGCCGGAATGTGGGGCAGTCGCGCCGCCTGCTGGCACTTGCGGCGATTTATGATGGCGCTTCGCGCGGCGAGGCAGCCCTGCTTGCCGGGACAGACCGGCAGAGTATCCGTGACTGGGTAGTGCGTTTCAATGCGGATGGCCCGGATGGCCTTGTGGATCGTCATGGCGGGGGACAGAAAGCCCGCCTGACACCACAGATGCTGTCTGCCCTGAAAACCCGGCTTGAAGAAGGACCAATCCCCGCGGTGCATGGTGTTGTCCGCTGGAGACTGTGCGATCTGTGCGCCTGGCTGCATGAGACCTATGGCGTCACCCTGTCGGAAACCCGTCTGGGCCAGATCATACGTCGTGAGGGGTTTCGTCTGCTGACAGCCCGGCCACGGCACTATCGCCAGGATACGCAGGCACAGGACATTTTTAAAAAGAGTTCCCCGGTGTCATGGCGGCAATCATGTCCAGACATCCCGGAAAAGATATCGAAATCTGGTGGGCTGACGAAGCGCGGATCGGCCAGAAAACAAAACTGACGCGACGCTGGGCCAGACGGGGCACCCGGCCCCGGGCCGTTGCTGACCTGCGCACCAGATCCGCGTGGATTTTCGGGGCCATCTGTCCTGAAAAGGGAACGGCAGCAGGCCTCGTGCTCCCTGTCTGCAACCTGCACGGCATGCAACTCCATCTCGCGGAGATTTCACGCACAGTCGCGCCGGACGCTCACGCCGTCCTCGTTGTGGATCAGGCCGCCTGGCACACCAGTCAGAAGCTGGATGTTCCCTACAATATCACCATTCTCCCGCTGCCTCCCCGGGCTCCTGAACTGAACCCGGTGGAAAATCTCTGGCAGTTCCTGCGCAATACATGGCTCTCAAACAGGATCTTCAGAACCTATGACGATATCGTCGATATCGCCTGCCATGCCTGGAACCAGCTCGTCGACCAACCATGGCGCATCATGTCAATCGGGCTGCGCGATTGGGCTCATAGGTTATAGCAATCAACGGTTGGTAT
>NZ_LHZQ01000200.1 GCF_001580915.1 Acetobacter tropicalis | reverse complement strand
GATCCAAAATTACTCCATCTGTGAGATTTCCGCGTCGACCCGATCTTGTCTTGGCGCATGATTGGCCCGCAGGATTAACAGCCGCGTATCTTCACTTTACGCCTGAAGCCACACCTCCCGTTGTGCAAACCATTCATAATATTGCGTTTCAAGGGCGTTTTAGTGCTGAGTATCTTTCCTCCTTCGAGCTTCCCATTGAAGGATTTTCACAAAATGGATTTGAATTTCATGGGGATATCGGATTTTTAAAGGCAGGTTTATATTATTCGCGATGGCTGATTGCCGTTTCCCCCAATTATGCAGAAGAAATACAGACCGCAGAATTTGGTATGGGCTTGCAAGGGTTATTGTATAGTCGGAGGGCCAGTTTAAGCGGCATTCTTAACGGAGTAGATACGGATGTCTGGAACCCGGAGACAGATCCAGATATCCATTTTCCGTACAAAGCGGGAAACGTATGGACCCGCAGATCAAACAAGGCCGCTTTTCAAGCTGAATTTGGCCTGACTCAAAATCCTGATGCTCTCCTTATCGGCGTTGTCAGCCGCCTGACAGATCAGAAAGGGATAGATCTACTGGCGGAAGCTATGCCAGTTCTCATGCGGCAAAATCATGCTCTGCAATGTGTAGTTGTGGGAGGAGGGGAACTCCACATTGAACGGCAGCTTGGGCACCTTGCTCGTCGCTTTCCAGGACGTTTTGCCTGCACATTACGGTATAGCGAAAGCTTGGGCCACCGTGCTCAGGCTTCTGCTGATGTTATTTTTGTACCTTCCCGTTTTGAACCCTGTGGGCTTACGCAACTTTATGCCCTGCGCTATGGCGCGGTGCCAGTTGTTTCAAGGGTAGGAGGGCTGGCAGACACTATTATTGACGCGAATGCCGCGGCTCTTTCCGCTGGTTGCGCCACGGGTTTTGTTTTTTCCCCCAATGATGCTACGGCGATCATTAACGTCATGCACCGTGTTTATAAAGTCTTCTGCGATAAACCGTTGTGGACGCACCTTCAAAGAAACGGCTCTCAGCAAGATGTGTCTTGGCAGAGACCAGCAGCCCAATATGGCGATTTATTCAGAAAGCTGGTTCCATCCCACCATAGCAATCAAGCCGATGTTCTGTCTTTCAGCGCTAAAACTGCGGCAGGCAAACGAAACATTGCCCGGCGCCCTCCCATCGCCGGTTCAGAACGCTCGGTATCTTGACAATGACGCAACGTGAAACGGCAAAAGCGCTCCCAAGTGTAACACAAGAGCAACTTTCTTCCCTACTACATGGTACCTGCGGTGATCCATTTTCTTTGTTGGGCAGACATAGATCCGGAAGATCTGACATTATCCGTGTGTTCATGCCGGATGCCCGCGAAGTGCGCCTGGTTCGCTGGACACGCACAGGCGTTCAGCGTGAACAGGCCATGAAATGTGTTGCGCAGGCCGGGTTTTATGAAGCACGCATTCCCACTGGTGCCCCTTATAAATTACGGATTGGATGGGCAGATGGGTGGGAAGAAGGGGCAGATCCTTACTCTTTTCCGCCTCTTCTGAGCGCACATGATCTGCATCTTTTTGCAGAAGGAAAACACCGCGAACTGGCCCAGATGATGGGTGCTCAATCCATGACCATTGAGGGGGTGGCGGGCGTACGGTTTGCTGTATGGGCTCCCAATGCGAGAAGCGTGTCCGTGGTCGGAGACTTCAATCTCTGGAACGCCCGGCGTCATCCCATGAGGCTCCGGCATGACGGCGGCATCTGGGAACTGTTCATTCCCAATGTAATGCCGGGGTCGCGTTACAAATATGATATGACAGGCCCTGATGGAGCGCGCCTGCCATTGCATGCTGACCCTTTTGCTCTGGCATCCGAAATTCCACCCGCTACAGCATCTGTTGTGACCTCCTCCACAGAGTTTGAATGGCATGATGACGCGTGGATGGACCGCCGCGCTACATTGCATAAGGAAAATGCTCCTCTCTCAATTTATGAATGTCATGTAGGATCATGGCGACGGCCCGATAAGGATGGCACACGGGTTCTGACGTGGGATGAACTCAGGGAAACCCTTATCCCTTATGTTGTTGATATGGGGTTTACTCATATTGAGCTTATGCCAATCATGGCCCATCCTTTTGATGGATCATGGGGATATCAGCCCCTCGGTTTGTTTGCTCCCGTACCCCGACAAGGAAGCCCGCAACAGCTTGCCGCTTTTATAGATGCCTGCCATCAGGCTGGTTTGGGTGTCATTCTCGATTGGGTGCCAGCTCACTTTCCAAATGATGTCCACGGGATAGCACTCTTTGACGGCACATGCCTCTTTGAGCATCAAGACCCTCGAGAAGGCCTGCACCCTGACTGGCATACCCTTATTTATAACGTAGGACGAAACGAGGTACGAGGGTTTCTGATTGCCAGCGCCTTGATGTGGCTCAACAAATATCACGTTGACGGCCTGCGCGTGGATGCCGTGGCCTCCATGTTATACCGTGATTACAGCCGCCCCCATAATGGTTGGGTTCCTAATTATTATGGAGGCCGGGAAAACCTTGAATCTGTTGAGTTCTTGCGGGAGCTAAACACCGCAGTAGCGCAGTACGCGCCTACAGCCTTGATGATTGCAGAAGAATCAACCGCATGGCCTGGCGTTACGCGAAGCGCAGATAGTGGCGGCCTCGGGTTTCACTACAAATGGAACATGGGGTGGATGCACGACACCCTGTCCTATATTGGCCGGGACCCACTCTGGCGCCGTTATCATCATGATAACATTCTGTTCGGTCTGCACTACGCTTTTTCTGAAAAATTCGTTCTTCCCCTTTCTCATGATGAAGTTGTGCACGGGAAAGGCTCCCTGCTTTCTCGCATGCCCGGAGAAGGGGGGACGCGTTATGCAGGGCTACGCGCCTACCTTGCTTTCATGTGGGGGCATCCCGGCAAAAAGCTTATTTTTATGGGCGCAGAACTGGCTCAGTGGGACGAATGGGACCCTTGCGGTGAACTCGCATGGAACATGCTTGACACCCCTTGGGGACGAGGGATGCATGCCTTGATGCGCGATCTGAACCGTCTCTATCGGACAGAACCGGCTTTTCACCAACGCGACACCCATTCTGACGGATTTGCCTGGGTCATTGGTAATGACACAGAAAACAGTGTTTTTGCCTGGCTCCGTTACGGAGACGAAGGAAAACCCATTCTTGTTGTGTGCAACATGACACCAGTAGCACGGCTCGATTACCGCATAGGGGTTCCTTTGGCAGGATGGTGGGCAGAAAGACTAAACACAAATGCGGGTGAATATGGAGGAGAAGGGGCAGGCAATACGGGGGGGCGCAGTACAGAGCAGGTTGTATCTCATGGGTATGAACAATCCTGCGTTTTGTATCTCCCGCCCTTGAGCGTTCTGTATCTACAACATGAAGGACATGCCGGATGACATCATGGAGTGATGCCCTGCTGCCAGGACTGCCTTATCCTCTCGGAGCGACATGGGACGGAAATGGTGTCAATTTCGCTGTATTTTCTGGCCACGCCCAACGTATTGAACTCTGTCTATTTGATGCATCGTCACGCAAGGAATCCCAACGTTTTAAATTACCAGAATATACAGATGAGATCTGGCATGGTTACTTGCCAGGCGCGCGCCCCGGCACTCTGTATGGCTTTCGCGCTTTTGGTAACTATGAACCCATGCAGGGACACAGGTTCAACCCCCATAAGCTTCTCCTAGACCCATATGCACGCGGTATGGCTGGCCGCCTGACATGGACTGATGCTCTTTTCGGGTACCGCATTAACGCAGCGCGGGCGGATTTAACGCAGGATAAAAGAGACAGCGCTCCTTACATGCCCCGCAGCGTTGTCTGTCATAATGCTTTTGATTGGGGCGATGACAAACGCCCGCATGTGCCATGGGAAGACACGGTTATCATGGAAGCGCATCCACGCGGTCTATCCATGCTGCGTTCGGATATCCAGTTTTCCAAGCGTGGAACGTTTTCTGCCTTATGTGAAAACTGGTTTGTGGCCTACCTCAAAAACCTTGGGGTCACTACCTTGGAACTCATGCCCGTTCAGTCTTTTTTGACAGATCGCTATCTGCAGGACAAAGGACTGGTCAACTATTGGGGGTATAATACTCTTTCTTTCTTTGTGCCGCATGCAGGTTATATCGCCTCTGGTTCTTTAAATGACCTATGCATGCTCGTTCGTATTTTGCACGCATCGGGCATCGAAGTCATTCTGGATGTTGTCTATAATCATACGGCTGAAGGAAATGAACTTGGTCCAACGCTGTGTTATCGCGGCTTGGATAACGCAAGTTACTATCGCCTGGCACCAGACAATCTCCGCTGCTGCATCAACGATACGGGGTGCGGCAATACGTTGAACCTCTCCCATCCGCGGGTTTTGCAGATGGTCATAGACTCTCTGCGATACTGGGCGGAGACGTTTCATATTGACGGTTTTCGATTTGACTTGTGCACGACCTTAGGCCGCGAAGACTACGGCTTTGATCAACGAAGTGGCTTTTTTGATATTTTAAGACAGGACCCACTCCTGTCTCGCCTTAAACTGATTGCGGAACCCTGGGATCCAGGTCCGGGAGGGTATCAGATTGGCAACCATCCGCCCGGTTTTGCAGAATGGAACGATAGTTATAGAGATACCAGCCGACGGTTCTGGAGGGGGGATGAAGGGCAAAGAGGCCTGATTGCAGCCCGCCTTACCGGATCAGGCGATATTTTTGAACGTAAAGGCAGACGTCCCTGGAGTTCTGTCAATTTCCTGACAGCGCATGATGGCTTTACCCTCATGGATGTTGTGAGTTTTAATCAACGACACAACGAGGCCAATGAAGAAAACAACCAAGACGGCCATGGTGAAAATTATAGCACCAACTGGGGGGAGGAAGGACAAAGCGAAGATCCCGGCATCCTGCATGTACGCGATGCAGTTCGGCGCGCAATGTTTGCTACTCTCCTTTTGTCACAGGGCATACCGATGCTTTTGGCTGGGGACGAATTTGGGCAGACCCAGAATGGTAATAACAATGCCTATTGTCAGGATAGTGTCGTCAGTTGGCTGAACTGGTCACTTCTGGACACACCTCGAGAAATGGAAATGGCTGCATTTGTCAAACGGCTTCTCGCAGCGCGTCAAAATCATTTTTCCATAAATTCTGGACGATATCTACATGGTCATACTGAGATCAGCCCCGAGATAACTGACATTGGCTGGTTTTCGACCGATGGAAGCTCCATGAGCGTAGAAGAATGGGAGCGACCAGAAGGACGTACACTTGCCTTAAGACGCGCAGGCTCTCGTAAGGATGAAAAGGATATTACCCTTCTTTTACTAAATGCGAACGCCGACCCACAACTTTTTACTCTTCCTCAACCGAGCGGAGAGTGGCGGTTTATTCTGGAAAGCGCACGGCCCGACAAAGAAGAAAGTCTGGATTTTTCTCCTTTGACCGAAATTGAAGTAAGCGGACGAAGCGTCTTGCTGCTGGCGTATCGCCCAATCCCTGCCACTAAAGAAGCAGGAGCACCCTCATGAAGTCCTCAACCCGGTTCATGCCCCGTTGGGGGGCTTGGCACAAGGAAGACGGAACAACCCGTTTTCGGATATGGGCACCCCATTATAATAAGATTGCTGTTGCTTTAGAGGATAAACCCGCAATTGAGATGTCCCGGGATCAGGAAGGCTGGCACGAAGTTACTTTTCCATGTGCAGCAGGGACACTTTATAACTATCAACTCTCGTTCGGCACACTCATTCCTGACCCGGCATCTCAATGTCAACCAGAGGATGTGCATGGAAAAAGCTTGATTGTAGATCAGGGAGCCTATCAGTGGCGCACCCCACATTGGCGCGGCCGATCGTGGGAAGAAGCCGTTATTTATGAAGTTCATGTAGGGGCCGCAGGAGGATATGCCTCCATCATTAAGCAACTGGATGCACTTTCTGATCTTGGCATAACGGCTATTCAACTGATGCCGTTATCTGAATTCCCTGGCGGGAGAAACTGGGGATATGATGGTGTTTTTCCATATGCTCCAGAATCAAGCTATGGCACGCCGGATGATCTGAAAGCTCTTATCGACGCGGCTCACGAACGCAACATCATGGTTTTTCTGGATGTTGTCTATAATCATTTTGGGCCAGAAGGAAATATTCTCTCCCAATACGTTCCTACATTCTTTGACCCAGATCGACAGACAGCATGGGGACAAGCAATAAGCTTCACACTTCCGGTCGTGCAGGATTTTTTTCTAGATAACGCACTCTATTGGCTCAATATTTACCACTTTGACGGATTACGACTGGATGCAGTGCATGCCATTGCCCCTCAATCCTGGCTTCGGGATCTTCTGCAAAACATACGGGCAGAATGTGATCCGGAAAGGCATATTCACCTTATTCTTGAAAATGAGAATAACGATGCCTCCCTGCTGCGTGCAGGCTACTCCGCCCAATGGAATGATGATGCCCACAATGCCCTACATGTTCTTTTAACAGAAGAAACAGAAGGATATTATGGGAACTTCGCTCACAACCCCACACAGGATCTTGTACAGGCCCTACAGGAAGGTTTTGTTTATCAAGGACAAATTTCGCCCGATACACAAAAACCGCGGGGACAACCCTCTGCAGATTTACCTCCCACCTCTTTTATTTTCTTTCTCCAAAATCACGATCAGATCGGCAACCGTGCTTTAGGAGACCGGCTATCCACACAAATAGACCATGGCGTTTTAGGTGTGGCTCATGCTTTATTATTGCTATCCCCGCAAATTCCTATGCTTTTTATGGGAGAAGAATGGGGATCAAAAACGCCATTTCTCTACTTTGTCAGCCACAGTGAAGGCTTGAATACACTTGTCCGCGAAGGACGGCAGAAAGAAATGGCTTCTTTTTCTACTTTCAGTAGTCAGGAGGCGGCAAATCTTATTCCTGACCCAGCATCCCCTGATACTTTCAAGCGTTCGTGTTTGCACTGGTCTGAACGCACTCAATCTGAACATGTACAAACCTACGAAACAGTAAAAAAACTTCTTTCTGTTCGACAGGAACATATTGTTCCTCGGCTACATAATGCACGATCTGCCTCAAGCCATATCTGGGCTCCGGGAGCCTTCGCTGTCAGTTGGCATATGGGGGACGAAAGAATACTCGAGCTTTTTGTCAACTTCTCGGACACAGACATTACTCTGCTTACCGGCTATGCGGGAGTTGTTCTCTATCGTTCTGTGAATCAGGACTGTAAAATTAACCATACGTTAAAAGCTCATAGTTTCATAGCGACCTTACGAAAAGGTTCTGAACGATGACAAAACGTGATCTGCATCAGGCTGCTAAAAAAGCAGGGCTCGCCATTTCATGGCAGGATGCGTTCGGCAAGACCCATCGCACGGACCCTGATGTACTCAAGGCACTTCTTCAAACTTGTTCGTTCGGAGAGGAAAAAAAATATCCCACCTTGGTAAGCGTGAAAGTTGGGGAAAGTATATGTCTGCCTATTAATAACAAAGGATCAGAATCTTTTTTATTAAAACATGAAGATAATACGCAGACGGAAGGAAAAATTTCTCCCAATAAGGACGGGGTCTTTCAACTGCCGCCTTGTCACAAACCGGGCTACCATAAGGTGGAAATCGCTGGAACAGAGGTTACCCTTGCGGTTGCCCCCGAAACTTGCGCCGCGCTGACATTCCGCGATGAAGGCTCTCGAGCATGGGGCCTTACTGTACAAATTCCCGCACTCAGGCAAAGCAATGATACCGGTATCGGACATTTAGGAAGTGTTGCAAAACTCGCCAAAATAGCCGGGCAGGAAGGAGCGGATGCTCTTATGATGAGTCCGCTCCATGCTCTCTGCCCTTTACGCCCGGAACGATGCAGTCCTTATTCCCCTTCCAGCAGACGATTTTTAAATCCGCTTCTTGCAGATTTGCGGACATGCTTCCCTAAACAACTTATTCACACTGTTTACCGTCAGCACCCAGAATGGGCGGCACAAATTACAGAAAGAACAGCAGAAAAGCTGATCAACTGGAAAGCCGCAGGCACATTGAGGTTTCAGGTGCTTCGGGTACTTTATGAAAAACATATTCGTCCATCTCCCCCCCAAGAGATGCTCTCTTTCATTCAACAGGGAGGAAACGCGTTAAAAAACCATGCGATCTTTGAGGCGCTGCAAGTTTCTCTAAAAACCCGAGGCCCCCGCGGAGACAACTGGAGGCTATGGGAAGCCCCCTTCAAAAAACCGACTACTCCTGAAATTGCCCGCTTTGCCCATCTGCATCAGGAAGAGGTTGGTTTTTGGCTATTTTTGCAATGGCTCGCTGCAAAAAGCCTGAAATACGCGGCCAGTACGGCTCATGATGCGGGAATGTCCATAGGATTAATTGCAGATATTGCCGTAGGCCTTGATCCGTCCGGAGCCGAGTGCTGGGCACAGCAGGACGGTTTTCTTATCGGCGCTTCCATCGGCGCGCCACCGGATCAACTCGCGCCCAAAGGCCAGAATTGGGGGTTAACCACGTTCTCTCCTCAAGCTCTCCAACAAACGGGTTATGAAGCTTTCATTGCCATGCTGCGGGCCGGTTTTGCTGCGGGCGGCGGGATCAGGTTTGATCATGTGATGGGACTTGAACGGATATGGTTGATACCAGATGGTGGGAATTCAAACGAAGGCACGTATCTCACTATGCCCCAGAAAGACCTGAAAAATCTTCTAGCTCTTGAATCCGCAAGAGCCGGAGGCATCGTGATCGGGGAAGATTTGGGAACTGTTCCCAAAGGTTTCAGAAGCCGGATGGCGGAAAAGAAAATATGGGGAATGAATGTGATGTGGTTTACGAAAACCGCGTCAAACCAGTTCCTTCCCCCAGCAGCATGGCCCCCTACAGGTGTTGCCATGACAACCACACATGACCTCCCGACTGTTGCTGGATGGTGGCTGCAAATGGATAACCCTGCCCAGGAGAACAGCAGTGAAGAACATCAGGAAGAGAGCGACCGCCAAGGAGAAAGAAAAGCTTTATGGACAATGCTGAGAGATAATACCGCAGAAAATCAGGATCTCTCTTTGCCTCCTGTAAATGCAGATGGGGCTACTACTGTTGTTGATGCAGCAATTCATGCGGTAGCGAGCACACCATGTCCTTTGATGCTTCTGCCGATGGAAGATCTTCTGGGATTAACAGATCAACCTAATGTGCCGGGAGATCAGAAACTGCATCCAAACTGGCGCAATCGATACCCAGTCACGGTAAAAAACCTCAGACAAAACCAAGATATCTCGCGCCGATTTTCCATTATGAACACAACAAGATATAAAAAATGACCACTCTAAGGGCAACCCTGCGACTTCAAATCCATAAAGATTTCACCTTATATGATGCATGTGAGCATATCGATTACTATAAGGAACTTGGTATCAGCCATCTTTACCTCTCTCCTCTCTTTGAGGCGCGACCTGGTTCCAGTCATGGTTACGATACTATTGATTACAGTCGCATTAGTCAGGAGAGGGGAGGGGACGCTGGGCTTTTACAGCTCAGTAAGGCTGCCCATGCCCGCGGGATTGGTTTAATACTGGATATTGTGCCCAACCACATGGCGGTGGGGGCGGATAACAGATGGTGGCAGGACGTTCTGACATGGGGCCGTTCTTCCCGTTACGCTCCTTTTTTCGATATTGACTGGAGTGAAACACGCCATCGTCCTGGAAATACTATTCTTCTTCCTTTTCTTGATCGCCCCTATGGCGAAGCGTTAAAAGATGGTCTTCTGATTTTATATTATGATGCCGAAAAAGACTCTTTTTCTATCAGGCATTATGAACATTCATTCCCCATCTGCCCGGAGCATCTTTCTTTAGATACGAAAAACAATTGTGGGCCGGAAGAACTACATAATTCAACTCAGAATATTTTAGATTTTTATAATATCCCCTCGAAAGAGCAAATAGAAAGATTACATACCCTTTTGGAAAAACAGTGTTACAGGCTGGCTTGGTGGCGTGTAGCCGATGAGACAATAAACTGGCGCCGTTTTTTTAACATCACGGATTTGATCGCTCTCAATATTGATAAGGACTTTGTCTTTGACGCCGTTCACGCTTACGCTCTTACTCTGTACGAACACGGCGTTATTGACGGTTTTCGTGTGGACCATGTTGATGGGCTGGCATTGCCTGGGCATTACTGCCAGCATCTGAGGCAGGAAATGCAGCAACGGAATGCGTTCCGTCCTTCACTCTCACCGGAAGAACCTATCCTCTTTGTAGAAAAAATTCTGGCTGATGGAGAAAAACTCCCCTCAGCATGGCAGGTCACCGGCACGACAGGCTATGATTTTCTGGAAGAGGTTAGCCTTTTACTGCATGATGATTCTGGAGAAGACTGCCTTACTGCCTTATGGGCAGAGACAGCACCCGACTGGTCCGGTTATGAAGCAGAGAGCCAAAGTGCCCGTATTGAAGTGGCAGAAACATTGCTCTCTGGAGCAACTGATAATTTTATTGCTACTGTTTATTGTCTCACAAGGCAGGATATTACTCTTCGTGATTTTACGGAGCGAGACATCCGCCTTCTTATCACAACGCTTCTCTCACTTCTGCACATGTATCGAACATATAGCGCAGACAATCTTAACCAAACTGGTTATTTATCACCCATATCAGGTAACCAGACTATATTTCTTGAACACGCATATGAACAACTTACAAAAAAAATGCCCATTAGATTATCGCCTTTATTAAACTGGATAAGGGAAAAACTGGCAGGAAAATATAATGATCATGAAATAGTAAGATCTTTTGAGCATTTAAGCGCTCCCCTTGCGGCTAAAGCTATAGAAGACACAGTTTTTTATCGCTATGGACGTTTACTCTCCCGGAATGATGTCGGGACAGATCCTGCACATTTTTCTATGTCAAGTGCCCAATTTCATCAGGCAATGCGAGCACGAAGAAAACACTACCCGGATAGTATGCTCGCAACTGCCACGCATGACCACAAGCGGGGAGAAGACGCCAGAGCCCGGCTCGCCGTGCTTTCATCGTGTTCCTCAGAATGGAGTGAGGTAGTCGCAACATGGTCCACAATAAACGCCCCTCTGAAGGGACAATATGGGCCAGATAAAATAGATGAATTGATTTTGTATCAAACTCTTATTGGAGCATGGCCATTAGAACAGATTAGTCCTAGCTTTTCATTTAAGGAGCGTGTTAGCGCCTGGCAAATAAAGGCAATACGTGAAGCCAAACGGCATGGCAGCTGGGCCGACCCGGATGAAAATTACGAAACCGATTGCCTGAAATTCATTGAGAAAGTTTTTCAGCATGAGCCTTTTCTGATAGAATTTAATCTCTTCTTCCAAAAGATAGCACCAGCAGGTGCGCTAAACGGCCTCACACAAACTCTTCTCCGTTTTACGGTCCCCGGTGTGCCCGATACGTATCAAGGTACAGAATGGTGGGATTTTAGCTTGGTTGATCCAGACAACCGAAAAGCTGTTGACTATAAAGCGAGATCAAAGGCTCTCCTTGGCAAGAAACCATTCTGGCAAGCTGCCAAACGCTGGGAAAACGGACATATCAAGCAAATTTTGATTCAAAAAATACTTGAGATACGCGGTCTATGGCCAAGCCTTTTTGCAGAAGGAGATTACAGTTCGATTACAGTAGAAGCCAATTTTGCAAAATCTCTTGTTAGTTTTGTTCGCCATACTACTACAGAAAAAATTCTAATTTTAGCCCCGAAGCATGGTTTTTTGTTAAACCCAGATTCCATTGACTTGAATACATTAGATTTTTTACAGAGTGGCCGAAAAATTATAGAAAAAACGGAATACACATGGAAATCCATACTCTGGGAGAATGTATGTATACGAAGAAGTGGTGAGGTTACCATTCCCTCGTCCTGCCGTTATTTTCCTGTAGATATTTTGGTTCCTGATTTTGACGAAACTTAAAGCGCATTTCTCAAGACCGTGCTCATCACTGCCCCTCCCATTCGCTAAAATTTCTTTTTCTCATCGGGAAGGAAGGCGTAATCACACATGATTATTCTCGGCTACAGTGCCTTAAAATTTCTTAATGATTGAGAGTGGAAAATATACGCCTGAAAAGGAAAACTTATCGACCTCGAACGTTGAAACGATGAAGCCCGGCAACTCTTACAAAGCACAGGAATGAAATTTCCTGCCTACACTCATTCGGGCTCCATCAAACATCAGCAACATGAGGTGCTGTCATGGTCGATAAAAAGAACAAGAATGGCAAGAAACAGGCTCAGGATGAAAAGCTGGATGAATCCTTGGATGATAGTTTTCCGGCGAGTGATCCACCGTCTCACAGTGGCGTAACGGGAGATCGAGATCCCCCTGCAAAACCATCCAAACCGCAGAAAAAAGAAGGGTCGTAAAACCCTTTTCTTCACCTAAGTAGTGCTCTTTAGGCGCTCTACCCCAAAGAGCACTATTTTTGCGGAAAAACAATAAGCGCGAGACGACGTGTATCGGTGGGACCATATTCCAGAAAATCATGATGAAAGAGCATTTTCATCCCTTGCGTTTATAGCTGCAACGGCATATGAGGAAGCGCCAATGGTCAGGTGACCTGAGGCAACGTCTTGCTATCGGGTGACCCAGTCGCACTCTACTGAAGGGCCCCGTTGTATGACTTCTTCCCCTTACAGCCGTGTTAGCGAAGCCTTGGCGTTCGACGACGTTTTGGTTGTTCCCGCTGCATCCGAGGTCGTTCCGAGTCAGACCTCTGTTCGTACTCGTCTGACACGTTCCATTGAACTCAATATTCCGCTTGTTTCTGCCGCTATGGATACCGTGACGGAAGAGCAGATGGCGATTGCCATGGCACAGCAGGGTGGTTTGGGGGTCATTCATAAAAACCTGTCCCCAGAAGAGCAGGCGGAGCATGTGCGCCGCGTAAAGCGCTTTGAATCCGGCATGGTTGTAAATCCTGTTACGGTAGGGCCGAATCAGACCCTCGCGGAAGTGCGCGAAATCATGCAGCGGAACGGCATCAGCGGTCTTCCCGTGGTTGAGCCGGGCACCCAGAAATTGGTCGGAATTCTGACAAACCGCGATGTGCGCTTTGCCATAGACCCCAATCAGCGTGTGTCTGAACTTATGACACATGAGGGCCTGGTAACCGTTCGGGATGGTGCCGATGCGGATACAGCCCGCCAGCTTCTACATAAACACCGCATTGAAAAACTTCTTGTTGTAGATGATGCCGAACGGTGTGTTGGCATTATTACTGTCAAGGATATGGACAAAGCCGTAGCCTATCCGCTTGCAATCAAGGATAGCATGGGGCGCCTGCGTTGCGCGGCTGCAACCGGAGTAGGGGAAGACGGCTTCAGCCGAGCTAAACTTCTGGTTGACGCGGGCGTGGATGTTCTGGTTGTTGACACCGCACACGGTCATTCTTCCGGGGTGCTCCGCGCAGTCGAGCGCCTTAAAGCATTAGATAGCCAGATTCAGATTGTCGCTGGTAATGTCGCCACTCCAGAGGCGGCTGAAGCCTTGATTGCCTCTGGGGCTGATTGCATAAAAATCGGCATCGGGCCCGGGTCAATCTGCACAACACGTATTGTCGCTGGTGTGGGTGTTCCTCAGTTCTCTGCGGTTCTGGAAACAG
This sequence comes from Acetobacter tropicalis, assembly GCF_001580915.1. Lineage (GTDB taxonomy): Bacteria > Pseudomonadota > Alphaproteobacteria > Acetobacterales > Acetobacteraceae > Acetobacter > Acetobacter tropicalis. The sequence continues at coordinate 32,301 of NZ_LHZQ01000200.1, read as the reverse complement.
CACAGGCATGTCATGCCAAGAATACGCCAGCTATTGCTGACGGAGGCGTCCGTACATCCGGAGACATCGTCAAGGCCATTGGGGCCGGGGCCGATGTTGTCATGGTCGGGTCTCTGCTAGCCGGCACGGAAGAAGCTCCAGGCGAAGTCTTCCTGTATCAAGGGCGTTCCTACAAATCCTATCGAGGCATGGGGAGCCTAGGCGCCATGGCGCGGGGCTCCGCTGACCGCTATTTCCAGCAGGAAGTCAAAGATTCGCTCAAGCTGGTTCCTGAAGGAATTGAAGGCCGGGTTCCTTATAAAGGTACCATGTCGGCTGTTATTCATCAACTGGTTGGTGGCCTGAAAGCCGGTATGGGTTATACGGGCTCCCGCGAAATCAAGGAACTTCAAGAGCGTGCCCGCTTCCGTCGGATTACGGGGGCAGGACTGCGTGAAAGCCACGTGCATGATGTATCCATCACACGTGAAGCACCGAATTATCGCCGGGATTAAGACACTCTATGACTCCTTCTGCCCGACTTGCAGCCTCCATTGACCTTCTTACCGCTATGGAAGCAGCCCCCCGCAAACCGGCAGATGCCGTTGCCAACAGTTTTTTCCGGGAACGACGCTATATTGGCGGCGGGGATCGTCGGGCTATTTCAAGCCTTGTTTGGGATGTCATGCGGACTTGGCGCAGGCTTGGCTGGCACCTTGAGCAAGCGGGAGCAGTCCCCGCAGCCCACAGACTATTGGTTGCTGCCTGTCTGATTTTCAAAGGAACGCCACTTAAAGAGGTGGCCAGTTCTTTTTCTGATGGACGCTTCGCGGCTGGAGCATTGACCTTCCAGGAACAGGACGCTCTTTCAGCATTAGCAGGGAAATCCTTGGATGACCTTGGTATGCCTCGCGCCATCAAACTGGAGGTACCTGACTGGCTTCTTCCCAAACTGGAGGAAACTTTTGGAGAGTTTCTGGAAGAAGAGTTGGCCGCTCTGTCCGAGCCAGCCACTCTTGATCTGAGAGTCAACATCCTCCTCAATTCCCGACAGGAAGCACAAAAAGCGTTAGCGCGAGAAGGGTTACATGCAACTCTGACACCGCTTTCTCCATGGGGACTGCGGCTTAATGGACGCCAGCCTGTTACCTCCACAACGCCTTTTAAAGATGGCCGCGTAGAGATTCAGGATGAAGGTAGCCAACTTGTGGCTGCAATACTGGGAGCAGCTCCGCAGATGCGGGTTCTGGATTATTGTGCCGGGGCAGGGGGTAAAACTCTCGCTCTTGCCATGATGATGGAAAACAAGGGGCATATTGCTGCCTGTGATGTGGCTGAAAAACGCCTTGCTGGAGCAGTGCGTCGCCTCCGTCGCGCCGGTGTCCATAATGTTGAACAGCACCTTCTTCAGGCGGGAGACAAATGGGCAAAGCGCCGGTCCGGTTCTTTTGACAGGGTGCTGGTAGACGCACCTTGCAGCGGGACCGGCACATGGCGCCGCAATCCTGATGCCCGCCTACGCATGACCGAGCAGGATCTGGCAGAACTTCTGGTTAAGCAGGCCGAAATTCTGGACAAAGCCGCTGCTCTTGTAAAACCGGGCGGGAGATTAGTGTACGCCACGTGCTCTGTTCTGCATGCTGAAAACGCAGCGCAGATTGACGCCTTCCTGCATCGTAAACCTGAGTTCACACTTGTTTCATCGGACAGTACAGCGCTGCCAGACACGCTAAAAGAAACAAGTATGTTTTCCCTTTCCCCTCGACAAAATGGGACAGATGGCTTTTTTGCTGCGGTTCTGACACGCGCCGCGCCAGAAGAACTCTCTTCACAGGACGGCGCGACAACAGTAGCTGCATCGTAATACCACTCTATTTCCCTTTCATACCAACCTCTCCAGAAGCGAGTTCCATCTTCGTTGCTCATGCAGGCAATCGGCTTCTGATGAGGGTAAGAAAAATTCCATTAAAGGAAAGTTGGCCCCCTCAACCTTTAAGCGCATGAATATGGATAGCTGTTGCCCCATCAGCTAACACTTGGCGTAAATCCTCTTCTGTCAGTGCAACACATCCTTCAGTCGGAGCCTTATCCTCCCGTTGAAGGTGCATAAAAATGGCCGATCCTCTGCCTGCCTGAATTTTCTCATCATTATATCCTATAATAACAATCAGATCGTAAACATGATCCTCTCGCCAAAGCCGCTCATGCCGTGCAGCATGAGGGAGTAATATTTTCTGGTTATATGCAGGATGAGCAGGATCATCACACCAGCCGTCCTGAAAGGTAAGAGCCACTACGGGTAGAATCGTATCCGGTTTTTTGACACGGTCCGCTCGATAAAACACGTTCCGTAATGGAAAGCGTCCTACAGGCGTTGCGTGATCTCCTTCCTGCTTATCTTGTGTAACACCATTTTTGCCGATCACCACACTCATGATTTTGTGTTCGCAATGCAGTTGTGCATCGCTACGGCTGCATGAGCTGGGTTTAACGTGTATCATCATTGCAACAAGAGTCCTGGCCGTAGATTTTTCTATGATGTCAGGAAGATCATACTTATGGCTATTGGTTTGAGCCCAAAATCGTGACAAACTTGTTAGAGTGGATGGTTTAGGCAGCCATTGGTTACAGGCTGACACAAGGAGATGAAAACCCCATGACGGGTGCACGTCCAATATTGGTTGTTGATGATGACCGGATACTGCGTCAGACGCTGGTTGAGCAACTGCAACTTGAAGGTGAATTCACTGTACAAGAAGCCGCTTCGCTAGCTGAGGCGCGCGAGAAGCTCAAGGCTCCCGATGCTAGATGCGATGCCATTCTACTGGACGTCACGCTGCCTGACGGTGATGGGCGTGACTTTTGTGCCGAGCTACGAAAAGATGGGCTGCGTATGCCCATTATCATGCTGACCGGCTCCGACGACGAAGCAGATATTGTTCGCGGGCTGGATGCCGGAGCAAACGATTATGTTGCCAAGCCATTCAGAATTGCAGAACTGCTTGCGCGCTTGCGTGCGCAGCTAAGACTTTTTGAAAACAGTGAAGACGCTGTTTTTACAATTGGGCCCTATACGTTCCGTCCATCTGCAAAACTATTGCAGGACCCTCAAAAAAATCGCCGTATCCGCCTGACAGAAAAAGAAACGGCCATTCTTAAGTTCTTGTATCGGGCGGGAACACGCCCCGTTCCTCGGCAAGTTCTTTTGAACGAAGTCTGGGGCTATAATGCCGCAGTTACGACTCATACTCTTGAAACTCATATCTATCGGCTACGGCAGAAAATTGAGCCCGATCCAGCAAATGCCTCTCTTCTCATTACAGAAGGGGGCGGATACCGCTTGAATCCAGAAACAGTTGCGGTTGTTTCAGAATAATTTTCTAATTATTCAAATTGAATAAAGGAAATGTTGTACTATTATACAATTTCCTTTATTCAATTCATTGGTGGATAGAGAATTTTTCTTTTATTTTAAAAAATAAGTAACTTTATATGTTTTAACAAAAATCATACAGAAAAATATATTATTTTCTTTCATCTGAAACGATTTTAGAAATATCTATAGCCTAAATTACTTATTTAATGATTCTGAATTATTGGCACTGAGACAGGTTTTGCTTCCAATAAGAGAAATTTTTATTGTTATTTTTTTACAAACATAGATAAGTTCTTTATTACATCTTCAGAAGGAATTCTATGTAGCAGCTTTGTATCACTTTACAAGAACAAAACCAGAAACCACGTATAACCTGCAAAACATCAGGAAACGTGGTGGGTGCGACAGGGATTGAACCTGTGACCCCCGCCGTGTGAAGGCGATGCTCTACCGCTGAGCTACGCACCCGGTTTGTGAAGTTGGTATTAGCTGAGCCTCTGGCTGTTGGCAAGCGGGGGTGAATAATTAATTTGCATCGCTAGCCAGATTTTCTCGTTTCATTTCAAGCTCCAACCACTTTTCCTCAGCAGCGGCAAGAGATGTCTCCACGACCTGTAAGTCTGCACTGAATTTCTCAAATGCCTGAGGATCTTTTGTGTAGAGATCGGCATCCGCTAGCTTGTCGCGTAATGTTGCTGCCTGCTTTTCAAGCTTGGAAATCTCCTTGGGAAGATTGTCCAACGCAAACTGATCCTTGTAACTCAGTTTGCGGACAGATGTTTTCGATGATGGGATTGTATTTTCTGATGACTTCTGAACTCTAACAAGCGGCTCAGCCCCAAGGATGCTCTCTTCAATCCCGCCACGCTTTTGGGCGAGCATGTCACTATAACCACCTGCATACTCGACCCAGACGCCTTCACCTTCTGACGCGAGAACAGAGGTCGCAACTCGGTCCAGAAAATCTCGATCATGGCTCACCAAGAGCACTGTCCCAGCATAGCTCGACAACATTTCCTGAAGGAGGTCCAGCGTTTCAAGATCGAGATCGTTAGTAGGTTCATCCAATACGAGAAGGTTTGACGGTTGAGCCAAGGCGCAGGCCAACATCAGACGGCCTCGTTCTCCGCCTGAAAGTACGCCCACAGGGGTGCGGGCCTGCTCAGGTTTAAACAGGAAATCCTTCATATAACCTATAACATGCCGCTTTTCTGACCCAACTTGAACCATATCTCCGCCGCCGCCAGTAAGGGTATCAGCCAAGCTTTTATGCGGATCTAAGGTTCGCCTTTGCTGATCAAGCGTTACCATGGAAAGGGAAGGCCCTAGTGAGATGGAACCACTATCGGGCTCCTCCTGACCGACCAACAAACGAAGAAGCGTGGTTTTCCCTGCGCCATTGGCGCCAACGAGCGCAAGCCTATCCCCACGAAGCAGCCGCAGATCAAGATCACGCACAATGACGCGATCCCCCCAAGATTTGCTGACATTTTCAGCCACAGCAACCAGCTTACTGGACATCCCTGACGATTGTGCAGCCAAAGAGACAGTGCCGGGTGATCTTACAGCCTCTCGCTTGGCGGCACGTAAGGCAGCCAATTCTCCTACACGGCGCACGTTCCGTTTGCGGCGAGCGGTCACGCCATAGCGCATCCAATCTTCTTCACGCGCGATCTTACGGTCAAGCTTGTGTGCGTCACGTTCCTCCTGCTCAAGAACCTCCTCACGCCATTCTTCAAACCTGCTAAACCCTTGATCCAGACGGCGCGTAATCCCCCGGTCAAGCCACACCACGGAACGAGAGAGTGTAGATAAAAGACGCCTGTCATGGCTGATCATCAACATTGCTGAATTAAGACTCAGCAATTCGCACTCAAGCCATTCGATTGTTGGCATATCCAGATGGTTGGTGGGCTCATCCAGCAGAAGAATATCCGGGGCGGCCGCAAGCGCGCCAGCTATCGCACAACGCCGCGCTTCTCCACCGGAAAGGTGGGAGGTATTTTCTTGACCAGTCAGCCCAAGAGCATCAAGCATGGCAGCGGAACGCCATGAATTTTCAGGCTCAGCTATTTGCGCCAGCACATACTCGGATGTAGTAAGATGTGTGGAAAGATCTGGTTCCTGAGGCAGATAGCGTAACGTTGCTCCGGGCTGAAGAAACACAACGCCTGAATCAGGCTGTAAAACACCAGCCGCAATTTTCAGTAAAGTGGACTTACCTGAGCCATTACGCCCGACAAGGCAGACACGTTCTCCGCGCGCCACGGCAAAGCCTGCTTTATCAAGCAAAGGCCGACCACCAAGAGTAAGAGAAATATCTTGAAGATGGAGAAGGGGAGGGAGAGCCATTCTCCGTTTCTGTGCCAGAGCCCTGAGTGACGCAAGAGGATATTTCCAGATATCACACGTTGGAAAGGAAAAGCCTCACGCAACACTCAGGAACTGGCAAGATCAAAGCTGCTGACAGCCTGATAAGTCGCAACAGCCAACGTCAAAGGTTCAAATGGTTTTGTGATAACAAAACTTGGCTCTGATGTTTCCCCGGTGAGGAGGCGCTCGGGGTAGGCGGTCACGTAGATAACAGGGGCATTATGTGTTTTGGTAATTTCCGCAACAGCCCGCATACCGTCTCCACCACTCCCCAGATTGATATCGGCTAGAATAAGGCCTGGGCGGGTTTCCCGCGCGATACGAATGGCATCTTCCTGCGTATGCGCTACTCCCGCCACTTTATGACCACATTGTAGCACCAGTTCTTCAATATCCATGGCGATAATCGGTTCGTCCTCAATAATCAGGACAGAGGTTTGAATTCCCGTTCTCAGAAAAGAGTAAGCCCGTTCGGTCTCCCGCTCAGCTTCAGCATCTGAAAGATCAAGAATTCTAGCCGCCATGGGGGGAGAAACTTCTTCCAGCGTTAGCAGTAGAAGCAGCTGCCGCTGGAGGATGGACAGGGACCCTTCCTCAAGGTGGTGACCTGACTGGGCGGAGAAATGACGTGATATTTCCTGATAGAGACGACATAAAGCTGGAAGATCATCTGCGGGACGACTTGTGGTCAAAGTCCGCAAACTCTCAGCCACCAGAAGATCACCCCGCGGCTGGCTACGCGTTAGTGCGCGTGCGTAGCGTCTGCCATAGGGAAGTGCCTGAATTAAGGCCGCGCGTTGTGACTCTGGCATGACAAATCTCCTTCGCGTGGAGTAATGACGGTAGGCACGCAGGATCGCAACGATGACATGGCCGATCGTCTGCAGGAAGGGGTAAGTGTTCTGAAACGCGATAAACTGGAGCACCGTAGCGCAACTGCATCATTTTCTCGCACAGATTTATTGGCGCTCATTCCTGCGCTCCGCGCCTTTGCACGTTTACTGGCACGTGATGCAACCCTCGCGGATGATCTTGTGCAGGAAACTATTCTCCGCGCGCTGGCAAAAGCAGACCTGTTCACTCCGGGCACCAATCTGAAAGCATGGACATTTTCCATACTGCGCAATCTGTTTCTTGAACAGGCGCGGCGCAAGCAGAAAGAACAAGAAGTGTTGGATCACTACGCCTCCAATGCCCAGTCACACCTTCCGAATCGTCAGAATGGGCCGGACCGGGAGGCGATTCGGGACTTGGATCATTATCTTTGGCAGCTTTCTCCTCTTTTAAGGGAAGCACTGGTTCTGATCGGCGCGCAGGAAATGACCTATGAAGAAGCAGCAAGCATTTGCGAGGTTTCGGTTGGAACCATGAAAACACGGGTATCACGTGCCAGGGCAGAACTTCAGGCTCTGACCCAAGGGGACTGAAAACTGCCCTACAAAGCTTAATTCACTTTTACGTGATAATTTTCTTTGGCTTTTTTTTGTAACCTTTCCTGCGTCCCGTTCATTCTGTTTTCAAGAATGTATAAAGGCGAAGGAAAAATCCCATGACGAAGTCATTCCATGATCAGGTTATTGCCATTCTGCCCAAACTGCGCGTGCAGGCACTGGCACTGACACGGAACCGCGCCGCCGCCGAAGACTTGGTTCAGGATGCCGTATGCAATGCACTTTCTGCCCAAGACAGCTTTGCTCCGGGCACAAATTTCCCGGCCTGGATGCACCGCATTCTACGAAACCGTTTTATTTCTGATTTGCGCAAGAAACGCGAAACAACAGACATTGATGATATGCCGCCCTCATTTCTTTCTACGAACGCCCCTCATGAAGATCGGATTGTTCTGAAAGACCTTGATGCAGCGCTTGCACGTCTGCCAGACGACCAGCGGGAAGCTCTGGTGTTGGGCGTTCTTGAGGGAATGAGCTATCAGGAACTGGCGGAAGTGGCTGGATGTGCTGTTGGAACAGCTAAAAGCCGCGTTTTCCGTGCGCGTCGCCAGCTTGAAGCGTGGATGATTGGCGAAGAACATGTGGGCAATGATCGTCTGAAAGCTCAGGCGGCAGCCTTGCAGCGGAAGGTAGAGCGGCATACACAGGAAAAAGCCGCATCAAGCCGCGTTTGAGATAAGATCAGGACGGTGGGCGTAAAGGCCCACATATGAAGGTAGGCTAACGAGCTTGAGTATGTCAGATGTTTGCTATTCAGACAGACAACATGGCATTTCCGTCGGGCGGAGTAAGGGTGCACCACCGGATGGAAAAATTCATGGGTGACGATCCACCAAAAAAACCTAAAAAAACGTCTGATCAGGCGTTCGATCTCTGGCTCAAACGCGGACTTCACCAGCTTTTCGACGATGTAGCGAACGAACCTATTCCAGAAGAACTGCTGAAGCTCATTGAAGAAGATCGTCGAGACTAGGCCGGGGCAGGAACACGGAAAGCTTTTACGCTCAGGGCGTAAGCTTCTTGCTTCCCTGCTTTCTGGCATTGGTCATATCTTCAGCACAACCAGCGCCCGCATGCGGCTCCTGATCTGTCTGTCCGCCATACCTGTGGTGGCGATTGGATCAGTTCTTGCTGTCCATAATTATAATGAACTCATGGTTGGCAGTGCACAGCCTGCCGCCACGGCCATTACACGTCTGGATCTTCAGTTCCGACATGATACGGATCGCTTGCGTAGTGCTCTTGAGACCATTGGCGGCATGGGACTAACCCCTGAGCAAATTGGCCATGCTCTTAAATTGGCCGAAACCATGAGCGGCCAACGTTATTGCTATCTAGGGGTGTTGAATGCTGATGGCACCGTAATCCAGTCAATTTCCACCCCTGGAAGCGGCTGTCAGAAGGTGGAGGAAGAAGAAACATCACCTTCTTTTCAAGGCACTCTGCTGGAAGCTGTTCAGAGCAATAGCACCTCTGAAGGCAGTGGCTCTTTCCTTAAAATTACCGTCCCCGCAGTTTTCCTTTCAATTCCCGAGACGCATGGGTACCTGGTCGGCATTCTCCAGCTCTCACGAAAAGCCGCCTACCTTTCCAACAGTATAGGCTGGCAGGCATTTTCGGATGAAAATAATCCCCTTAAAGCGTGGCTCATCAACCAGGATGGGTCTCTAAGTTCCGTTTGCACAGATTGCCGATGGGAACCGCCTCCCGGCTTTATCGTCGGAGCTTTGCAACGTCGACTAGAAGCCAGCGCTGGTTCTGTTGTTTCTCTTCCCACCCCTGAAGGCGGGTACGCATTGGGTGCCATTGCCGGTGGAGCTGACATTCTCGTGTCTGCGCAAAGAACAGCCCGAGAATCGGGGGCTCTACGGACTATGATTCTCGAAATTTCTGGACTGGTTCTTCTGTTGGGTGCAGGGCTGGTTGGCGTAACACTGGCAGCCAACATTGTTCTGGTCTGGCCCCTCCGTCGCCTGACCTATTCTGTTCAGAAATGGCAGATAGAAGGGGTGTTTGATACGCACATAACCCGCTCCATGCCTTTGGAGCTTCAAAGGCTTGGGCAGGCCTTTACACGAGCAACCCGTAGGCTTTCCCGTCATGAGGCGCGCCTAAAAAAAGCCATGGCGCACCAGGAATTGCTGATGCGTGAAATTCATCATCGCGTAAAAAACAATCTTCAGATTGTTGCGTCCCTTTTGAACCTGCAGGCAAGCCGCATTTCAAACCCTGATGTACGCGCAGAATTTGCTCTGGCGCGAGATAGGGTGAGAGCTCTGGCCACCCTCCACCGAACGCTCTACGCAGAAGATCGGCTGGATAGCCTCAATATGGCGAGTTTCCTCAAGGAACTCTGCGACCAAACGCTGCATATTGCGGGAGAAGAAAGCGCTGCGCGTATTACGCTTGACGTTGTTGCTGACGATTTTTCCATGAACCCTGATCAGGCGGTTCCCTTGGCCCTGATCGTGACAGAAATTGTTACAAACTCCATCAAATATGCCTTCCCCGATGGACGACACGGCACGATTGCTGTCAGGCTGACTCTACAAGGTACGAATGTCAGGCTTTCAGTCAGTGATGACGGAATAGGATGCCTGATTGACCCCGCCACTGCGGCTGACCAACATGGCATCGGCCTAAAGCTTATCCGAGGATTTGCGCGACAATTAAACGCCGAGTTTGAAAAAAATTGCGAACACGGCACTCGTTACAATTTTATTTTTCCCCTCGACGACCACTAAAAACGTTTACACGTGCTTTCGACTATCTGCATGCTCCTGCCACACAAAAAGTGTGGTATGCCCTGTTTGCAGCCGGGGCTGGCGTGCTTAATGGTTTGCGTCCTTCCCTGTCCGGTATAAACGCCTACGTCATGAGCGGTAAAAAACAAGCGATACGCGGGTGGACGCGGACACAAACCCGTCTGGGACGCAAAGCAGCCGGACCCGTAGTGGTCTTTGGCATCCTGTCTTCTCTTGTTGGTGTAGCGCAGGCATGGTGCATAGCCGTTGTGCTTGGCCATTCATTGATAAGCCTTCATTCCAGCACCGTTCCCGCGGCTTTGCCCCTCTGGCCAATAGGGGCCTTTCTGGTTCTGGCCATTGTGCGGACCTGCTTTCTGGCTGGCGTGGATATAGGCGCGGCCAATGCAGGGATAGAAGCCCGCAAGCGGCTAAGAGCAGAGGTGCTCTCCTCTGTTTTAACCGGAGGCCCAGCGCTACTGCGTCAAGAACATAGTGGAGTTCTTGCCACTACGGTTGTTGATCGCGTTGAAGCTCTGGATGGCTTTTTCGGTCGATGGATCCCTGCCTCAATCACATGGATTGCGGCACCTGTTCTTGTTCTCATCCCCGTCTGCTTCGTTCAGCCCCGTGCTGGACTTGTTCTTGGCCTCTGTGGTTTGGCCGTTCCTGTGGGGCAAGCCCTCTTTGGTATAGGTGCCGCCGTTGCATCCCGTAACCAGTTCCTTGCCATGACACGCCTGCAAGCGCGCTTTCTGGACCGGGTAAAAGGTATCGCAACTATCGTCCTCGCAGGACGGACGGAAGATGAGACACACCGCTTGGCCGAAGCCGCAGACGAACTGCGACTGCGGACCATGAAAGTTCTACGGGTCGCTTTTCTTTCTTCCGCATCCATTGATGCAGCCATGGTGGTCGCCCTGATTGTAGTTGCCATCATGGACAGCCATGCAGCCCTGAGCCTGCAAGAGCAGAATTCAGCACCTTTGCTAGAGCATATCCTGACAAGCAGCCTGTTTGTGCTCCTGGTTATTCCTGAATTCTTTTCTCCCTTGCGTGCTTTAGCTCTTGCCTATCAAGACCGTGCTCATGCGCAGGGCGCTGCGACAGCGGTGATTGATCTGCCTGTCGCCGAAGAGCATAGAACCGTATCTGAGCAAGACCTTTTCCCAGACCGCTCCATTTCAATCACGCTTGATCAGGTCTGTTTTACCTGGGACCCGGCACGCGGTCAGGCTCTTGATCACATCAGCATTAAAGTGCCTGCAGGGGAAACCGTTATTTTAACCGGCACCTCCGGCTCAGGGAAATCGACCCTGATGGAACTGCTGTTGAAGTTCATCAGCCCTGATAGTGGGCAGATCCTTTTGAACGACATTCCTCTTGAAACTATTCCAGCTGATGCTCTTTCTCATATTTTTTCCTGGATCGGGCAAAAACCAATCCTGTTTGCGGGCACCCTTCGAGACAACATTCTTTTTGCGCATCCGGATGCCGATGAAGAAGCTCTGATGGCGGCCGTCAAAGCTGCAGCAGTTGATCAGTTTCTACCTTCTCTTTCGGAAGGATTAGACACACGCATTGGCGAAGGCGGCTTTGGGTTGTCAGGAGGACAGGCCCAGCGTATTGCCATTGCGCGTGCCTATTTGAAAAATGCTCCCGTCCTGCTGCTGGATGAGCCGACAGCCCACCTTGATCCGGAAACAGAGAAAAGCGTCTTTGAAAGCCTACAGCGGCTTGCTCTCAACAAAACGGTCATTTTGGCGACCCATTCTGCCGCGACCCATATGTTCAATGGGCACAGAATTGGTCTCCAGGATGGAAAGATTGTCCAAAAGCAGGGATCTGCGTGAAATGCCTGAGATAGACCAAATATCACCAGCATCCACCAATCAGTCTGGCCCCTCGCGCATTACAGACAGGCAGGCTATTTTTCGCATCCTGAGGCTCTGGCAAAGACAGGCACCCCGGCTTGCTATCGGCTTAATGCTGGCTCTACTGGCGTTGTGCGCAGGGCTTCTGCTTATGCAGGTTTCTGGCCTGCGGCTGGCGGGAGTAGTTCTAGGCGAGATTATCATTACCACAGCCCTGCTTCGTTGGGTGGGGATTGGCCGGGTTCTGCTACGTTACTCAGAGCGGCTGTTTGCCCATGATGCCATGTTCCGGGCGCTAGCTGATTTGCGGGTTTGGTTCTTTCATTCTCTGGCACAAGGAGCCGCTTCTGGGCTCGGTTTTCGGCGGGCGGGGGACATGCTCTCTCGCCTGGTGTCTGATATTGGCACGCTAGATGGTCTCTATTTGCGCATTCTGGTGCCATTCATGTGCGCCACTCTCACACTCCCCATTCTGCTGGTTCAACTATGTTCCCAAAATCTCATGCTTGGGTGCCTGACCGGCCTGCTTTTTGCTTGTTCCGCTTTTCTTTTTCCTTACCTCATCGCGCGCTCCGGCCGACAGGAAGCTGAACAGCTTACCCGGAGCCTTTCCGCCTTACGCATCAGTGTGCTTGATCTAGTGGGAGGGCTGCGCGAAGTTCGAGCCTTTGGGGCTGAGCCGCAGATGTTGGCTCGCGTGGAGGCTGATGATGCAGCGTTGCTGGGTGGACAAAAACAACTGGCCCGGCGGGCTGCTCTTGCCAATGCCACGGCTTACCTTTGCGGGCAAATCGCTATTCTTTTCGTTCTGCTTGCTATCTCAGGCGTAGGCTTCTCAAAGGTTGCGCCTCTGTCTGGCGTGGGCATTCTGTTTTTGACTGTAGCGGCATTTGAGAGCGCGGGCGCTCTCACCAGAGCCGGAGTGCAAGCGGGAGCAATGGGGGCCGCTGCTCGTCGGGTTGTAGAGATTGCGCAGGGTACTCCTGCAGTCTCAACAACAGGGCAAGAAGTAGATGCCCCAACAGATACCCATATTGGTATTACTGGTGTGAAATTCAGATGGGCTTCTGATCGTCCTTACGTGTTTGACGGTCTGAATCTTGATATTCCTGCTGGAGCCCGCGTTGCTATTCTAGGTCCCTCTGGGGTAGGAAAATCCAGTCTGGCAGCCCTCCTGTTAAAAGCAGCAACGCCAGAATCTGGCAGCATTACCCTCGGGGGGATCGATATCTCGCACATACGGGCAACTTCTTTACGCCGCCAAATCGCCTGGCTCTCTCAAGCCACCCATCTGTTTGACGACACAATCCGTTCTAACCTTCTGCTCGGTAAGCCTGACGCCACTGAAGATGATTTGTGGCGCGCACTCGAGGATGCAGCCATAGCAGGAGTTGTTCGCAATCTTCCCGAAGGGCTTGATACGTGGCTTGGTGAAGGCGGAGTTAATCTTTCTGGGGGGCAGGGCCGACGCATAGCATTAGCCCGTACCCTGCTGACTGACGCCCCGATCATGATTCTGGATGAGCCGACAACTGGCTTGGATGCTCAAACGGAGCAGGATTTCTTACGCACGCTCAACACAGTGACCGCAGGGCGCACGATTATCCTGATAGCCCATAGGCTCACTGGCGTAGAAAAGCTCGATCAAGTGTGGCGTCTGTCACATGGTCAGGCAGCAGCCGTTCCCCTCTCGTAAACACAGCAGTTGACGAGAGGGGAAGCAAAGGGCACCAAATGTCGTTCTGCTCTGGTTTTAATTCCTGGGCAGATCAGTATTTGAACAAGATGTTATATCTTAACCAATCTAGCCGGGGTTAAACTCATGCGTCGCCTGCTGCCAGTTCTGGGCCTTTCTCTTCTTGCCGGATGCGCCGCTCAGCCTCCGCGCAAATATGTTGTCTTTTTTGCCAACAACTCGGTTGAACTCGACAGTTCGTCCCGTGCGGTCATCTCGGAAATTTCCGCCAAGGCACAAAGGCATCCTACGCGGGTTGTCCAGGTTGAGGGCTATGCAGGCGCAGGGAATGATCTTTCCGCCGATTCTCTTCTGGCAGTACAACGTGCCAAACTTGTGGCGGAACAATTGCATGAAGATGGCGTGTCTGGTGATCGAATCCGTCAGACACCGCGTGCACCCTCTACAACAGAAGCCTCTGCTGTTGGTTCTCGTCGCGTAGAAATCGAACTGGTAAACCCCTGATTTATCCATGACACAATCACAGGCCGGTCTTGTTTCTCTTCCCGTCCTTCCTGAGAACGAGAAGGGAAGGGACCGGTTTGTAAGCAGCACTCCTCAGGAAGTGCTGCAATCTGTTTTTGGTTATCCGGATTTTCGCAGCCTCCAGGCGCAAGCTGTAACGGGCATTATGGACGGGCAAGATACGCTTGTTCTGATGCCCACAGGGGGTGGTAAAAGTATCTGCTATCAGATACCCGCCCTGTGTCGCGCCGGTATGGGGCTCGTCGTTTCCCCTCTCATTGCCCTGATGGACGATCAGGTTGCGGGTCTGCGACAGTTGGGCATCAATGCCGCCGCCCTTCATTCCGAACTGGAAAATGAAGAAGCCTCCAAAATCCGCGCGGATCTGGCCGCAGGCAGAATTGACCTTCTGTATGTGTCTCCTGAACGTCTTCTCTCACCAGGGACCCTAGACCGACTTACGCGCCAGCCTATCTCAGTTATCGCAATTGATGAAGCGCACTGCATCTCGGCATGGGGGCACGAATTCAGGCCGGAATACCGTGAGCTTGCCGCTCTTCCGCGCCATTTTCCTGGTGTGCCTCGCATTGCCTTGACAGCGACAGCAGATCAGAGGACGCGCGACGATATTCTTACCGCCCTGGATATGCCCCATGCCAGAGTTCTCATTTCCAGTTTCCACAGACCCAATCTGAATATAGCGGCGCTTCCCAAAGCCTCAGAATTGCGTCAGCTCACCACCGTTCTGGAGCGGCACAAAGAAGAGGCTTGCATTGTCTATTGTGGGAGCCGGGCAAGAACTGAGCGTATAGCCGCCTCTCTTAGGGAGCGCGGATGGACGGCTCTCGCCTTCCATGCTGGGCTTTCCCCCATAGAAAAACGAGCGGCCCTTCTGCGGTTTCGTTCTGGAGAACCTATTGTCATTGTGGCGACTGTTGCCTTTGGCATGGGAATTGACCGGCCAGATGTAAGAGCCGTTATCCATCTGGATATGCCCGCCTCACCAGAGGCCTATTATCAGCAGATCGGTCGAGCGGGACGTGATGGTTTGCCGTCTGATACGGTGCTTCTCTATGGAGGAGAAGACATGGCCCGTGCGCGTTATTGGCTGGAGCAGTCAAATGCACCCGATTCTGAAAAACGCATCATGCGGTCCCGTCTGGAAGCAATGATTGCTTTGACAGAAACAACAGGCTGCCGCACGCAAGCTTTGCTCCACTGCTTCGGTGAAACGCTGAGCGAACCGTGCGGTCATTGTGATAACTGCCGTCATCCTGTCATTACGTTCGATGGCACGGAATCAGCACGCAAATTTCTCTCTGCGGTCTATCGTACTGGACAGCATTATGGGGCCTTGCACATTATTGCTGTTTTACGGGGCAAACGCACCGATGCGGTGGAACGGAACAGGCATGATACTCTCTCTGTGTGGGAAATTGGGAAAGACAAGCCCGAACCTTTCTGGCGGAGTGTTGTCAGGCAGCTTATTGCCCGCGGCGCCTTGAAGTCAGAGGGGCAGTATGGTGGCTTGGCACTCAATAATGAAATTGCTCGTCCTATCTTACGCGGGGAAGAAAGTATCCAGCTTCGGGCGGACGCCACGGCGGAGCTCGAAAAGGGAAATACGTCTCGTAGCAGGCAGTCCTCTCCAGCCACTGAATTACCCGAAGACAAACAGGCTCTATTTGCCGCACTCCGAAAATGGCGCCTCGACGAGGCCCGTGAACAGGAAATTCCACCTTACGTTATTTTTCATGATGCCGCCTTGAAAGACATTGCGGTGCAAGAGCCCTCTACTCTGGAAGCTCTGGGTGAGATAAAAGGGGTAGGACGGTCAAAACTGGAACGGTATGGAAAAAACGTTCTGGCTGTTATTGCTGCATCCCACCCAGGTCAAGACGCATGACCACGGGTGTAAAAGAACGGCGCGCCCGAATTTTGCAATTTGTGCAACAGCAAGGCTATGCCGCCAACGAAGATCTGGCCAAGGTTTTAAACGTTACCGTCCAAACCGTAAGGCGCGACGTTAACAGTATGGCTGCCGAGGGGATTGTCACCCGCCATCACGGAGGGGCATCGGCCATTTCCCCCACGGAAAACATTGCTTATTCTGACCGCCAGATCCTAAACCTGAAACAGAAAGAAACCATTGGGCAGGCAGCCGCACTGGCTATCCCCGATGGAGCATCATTGTTCATCAATATTGGCACGACCACAGAAGCCTTTGCGCGCTGCCTCCGCGGGCACCGTGCTCTGCGAGTTATTACAAACAATATTCATGTAGCATCTCTTCTGGCGCCTGCACCGGAATGCAATCTGATCATCGCCGGAGGAACTGTTCGGTTACGGGATGGAGGAATTGTTGGGCCGGCAGCAGCAGCCATGATTGAACAATACCGTGCTGACTTTGGTGTTATCGGCATCAGCGGCATTGATGAGGATGGAACACTTCTGGATTTTGATGCCGATGAAATCAACGCGGCTCAGGCCATTATACGAAACGCCCGTACAGTCTTTCTTTTGGCTGACCATACCAAGTTCAAACGCCGCCCCATGGCACGGGTCGGTCATATTTCGGAAATCAGCGCTTTCTACACGGATATCCCTCCACCGCCTGCAATTGAGGCCATTTTACATAAGGCCGGGGTCGTTCTTCACGTTGTCAATGGCTCGGAATTTTCGGAAAGGAAAACAAGGAAGCCAGTTTAAGTCTCAATAGTCATATTAAGGCCATTGTTTTCCGCTCTTGTTTTCGGATACGAAGATCAGAGATCGTTTTCATTTGTTGGTATCGGAAGAGAAAATGCTAGAGACTGCATCTGCAACAGGGCGCCCTTATGACCTGCTGATTGTAGGCGGAGGCGTAAACGGAGCGGGGATTGCACGTGATGCAGTCGGGCGCGGTGCTTCGGTTCTCCTGGTAGAACAGGATGATCTTGCAAGTTATACCTCTTCGGCCAGCACAAAACTGATCCATGGTGGTCTGCGTTATCTGGAGTACTATGAGTTCCGATTGGTGCGGGAAGCTCTGACCGAACGTGAGCGTCTGCTAAAAATGGCTCCACATATCATGTGGCCCATGCGCTTCGTTCTTCCTCATTCCAAACTTGTACGGCCAGCATGGATGCTGCGAGCAGGACTTTTCCTTTACGATCATCTTGCATCCAACATGACTCTTCCAAAATCCCGGGCAATTGACTTCCGGACACACTCTTCCGGTCGTCCCTTGAAGTCGGATTATACTAAGGGTTTTGTTTATTCAGACGGATGGGTGCAAGACAGCCGGCTGGTTGTTTTAAATGCCATAGACGCCGCTGAACGAGGCGCTGATATCCGCACACGCACGCGCCTTGTTCATGCTGAACGCGTGAATGGCCTCTGGCAAGCCACGCTTGAGGACCGAAACACAGGAACCACTCAGGTGGTGCAGGCGCGCGCGCTCGTTAACGCCGCTGGGCCATGGGTAGCAAGGCTGCTTGCTGACACCCTTAAAATTCCTAACTCCAAATCAGTCCGACTGGTTAAGGGCAGTCACATTATTGTCCCGCGTGTATTTGAGGGACCTCAGGCTTACATTTTCCAGAACCCGGACAAACGTATTGTTTTCGCCATCCCATATGAACAGAATTTCACGCTGATCGGCACCACCGATATTCCATGGAAAGACGCTCCTGGACGCGTAGGCATTGCGCCAGATGAAATTACCTATCTTTGCGAAAGTGTGAATCGTTATTTCAAGGCAGAAGTTAAAGAAAGTGATGTTGTCTGGAGCTATGCGGGACTGCGGCCTCTTTATGATGACGCATCCGCCAATGCCTCCGCTGTAACACGCGATTATGTTCTGGATCTGGATACCCAGAACGGCGCACCGTTGCTTTCAATCTTTGGTGGCAAGATTACAACCTACCGGAAGCTTGCAGAACATGCGCTTGAAAAGCTGGCTCCTGTTCTTCCTGCTGTAGCGGGAGGAAGCTGGACAGCGAATGAGGTTCTTCCAGGAGGAGACATCGGTGAAGGTGGGTTCGAGGCAGCCCTGGGTCGCTTGCGGCGTGCTGCCCCGTGGCTTGCTGCCTCATTGGCATGGCGTCTGCTCCGCAATTACGGTAGCCGTACCTACGAGATCATTGGGGAAGCAAATGCCATGACAGATCTGGGCGAGGTTCTGGGTGGAGACCTGACGACCCGTGAAGTTGATTATCTGATTGAGCGTGAATGGGCACGGACCGCAGAGGACGTATTGTGGCGCCGCAGCAAATTGGGGCTGCATCTGAACGAAGCAGAAAAAACCAAGGTTGCTGATTACCTCAAGCAGAAAGCGGCTTGATCACATAACGGCAACCCTTTCTTTCCCAAGAAAAACAATGAAGATGAGGAAAGTATGACAGGTGTAAACAAGGCTTTCATCGGCGAATTAATTGCCGAATGTGTCGCCGTTTTCATTATTATTGTGTTCGGGGATTCTGTAGCAGCGATGTATTCGCTCTACGATCCCAGCCCCTACAAACTTGCCTATTGGGGCGTATGTATTGTGTGGGGGCTTGGCGTCACCATAGCCATATATGTTACCGGAGCCGTTTCAGGCACGCATGCAAATCCTGCCGTTACGCTAGCCTTGGCGTGCTTCCGGGGCTTTTCATGGAAAAAAGTGTTTCCCTACTGGGGCGCGCAGGTGCTCGGTGGCTTTCTTGGGGCCATCATTGTTTACACCCTCTTTTCCCCCGTCATTGACCATTATGCAGCCATTCACCAGATGGACCGACTGCATGATGGAGCCGGGGCAGGGGTATTTTTTACCCATCCCGGTGATTTCATTACCCCCATGCATGCCTTTGTAGATGAGATCATCCTCACCGCAATGCTGCTTCTGGGTATTTTCGCAGTTACTTGCGAGTACAATACTCAGGCACCCCAAGCGAATTCCGGTGCATTGATTATCGGCTTTCTGGTTGCCGCTATCGGGGCGTCCGCAGGCTATCTGGAAGGATGGGCTATCAACCCGGCTCGTGACTTCGGGCCGCGTCTGTTCTGCTATTTTGCAGGCTGGGGCTCTTCAGCCCTTCCGTCACCCGCAAATTACTGGTGGGTGCCTATTGCCGGACCATTGATAGGAGGCGTTATCGGAGGGGCTTTCTATCAGGGGCTTCTCAAACCCTTCATGCCATCTTTAAACAAGGCCCGTGCTTCCGACACGGCTCACGACTAACAAGCTCCGATCAAAGAAGGATAATCTCGATGAGCGCGCAAGACTACGTATTAGCTATTGATCAAGGCACGACCTCAACACGTTCGATCGTCTTTGATCGTCATGCTCACGAGATTTCCAGGGCTCGGCAGGAATTCGCCCAACATTATCCAAATGCAGGATGGGTTGAACATTGCCCAGAAGACATCTGGAATGATGTTGTCACAACATCCAAGGCTGCTCTGGAACAAGCCGGAGGGGCAGACCGCATTGCCGGCATAGGCATTACAAACCAGCGTGAGACGATTGTGGTTTGGGATCGCGTTACGGGCAAGCCCGTGCACCGGGCCATTGTGTGGCAGGACCGTAGAACGGCGGTCACCTGTCAAAAATTGAAAGAGGAAGGAGCCGAGGCACTCGTTCGCGAACGTACGGGCCTTCTGATCGACCCTTATTTCTCTGCCACCAAACTGGCCTGGATACTGGACAACGTCAGTGGAGCACGCGGGCGTGCAGAAAAGGGAGAGTTAGCTTTTGGAACGATCGATTCCTTCATTCTCTGGCGTCTGACTGGTGGAAAAGTACATGCCACTGATATTACAAACGCCGCCCGCACATTGCTGTTCAACATTCACACCCAGCAATGGGACCCGGAACTTCTGCGGCTGTTCAACATCCCCGCAGCCCTCCTGCCAGAAGTAAAAGACAACAGTACCCTTTTTGGTGAAACTGATCCGTCCCTCTATGGGCGCGCCATTCCAATTGCCGGCATGGCAGGAGATCAGCAGGCTGCCGTGGTCGGCCAAGCCTGCTTCACACCGGGCATGGCCAAGGCCACGTATGGCACTGGCTGCTTTGTTCTTCTGAACACAGGAGAAAAACCCGTTGTTTCAAAGCACCGGATGCTGACAACCATAGCCTATCGCATTGGCGGCAAAACCACTTACGCCCTTGAAGGATCAATTTTTGTGGCTGGGGCTGCCATCAAATGGCTACGCGATGGACTGCATCTCATTACGCATGCCTCCCAGACAGATGACATGGCCACCCGCATTCCCCATAGCCATGGTGTTTATATGGTCCCTGGCTTTGTCGGGCTGGGTGCGCCGCATTGGGACCCGGATGCACGCGGCCTGATCTGCGGCCTGACACTGGATGCCACCGCAGCCCATATTGCACGGGCAGCCTTGGAATCCGTTGCTTATCAAACGCTTGATCTGGTGACTGCCATGATGCAGGACGGAGGCGGCACGACGGATGCCTTACGTGTGGATGGTGGTATGTCTGCCAATGACTGGTTTTGTCAGTTCTTGGCGGACATGCTTCAGGTGAAGGTCGAACGTCCCCAGAATGTTGAAACTACAGCGCTTGGAGCAGGTTTTCTTGCCGGACTGGCTACTGGCGTATGGGAAAATGAGGCAACGCTGGCTTCCGAGTGGAAACGTGGCGAACTCTTTGAACCATCAATGAACAATGAGCAGCGCCGCACAATGATTGCTGGCTGGCATCAGGCCGTAAAGCGTACCCTTACCAATCAGTCACAAGGCTAACACGCATGCCTATCCTGCCTGCATCCCTCAAATATGCAGGCAGGATAAAAAAAGAGGCAGATATTACTCTACTGCCTTCTCCTCTCCCACCGGGATTGTCACATTTTTGGAAGAGCCTCCCAAAAAAGAAAAGGTAAAAGTGGCTTCCTGTCCGGGCTTAAGAGCCGGATCAGGGTCCAAACACAGAAGATGATAGCCACCATGAGGGAATACCAGCGTGGTATTGGCTGGCAAAGAGAGATGGGTAAAGAGATTAAGGGTGCCGGTCGTGCTTTCCTGGTCAGAATGATGCCCTACCAACGTCCGGCATGAGGATGACGAAACATTCGTAACCAGATGGGCGTTTTCACCCTTGTTTGTCAGCGTAAAATAAACTGCGTAAACGTGCCCGGCTGGCCGGACAAGTTGCATGCTGACGTCTTTAATCTCGATATCCTTCTGGGCATTTTCCTGCCCTGGAATTGCTTTTCCCGGGTCTCTATCTTCCGCAATGGCGGGTGTATGAACCAGGAGCCCGGCGAGCAATGCAGGCATGATACCGAGATGGTAGTGAAGTTTCATCGTGACTCCGGTGTTTTTAGCCTCAGATACGTATATAACGCCAAGGCAGGTCCAAGCATGGTGTAGCTTCACTATACCGCAATATTGTTGGGCTGTAAGAAGGTTCTACCAGGGGTAGCCAGCCAGTTTGAGAGGCCAGATTACAAATGCGTTGCCCATTTTGCGGGAACCCGGACAGTCAGGTTAAAGATAGCCGCCCTAATGAAGAAGGCTCGGCCATACGCCGCCGTAGAGCCTGCTTATCCTGTGGCCAACGCTTTACCACCGTTGAACGTGTGCAGTTACGAGATCTTGTCGTTGTCAAAGCGAATGGTCGCCGTGCTCCATTTGAGCGGGAAAAACTTGCCCGCTCCATTCGAATTGCCTTGCGCAAGCGACCACTGCCCGAAACCAGAATCGAACAAATTGTCAGCGGGCTGGTTAGACAACTTGAAGCTTCGGGTGAAACTGAAGTGCCATCCTCGCGTATAGGTAAGCTTGCCATGGATGTGCTCAAGGAAGTGGACACCGTAGGCTATGTCCGCTTTGCTAGCGTGTACAGAGATTTTACAGAAGCCAAGGATTTTTCGGAAATTCTGACATCCATGGATAATTCCGAAGCAGAGAAGCAGGAAAAAGACTAGACCTTTAGCCATAAAGGCGTCATGAAACCCCGCTCCCTCAATAGGGCACGCAGGAGACAGGGATGACAGAGCTGCAGGACCAACCGGAACTTAAAGGAGCGCAACGACCGCGTACCGCGGCTCGTGTCGCGGCTGTTCAAGCGCTCTTCCAGATTGAGCAGAACGATGATCGCGCTGAAAGTGTTGTTCAGCAGTTTATGGTCCACCGCTTCGGAACCACGCTGAATAATGAATCCTATGAGGAAGGATATGTACCGGAGCCTGATACGCGCCTTTTTATATCTGTTGTAAAACAGGCCGTCTCTCATCGGAGTGCCATTTTGGAGCAGTTGGGGCTCACGTTACCTGCGACATGGCCTGTTAGCCGTCTTGATCCTGTTTTGCGGGCTCTTTTCCTTGCCGCTCTTGGCGAAGCACTGACTGGCGATGTACCGGCTAGTGTGATTATTAACGAGTATATGGACATCGCTCACGGTTTCTTTTCTGGAGAGGAACCCAAACTGGTCAATGGGGTGCTGGACACCGCCATAAAGCGCCTTGCTACAACAGAAGAAAAACCCGCCTCTTCTGAAATAGAGGACAACAAAGCTGACTAACCTTCCGCCGGAATTTACATTTATCCGTCGGCACTTTTCAGCCTTGGCTGGACCTGGGGCTCTTGGTCTGACAGATGACGCTGCCATTTTCCCCCCCCCCGTGGGCCGTGAACTAGTGGTCGCGGCTGATGCAATGGTCGAGAATGTGCATTTCCTGCCAGACGATCCGCCAGACACCGTTGGACGTAAGCTTCTACGCTGTAATCTGTCCGATCTGGCAGCTATGGGAGCTCGACCCGAAGGCTGGCTGCTTACCATTGCGCGACCACCTTCAATAGAAGATCAATGGTTTGAAGGCTTCTGCCACGGCCTCAAAGAGGATCAAATCCTTTTTGAGCTTGGCTTGCTCGGGGGGGATACAACCTCAACCTCTGGCCCATTGGTTCTTTCCCTGACCATTTTGGGATCAGTACTCCCCGGACATGCAATAAAGCGTCAAGGTATTCACGCGGGCGATGGCCTCTGGGTTACTGGAACGATTGGCGATGGTGCGCTGGGCTTGCGAGCCCTCCAAGGCCAAGTTGACGACCCCACAGGCTATCTGACTCATCGTTATCGCCTTCCTCAACCCAGAGTAGGGGCTCCTCTCTATGGTTTGGCTTCAGGCGCTATGGATGTTTCTGATGGTCTTCTTCAAGATACAGCCCATCTTGGAAGAGAAAATGCTCTCGGCGTAACCCTTCATGTTGATGCCATCCCGTTTTCTCCTGCCGCTCGTGAATGTGGACCAGAATGGCTGGAGACATGCCTTACAGGCGGAGATGACTACGAACTTCTTTTCGCCGTGCCGCCCGATAAAGAAGACACGCTTTTACGGTCGCCTTTCTTGGCCACTATCACTGGAAATGTTCCTGTAACCCGCATCGGCTCTTTCGACCAAGACAGTAATGGTGTGAGAGTAATTGATAGCAACAATAAAGTGCTATCTTTCAAAAAATCTGGCTGGAGCCATTTTTAATGGCTTTCCAGATTATTATTTTACTTTGGTATAATTAAATATCTCTGAAAAATCCCTATAATGCAAAATGGTTAGAGATATTACCACGCAGGGCGCATCCATCAAATTTGAATGCACCATTTTTATTTTCAAGAGATAGTTTTCTCGTACATTCGATGCTTTTTGTAAGGCGTGGGTACAATGCGTTCTATCAGGTTGCGTATTCCAACGTTTGTTTCCAACACCCAGCCTAGCTCAATAGTCCTATAAGGCAGAACATGCCCCCGCTGCATTAGTTCATCAATCAGCAGGGCAGGAATAACGGCACTCAAAGCGGTTCCCGCCAGCTTCTTCTTTACACCCAACAAAATGACTCGGGCTGAATGAAAATCATGGGTCAGAATTCGGGAGCCAAGCTTAACCCAACCAATAGGGGAGGGAGCACCATTCAAGTCACCACTGATATCAAAAATGTTCGGCACAACCAGCGCGATTGCTACTGGTTCACCTTCAAATTCAACAAGAACATACTGTTCTGGCTTCAGTACAGGTTTCAGTGAGGCTAAAAGAGCCTGCACTTCATCACGGGTAATCGGCACGTTCCCCCACGTTCCCGCCCATGCATCATTATAGATATCCCGGAGAATATCGGCGTCTTCCGCAATATGATCCTTGCGCAGACTGCGTACCGTAACTGCCCCCAGACGAGCTCGCAGATTGGCAGGAACTCGGTTGGCACGCTCCGCAACGGGACTGACTTCCATGCGATAAGAAAGAAGGTCCATGGCCTTGGCGAAGCCAGCTCGCTCGATAGCTGGGCCCAACGTTTCCGGATGCCAGCCTGTACCAACCATAGGCGGCTCCATTTGCCCTTCGATCATGGTGCCGGATTCACCATGATAATTCAGCGTCCAAGGACCCCGAATACGTTCTATCCCTTGCTGGCGCAACCAATCCGTTGCTGCATCAAGCAAAGGTTTGACACACTCAGTCTCCACCGCATCCAATGCACCAAAGAAACCGGTCCGTGGTCCATCCTGCTCCAGAGCCAATTGGTCAATCTGTGCAGAAATACGCCCAATCGGCTTTCCGTTACGCCATGCCAGAAAGTAACAAGCAGAACCATGCTCAAAAAAACGTGAGCGTTTGGGGTGGAGCATTCCTTTCTGCTCCATATCCAAAGGCGGCACATAACTTGGCAAACCGCTATACAAAAGCCGTGGCAGCCGGATAAATAGCGCAAGCTGACGCGCACCCGAAACGGGGGATACGACAATCTGGTCAGAATTAGTCATCGGTGCTCCATCAACTGCGCCTTCAAACCGAACGGTGATGCCTCATTCCGACCGAATGGAAAAGGGGGAAGTGTGAACCAGGTTCATCTCAAAGGCTCTGAACTACGCTCGATTCTGATTACTGGCGCTACAGGAGGCATCGGGATGGAGCTAGCCAGACGTTATGCAAAACCCGGACGAACCCTGATTTTATGGGGACGAAATGCGGAGCGCCTTCAGCGTCTGGCGACACTTTGTTGCGCCCGAGGGGCTGCCGTTGTCACCCGCCAGATCAATCTTCTGGATGGCAAAGCCGCCCTTCAGGCCATACGGGAAGACGATACCAAGCACCCACTCGACCTTGTTATTCTTGGAGCTGGCCTTTCTGATATTCAGACGGCAGGGCACCCTACAGAAGATCCTGAAAAAGTTCTGGCGCTCTCTCTCGTCAATTTTGCCATCCCCACCACACTGGCGACGGCTGCTGCTGAACGCATGATTCCGCGAGGCGGTGGAAAAATTGCACTCATCGGCTCTGTTGCAGGATTCTATGAGTTACCTTTTGCGGCATCCTACAGCAGCTCGAAAGCGGGACTTGCGCGGTTTGCCGAGGCGGCCAATCTGGGATGGGCCAAACATAACGTTCGCACCACACTCATCATTCCTGGATTTGTGGACACACCAATGAGCCAACGACTTGAAGGGACGCTTCCCTTTCTTGTCTCTGCTGGTAGTGCAGCCCGTCGCATCATGCGGGCGATCAACGCTGGTAAAAAAGAGTATATTTTTCCCTGGCAGTTTCGGGCCCTGCGTGTCGCAGAACGCCTCGTTCCTCATTTTCTGAGGGAACGTATCCTGCTCAACCTGAAGGCCGACCAAAAACCAGCAAAAAATTCATAGCCGGAAAGCCTTTCTTTTTTGAAAAGAAAGGCTTTTACATATTTTCAAAAGGAAGAACGTGAGCCCTTTTAAAAAGGCATTCTCCAGCCATAAAACTGGAGGTCCGGGCGGGAATCGAACCCACGTACGCGGATTTGCAGTCCGCTGCATCACCATTCTGCCACCGGACCAGTGACGTGAGAGCCTTATGTCCTGTCAGGGCGCATCGGTCAAGCCGTTGTGTTGTGCGATTTTACCCACCCTGTGCCACACAGACTTATGTGCGATGATTTTTATCTCATCAGTGACGCGGAAGAGGGCACTTGAAACACATGACTGCTGACTGTTCGACCACCAGCCTCCTTGGCAATCGGCCCCAGTTTTATCTGAATGATTTTGCACAGGCCCGCGATTATATGGTTGATGACCAACTCCGGCCTTCAGAAATTACCGATCCTCAGCTTTTGAAGATCATGCGCACGTTGCCACGCGAAGAATGTGTTCCCACTGCACAACAGGCAATCGCCTATGCGGATGTAAATGTGCCAATCGGGCAGAAGCGCGTTTTAGCTCAACCACTTATTACAGCACGCCTGGTACAAGCCAGCTTTTCCGGATCACTCAAAAAAACATTAATCGTCGGTGCCGGAGCTGGGTACACGGCGGCAATTTTTGCTCATTTAGGCAAAAACGTCACAGCTTTGGAATCTGATCCTACCCTCGCAGAAATCGGGGAGAGATTCTGCCAACGTCATGCCCCTTCCGTGACATGGGTTGTAGGCAACCTCAAAGATGGTCACCCTTCGAACGCACCTTACGATCTGATCTATTTCGACGGCACAGTGTTTGATGTGCCCCAATTTTGCGATGAACAACTGAGTGACAAGGGGGCTATTGTCGGCATGTGGGCCACAACTCATGGCATGGCCTCTGGCTTTCAGGCGTACCGAGAAAATCGCTCTTCAACAATTTTTACCAAAACTTTCCTCTTTGATGGCTTTTTACCTCCTCTCCAGGGCCTATCGCCAACCTCAAGTTTTCAATTTTAGGCTCTGAAATATTCAACCAGAAAAATCGAGGGAGTGTGTTTTTCGAGTTTAAGTGATAGAAATATGTCCTATGTCGTGCCATGTAAGGGCAGCATAAATATTTAGTCATTTAAGTGGGAGAAGCACATGAGGCGTATTTGCGGAGTGGGCATCGGCTTAACAGCCGCGCTTTGCAGTTCCACCGCGTGGGCTCAAAAATATGATGGGAGCGGCTCCCCCACTTTTGTGCCGCATACACTGCAGGAAGCTCTTGCGTCTGCGTATCTGACTAATCCGACCCTGCAGCAAGCCCGCGCCACCTTGCGTGCTACGGACGAACAAGTGCCGACTGCCCTGGCTGGATGGCGGCCGACAGTTACGGGCAATGTCGGCCTAACTTACTATAAGGGACAGAACGACTATCAAGGCAGCGCCGATCAGCCTGGTTATTTACGCATATATGATACGCCTGGCTATACTGCCGGGGTCTCAATTCAGCAGCCTATTTATAGCGGTGGCAAGACAACGGCAGCTACCCATCAGGCTGTTAATAAGGTAATGGCCGCTCGTGCCAATCTGATTTCTGTAGAGCAGCAAGTCTTCAAGAATGTAGTGAACGCCTATGTCAGCGTTATTGAAGACGAGCAGCTTCTTCAGCTTAACATTAATAATGAGCGCGTTTTGCAGCAGCAGCTACGTGCGACCAATGAACGCTTCCGTGTAGGAGAGATTACCCGCACAGATGTAGCGCAGGCAGAATCAGCCTATGCTACAGCTAAAGCAGCCCGTCAGCAGTCTGAAGGGACGTTGCAGACAGCCCAGGCAACTTATATGCAAATTGTTGGAATGGCACCTCCGCCCAATCTCGTGCCACCACAACCGTTGGTTCTTCCGGTAAAAAATGAGCAAACGGCAGCCGCTATGGCTGTGCGTAACAATCCAGACGTTATTAATGCTCTTTTCACCGAATCTTCACAGAAAGACGCTGTTTCTGTCGCCATTTCAGCGATCATGCCAAAAATTTCTGCGACAGCAGCATATCAACGGCAAGTAAACCAAAGTTTGAATCATCAAATTGATGAAAACAAATACGCCATGCTGAATTTCAATATTCCAGTCTATCAGGGTGGTTCGGAATATGCTGCTGTTCGGCAGGCCAAACAGCAGGTGCAGGCGGCTCACCGGGAAGTTGATATTCAGCGCCGGACCGCCGCGCAGGATGCTGTTTCCAATTGGCAGAAACTGGTATCCTATCAAGCTGCCATTTCCAGCAATCGCGCTGCTATCAGAGCAGGAACCGTGGCGCTGGATGGTGTGGAACGTCAGGCTATTGTTGGAACAAGCACCACACTGGAAGTTCTTCAGCAACAGGAAACACTTCTGCAGGCTCAGGTCGCTCTCGTGCAAAGTCTGAGCAATATGGTCTTGGCATCATATAATGTTGCATCTGCAATCGGCCGCCTTACGGCTGCAGACTTGAAACTGAATGTGCCCCTTTATGATGACAAAGCCTATTACCAAGCAGTAAAAGACCGGCTATGGGGAATAAACGACTACGCAGTCAATCAGCCAGGTCGTTAATTGCTGAGAGCAGTCGTTTGGCAGGAATTTTTTAATGACGTCACCTCACGAGACAGAAGAAACAGGGCGATCTGTTGCGGATGTGTTGTCATCCATAAGGCAGGTTTTGCACAACGAGCATATGGCTGCGCAGAGCGCTGGTCCATCTTCCAGCTCCGAGGATGAAGATGAGGACATCCTTGTTCTGTCCCCCGCGATGATGGCAGGCGGGACCGATTCGCATACTCATGACGGCATGCCTTTAGGAACAGAGGACCAAACTGATACTGGACAGCCTCTCGGTTCAGAGGCCATAAAACAGAAGCATGACAGTCATGCAGATGGACCGGATAAAAGCACGCAGGTTTTGGTGAAAGAGGCACCATCAGATGCCTCTCTCCCAGAAAATGCGGACAGTAACGAGGTTCTGTCTGTTACTGATCTCAGACAAATTGAACTGATTGATAAGGCTGAAAATATGTCCGGTTCCCTGCCGATTCCCCTGAATGACGAAACCATTTCCGACACTGGAAGTTCGTTTTCCGTTCTGCAAAAAACCCTTCAGGAAAAGTACCTGAGAGAACATGAGGAGAGAAAAGTGGCCATCACACATGAAGGTTCTCTGACTGTCGAAGATATCGTCCGTCAGGAGGTGCGTGTTTTCCTCAAAAAATGGCTGGATGCTCATCTGGCGGGAATCGTGCAGGCGGCAGTCCGTAAGGAAGTAGAGCGTCTGACTCAACGCGGCCTATAACCCTGCGGTAAATATCTCTTTCCTGTCCAAGCGCAGGAAAGAGAATTACTGCTTGGTCTCTTCTTGGTATGCAGGATGCTCCATTCTGCTTGAGGCGGGGGTATAATATGCCTTCCGCCTTTTTTACGTTTGCTGGTTGGATATGATGCTGAACAAAACGTTTGAGCCTGCTGAAACTGAAAAGCGCCTTTATACTTTGTGGGAAAGCCAGAAGGCCTTTTCAGCTCAGCCTGAAAGCACCCAAGAGCCTTTCACCATCATGATCCCGCCGCCGAACGTAACAGGCACTCTGCACATGGGGCATGCGCTCACCATGACATTGCAGGATACGCTGATCCGCTGGAAACGGATGCAAGGCTTTGATACTCTGTGGCAGCCAGGCACAGATCATGCTGGCATCGCGACTCAGATGGTTGTTGAACGTGCACTCGCGGCAGAAAACACCACGCGCCAAGAATTGGGGCGAGACGCTTTCACGCAACGTGTGTGGAAGTGGAAAGAGGAATCCGGTGGCGGAATTACGCAGCAGCTTCGTCGGTTAGGAGCCTCTCTTGATTGGCCACGTGAACGCTTCACCATGGATGAAGGGCTATCACGTGCTGTTAAGGAAGTTTTTGTCACACTGTATCAGGAAGGCCTGATCTATCGTGACCGGCGGCTCGTTAACTGGGATCCGGTGTTCCGCTCTGCTATTTCTGACCTTGAAGTTGAAAGCAAAGATGTTGCGGGCAAACTCTGGTACATCCGTTATCCGGTAGAAGGGCAGGGCGATATCTGCATTACGGTTGCCACGACCCGGCCGGAAACCATGCTGGGTGACGTGGCCGTTGCCGTACATCCTGAAGATGAACGTTACGCCGCCCTGATTGGTCAGTCCGTCCGCCTCCCTCTCACTGGGCGCTTGATTCCCATTGTCGCGGATCTTCACTCCGATCCTGAAAAGGGAACAGGGGCGGTAAAAATTACCCCTGCACATGACTTTAATGACTTTGAAGTTGGACGCCGACATCAACTTCCCATGCTCTCCGTGCTTGATGAAGAAGCACGCATCATACTCGAAGAAATAGAAGACGAATTACAGCTTGTTCCGGGCCTGGCTGATCCTGATTTTGTCAAAACATTGAACGGCCTCTCACGTGAAGAGGCCCGCAAGGTCATTGTCACCGAACTGGAAACCTTGGGCTGGCTCGAAAAAATAGAGCCACACCGGCATCAGGTGCCACATGCTGAACGCGGCGGTGCAGTGATTGAGCCGCGCCTGACAACCCAGTGGTACTGTGACGCCGCCAAACTGGCAGGCCCGGCCATTGAAGCTGTTACCAGTGGTAAAATCACTTTCATCCCCAAACAGTGGGAAAATACCTTTTTCGCGTGGATGCGTGACATTCAGCCATGGTGTATTTCTCGCCAGTTGTGGTGGGGCCATCGTATTCCCGCTTGGTATGGACCAGATGGACACGTATTTGTTGCGCGAGATGAAGCTGACGCTCAAGCTCAGGCGGTAGGTCATTACGGTAAAACTGAATCTCTCACGCAAGATGAAGATGTTCTTGATACATGGTTTTCATCTGGGCTTTGGCCATTTTCCACACTAGGCTGGCCAGAGAAAACACCTGAACTTGCACGCTACTACCCGACAGACGTTTTGGTGACGGGCTTTGACATCATTTTCTTCTGGGTTGCCAGAATGATTATGATGGGTGAGCACTTCATGAAAGATGTGCCGTTCCGCCACGTTTTTATTCATGGATTGGTGCGGGACGAGCGTGGACAGAAAATGTCCAAGAGCAAAGGAAACGGCATCGACCCTCTGGACCTGATTGACGATTTCGGTGCCGATGCTATGCGCTTCACGATTTGCGCACTGACCGGCATTGGTCGAGACGTCAAGCTGGGGCGTAAAAAAGTTGAAGACTACCGCGCTTTTGTTACCAAAATCTGGAATGCGGCGCGCTTCTGCGAAATGAACGGCGTTAAAGCACAGGAAAATTTTGATCCAGCAACTGTCCAGTCCTCGCTCGGCCGCTGGATCATAACGGAAGCTTCCGCCGCTATTCAGGACGCCACCAGAGCGTTGGAAGTCTACCGTTTCGATGAATACGCATTAACCTGCTATCGCTTCATCTGGAATCGTTTCTGCGATTGGTTCCTTGAGTTTGCCAAGCCCGTTTTTGCCTCAACCAATGCAGCAGAAGCCGCCGAAATTCGTGGTGTTGCGGCGTATGTGCTAAACATCATCCTGCGCCTGCTGCAGCCCGTTATGCCATTTGTCACAGATGATCTATGGCATTCGTTTGGCTTTGGAGCAGAAGGAAGTCTGATTTCTGCTCCATGGCCCGAACCTGTGAAGATGACAGAAGCACAGACAGCACTTTCTGAATGTGATCAGATTATCCGTCTGATTTCCGAAATACGGACCGTGCGTTCAGAAATGAATGTTCCGCCTTCTCAGAAAGCTCCGGTATTTCTGAAAGATGCAAACCCGGAAACCGTTGCTCGTGCTGAGCGCTGGAAAGAAGCCATCGCCCGTATGGCACGCGTCTCTGAGGTTGCGGCTTTGGAAGGTGAAGTTCCCCGCGGTTCGGCTCAAGCTGTTGTTGATGAAGCAACACTGGTTATTCCGCTGGAAGGCTTGATTGACATCACAGCCGAGCAAGAACGCCTCAAGAAAGAACTGGCTAAGGCAGAGGATGAGATTGAAAAAACCGCGAAAAAACTCGGTAACGAAAATTTTGTGACCCGCGCAAAGCCTGAAATTGTAGAAGAAATGCGGGAACGTTTGGAAAATCAGCAAGGTGAGCGCTCTCGTCTGCAAGCAGCGCTTGCACGCATCAGCTAATATAGCGAAGAGTGATGCAATAGCGGTCAGCGTCTGAAGAGTATGCTGACCGACTTGCGTTTACTGCGTTATGGCTTTTTCTATGACCTGAATAATCGGAGACTGAAATGTCTGATACAGCTGTTCTCGGTGGTGGATGTTTCTGGTGCGTCGAGGCCGTTTTACGTGGCATGCGCGGCATTTTATCTCTGACGCCCGGTTATGCCGGGGGCGACACGGAAGCCCCAACCTACAAGCAGGTTTGTAGCGGTCAGACAGGCCACGCCGAAGTAGTTGAGGTTGAATTTGATCCTGAAATAATCAGCTACAAAGATTTGCTGAAAATCTTCTTTACCTTGCATGATCCTACCACGCTTAATCGGCAGGGAAATGACATAGGAACGCAGTATCGTTCTGTCATATTTTATAAAGATGAAAATCAAAAAAAAACTGCTGAAGCTGTCAAAACAGAGATTGAAAAAGAAAATATATGGGGGGCACCCCTAGGGCCTGTTAGCACTTGAAATACTTCCTATATTATA
>NZ_LHZQ01000194.1 GCF_001580915.1 Acetobacter tropicalis | reverse complement strand
CATGAAAAACCCGGGTCAGTTCTCAACGAAAATCAACAGACCACCCTTCAGAAATCTCCGAAGGAGATGCCCAGAATAAGTTATGTAAGTCATTTACGGTAGTTGGTCTTGCAAATATATCATCAGGATTATCTACTTTGTAGCAATTAGTCTTGTAATAGGGATCAATCTCTCGAGTGACATCACACAGGATCCAGAAAACAATATCCTGATAGACGCATTTCATCTCCAGGGAGTCCCAAGGGCTGTCCCAAGCAAAGTCAATCTCAGCGACGTCAAACATAGCGCTAGCTTTCATCATGGAAAGGATAGATCCGCAGGTATCCTGCGCTGATAAAATCAGCAGCTACGACCAGACGTTGCTCAGTGTGGTCTGCATGGCGGAAGAAGCGCTGCCGTCACGACGGACGAGCCTTTCGACATCGCGCAGTCGAAACAGAGTTCGCCTTGGACCGATTTTCAAGCGTTCGAGCTCGCCCGCTGCGACATATCTGTCGATTGTCGAGAGGGACACGCGTAGTCGCTCGGAAGCTTCCCGACGCGTTATAAAGATGTCGTCAGAGCGACGAAGGGGGAAAACAGAACTCATGACACGCCTTTCCAACCAGTCCCTTATAGGACTAACGATGATACTAGTTTCGTTTGGTTTTTTCGGCGTTCAGTGTTCTACAGGGTCTCTGCTTGAAGCAGTGGCAGAGAACCTTCGGGGCTTGCTAGAGGTTTTCGTACTGTAGTGTCAGCTAACCTACTAACGTTAGCCGAGCACGGACGACGATTTCAAGAAATTTCTGAGCGTTTTTTCGTGGTTCGCTGTTTCAGTCGCGCCCTCAGATCTCCTCTAGATGTCTCTGGAGAACGCAGGACATCAGTCAGTAGGTCACATCGTGAAATTTATAAAACGACGCATATCGCGTCCAAGCGACGCACGATGACGCATTTTTTAAGATGGGTCTCAAGGTGGGATGAATTTTGATAAATCAGATAACTGCCTGAAAAATCTGGGATTCTTTGATTTATCTGGCGGAGAGGGTGGGATTCGAACCCTCGGTACGATTGCTCGCACAACGGTTTTCGAGACCGCCCCGTTCGACCGCTCCGGCACCTCTCCGTGAAGCTGGCTTATAAGCGGGCTTGAATGAGCGTGCAAGCGGGATGCTGTGCATGTTTTTGTTGACGGAGGCCACTGCAAACCTTTAAAAGGCCGCACCACTCCCCACAGAGGGAGGCATGCCGCCTGTGCGGCACAAGAACAAAAAGCGTCCAGACCACTCGCCTGCATACCGCCGCGGGAGGTTGAGAGATCGGAAAGAGAGACCGTTTATTATGTTCGCAGTTATCCGCACCGGCGGCAAGCAGTATCGGGTTGAGCCCAACATGGTGCTCAAGGTTGAAAAACTGGAAACCGAAGCTGGCGCAACCATCACGTTTGATGAGGTTCTTGCCGTAGGTGGCGAAGGCACCACCACCATTGGCGCCCCCACCGTAGCTGGCGCAAAGGTGACGGCAACCGTCATCGCTCAGGACCGCCTCAAGAAGGTCATCATCTTCAAGAAGCGCCGCCGGCAGAACAGCCGCCGCAAGAATGGTCACCGTCAGCCGGTAACCGTTCTGCGCATTCAAGAGATCAACGCCGCCTGAATCCCGCATCAGGGTTCAAGAGCAGGCAAGACCAGGAGGACTTAGGTCATGGCACAAAAGAAAGCTGGCGGTTCATCCCGCAACGGGCGCGATAGCGCCGGACGCCGCCTTGGCGTCAAGAAATTTGGTGGCGAACAGGTTGTTGCCGGTAACATCATCATCCGCCAGCGCGGCACGAAGATGAAGCCGGGCGCAAACGTTGGTGTTGGTCGTGACCACACCATCTTCGCTCTGATTGATGGCAGCGTTCGCTTTGAACGTCGCGCTGAAGGCCGCGTGCACGTTTCTGTTGATGCGCTGCCGGCTGCTGCTGAATAAGCATCAAGCACCCCTGCTGCGCGTTATACCCGTGGCCGGAATGGCGAAAGGGGCCGGTCCTCAGGATCGGCCCCTTTTCCTGTTTTGGCACTGAAAGTACCCTTACCCCATGAAGTTTCTTGATCAGGCAAAAATCTATGTCCGTTCGGGCGATGGTGGAGACGGCGTAACCGCCTTCCGCCGGGAGAAGTACATTGAGTTCGGCGGACCGGACGGTGGAAATGGTGGCCGCGGTGGCGACATCATTTTTGAAGCCGTGCCCAACCTGAACACCCTGATCGACTTCCGCTACACCCAGCATTTTCGCGCCCGCAAAGGCGGAAACGGTGCGGGGTCAGACCGCACGGGGGCCGCAGCACAGCCCGTTATCATCAAGGTGCCCATCGGCACCCAGATCATGGATGATGACCGTGAGACTCTGCTGGCTGACCTGGATGAGGCTGGCAAGCGCGTAACCCTGTGCCGTGGCGGAGATGGCGGGTTTGGGAACGCCAACTTCAAGACCAGCACCAATCGCGCCCCTCGCCGCTCGGACAAAGGCTGGCCGGGTGAGGAACGCTGGGTATGGCTGCGCCTGAAGCTGATTGCAGATGTGGGCCTTGTGGGCATGCCCAATGCTGGCAAATCCACCTTCCTGTCTGTTGTCTCCGCCGCCCGCCCGAAAATTGCGGATTATCCCTTTACCACCCTGCACCCGCAGCTTGGGGTTGTTCGCCTCTCCATGACGGAAGAGTTCGTGGTCGCGGATATTCCGGGACTGATTGAAGGCGCGCATGAAGGCACAGGCCTTGGAGACCGCTTTCTGGGCCATGTGGAACGTTGCGCCGTGCTGCTGCACCTGATTGACGGCGCTGCCGGCAATGTTGTGGATGCGTGGCGCACTATCCGCCATGAACTGACGGAATATGGCGGCGGTCTGGCTGACAAGCCGGAAATTATTGCGCTGAACAAGAATGATGCCATGACCCCGCAGGAAGCTTCAGCACGCCGCCGAGCGCTGGAAAAAGCCAGTGGCGCACCCGTCATGCTGATTTCTGCCGCCTCCCGCCAAGGGGTGCCGGAACTGCTGCGGACCATTCAGGATCGCGTCACGCTTATTCGTCGGGAAGAAGCGGAAAACGCGCCCTCCTGACGGACCCAGACCAACGCCTGAAAACCGGCACAAGAATACGGGAAGAGGATAAGGCATCGCACAGCCGTTTCACCCCCGCCTTGGGGATGTAAACGGACATATTCCGGCCCTGTGGATACTCGCAGCGGGCGGGATATGCTTTAACCCTCTCCGGTAAAGGCCACACTGCCAGTAACGGATTCTTCCATGACCGGACGCCCCACTCCCCCTTCCCTCTCTTCCGCGCGGCGGCTTGTTGTCAAAATTGGCAGCGCGCTGGTGGTGGATGCGGAAAACGCCGCCCCTCGGCAGGCGTGGCTGGCCAGTGTTGCGGAAGATATCGCCCTGCTGAGAAAACAGGGAACGGACGTTACGGTTGTCTCCTCTGGCGCCATTGCGCTGGCCCGGCACACACTGGGGCTAACCAACGGACCACTGCGTCTTGCAGAAAAACAGGCTGCTGCGGCTGTCGGTCAAATCAGTCTGGCGCAAGCCTGGAGCCATGCTCTTTCTGCGCAGGGTTTAACAGCCGCCCAACTTCTGCTGACGCCCGAAGATACGGAAGACCGCAAGCGCTACCTGAATGCTCGCGCCACACTGGAAACCCTGCTGGGCCTTGGGTGTGTACCCGTCATCAACGAAAACGACACCATTGCCACGGCTGAAATCCGCTTTGGAGACAATGATCGTCTGGCGGCCCGCGTGGCGCAGATGACGGATGCCGATCAGCTTGTTCTGCTCTCTGACATTGATGGACTGTATACAGCGGACCCGCGCACAGACCCCACCGCCACCCATCTGCCAGTGATTGAAACACTGACGCCTGATATTGAAGCCATGGGGGGCGAACCACCGCCCGGCTATTCTTCGGGCGGAATGCGCACCAAACTGCTGGCGGCCAGCATTGCCACACGCTCAGGCTGCGCAATGGCCATTGCGTTGGGCAAGACACACCACCCCTTGCGCGCGTTGCTTGAAGGAGCCCGCTGCTCCTGGTTCCTGCCGCAGACCTGTAGCCAGACAGCCCGCAAACAATGGATTGCAGGCAGCCTGACCCCGGCTGGCGAGATCATGATTGACCTGGGCGCGGCAGATGCCCTGAACCATGGCGGCTCCCTGCTACCTGCCGGTGTAAAAGGCGTGAAGGGAGACTTTACGCAAGGTGATCTGGTTGTGGTGATTGACGAGAGCGGGCGTATTCTGGCCCGTGGCCTGACATCCTACGATGCGGATGACGCCCGGCGGATTGCGGGCCATCGCTCATCGGAACTGGCAGGCATTCTTGGCTGGCAGGGCCGTGACGAGATCATTCATCGTGATGATCTGGTGATGGTCTGACACCCCGGCCTAAAGCGCCGGGGAATTTTTTAAAGCCACCCTCTTCCTGAATGGAAGGCCTGCCCGGCGGCCAGTTCAGCATCGGCTCCGTGCGGCCTGTTTCAGGGTCATGACGTCTGGGTGTGTGAAGATCTTCCCGCTCGCGGGAGAAATCTGGCCGATAGGGTGGCTGGTTGGCATCTGGTGCCAGATCACGCCGCCGGATATGCGCCTGCGGTTCTGCACGCCCTTCTTCCCGCTCAGACACAGGTTCGTGCCAAGGCATCCGGCGCTTGGACGGAGGAGAGGAACGTTCCGAGGCAACGTGCGGTGCAGGAGGCGCATCCTGCCGCGGTTCATAGGCGTCTGAGACGCGCGGCGCACGCAGCGGCCCCAGAACCGGTGGTGACGGCGGCCCCGCAGGACGCACAGGTTCGGGAGGACGCACTTCTTCCACCACAGCCTGTCCGGGTGGTTGGGGCCGGTCATACATATCCCGTGACAGACGGCCTGTTTCCACGCCCTGTACAGATGCCAGACGCAGGGAAATGGCCCGCACATCCGCATGCAGTTCCTGCACAAGCAGTTCAAGCTCCGCCAGACGCCCTTTTACGCCAAACACGGCAAAGGGCATCATGAGGAAGCCGAGGCCAAACACAATCCCCACCGCCATGAGCACAAGCTGCGCCCAGAGTGGCATCCAGTCAGGAAAAGACAGTGACATCATAAACAGCAGACCCCACGCGCCATTTTTCCGCACGTTTCCCTAGCAATTTCCATCAGGAAATACGCCATCAGGAGCCGTGCAGCCCGTTACATGCCCAATGCACGACGATAGATATCAAGCAGGGTTTCCTGCTCCTCAATTTCTGCGGGCTCCTGCTTGCGCAGACGGATGATCTGTTTGATCACCTTTACATCAAACCCGGCGGACTTTGCTTCTGTAAAGATATCCTTGATATCTCCGGCCAATGCCTTGCGTTCTTCTTCCAGACGCTCAACCCGTTCAATAATGCTACGTAGCCGGTCTGCGGCAATGCCACCTACAGCGGCGTCTTCCCCACCGGAAAAACCTTCGTTATCCATGCGTCAGTCCCCCTGTTTGCTTGCCATGCTCAGGCCATCAGGCGTGCAGCCACGCTGCCCGCACGACCTGTGCACCAAAGCGGCGGGCTTATCGCGCGCGGGGCCTGCGGTCAATTGCCTTGACAGCCGGAAGCCTTGCAGACAAACCCTGCCCCTTGCTCGCCTCCCCTTCGGGCTCGTAACAACGACAGTGTGCATCACCACTTCTGTTCCCGGCGTTTATAAGGGAACCCCACGCATCCTGCGGGAGTAAAATTTCATGGCGCATGTCAATCTGATTGACCCCTTTGACTTCATAATTTTCGGCGCCACGGGCGATCTGACAATGCGCAAGCTGCTGCCTGCGTTCCTGCGCCGCTTCCATGCCGGAGAGTTCACACAGGATGCCCGCATTATCTGCATTGCGCGCTCTGCCCACACCCCGGACAAGTTCCGCCAGCAGGTGCGGCAGGCGCTAAAGGGATTTGCGGCAGATACGGCCAAGGACACCACGCTGCTTGACCAGTTTCTCAGCATTGTTACCTACGTGGCGCTGGACGCCACCAAGCCTGACAGCAACTGGGATGAACTGAAAGACGCCCTGAAGGATCAGGCCAGAACGCGGGTTTATTATCTGGCCACCGCCCCGGCCCTGTATGCGCCGCTATGTGCTGCACTGGCCGAGCATAAGCTGATTACGCGCGCCACCCGTGTGGTGCTGGAAAAGCCGATCGGCGTGAGCCTGAAAACCGCCACCCAGATCAATGATGGCGTGGGCCGCTTCTTTCCTGAAGAGTCCATTTACCGAATTGACCATTATCTGGGAAAGGAAGGGGTGCAGAATCTGCTGGCCCTGCGCTTTGCCAACCCGGCACTGGAAAAACTGTGGAGTTCAGATGCCATAGCCCATGTGCAGATTACGGCGGCTGAAACCGTCGGCGTTGGCTCCCGCGGTGCATATTACGACGAGTCCGGCGCCATGCGGGATATGGTGCAGAACCACCTGCTTCAGGTGCTGTGCATGTTGGCCATGGATGATCCGGCCTCCCTCAGCGCGGATGATCTACGCAACGAGAAACTGAAAGTGCTGAATGCCCTGCGCCCCATGACCCCGGACATGGTGCGCCAGAACGTTATCCGCGGCCAGTACACCGCGGGCCGCATTGAGAACAAGGATGTGCCCGGCTACGCGGAAGATCTGGGGCATGACCGCGCGACCAACACGGAAACCTTTGTGGCCATCCGCACCAAGATCCGCACCTCCCGCTGGGGCAACACGCCGTTCTACCTGCGCACGGGCAAGCGGATGGCGGCCAAAACCACCGAGATCGTGCTTCAGTTCCGCCCTCAGGTCTGGCCCATTTTCACCAATACCCCCTCCCCGGGCCGGTTGGTGATCCGCATTGCTCCGGATGAAGGCCTCTCTCTGGTGCTTGCCTCCAAGGACCCCGGTGCGGGCGGTTTCCGGGTGCGGAACGCCGCGCTGAACATGTCTTATGAAAACCAGTTCACCATGGAATATCAGGATTCTTACGAGCGGTTGCTGCTGGATGCCGTGCGCGGCAACCCCGCCCTGTTTATTCGTCGTGATGAAGTTGAAGCCTCATGGCGATGGGTGGAACCCATTCTGTCCTCATGGCGGCAGGGACTTTCCCCGCTGGAACCCTACCCGGCCGGAAGCTGGGGCCCGGCCTCCACCCGCGCCCTTCTGGCGCGTGATGGAGCCATGTGGCATGAGGACATGCTGACATGACCGACAAACCCAAACCCTCCGTTCCCCCGCGTGGGCCACTGAAGAAGCGCAGCCTGCGCCAGCACATTGTGCGGCGTCTGGCTCTGGTTCTGCCCATTACGGTGTTGATGATTGTGCTGGCCAAGAGCGGCATGATTGACACCCTGACAGACCGCTACACCTTCCGGCCCGAAAGCTGGTTTGATGATAGCGCCCTTGTGCGCCACCTGCGTGTGGTGGTGACCCATAACGGCATGTCTCATGATCGGCCGGACTGCCTGCTGTTTGTGGTGAACGGGAATGATCCGCCCAATGCCTCCCGCATTGATGTGATGCAGAAACATTCCGGCACATGCCCCGGCCCCAAGGGCGATCTGCCCAAACTGTTCACGTTACAGGTGGACCGCATGAACCGGATTATTCAGTCTGACCAAGGCTCACCGGGCACGTTCCATCCTCTTCCATAGAAGGGTCATGGAAGCATCCCGAGGATAAAGTCTGATAACGGAAGGCGCGCTTACCCCGCCTTCCGTTTTCTGTTTATGGGGTGAAGGCCT
This sequence comes from Acetobacter tropicalis, assembly GCF_001580915.1. GTDB lineage: Bacteria > Pseudomonadota > Alphaproteobacteria > Acetobacterales > Acetobacteraceae > Acetobacter > Acetobacter tropicalis. Next base: position 30,010 of record NZ_LHZQ01000194.1, on the reverse strand, counting down.
TGCGTAAGGCGCGGCCACCCCATCTGAGCGCGAACTTACCGGGCGGCATCAGGGAATAGAAATTCAGAAACCCATGCACGGCTCCACGGCAACACAGATACTGTACGGGCACACCTGCCGCAGTTAGCGCCCGCGCATACGCCGCCCCTTCATCCCGCATGGGGTCACATTCCGCAGTGATAATCATGGCGGGAGCCAGACCGTGCAGGTCGGGCTGGTGGCCGGGCACAAAACGCGGGGAGGTCCAGTCCTCCTCCCGCGCGATGTACCGATCTCCATACCATTCCATGGAGCGACGGGAGAGAAAATAGCCTTCCGCATACAGATCATGGGACGGGAACGTTTCCGCTCCGTATAGGGATGGGTAATATAGCAGTTGCAAGGCTGGCTGGGGGCAACGGCCCGCTTTTGCATCCTGCGCTACCACTGCGGCCAGATTTCCTCCTGCGCTATCTCCGGCAACGGCTATCTTGCCGCCCCAATATTGACGGGAAAGATCTGCGAGCCATCGGTATGCCGCCAGCGCATCATCCGCTGCGGCAGGATAAGGATGCTCTGGCGCCAGACGATAATCAGGCATCAGCACCGCCGCGCCAGAACTGCGCGCGAGACGACAGCAGATGCCGTGATGGGAGTTCAGCCCACAATGCACGAACCCGCCGCCATGAAGATACAGCACGGCGCCCCGCACCCGCCCATGGGGAATATAAAGCCGTGCGGGCATAAGGCCCGCAGCACCGGGCACGGAGAGAGCGTACACCTTGCGTAAAGGCACGGAAGAAAGGCGCGTGGGGAAGGAAGGCGTATCCATGGCCTGCCGCAATGCCTTGAGAAAGGCCTCCTGTGCCTGCTCCTGCGTGTGCTCCACAGCTTCTTCCGGCACGGGTAACGGGTCTGGCGTGGTTGCCTCGGCTTCTGACTGTTTACGCCGCCGTTGCGCTTGCCATCTGATCCACCACAGCAACAAACGCGCTGATAACGCAGGCCGTACTGGCGTTGTCTCTGCGTGCAAAAAGCCTGATGGGTCCACCATGAAACGCTGCTTCTCCTTTTTATGCTCTTTAAGAGCGCACCATGCCAGCAGATACAAAGCTGTCACATCCTGTTCATAAAGGGCAATGGTGCAGCGTGTGTTTTCGCTTGACCTGGTCCGGCTCTGGCAGCAGGGTGCGCACGCCAGACGGCTGGACGGTCGCTGCCTTGCTTTGCAAGGGGGAGGAAAGTCCGGGCTCCACGGAAGAACGGTGCCGGTTAACGACCGGCGAGGGTGACCTTAGGGAAAGTGCCACAGAAAACAGACCGCCTTCCGGGTTCTGCCCCGTGGGAAACCGTGGGACAGCACTGAAGGTAAGGGTGAAACGGTGCGGTAAGAGCGCACCGCTCCTCCGGTAACGGAGGAGGCACGGTAAACCCCACCGGGAGCAAGACCGAATAGGAGCGGCAGAAACCCGCAAGGGTTTCAGGGGTTCTTTCGCCCCGTCGCTCGGGTTGGTTGCGTGAGGCCCGCTGCAAGGCGGGTCCCAGAGGAATGACCGTCCACGCCCCTTTTGGGGCCGGACAGAACCCGGCTTACAGGCCGTCTGGCATCTTCCATTTTTCTGCCCCAAAGCATGGGCTTTCATGGGTGTTCTGCCATGTTCACCCCTCAAATGAGAACATTTATAGAACAAATAATGTCAATCTCTTGTTTGGTTTTTCAGTATTGGTATTTTACCCCCCTTGAACAGTTCTAGGACAATACTTTGCAAACCGCAGTTTTCTGCTGTTTTTTCTGTTGTTTTAATTTGCTTCCCATAAAATCCCATGCTATCCCAAACATCACCATGAAAGTGGTGGAGGCGGCACCGTTCCCCGCTGTTCTGTGAACGGAAAGGTCTGACTCGGAAGGATTTCGTCTCTCGTGAGTGTGTTCCTCGGCACGCATGAAAATCGATTCGACGCCAAGGGGCGTGTTTCGATTCCAGCCGGGTTCCGCTCAGTCCTGAAGGCCCAGCATACTGAAGGCGACTCTCTGGTGATTCTCCGGCCATCGCACACCATGCCCTGCATTGAAGCCTGGCCCGCCGCCGCGTTTGCCCGCCTGACTCAACCGCTTGACCGGCTGGACATGTTTTCTGACGAACACGACGATCTGGCCGCAGCCCTGTATGCGGATGCCTACCCCATGGACCCGGACCGCGAAGGCCGTATCATTCTGCCTGATTTTCTGCGTGAACATGCCGGGCTGACAGAAGCCGCCAGTGCCGCCTTCATGGGTGTTGGGCGCACTTTTCAGATCTGGGAACCCGAAGCCGCCAAGCAGCGCCGTGCAGAAGCCCGCCTGCGCTCCCGCCGCGTAAGTATTCCCGCTGCTCGGGATGGCGAGGCATCATGAACGCTCTGCCTCTGTCCCTCCCCACCTCTGTCTCCAGCGGCCACATTCCCGTCATGCTGACGGAAGTGCTGGAAGCCCTGAAACCGGCTGATGGCAACGCCATTCTGGACTGCACCTTTGGCGGTGGCGGATACACAACCGCCATTCTGAACGCGGCCGACTGCACCGTATGGGCTATTGACCGTGATCCGGACGCCATTGTGCGCGGCAACATTCTGGCAAAAGCCTTTGCCGAAGCCTCTGGCAAGCCGCGCCTGCATATGCTGCACGGCAGTTTTGGCACCATGCAGGATTTGACGCAGCAGGCAGAAGCCCCCGCTTTTGATGGCATTGTGCTGGATCTGGGCGTGTCTTCCTTCCAGTTGGATGAAGCCGAACGCGGCTTTTCCTTCAAGCAGGATGGCCCGCTGGATATGCGCATGGCCCGCACTGGGCGCACGGCGGCGGATGTGGTCAATACCGCAAGTGAAGCCGAACTGGCTGACATTTTCCATTTCTATGGTGAGGAACGACATGCCCGCCGCGTGGCGCGCGCCATTGTGGCAGACCGTGTTGAAACCCCCTTCACCACCACGGCGCAACTGGCGGGGCTGATCCGCCGGGTTGTGCCGTCTGACCGCTCTGGCATTGATTCCGCCACCCGCTCCTTTCAGGGCCTGCGCATTGCCGTGAATGATGAGCTTGGCGAAATTGAACGCGGGCTGGAGCAGGCGCTTGATCTGCTGGCACCCGGCGGCAGACTTGTTGTTGTGTCCTTCCACTCTCTGGAAGACCGGATTGCAAAACGTGTTCTGGGCAATGCCACCGGCAAGAGCCAGAGCTTCTCCCGTTATGACCCGCGTGCAGCCATGACAAAGGCAGATGATGCCCCCTTTGTTGCGCTGACCGGCAAACCCGTTCGCCCGGGTGATGCAGAATGTTCCGCCAACCCACGTGCCCGCAGCGCACGCCTGCGTGCCGTTGCAAAGCGCCCTACTGATGTTTCCTTCTCAGGCAAAGGACTGAATCCATGATCCCCCGGCCTTTTACTTGCTGCTGCGCTGTCCTGGCCATTGCATCGGGATTCTTTCTGTACACCAAGAAACATCAGACAACGGTTCTGGATCAGCAGATTTCCAAAATCGTGTCTGATACGGAGCGCATGCGGTCCCAGACCGCCATGCTGCGCACGGAATGGGCGCTGGAAAACCAGCCTGAACGCCTGACCCGTCTGGCCGAGCACCATCTGGCAAGCCTGCACCCCATGGACCCATCACAGTTCGTGCGCATGGCGGATCTGGACAAGCACCTGCCCTCCACCGGGCGTGGTCCGGCGGAAGATCCGCGGGCTGGGCTGGTTTCTGCCACGCTGGCTTCTGCTGACACTGTTGCAGCACCTGCCGTTACGGCTCCGGTTGTGCATGCGCCTGCCGTGGTTACGGCGGATGCCAAGCCTGTAGCGCGTCATGACCGCAATGATGACGATACGGCAGAAACGCCTCGCACCCCTACCCTTGTGGCTGATGCTACTCCTGCCCATGCACGGCCGCCCATTCGCGCCGTTATCCGGCATGATGTAGCACCCCACATGCTGGATGAAGACACCAGTGATGCACCGGCTCGTACGGTAGCCGCTGTTACGCGGCCTGCCCCCGTGCGCCACGCCCCCACGGTTCTGGCTGATGCCGTACGCCCGGCAGCACCCGTGGCACGGCCTGTTACCACAGTGGCCAGTCTTGCTCCGGTTGCGCAGCCTGTCACACACCGCACGGCCCCGGCTGTTGCCCATGTAGCGGCTCTGACCCCGCGCCCTGCGCCGCAGGAGAACGAGACCGAACAGCAGGTTCGCCATCCGCTGCCAGTTACGGTGGCAAGCTGGCACGCCACGCGCACGCGGCGCACCGCAGCGCCAACCACTGGCTATGTTGAAGCGCGGGCCAATTCCTCCTACAGCAGTGGCTCGTTGCTGGAGCGCGGGGGAGATGCCCTGCCGCCGCCGGTGCCGCTCACCAACTAATTTTTGTCTCTTGTCTGAAAGTGTCTATCCCCCGCAATGGCCCTACCGCCGCACGAACCTGAAAACACCTCCCCTGTGGGGCGCACTGTGCGCGTCACGGGTGATGACCTTCGTGCGCGGACCCATCGGGATCAGATGCATGTCAGACTTCTGGGGGTAGCAGGCGGCTTTTGCGTGCTGTTTGCGGTTGTGGCCGTCAAGCTGACCATCGCCACCGTACTGCACCCCATGGCACCTGAAAAACGCCAGATTGCGCCTCAGGTTCCTGAAATTCCAAAGATCGACCCCAAAGCCAGTCTTGCGGGAGATTTCTCTCTGCCGCAGGTGCATCGCGCCTCCATTGTGGACCGCAATGGCCAGACGCTGGCTCTTTCCCTGCCGGTGGCACAGGTATACGCCAACCCGCAGGAACTGATTGACCCGCAGGATGTGGCGCAAAAGCTGAAATCCGTTCTGAAAGATCTGGATGAAGCCGAGACTGTGCGCAGGCTCTCCCTGCCCAAACAGTTTGTTTATATCGCCCGCAACATCTCGCCCCAGCAGGAACTGGCCATCAACAGTCTGGGTATTCCCGGCATCTATTTTGAGCCGGGTGAACGCCGCCATTATCCGCTTGGCCACATGGCGGCCCAGATCATGGGCACGGTGGATATTGATGATCACGGCGTGGCTGGCGTGGAGCGCTATTTTGACAAGCGCCTGATGTCTGACCATCGCCCACTGCGGCTTTCACTGGACGTACGCGTGCAGTCCGTAGTGCGGGATGAACTGGCCAACGCCATGACCACATTCCAGGCCATTGGGGCGTGCGCCATTGTGATGGATGTGCACACTGGTGAAATTGTCGCCATGGTCAGCCTGCCTGATTATGACGCGAACGAATTCAACCACGCCACTAACGATGCCCGCTTCAACCGGGCCGTGACCGGGCTGTATGAGCCTGGCTCCACCTTCAAGCTGCAAACGGCGGCCATGGGGCTGGAAACTGGCACCATTCATATCTGGGACCGCTTTTCTTCCGTGCCGATCCATGTGGGCCGCTTCAAGATTTCCGACATGAAGAGCGATCATTTCAGTGAGTGGCTGACGCTGCCTGAAGTGATGGCTTATTCCTCCAACCCGGCTGCGGCCCACATCGCACTGGATGTTGGCGGCAAGAAACAGGCGGAATGGATGCACAACATGGGCTTTTTTGCGCCCGTGCCAGTGGAACTGCCAGAAGCCGCCCGCCCGCTGGTGCCGCACCAGTGGAGTATTTCCACCACCATGACCGTCGGCTTCGGGCACGGTATGGCAGAACCGCCACTGGCCATTGTGCGCGGCACCGCTGCAACCGTGAATGGTGGCATTCTGCTGAAACCCACCCTGCTTGAACGGGAAGATGCCGCCGCCGCCATGGCTGGCAATGCCCCAGACAATCCGCTGGCTCAGGGTGTGCAGACCGCAGCCCTTGAGCAGGCCGTTGCCCAGCCCAAGCCCGCTGCGGCGGCAGAAACGCCCACCGCCCAAACCGATACTGGAGAAGAGCCTCTTCCGGCACCGGAAGGCACGCGCGTGATCTCGGAGAAGAATTCCTCTCTGTTGCGTCGCCTGCTGCGGCTGGATGTCACCAGCGGCACCGGACGCACGGCGGAATCTCCCGGCTATTTTGTGGGTGGTAAAACCGGCACGGCAGAAAAGATCGGCCCGCATGGTGGCTATCTGAAGCACGTCAACATCTCGGCCTTTACGGGCATTTTCCCCATGAATACGCCGCGCTACGCCGTATACGTCATGCTGGATAGCCCCAAGCCCACACCCCAGACACACGGATGGACAACGGCTGGCTGGAACGCAGCACCTACTGTTTCCAAAATTATCTCCCGCATTGGCCCGATGCTTCAGATCTTCCCGGATACGGCGCATGCAGCGGAAATTGACGCCGCCATGGCGCTGCCCATGCACCCACCCGTGCCGCGTGGCGTAAGGCCTCTGGGGCCGGGCAATGATCCCGGTGATCCGCGCAAGGCGGAGGCTGCCCGCAAGGCAGAAAAAGCGGCTGAAAAACAGAAGCTGGCCGAACTGAAGAAACAACACGGAAGCGAGGTTATGGACGAATGAGCCTTTCCCTGTCCTCATTACGCCATATCGCTGGTCTGACTGCCTCGGAACTGCACGCCACAGGACTGTCTGACGGCCACCCGTCTGATACCCTGAGCGGGAACGTAAGCGTAACGGCCATTACGGCAGACAGCCGTGCTGTAACGCCCGGCACGCTGTTTGCCGCCGTGCCCGGTGTAAAAGCCGATGGACGTGCCTTTATTGCCAGCGCCGTTGAAAAAGGGGCGGTTGCCGTGCTGGCCCCCACTGGCACCACATGGCCCGAAAACGTGCCAGAACGCCCGCTTGTATTGACCCCAAACCCACGCCACGCTCTGGCGGTGATGGCTACCGCGCTGGCTGGCCCGCAACCAGAAAACCTTGTGGCCATTACAGGCACCAACGGCAAAACCAGCACTGCGGACTTCCTGCGCCAGCTATGGGCACTGCAAGGACTGAAGGCCGCCGGGTTAGGCACGCTTGGCCTGACGGGGGTGGATCTGCCGCCCATCACCATGCCGGCTCTCACCACACCAGACCCGGTGGCACTCGCCAACGGTTTGGCTGCACTGGCACGGGCGGGTGTGCAGCATGTGGCGCTGGAAGCATCCTCCCACGGGTTGGAACAGAACCGGCTGGATGGCCTGCACCTCTCCGCCGCAGGCTTTACCAACCTGACGCGTGACCATCTGGATTATCACGGCACGGTAGAAGCTTACCGTGAGGCCAAACTGAAACTGTTTGCTGACCTGCTGCCCAGTGGCCGGATTGCCGCCGCCAATGCAGACATGGACAGCGTGACGCTTGATGCCCTGCGTGCCATTGCCCGCACCCGTAACCTCATCCTGCGCACGGTGGGAGAGGCCGGAGAGACAATACGCCTGATCACGCACACCCCCCTCCCCTCCGGTCAGGAACTGGTGCTGGATGTGGGCGGGCAGAAACACACGATCTCGCTCGCTTTGCCGGGCCGGTTTCAGGTGGATAACGCCCTGCTGGCCGCAGCCCTTGCCGCGCCGGATGATGCCGCACTGATGCAGATGGTGGACCTTTTGCCGCAGTTGCAAGGTGTGCGCGGACGGATGGAGCGCGCGGTTGTGCTGCCTAACGGCGCCAGCGCTTATGTTGATTACGCCCACACGCCCGATGCACTGGCTCGCCTTCTGGCCTCGCTACGTCCGCACGCCCTTGGGCGTCTGATTGTGGTGTTTGGTGCAGGCGGAGACCGTGACAAGGGCAAACGCCCCCTGATGGCGCAGGAAGCTGCACGCGGTGCGGATATTGCCATTATTACGGATGACAACCCGCGCACGGAAGATGCCGCCGCCATTCGTGCCGATGTTAAAGCTGGTGCGCCGGATGCTCTGGAAATTGGGGACCGCCGTGCCGCCATTGCCGAGGCGCTGGCCATGCTCGGCCCGCAGGATGTGCTGGTAGTTGCCGGTAAAGGGCATGAACAGGGCCAGATTATTGGCACGGAAGTTCATCCGTTTGATGATGCGGATGTTCTGCGCACGCTGGCCGGGCAAAGACTGGCGAACGCCGCCCCGGCGGCACAGGCATGAGTGTGCTCTGGACGCGGAAGGAACTGGAAGCCGCAACAGGTGGCCAGTTTACAGGAACCCCGCAGAACGATGCGGGTATTACCGGTATCTCCATTGATACACGCACGCTGGCACCAGGAGACCTGTTTATTGCCCTGAAAGGCGATAACAGTGATGGCCACGCCCATATCGCCATGGCGCTTGAAAAAGGGGCCGCCGCCGTGATGGTGCATGACACCACGGGCCTTGCAGACCCACGCCTGCTGGTTGTGGCGGATACGCAGGAAGCGTTGCAGGCTTTGGGCCATGCCGCCCGCGCCCGATTTGGGGGCAAGGTGGTGGCCGTTACCGGCAGCGTGGGCAAAACCACCACCAAGGACATGCTGCGCGTGGCCTTGAGTGCACTTGGCCCGACCCATGCCGCCGTGGCCTCCTACAACAACCATTGGGGTGTGCCGCTTACCCTCGCCCGTCTGCCGCGTGATGCTGCCTATTGCATCAGCGAGATCGGGATGAATCATCCCGGTGAGATTTTGCCTCTGGCCCGCATGGTGCGCCCGGATGTAGCGGTGATCACCACCATCGGGTCTGCGCATCTGGGCCATATGGGCAGTCTGGACGCCATTGCGCAGGAAAAAGCGGAGATCATCACCGCCCTGCCTGCCGGTGGCACCGCCATTGTGCCGGATGATGCCCACGGACAGACCATATTCCACGCTGCCGCGCAAAAGGCCCATGCCACCCTGTGGCTCAGCGGCCTGAAGCCGGACAGCTTTGCGCATCTGGATACTCTGAACGCGGTAGAAGGTGGTTCCAGCTTTACGGCTCATCTGGGTCAGTCAAGCGTGCCGGTGCGGCTGGAAGCACCCGGTACGCATCTGGCCCGCAATGCGCTGACAGCCCTTGCCGTATGCGCAGCCTTCGGGGCCGATGTTGCCCGTGCGGCAGCAGCGCTTGCCAGCTTCCGTCCCGGCAAGGGCCGTGGTGCGCTGGCCACCATCGCCGGGGGCGATATCACCCTGCTGGATGAGAGCTATAACGCCTCTGCCGCGTCCATCCGCGCCACGCTGGATGTGCTGCGCCTTCTTCCTGCCTCCCGCCATATTGCCGTTCTGGGCGATATCCGTGAACTGGGAGAGTTTTCCACCGCGGAACATGCGGCACTGGCCCAGCCAGCCGCTGCTTCTGCTGATCTTGTTTTTTGCTGCGGACCTCACATGAAATCCCTTTTTGATGCCCTGCCTGACGCTAAACAGGGCGCATGGGCGGACAACGCCGCCACTCTGGCTCCTCTGGTCTGCGCCGCGCTGCGCAAGGGAGACGCCGTTCTGGTGAAAGGGAGTTTAGGCAGCCGCATGCGGGACGTGATTGCAGCGCTGACCACCCTGAGCGCGGTGGAGCCTGCCTGAGATGCTGTATCTTCTTGCCTCCAATTCCATCCATGACGGGCATCTGCCCCTTTTCAATCTGCTGCGCTACATCACGTTCCGCGCGGGCTGCGCCTGCCTGACGGCGCTGGTGATCAGCCTGCTGATGGGCAAACCGCTGATTGCCATGCTGCGGCGCATCCAGCGTGGCGGGCAGCCCATCCGCGCCCTTGGGCCGGAGCGGCACCTGCTGGAAAAAACCGGCACCCCCACCATGGGCGGTGTGCTGATCCTGTTCTCCCTCACGCTGTCTGTACTGGTGTGGGGAGATTTGCAGAACGGGTTTGTGTGGGCTGTGCTGCTGACCACGCTGGCGTTTGGCGCGGTAGGCTTTGCGGATGATTACCTCAAGCTCTCCCGCCGCAATACAGACGGCGTTTCCAAACGCACACGGCTGGGGTGTGAATTTGCAACCTCCCTGTTGTGTGGCTGGTGGCTGCAATCCCTGATGCCAGCAGATCTTGCCAACATGGTGGCCTTTCCGTTTGTAAAAGACCTGCTGCTGCCCTTGGGGTTCGCCTTCCCCATCTTCGCCATGATCACCATTACCGGTTTTGGCAACGCCGTGAACTTCACGGATGGGCTGGACGGGCTGGCCATTGTGCCAGTGGTGATTGCCGCCATGGTGTTTGGTATTCTCTCCTACGTGGTGGGCAACCATGTATTTGCGGATTACCTGCAGGTGCATGCCGTGCCGGGCACGGGAGAACTGGCGGTTTTCTGCGCCGCTCTGGTCGGGGCCGGGCTGGGCTTTCTGTGGTTCAACGCCCCGCCTGCCTCCGTGTTCATGGGGGATACAGGCTCGCTCTCTCTGGGCGGCGCGCTAGGCGCTCTGGCTGTGGCCATCAAGCATGAACTGGTTCTGTGCATTGTGGGGGGCCTGTTTGTGGTGGAAACGCTCTCCGTCGTCATTCAGGTGTTCTGGTACAAACGCACTGGGCGGCGGGTGTTTCTGATGGCCCCCATCCACCACCATTTTGAGAAAAAAGGCTGGGCGGAACCGAAGATCGTGATCCGGTTCTGGATTATTTCCGTCATTCTGGGGATGTGCGGTCTCGCCACATTGAAACTGCGATGAACTCTTTTCCTTCCACGCTCTTCACGGGTCATCATTACGCCGTTCTGGGTTTAGGCCGGAACGGCGTGCCTGCTGTACTGGCTCTGGCCAAGGGCGGTGCCCGTGTGCAGGCGTGGGATGATGGAGAAACCGCCCGCACGGCGCTGGCCCACCAATGCGCCGATCTGCCTGCGGATGTTGCCGCCCGCATAACCTGCGCGCCGATTGAAACACTTACGGGGTTTGACGGGCTTGTGCTCTCCCCCGGTATTCCGCACGTCCTGCCAAAGCCGCACCCGGTCGCCCTGCTGGCCAAGGAAGCAGGCGTGCCTATCCTTTCCGATGCAGAACTGCTGTATCAGGCCGTGCGACGTGCTGGCAGCAAGGCGCGGTTTGCAGGCATTACCGGCACCAACGGCAAATCTACCACCACAACATTGCTGGCCCACATTCTGGCTGAAGCCGGTGTGCCCGTAGCGGCGGGCGGCAACCTTGGCCCCGCAGCCCTTGCATTGCCGCTGCTGCCCGATAACGGCGTGTATGTGCTGGAAATGTCCTCCTACATGCTGGAACGGCTGGACACCCTGCGTTTTGATGCCGCCTGCCTGCTGAATCTGACCCCCGATCATCTGGACCGCCACGCTGGCATGGAAGGCTATGCACACGTCAAAACGCGCGTGTTTGCAGGCCAGACAGAAGCCGATCTGGCCGTGATTGGCGTGGAAGACCAATGGTGCCGCGATATCGCTGCCCACCTGAAAGCTGGTCCGGCCCGCTGCATCACCATTTCCGGCGCGCCTGTCACCCCGCCCAGCGATGTGTACGGGCAGGCCAACGCCATATGGCACAATGCCCGGAAAGTGGCGGACATTGGCCCCGCGCTGCCCGGCAACCACAATGCGGAAAACGCGGCTGCCGCCTATGCCATGGCGTCCTTCCTTGGCATCACGGACAACCAGATTGCCACGGGCCTGCGTACCTTCCCCGGCCTGCCCCACCGCCAGAAAGTTGTGGCCGAGCAGGATGGCGTTGTGTTTGTCGATGACAGCAAGGCCACCAATGCGGATGCGTCCTCCCGCGCGCTGGGCTGTTACGATAAACTGGTGTGGATTGCAGGCGGCATGGCCAAGGAAGGCGGCATCGCCTCTCTCGTGCCCTATTTTCCCCGTATGGCGCATACGTTCCTGATTGGACGCGATGCGGAAGAACTGGCCGCCACGCTAGAGGCCCATAATGCGCCTTATACGATGGTTGGCACGCTGGAAGCCGCTGTTCCGGCAGCCTACGCCGTGGCACGGCAGACCCAGACCCCGGTGGTGCTGCTCTCCCCCGCCTGCGCCAGTTTTGACCAGTTCTCGGGCTTTGAAGCCCGAGGCCTGCGTTTTCAGGAACTGGCGCGCACGGTCAGCGCCGAGACAACACCGCAGACAGGAAAGAACGGCTGATGCCTGGTTATTCCCGCAGTGATGATTCCGTTCTGGGCCGCTGGTGGCGCAATGTTGACCGCACCACGCTGATCTGTGCGTTCATTCTCATCGGGTTTGGCTACATCCTCATGATGGCCGCAAGCCCGGCGGTTGCCGTGCGCATTGGCGCATCACGCAACATGTTCATCTTCAAACAGATGATGTTCCTTGCCATTGCCGGGGTGATTGTAACCGGGGTTTCCACTCTCTCGCGCAAGGCGGTTCTACGGCTCTCCCTTTTGGGGGGCGCGCTGATGCTGGGGGCCACGGCCCTGACACTGGTGCACGGCATTGAGATCAAGGGCGCTCGCCGCTGGATCGCGCTGCCGCTGATGTCTCTCCAGCCCTCCGAATTCCTCAAGCCCTGCTTCGCAGTGGTCACGGGCTGGCTGCTGACACAGCGGCGGCTGTCCAAATATTTTCCGGGCATGCTGATCGCGTTTGCGCTGTTTGGCGTCATTCTCATGCTGCTGAAATCCCAGCCGGATATCGGCATGCTCACGGTTATTACCACCGTGTTCATGACCCAGCTTTTTGTGGATGGGCTGAGCCTTGTGCTGGTGGGCGTGGGCGTGGCCTGCATGATTGGTGCGGGCATTTCCGCTTTCTTCCTGTTCCCACACGTGCGCTCCCGCGTGGAGCGGTTCATGCACCCCGGCGTGGGGGATCACTACCAGATTGACACCGCCCTGCGCGCGTTTGGCAATGGTGGCCTGACCGGCCGTGGCCCCGGTGAAGGCCGCGTAAAAGACCTTCTGCCCGATGCCCATGCAGACTTCGTGTTTGCTGTGGCAGGCGAGGAATACGGCATGATTGTCTGCATGCTCATTATCCTTGTGTTCGGGGTGATTGTGGTGCGTACCCTGCTGCGGCTGATCCGTGAGGATGACCCGTTTGTGGTCATCTCCGTTACGGGTCTGGTCACGGGTTTTGGGCTTCAGGCCTTTGTGAACATGGCTTCAACCTTGCATCTTATCCCCACCAAGGGCATGACGCTGCCTTTCATCTCCTATGGTGGCTCCTCCGCCATGTCCATCGCTCTGGCGGTTGGCATGGTGCTGGCGCTTACGCGGCACCAGCCCGGCAGCCGCACTCAAATCGGAAACGGCTTCATGACCACTCTCAGACAATGGCGGCCCGCATGAGCACACGCACTATCGTCATTGCCGCCGGAGGGACCGGTGGGCACTTCTTTCCGGCTGAGGCATTGGCCGATGCGCTGGCCGAACGCGGCCACCATCTGGTGTTGATGACGGACGAACGCGCCGGAAAGCGGACCGAGGGCGTGTTTGCCACCTGCCCGCAATATGTGCTGCGGGGCGCAGGGGTGGCTGGCCGTGGCCCCATCCGGGCGCTGAAGGCCGGCACAACCCTGCTGGCCAGTGCGTGGCAGGCGCGTTCCATCCTGCGCACGATCCAGCCGGATGCCGTTGTGGGGTTTGGCGGCTATCCATCCGTGCCGCCGCTGCTGGGCGCGCGCCTGCTGGGCCGTAAGCATCCGGCGCTGATCATTCATGAAGGCAATGCCGTTCTGGGCAAGGCCAATGCCGTGCTTTCCCGCTTTGCGGATGTGATCGCCACGTCCTACCCCTCCGTCGCCAAGCTGCCCATGGGGGCCCACACCGCCTTTACCGGCATGCCGGTGCGGCCCGCCATTGCCGCGCTGGCAGGCGAAGGTTTTGTGCCACCGGGCGAGACACTGAACCTGCTGGTATGGGGTGGTTCTCTGGGCGCCACGGTGTTCGCGCAGGTTGTGCCCGCAGCCCTTGGCAAACTGCCCGCAGCCCTTGGCAAACTGCCCGATGCCATTCGTGCCCGCCTGCGTGTAACCCAACAGGCCCGCAAGGCGGATCTGGATGAAGTGCGCAAGGCCTATGCTGATCTGGGTATTCAGGCGCGAGTTGAGCCCTTCCTGAACGATGTGCCTGCCCTGTTGCAGAGCGCGCATCTGGTGATTGGCCGTGCCGGTGGGTCTTCCGTTGCGGAACTGACCACCGCTGGCCGCCCTTCCATTCTGGTACCGCTGCCCATTGCCGCCAGTGATGAGCAGACAGAAAACGCCCGCGCCATCACCACCGCTGGCGCCGGATGGATGATCCGCCAGCCGGATTTCACCCCCGCCGCCCTGGCCTCCCGGCTGGGCGATTTGTTCACGGCTCCGGAAGAGCTGGCGCGGGCTGCGGCCGCCGCAGCCTCTCTCGCCCGACCGGACGCCGCCACCCGTCTGGCCGATGTTGTAGAAGAATGCTTGCACCTTTCCCCCTCGCCCGCCTATCCGACACCACCCAGCCAGACGGAGTTCAGCGCATGAGAGCCCTGCCCCTTTCCATTGGAACCATCCATTTTGTCGGTATTGGCGGCATTGGCATGTCCGGCATTGCGGAAGTGCTCTCCATGCTCGGCTATTCCGTGCAGGGATCGGACATTGCGGAAAACGGCAATGTCAAACGCCTGCGCGCGGCGGGTATTCCCATCGCCATCGGGCATGACGCCGCCAATCTGGGTGATGCGCAGGTGGTTGTGATCTCCACCGCCGTAAGCCGGGACAACCCGGAAGTGGTGGCCGCCCGCAGCCGCCTTATTCCCGTTGTGCGGCGTGCGGAAATGCTGGCCGAACTGATGCGCCTGCGCTGGTCCGTGGCCATTGGCGGCACACATGGCAAAACCACCACCACCAGCCTTGTGGCAGCCGTGCTGGAAGCCGCACAGCTTGACCCCACCGTAATCAATGGCGGGATTATTGAGGCCTACGGCACCAACACCCGCATGGGCAAAGGGGACTGGATGGTGGCCGAAGCGGATGAGAGCGATGGCTCCTTCCTGCGTCTGCCCTCCGTTATTTCCGTTGTGACCAACATGGACCCGGAACATCTGGACCACTGGGGTTCTGCCGAGGCCATGGAAGCGGCGTATGACCAGTTTGTCTCCAACGTGCCGTTCTATGGGTTTGCTGTTCTGTGCATTGATCACCCGGCCGTGCAGCAGATGATCCCGCGCCTGTCCGACCATCGGATAGTCACCTACGGGTTCTCCCCACAGGCTGATGTGCGCGCTGAAAAACTGATTACCGATAAAATGGGCGCAACGTTTGAAGTCACCCTGACGGACCGCGTCACCCGCCGCACCCGCAAGGCTGGCCCCTTCCGCCTGCCCATGCTGGGTTCTCACAACGTGCAGAACGCGTTGGCCGCCATTGCCGTGGCAACGGAAATGGATATCAGCGATGACGTTATCCGCTCCGGTCTGGCCTCCTTCCGGGGGGTCAAGCGCCGCTTTACCCGCACGGGTGAAGCCGGTGGCATTACCGTGATTGATGATTACGGCCACCACCCTGTTGAAATTGCCGCCGTGCTCAAAGCCGCGCGGCAGGCCGGGGCCAACCGCGTGATTGCCGTCATGCAGCCGCACCGTTACTCCCGCCTGCAAATGCTGTTCTCTGATTTCTGCACCTGCATGAATGATGCGGACACCGTGATTGTGGCCGATATCTACGCTGCCGGGGAAAACCCGATTGAAGGCGTTGACCGTGACGTGCTGATTGAAGGGCTGCGTGAACGCGGCCATCGCTCCGTAGTACCGCTCTCCAGCCCGGACCATCTGGCGGAAATGGTAAACGCCATCGCCAAACCTGGTGATTATGTTGTGTGCCTTGGTGCAGGCACCATCACCAACTGGGCGCAGGCGCTGCCCGCACAGCTTGCCGCGCTACAGGCTACGGCCAAAGGCGGACGCGCGGCATGAGTGCCGTCACCATGACAGATCTGGTGCAACAGGCGTTTGATGGCGCACGCGGGCGGGTCACGCCTCAGGCTCCATTGGGGCCGCGCACATGGTTCCGTGTGGGTGGCGCGGCGGAATGGCTGTTTCAACCTGCGGACACGCAGGATCTGGCTGCCGTCATGCAGAAACTCTCGCCAGAACTGCCCGTCACGGCGCTGGGGGCATGCTCCAACGTGATCATCCGGGATGGCGGGCTGGATGGCATTGTGGTGCGTCTGGCACGCGGCTTTGCCGATGTTGTGGTGGAAGACGATGGTCTGGTGGTGGGGGCCGCGTGCCTGGACGCCACCGTAGCAGAACACGCCGCACAGGCAGGGCTGGCAGGGCTGGAATTTCTGGCCGGTATCCCCGGCTCCATTGGTGGTGCTGTGCGCATGAACGCGGGCGCTTATGGTTCGGACATTGCCACGGTGCTGGACTGGGCTGAAATTGTCACGCGGGATGGCAGCATTGTTACTCTGGAAGCCGGCGCGCTGAATTTTGGCTACCGCCGCTCAGGCCTGCCGGAGGGAGCGTTTGTTACGCGCGCGCGCCTGCGAGGCACCCCTGCCAACCCTGCTGATGTTTCTGCCCGCATTGCGGATGTCCGGGCCGCGCGTGAGCAGTCACAGCCTGTACGGGCCAGAACGGGTGGTTCCACCTTCCGCAACCCGGACCCGGATGTATCCCCCCGCAAGGCGTGGGAACTGATTGACGCTGCCGGATGCCGTGGCCTGACTTTGGGCGGCGCACAGGTGAGCGAAAAACATTGCAACTTCCTGATCAATACCGGCTCCGCCACCGCAGCGGATCTTGAGGCGCTGGGGGAAGAAGTGCGCAAGCGTGTGGCCCAGAACGCGGGTGTCACGCTGCATTGGGAAATCAAACGCATTGGCAAGGCAGGAACCCCGGCATGAGCAACCCTAAACGTGTGACAGTTCTGATGGGGGGTATCTCCTCCGAACGTGAGGTCAGTCTGGCATCGGGCAAGGGAATTACCGCCGCCCTGCGCACTTTGGGCCATACCGTAACGGAACTGGATGCCGGGGCGGATCTGGCTGCGCTTGTTAATGATCTGACCGCCCAGAAGCCGGATGTTGTGTTCAACGCCCTGCATGGTCGGCTGGGGGAAGACGGGTGTATTCAGGGCGTGCTGGAATGGATGGGCCTGCCCTACACCCATTCCGGCGTGCGTGCCTCCGCCACCGCCATGGACAAGGCCGCCGCCCGCGCCGTGTTTCTCTCCGCCGGGCTGCCCGTGGCGGAAGGCAAGGTGATTGCCATTGAAGAACTGGAAGCCGCAGACCCGCTGCCCGCCCCGTATGTGGTCAAACCCGTAAGCGAAGGGTCTTCCGTCGGGGTGTCGATTGTGCGCAAGGGCTCCAACATTCGGGAAAGCATTGTGCAAAGCTGGCGTTATGGCCCGCACGCCCTGGTAGAAGAGTTCATTCCTGGCCGTGAAATCACCGTTGGCGTTCTGGGAGATCGCGCCCTGACAGTCACGGATATCACCCCTACCCCCGGCAAGGGGCATGATTTCTATGATTATGACGCCAAATACAAAGCGGGCGGTTCTTCCCATACGCTGCCAGCACAAATAGACCCGGCGGTAGCGGAACAGGCGTGTGCCATTGCCGTGTCCGCGCATCAGGCGCTGGGGTGTTCAGGCGCGTCCCGCTCTGATTTCCGGCTGGATGACACCGGCACCGGCCCGGCGCGGGTTGTGCTGCTGGAAGTGAACACCCAACCCGGCATGACGGAAACATCCCTGCTGCCAGAACAGGCGGCTTATTGTGGCATCAGTTACCCGGAACTGTGCGGCTGGCTGGTTGAAGAGGCACTTCGCCGCTGATGAGAACCCCGCCTTCCCCTTCTGATCGTCCGTCACGCCTTGGCCTGTTCGCCCGGCGGCAAAAGCGGCTGCTGCGGCCTTTGGCCGGGCTTCTTGTGCTGGGCGCACTTGGGGGGGCGGGATATCTGTACCTGCAACTGCCGGGCACGCGGGAACAGCTTGCCCCCCTGCGCGACAAACTGCTGAACAAGGCGCCGCTGCGCGTCACCAGTATCAAGATTGATGGCGCGCAACTGACCAGTGAAGACACCATCCGCAAGGCGCTGGGCGTTTCCGTGGGCGAACCGGTGCTGAACTTCAGTGTAACGGACGCGCGGGACAGGCTGAACGCCCTGCCTTTTATTGATCATGTTGTGGTGGAACGGCATCTGTCTGGCGAGATTGACGTCCATATTACGGAGCGCCCGCCGTTTGCCGTATGGCAGCACAAAGGGCATTTTGAACTGATAGACCGCCAAGGCAACAAGGTGCCGGATCAGGGCATGACCGGCAAGGATGCAGAAGCCTTCACCAAACTGCCGCTGGTCGTGGGTGACGGTGCGAATGAACCCGCCGCCGCCCTGATTGATGCACTGGCACAGGAGCCGGACGTACGCTCCCGCATGGTTGCGGCCGTGCGCGTGAGCAACCGCCGCTGGAACCTGACGCTGAAAGACGGCGCAACCGTGCTGCTGCCTGAAGGGGAAGAGGTTCCGGCCATTCACCGTCTGGCCAAGCTGCATGCCACCACGCACCTGCTTGATCGCCCGGTGGTGCTGATTGACATGCGCCTGCCAGACCGGCTGACCATTCGGGAAAAACCGCCAGAAGCGGCCCCACAATCAGATTCCTCCGGCAAGGCCGGGCCGGACACCACCCCCGGTCATGCCGCACAACAGAACTCCGCCCAGGGTGGCTCCTCTCACGCCTCAGCCCCCCCGCCGGGAAACCCCACATGAACGACCGCTCACGCTCTTCTTCTCCCAATTTTTCCCTCGGTGGCCGCCCGCGCAAGAAAGGGACACCTGCCTCCTCGTCTTCCAGCCTGCGGATGAGCGGGGATGAAACCATCCTGCCGCTGCCCCCTTCCGAGGCCAACAAACGCCCGCGCACCTGGCGCAGCGGATATTCCGCCGTGCTGGATATCGGGTCCACCAAGATCACGTGCCTGATCGGGCGCGGGGAGATCAATGGCGGCCTGCGGGTGGTTGGCTGCGGCTGGCGACGGTCTGATGGCATCCGCAACGGGGCCATTACGGATCTGCACAAAGCGGAAACCGCCATCCGCGCGACGGTTGGGCAGGCCGAAATGATGGCCGAACGCACCATAGACCGCGTGGTGGTCAACCTCTCCTGCGGGCACCCGGCCAGCCGGTTGTTCAATGTGCGTTGGCCCGTGGGCGGACGTGTGGTGACAGAAGCGGACATCCGCCGCGTGGTAACGGAAGGCCGCGTGCAGGCCACGGTGGAAGGGCGGGATGTTGTGCACACCCTGCCCATTGATTTCACGGTGGATGATACAGAGAACGTGGCAGACCCACGCGGGCATCTGTGTGAAACCCTCAAGGCCCGTCTGCATATTATTGATGCTGTCTCCACCGCGCTGCTGAATCTGGAAACAGTGCTCAGCCGGGCGGAACTGAAGCTGGAGGCGCTCGTTTCTTCTCCCATGGCGTCCGGCCTGTCCGTGCTGGATGCCGACGAACGTGAACTTGGCACGACGGTTATTGAGATGGGTGGTGGTACAACGTCTCTGGCCGTGTTTGGAGAAGGTCAGATTCTGCACACCGCACAGATTGGCGTAGGCGGCCTGCATGTCACACGCGATATTGCACGGGGGCTGAGCACGTCACTGGAGAATGCCGAACGCCTTAAAACGGTGTATGGCAGCGCGGATCTGGCCTCTGATGTTGAAGATGAACTGCTGACCGTTGAACTGCTGGGCAATGATGTGCCGCAGTTTGAACAAATTTCCCGTGCTCAGTTAGGCCGGATCATCCGTCCCCGGATGGAAGAAACGCTTGAACTGGTGCGGGAGAAACTGGATGGCGCAGGGTTGGGCAATGCCGCCAGTGGTCGCATTGTGTTGACCGGCGGGGCCTCACTTCTTGATGGCATGCGCCCCCTTGCAGAACGTATTCTGGGTTCACCCGCCGCCAAGGGCCGGCATGGACCCGCCTTTACCCGGTCTGTCCGGCTGGGACGGCCCAAGCATATTCTGGGCCTGCCCGAAAAAACCGCAGCGGCGGCAGGGTTCGCCACCGCAGCGGGCCTGCTGTCCTGGGCTGCCAGCGCCGAACGTCCGTTTGGCGATGTGGAGTTCAGGGAAGCCCCGCCATCTGGCTTTTTGCAAAAACTCGTCGCTTTTATTCGTGAGAGAGTTTGATATACTTAAAAGAATATTGACTCATCACGTCACACCGCCCTTCAAAAGATACCGTTTGCCGCTGCCGTTTCCCAGGAGAGACTCATGACACTGAATCTGACCGTTCCACCTCAAAATCACGCTGATTTCTCGCCGAGAATCACAGTCATCGGCGTTGGTGGCGGCGGCACGAACGCAGTGGACAACATGATTACGTCAAACCTTCAGGGCGTGGAATTTGTTGTCGCCAATACAGATGCCCAGAGCCTTGCCAAAAGCCGGGCTGACCGCCGCATCCAGCTTGGCCCACATCTGACCCACGGGCTGGGTGCTGGCGCAAAGCCAGATGTTGGCCGCGGGGCAGCGGAAGAAGCGGCGGATGAAATTGCACGGTATCTGGACGGCTCGCACATGGTGTTCATCACCACGGGCATGGGCGGTGGCACAGGCACCGGGGCGGCCCCCGTTATTGCGCGCATGGCGCGTGAGCGGAACATTCTGACGGTCGGTGTGGTCAGCAAGCCTTTTGACTATGAAGGCAAACGCCGCGCCCTGATCGCAGATGAAGGGATCAAGGAACTTCAGCAGTATGTTGATACGCTGATCGTGATCCCCAACCAGAACCTGTTCCGCGTTGCCAGTGAACGCACGACCCTGCGTGAAGCCTATAAAATGGCTGACCATGTTCTTTACATGGGCGTGCGTGGCGTGACCGATCTGATGATGGCCCCCGGCTACATCAACCTGGATTTTGCCGATATCCGCAGCGTCATGGCGGAAATGGGCAAGGCCATGATGGGCACCGGCGAGGCCGAAGGCGAAAACCGCGCCATTGAGGCCGCTGAAGCCGCCATTGCCAACCCGCTGCTTGAAGATTCCTCCATGTCTGGCGCACAGGGCCTGCTGGTGAACATCACCGGTGGCGAAGACATGACCCTGTTTGAAGTTGAAGAAGCCGCCAAGCGCATCGGGCGTGAAGTGGCCGAAGGCGCAAACATGATCTGGGGCTCCATTATTGATGACAACATGGATGGCAAGATCCGTGTGTCCGTTGTGGCGACCGGTATTGACATGAAGCCTCCTGCTCCGGAACGCCTGCATCTGGTGCCAGCTGATGCAGAAACACCGCAGGAAGCCCCTGCCGCAACTGGCGCTGGTCAGGCTCCGTCCACCAACACGGCTGCTCAGGCCGCGCCGGAAGCCAGCGCCCCCCAGCAGCCACGCGCCGCAGCACCGGCCCAACCGCAGTATCAGGCTCCTCAGGGTGGTACGTCCCGCGTGGCCCCGCCGCCTGCGCACAGCATTCCGGGCCAGATTCCGCCCGCAGCAGCACCGCAGCAGCCGCAGCCTGCAGCCCGGCCTATCCCGTCTCCGCGTTCTGGTCTGTTCACGGAAACACCGCGTTCGTCTTATCAGCCGGACCCCACGCCGCCTTCTTCCCGCAGCCTGTTCGGGCGCGTAACGGGCGCGTTCCGCCGGAGCACCGGCATGGATGAACCTCGGAACGAACCGGCAGCACCCGCACCCCGGCCCACCATCAGCCCGGCAGATCAGGGCCCAAGCGTGCGGCAGGCCGATACGGATGACACGGGGCTGGAAATCCCGACCTTCCTGCGCCGTCAGTAATTTTTTCCGTTCGTTTCTTTTTTCTGGCGCGCTGCTCCTTATAGGGCAGCGCGTTTTTTAGAGGCCGCTTGAACAGTCCGCAGCGTCAGACTGGTGACTATTTGTTGTAGCCGAAAAGGCGGTTTTTAAAGACCGATACGGACATATCGGAACAAAAAAACACCATTTTTCAGGCGCAACGAACATCCGCCGGCCCGATTGGGCAGACTTTTTAAACAGCCTCTCAATGTAATAGATGGCAATAATCATTGACTCGCCAGAACATCTCGCTGGCTTTAGCGTTAAGCTGCAAAGTTTTTCACTCTAGCAGGAAAACGTCAGAGCCATGGACAGTCTCCTGATGGAACCGATTACTCTTTCCTCCACTCCGGAAACGTATGCGGTTCCCACTCATAACCGGGCCAGAACGGTCAAGGCCGTGCAGCATACTTTGCATCACTCCATCTCCAGCGTAGGGACGGGGTTGCATACAGGCGCGCCGATCAACCTGACCCTGAGACCAGCCCCTGTTGGCCATGGCATTGTTTTCCAGCGGACCGATCTGAACGCCGCGCCCCTGCCTGCCCGATTCGATTACGTGGTGGACACGCGCCTGAGCACCGTTGTGGGGGAAGCGGGCAACCCCGCAAACCGCATTGCCACCATTGAACATCTGATGGCGGCCTTCCATGGCTGCGGCATTGATAATGCCCTTGTTCTGGTGGACGGCCCGGAAATTCCCGTTTTTGATGGCTCGGCCGCTGACTTTGTTTTTCTGCTGGATTGCGCTGGCCGTGTGCCCCAGGACGCCGTACGGCAGAGCATTGAAGTGCTGCGCCCTATCCGGGTAGAGCAGAACGGAGCCTTTGTTGAACTCCGCCCCTCCACAACCCAAACGTTGCATCTGTCTCTTCAGATTGACTTTGCCGCCGCTGCCATTGGCAAGCAGGATTATGCGCTGGAACTGACACCAGCCACCTTCCGCCATCAACTGGCCCGCAGCCGCACCTTTACCCTGCGGCAGGAAATAGAAGCCCTGCACAAGGCCGGTCTGGCCCGTGGTGGTTCGCTTGAAAACGCCATTGTTGTTGATGGAGACCAGATTCTCAATCCCTCCGGCCTGCGGTGCCCGGATGAATTCATCCGCCACAAGGTGATGGACGCGGTAGGAGATCTGTATCTGGCGGGTGCCCCCATCAAGGGCGCATTCACTGGCCATCGGTCCGGCCATAGCCTGAACAACAAGGTTCTGCGCTCCCTGTTTGCTGATCCGTCAGCATGGCGCTTTACCCCGCCTTCCGCCGTTTCTGCGCGGGTGGCTGCGTAAGAACATTAGAGAGAAAGCGCACGGACCATCTTTCCTTCCCTTTCCTTGCTCGCTATGCGTGCTATAAGACAGCTTCAAATTGAAGAGCCGGGATGTCTGTGAGCGTTATCAACCCTCTTTCCGTTCGCTGCCGCATACGCCATCTGGTGTCGGCCAGTCTGCTGTTGGGCTTGTCCGGTTGCGGGCTGTTCGGGCACGAGAAAGCGCCCCCAGTTCCCAAACTGGCTTCGGCTGAAACGCTGTATAATAACGGTATTGATGCCTTGCGCACCCGCCGTTACACGCTGGCCGCAGCCGAGTTTGAGGTGCTCCAGCAGAACTATCCCTATTCAGGTTATGTTGCCAACGCGCAGCTTATGGAAGGCTATTCCTATTACCTGAAGGGTAAGTATCCGGAAGCCGTGCAGCAGTTGAACCGCTTCATTGGCCTGCACCCCACCAGCGCGGCCGCCGCCTACGCCTATTACCTGCGCGCTCTGTGCTTCTATGAACAGATTGCCGATGTGCAGCGTGACCAGCAGGGCACCGTGGAATCCATGGATGCGCTGGAGGAAGTGATTACCCGCTTCCCGCAGTCCAAATACGCACGAGATGCCCAGCTCAAGATCGACCTGTGCCGTGACCATCTGGCCGGTAAGGAAATGCTGGTAGGCCGCTATTACCAGCAGGAACGCAACTATGAAGCCGCCATCAACCGCTACCAGCGCGTTGTGGAAGACTTCCAGACCACCAACCACGTGCCCGAAGCGCTGGAACGTATGGTGGAAGTCTATCTTGATCTGGGGCTGACAGATCAGGCCCGTAAATCCGGTATTGTGCTAGGCTACAACTACCCCGGCAGCAAATGGTACCGCTTTGCTTACAGCAACCTCAAGCGTTACAAACTGCTGAGCGACAACTTCCCCGTTCCGGGCAAGCTGATTACCGCCCCCAAGGCCCCCGCCGCCACAACCACACCGCCTACGGCAGCCGGTGCGGCCCCTGCGCCTTCGGCCCTTGGCCAGCAGCCGGGTGCGGCACAGCCCATAGATATTCAGAAAGCGCCGGTTGCACCGGTCAAGGCCGAGCCCGCACCACCAGATCAGGCCCGCGTGCTCTGAGCCTGAACGTGCTCACGCCAACATTTTCCACAAAAGGGGCAGGCTGCGGTCTGCCCCTTTTTGTTTCTGTTCTCTTTCCGTTCGCCTATTTTTTTTATAGAACGCTTCAAGGCGGTTAACACACCACCGCTTCAGAGATTGTCTTCGTCAGATTTTCAGACCGGACCCATCATGCTGACAAACCTTTCCATCAGGGATGTGGTGCTTATCGAGGCGCTGGACCTTTCCCTGCACGCAGGCTTCACAGCGCTTACCGGGGAAACCGGTGCCGGGAAATCCATCCTGCTTGACAGTCTGGGGCTGGCGCTGGGGGAACGGGCCAGTGCTGGCTTGGTGCGCGCGGGAGCCGATGAGGCCCGTGTGACCGCCAGTTTTGACGTGCCACTTGATCACCCAGCCTATGCGCTGCTGAACGAACAGGGGATTCCGGCCGAAGCCGGGGAGCCCCTGATGCTCCGCCGCATTATTTCAAAGGAAGGCCGATCCCGCGCATGGGTGAATGATCAGGCCGTGGGCATCACGCTCATGCGTCGCGTGGCTGTCACCCTGGTGGAAATTCAGGGCCAGCACGAGCAGATGGGGCTTGCCGATTCCAGCACCCATCGCGGATTGCTGGACGCCTATGGCGTGGGGTCTTCCCTGCTCACGGATGTAACACGCGCTTACGTGACATGGCAGAAACTGATTACCGAACTGGAAACCGCACGCAGAAATCTTCAGGAAGCCGCGCGGGAAGAAGAATGGCTGCGCCATACGGTGGACGAACTGTCCACCCTTGCCCCACAAGCAGGAGAAGAAGACGCGCTAGCCCAGCAGCGCCATGCCCTTCAACAGGCGGAACGGCGCGGTGAGGCCATAGCGGCAGCCCAAGCAGAACTGAACCCGCGAGACCGGCGCAATGCTGGCCCGGCGGCGGCCTTACGGGGTGCCAGCCGCGCTCTGCAACGCCTGCTTCCGCCTCCTTCTGCCGAAAAAACGATCCATGACCCGCTGGAGGCCCGCACCAGCGAGGCTCTGGCTGCCCTTGAAGGCGCAGAAAACGCACTGGCGGAAGCAGAAACCCTGCTCTCTCGTCTGGCTGATGAATCGGAAGCCAACCCCCGCCTGCTGGAAGAAGCGGAGGAGCGCCTGTTCGCCCTGCGTGCCGCCGCACGCAAACATGACGTGACAGTCGAAGATCTGCCCGGCCTGCGCGAACGGCTGACCCTGCGGCTGGCGGCACTTGAAACCGGCGTCACGCATCTGGATGCGCTGCAACAGGCCATGCAGGAAGCCCGCACGGTGTATGAAACATCCGCCAGACGCCTTTCTGCTGCGCGGGAAAAAGCCGCCCGCAAGCTGGAACAGGCCGTGACCCGTGAACTCAAACCCATCAAACTGGAAAAGGCCCGCTTTCTGGTGGATATCCAGCCCCTGCCCCCTGAAAACTGGAGTGCGCAGGGCATGGAGCAGATTACCTTCCTGATTGCGGCCAACCCCGGCCAGCCGCCCGGCCCACTGGCCAAGGTGGCCTCCGGCGGTGAGCTTTCCCGCCTGATGCTGGCGCTCAAACTGGTGTTGGCGGAGCAATCCGCCATTGGCACCATTGTGTTTGATGAAATTGACGCCGGTGTGGGCGGTGCCACCGCCGCCGCCATTGGGGAACGCCTGCACCGGCTGGCAAGCCGGTCCGTGCAGGTGCTGGCCGTGACACACAGCCCGCAGGTGGCGGCCAGTGCGGATGCCCATCTGCGCATTGGCAAGATTGTACGCAATGGCAATACCGCCACCCACGCTGCACCGCTTGGCATGGACGAACGGCAGGAAGAAATTGCCCGTATGCTGGCCGGAGACGTGATTACCGATGCCGCCCGCGCCGCCGCCGCCAGCCTGCTTGGACAGAAGAATGACTGAACACCTCGCCCCGACTGAACTGGACGCCGCACAGGCCAAAGCCGAACTCACCCGCCTTGCAGACCTGATAGGCCGTTACAATACCGCCTATCATACGCATGATGCGCCCGAAGTGAGCGACGCTGAATATGACGCCCTGCGCAAACGCTACGATGCCATTGTGGCGCTTCACCCGGAGTCTGAACCGGCAGAGAGTGCCGCCCAGACCGTA
Source organism: Acetobacter tropicalis (assembly GCF_001580915.1). Classification (GTDB taxonomy): domain Bacteria; phylum Pseudomonadota; class Alphaproteobacteria; order Acetobacterales; family Acetobacteraceae; genus Acetobacter; species Acetobacter tropicalis. Next base: position 3,976 of record NZ_LHZQ01000194.1, on the reverse strand, counting down.
GGGGCCGCGCCGGACAATGCTTTTGGCAAGCACCGGCATCTGGTGCCCATGCTCTCTCTGGACAACGTGTTTGATCAGACAGAATTTGAATCCTTCATCAGCCGCGCGACCCGCTTTCTGGGGCTGAGCGAGGCGGATGCCCAGAAGCTGGCCTTTGTGGCCGAACCCAAGATTGACGGGCTTTCCATCAGCCTGACCTATGAAAACGGGCGCTTTGTACGGGGCACAACCCGAGGCGATGGCACGGAAGGCGAGGATGTGACCGCCAACCTGCTCACGCTGAAGGATCTGCCCCAGCAGCTTGAGGGGCACGCGCCGGAACTGATTGAAATTCGTGGGGAAGTCTTCCTCTCCAAAGAGCATTTTCTGGCGCTGAACGCAGCGCAGGAAGCCATTGGCCGCAAACCCTTCGCCAACCCACGCAACGCAGCCGCGGGTTCCTTGCGGCAGCTTGACCCTCGCGTTACCGCCCGCCGCCCTCTTTCTCTGTTCGCCTACGCCATGGGCTTCAGTTCAGAAAAGCAGGCCCGCAGCCATTGGGCGTATCTGGAGCAGTTGCGGGCATGGGGATTTCCGGTCAATCCGCTCTCCCGCAGGCTGGAAGCGGCCAGTGGTGCCGAAGCTTTTTTTGAAGAGATTGGCCGTGCCCGCGCCGCGCTGAGCTACGATATTGATGGCGTTGTTTACAAGATAGACAATCTGACATTGCAGGAACGTCTGGGCTTTGCGGGGCGCGCGCCCCGCTGGGCGGTGGCGTGGAAGTTCCCGGCAGAGCAGGCCATTACCACCCTGCGGGCCATTGAAATTCAGGTAGGCCGCACCGGCGCCCTAACCCCTGTTGCACATCTGGACCCCGTCAATGTGGGGGGGGTGCTGGTCATGCGCGCCACGCTGCATAATGAAGACGAAATTGCCCGCAAGGATGTGCGCCCCGGCGATACGGTGCAGATTCAACGCGCAGGTGATGTCATTCCACAAATTCTGGCGGTGGTGCCACCGGGCCCGGATGCACCGCCCCGTGCGGAGCCATTCCACTTCCCTGACCATTGCCCTGCCTGTGGCGCGCTGGCCGTGCGGCCGGAAGGGGAAGCCGTGCGCCGCTGCACAGGGGGCCTGACCTGCCCTGCGCAGATTGTGGAGCGACTTATCCATTTTGTCTCCCGCAATGCCTTTGACATTGAAGGGCTGGGCGAGCGCAGTATCCGCGAGTTTTATGAGGAAGGGCTGATTCACACCCCTGCGGATATTTTCCGCCTGCACACCCATGCGGAAAGCATCATGAAGCGGGATGGCTGGGGCGAACAGTCTGTGCGTAATCTGATGCAGGCCATAGAAGCCCGCCGCACCATTGCGTTCTCCCGCTTTATCTTTGCGCTGGGAATCCGCCGCATTGGCGAGAGCAACGCCCGCCTGCTGGCGCGCCATTACGGCACGTATGAAAACTGGGTGGCACAGTTGCGCAAGGCCGCCATCATTGGTTCAGACGAACGGCTTGAACTGGGCTCCATCACCGGCATTGGCAGCGTGATCGCGGATGATCTGGTGGCCTTCATGAGCGAGGAGCACAACCTTGCAACATTGGAAGACCTGAGATCGTTCCTGAACATAACAGAGGAAGAACAAACCTCCGGCGGACCGCTGGCAGGCAAGACCGTGGTGTTTACCGGCACCCTGCACACCCTCACCCGGCAGGAGGCCCGCGCCATGGCGGAGCGGATGGGGGCAAAAGTGTCTGATTCCGTCTCCAAAAAAACGGACCTTGTCATTCTGGGAGAAAAAGCGGGCTCCAAAGCCAAAAAAGCGGCGGAACTCGGCATTGATACGCTGGACGAAGCCGGATGGAACGATTTTTGCGCAAGTCAGGGCTAAGACCGGCCTGAAGCGGGCCTTTGCCCAAAAAGAGTCATTGCCGCGGGAAACAAAACGCGTCATGCTCGTTGCTATCGATGGGGTGGATTAAGTCGTCCAAAATAAAAAAATAAAATCCGTTCGCAGATCGGCCCGTTGCTCCGGTAGTTCCCATCCCCTCGATCGGGGTAGAGCTGGCTCTGCGTTCGCACCAACGAAGTGAACGGCAAAATGACCAAGTGGATCTATAGTTTCGGCGCTGGCCATAATGAAGGCAACGCCGGAATGCGCAATCTCCTCGGCGGCAAAGGGGCCAATCTGGCTGAAATGGCCAACATCGGCCTGCCAGTTCCGCCCGGATTTACAATCACCACTGAAGTCTGCTCCGCCTTTTATGAAAATGGCCGCGCCTACCCGGCAGAGCTGGAATCCCAGATTGAGGATGCCATGGGCCGGGTTGAAAAGGCCATGGGGCTGCGCTTCGGTGATGCCAACGCACCGCTTCTTGTTTCCGTGCGCTCGGGTGCCCGTGTTTCCATGCCCGGCATGATGGACACGGTGCTGAACCTGGGCCTGAATGATGAAACGGTGGAAGGGCTTGTCCGCTCCTCCGGTGATGCCCGCTTTGCGTGGGACAGCTACCGCCGCTTCATCCAGATGTACGGCTCCGTTGTGCTGGGTGTCCCGCACCATCGGTTTGAAGACATTCTGGAACAGGCCAAGCGGGAACTGGGCAAGGAAGATGATACCGCCCTCAGCGCTGAAGACTGGCAGCTTGTGGTCAAGGACTACAAGAGCATTGTTCAGAACGAAACGGGCAAACCCTTCCCTGAAAACCCGAAGGATCAGCTCTGGGGCGCCATTGGTGCCGTGTTCGGTTCCTGGATGAACCCGCGCGCCAACACCTACCGCAAGCTGCATGATATTCCGGCAAGCTGGGGCACAGCTGTCAACGTTCAGTCCATGGTGTTCGGCAACATGGGTGATGACTGCGCCACCGGCGTCTGCTTCACGCGTGACCCCTCCACCGGCGAGAACATTTTCTACGGTGAATACCTGATCAACGCGCAGGGTGAAGACGTGGTGGCGGGTATCCGCACGCCGCAGCCCATGTCCGCCGAGCGCGCCACGCCTGATCAGAACCCCATGGAAAAGGCGCTGCCGCAGGCCTATCAGGAAATGCTGAAGGTGCGCGAACTACTGGAACGCCACTACAAGGACATGCAGGACATTGAGTTCACGGTGCAGAGCAACAAGCTGTACCTCCTGCAAACCCGTAACGGCAAACGCACCGCTGCAGCCGCACTGCGCATTGCCGTTGATATGGCACGCGAAGGTCTGATCACGCAGGAAGACGCCATTACACGGGTTCCGCCCTCCTCGCTTGATCAGCTTCTCCACCCGGTTCTTGACCCCAAAGCCGAGCGTACACAGCTTGCCCGCGGCCTTCCGGCCTCCCCCGGTGCAGCTACCGGCGTGATTGCATTCTCCGCTGAAGATGTGGAAGACCGTGCCGCCAAGGGTGAAGATGTCATTCTGGTGCGTATCGAAACCTCACCCGAAGACGTGCATGGCATGCACGCCGCCCGTGGTGTGCTGACAACCCGTGGTGGCATGACATCCCACGCTGCCGTGGTGGCCCGTGGTATGGGCCGTGTTTGCGTTGCAGGTGCTGGCAGCATTGCCGTGGACTACAAGGCACAGACGCTCAGCGTTGGCGGTCATACCCTGAAGGCTGGTGACTGGATCACGCTGGATGGCGGCACGGGTGCTGTCTATCTGGGCCGTGTTCCCACCATTCCGCCTTCTCTTTCTGGCGATTTCTCCACCCTGATGGGCTGGGCCGATTCCGTGCGTCGTCTGGGCATTCGTGCCAATGCCGAAACGCCGGAAGATGCTGAAACAGCCCGTCGCTTCGGCGCGGAAGGCATTGGCCTGTGCCGTACGGAGCACATGTTCTTCGGCCCGGATCGGATTGGCCACGTGCGCCAGATGATCATGACGGAAGAACCGGAAGCCCGTGCCCGTGCCATTGGGGCGCTGCTGCCCTTCCAGCGGGATGATTTCTCGGCCCTGTTCCGCATCATGGCGGGGCTGCCCGTCACCATCCGTCTGCTTGACCCGCCGC
>NZ_LHZQ01000019.1 GCF_001580915.1 Acetobacter tropicalis | reverse complement strand
GCCTTCATTTTCCTGGAACCACAGCCCCAGAATGTCCCGTGTGCCGTCAGGCAGGATCGCAAGTGCTATGAAGACGGCCTTGTTCGAAACAGTCCCGTCACTGCGGATATTGACCCGGATCGCATCCATGAAGACAATTGGATAGCACGGTTCCAGCGGGCGGTTCTGCCAGGCGGCGACCTCCTCCATCACCGCGTCAGTAATCGCGGAAATGAGGCTCGGCGAGGCCTCAACGCCGTAGATTTCTTCGATATGCCCCTGGATCTCACGGGTCGTCATGCCCCGGGCATACATGCTGATAATCTTGCGGTCGAACTCGGGAAAGCGACGCTGGTATTTGGCAATCAGCAGCGGGTCAAACGTGCCGTTCCGGTCCCGGGGAATATCCAGGACAACCTTGCCGCTCTGCGTGGTCACGGTCTTCTGGCTTCTGCCGTTTCTGCGATTGGGCGACAGGTTGCCCTCGGCAGGAGCGCCATCGGCGCGTTCTTCAGCGAGATGAATGTCCATCTCCGTGCTGAGCGCTCGTTCCGCCAGTGCCTTCGTCAATTCCGAGAGTATGCCGGTCTTACCAAACAGGTCGCCGGGGGAACGTCCTTCCATCAGGCGGTCCAGGAGGTCTTTATCAATGCTCATGCGCGGGCTCCTCTTCGAGCAGGTTATAACCACACCGCACAAAATTCAGGATAGTCC
>NZ_LHZQ01000213.1 GCF_001580915.1 Acetobacter tropicalis | reverse complement strand
GCCAAACGGCACACGCTAAAATGCTCTGCCTGCGGCGTGTTATGGGAAGCGGCCTCCTCTACCGGAAGGTCCACGCGCCATTTCACGCCGCAGGCAGAGCATTTTAGCGTGTGCCGTTTGGCCAGTAGAGCCGCAGGGACCTGATAGGCAACGCCACATGAAGGGCAAACAATTCTCATCAGTACTCTCTGTCATGCCGTAGCTGTCATGGCACGCGCTATTCAGCCAATACCTTGCGCATCTACCTGAAAAGCAGCTTTGCAAACATCCTCTTTAATACAAGAGGCTGCCCTCCATGCCAGAGGGGATTTTACACAATCCCCGTTAAATCCGCTCTCGCCACTCTCTTTGCGGCTTATCATCGACAGTGCAGGCTGCTCTCCGCTACTATCAAACCCATGCATCACGTCGCCCAGATCACGCCGCGCCTCAGCGCCCAATCCGTTTTTCTCTCATGATCCGCCTGCAGAACGTTTCATGGCGGCGGGAACGCAAGAATGGTGCTCCGGTCCTTTCGGGCCTGTCCTTTTCGGTGCCACAGGGCGGCTTTCGCTGGCTACTTGGACCTTCTGGCGCGGGTAAAACAAGCCTGCTCAGCCTGCTGCATGTAGAAAGCCTGCCGACAGACGGCAGCATGGACATTCTGAACAAGACCGTAACAGCAGAAGCCCCACGCGCCACATTGATGCGCCTGCGGCAGCGAATCGGGATGGTACATCAGAACTATCGACTGATGCCCGATCTTTCCGTGGCCGATAACGTGGCCCTTCCCTTACGCCTTCAACATCGCCCGGAAGAGGAAATAACGGATGAGGTGCACGCCATCCTGAAATGGGTGGGGCTGGGAGAACGCGTAAACGTACGCGCCTCACGCCTCTCTGGCGGTGAGCAGCAGAGAACCGCCATAGCGCGTGCCATTGTCCACCGGCCCGGCCTTATTCTGGCGGATGAACCCACCAATGCACTGGAAGAAACACAGGCGCATAAACTGCTGGACCTGTTTGGAGAACTCAGCAGCATGGGCACAACCGTGATTGTCGCCACCCATAACGAGGCCCTAGTTCGCCGCCTGCCCCAGCCATCCCTCTACCTTGAACGGGGCCGGCTGGTGCGGGAGGGAGACTGACCCATGGCGCTCCCCTTTTCCGGCCGTAAGGACGGCCTCTCCCTTTCAGAAGCTCTGCCGGACAGAAGCCTGTTCATTCTGGTAGCCATGATGAGCTTTCTGGCAGCCCTCACCCTTACAGGTGCAACAGGCGCACGCGCATTGTCTGCCCGTTGGGCTGGCGGCGCGGCCCAATTGCTGACCATTCAGGTTTCTGCCCCGGACCAACCCGCACCGGCTACCGCAACGCCTCCTCAGAAAACGGCCACGGGGCCGACTCCCGCAACCTCCCCTCAAACGCAAACACGGGCGGACGCCGTGCTGGCGCACCTTTCCGCCTTGCCCTCCGGGACGCAGGTTCACAGACTGAGCAAAGAAGAACTTGCACATTTACTGACACCTTGGCTGGGGGATGCCAGCAACAGCGCGCTTCCTCTGCCTGCCGTAATAGAAGTGCGTCTGCCCGCCGGTGCAGCCGCTCCGGCAGATCTGGAGCAGACCCTCAACGCTCAGGTTCCAGACACCCTTGTTGAACATAATGCCGAGTGGAGCACCCGGCTGCGGGCACTGGCTGATAGCCTGCTGGCCTGCGCCGCGCTGGCGCTTGCCACCGTAGGCGGGATTGCCGCCATGATTACCGGGCTTGCAACCCGCACGGGGCTTTCCACCCGCCGGGATATTATTGAAATTCTGCATGGGCTGGGTGCCACGGACAGCTACATTGCCGGACGTTTTGCTGGACGCACCGGCGGCCTTGCGTTGGGAGGCGGCATTCTGGGCACCTTGCTGGCTATCGCGCCGCTTGTCTTCCTGTTCAGAATGGCGGCTCCGTTTGCCGTCTCTTCTCTTCAAACAGCCAGCACCGCCATGCCGGACTGGCGCTCCCTTCCCGGCATGTTGCCACAGGATCTGCTTATCGGGCTTGCGGGGCTACCGTTTGTTGCTGCCTTTATTGGCTGGATGACCACACAGATCATGGTCCGCATCTGGCTCCGCCGCATGCCATGAAGGCCTCCACTCCCCCCCAGAGAACCGCACCCCGACGCTCCCGCTTGAACCGCATGCTATGTGGTGGGGTCCGGTTGGGGCTGTTAGTGCTCCTTTGTATGGGCGTAACATTCGGCTGGTTTGCATATGATGCCCTACAGCCCGCCCATTCGGTTCCCCACACGGACGGTATTGTAGCGCTCACGGGCGGGCAAGGCCGCATAGACATGTCTTTAAGGCTGCTCCGGCAAAATCAGGCCGAGAAACTGCTGATCTCTGGGGTGGACCCACAGACGGGCCGTGATGATCTGCTCCCCCCCATGCCTGCCCCCCTGAAAGAACGCATTACGCTAGGCTATCAGGCACGTTCAACCATTGAAAACGCAGCAGAAACCGCAGCCTGGGTTGCAGACAACCATATTTATACCCTGACCGTTGTAACCGCTGGCTATCACATGCGCCGCGCCATGCTTGAGTTAGGCCGTACACTGCCGGGCGTGACGCTATACGCATACCCCGTCAAACCGCCTGCGTTGGAACATCCACTGAAAAGCAATACGCTCCGCCTGCTTCTGACAGAATATCTGAAATGGCTGGGGGCTCTGGCGGGCATGGTTCATAATCCCTCCAGAGTATAACATGCTACTCGCCAGCACGTGGGTCAGGCAACTTGCACTTGCAGACCAGAAACAGGCTTTCCTGCCTGCTGCCGTTCACGCCACAGGAACACGCCAAAAAGGATCAGCCCCAGAAGCGGACTGAATAATGTATATTTCCATGTCTTGGGAAAATACGAGACTGTTAATTCCCCCTGACAATGGGGAGGAACGGTGACAGACAGCAACATTTTTCTGTAACCCGACACGTCAACCTTGCAGGCCAACCCGTGGGCACTATACCCCGGCCAGAACTCGCGTGAAAAAACCATGGTAATGGCGTTTTTTTCGTCAGGGATCGCCAGTTTTATGGTATTATTTGTCTCCTTGGAAACAGAAACCGCTGGAGCGCTGGCATAGGCTAAAGAAGACGAATATGTCTTCTGGCTCATCGCATACATCATACCTCGGGGCCCTGGCAAAACCCTGCCAAATCCACAGCGTTTCACAGCATCCAGCATATTTCCGTTACCCAGCACTATGGTGCTGACACCAAACATGCTCAGCAGACACTGATTACCAAACTCCGGTATCTGCTGGGTTAGTTGCGGGAGGGACGCATTCTGATCCAGCAATGTGTGCGGAAGAGAATGCACCAGAACTTGGTCTATGTATTTCTGCCCGTTGGGAGAATAACCATTGGCTGTTTTCACATCATAATAGCCAAACTGAGAAGAATTGATATCTGCCAGTTCATGGGCATCATGATATCCCCATCCGGAAAAGGACATCACAGAACCGCTGAGATTAAGGTTTGAGAGATTTTCGAGTTTTTTGGGTAAATCAATCTGATACATGTATTTTTCTCCCACGCCAGACAACGTGAAAAACATGATCAGAACACTTGCCAACGGCACCACAAAAAGAGGGAGAGACGTCTCTGTCTTGATGGCCTGTTTTTTGATGAAAAACAGATAGGCGCACAATACCAGAACCAAGCTGAAAAAATCAGCCATAAGCAGATTTTTAAATTCAAACGCACAGATAGAATAAGATATTATTGCTGACACTATCAAAAAATAAAAAAACGCTCTTTCTCTTCCTTTGGTCACCACTATTTCAAAACGGTCCAGAATATAGAAGGAAATCACATTCACCATAAGCGTGAAAAAAGGGAGAAAGCGGATGGAGTACCGTAACATTCCCGATTGCGACGGCATCTGGCATAATATTAAAAACACCACTGAACAGGTGAAGAGTATTTTCAACACCGGGTCATTCAGCTTTATCTTTGAAAAAAAGACCGGAAATATACAGAAGACAGATGCAAACCCAAACGCAACGCAAACGGCTCTGTATCCACCAAAATAATTCATATGCTCGAAATATGTTGGGGAAAACGCAAACAGCATTTGGGTAAGGCTTGGCACCAGAAAATTGTTCAAATTATCCCAACCGGAAGGCCTTACAATAAAATCGCGTAAATACAGAAATTCTGAATAGACGGGAACGGCGCACAGCCCAGCGCACAACGTTGGAACAACCAACGCGATGTTTTTCTTGAAATTCTGCCTCATAACAAACGCCAGAGAGCAGACACCTATGACCAGATAGCCAATAAACCCATGAGGCCACCCTGATAACAAAAGCAAAAAAACTGAAATAAAATTAAAAACATAACTACTTAGAGAACGTTCTTTTAAAAGAAAAAAGAAAGATGCAACCGACAACATGGCAAGGGCATGTCCATTGGCGGCGTTCCACCATGGACCAGCGTACTGGTATAAAAACATGGCATTTGCAGGCAGGGAAAACCCCAAAAGCACTGAGATGTTTTTCTTAAGCCCCAAAGACTGACCTATAATATAGCCGGCAACAGCCAATACAAAAATATCAAGGACAGCAAAAAACACGCCTGTTGAGGTAACAAGGGTGTTTGATGAGGTGATAAGAGAAGCCACTATGTTGTGCGGTGCAAAAATAGCGCGTTGCAGTTCCACCATGGCGTTGCTGCCAACCAGAATATTCTTGGCAATGAAGGGTATCTCCCAATTCCGCCAGGACTCTCCATATTGCCGCATGAACCCCAGATATTCATTCTGGGAATCATCTTCTGTAAAAAAATATGGATTATTTAAAGTTGCAGCCGCAACAATCACAATCGAAAATATAAAGAAATAAAAATATACGTTTATATTTTTTAAAAAACGCATAAAATTCTCCGACACATTATTATATCTATTTTTGAGGACCATACACACGCGGTTGCCGGACGCAAGATAACCGAACTAAAAATACTCTATCAAAAAGAGGCGTCCATTTTCTGGGAATAAAGTTTGATTATAAAATAATCACTTATGCCTTTTTACTTAAAGGGTTCGAGAGAGCAGCCATTTACAGCCGCTCTCCCTCACCTGAGCCGTTGTTACCGCACCGCCTTCAGAACAGCCGCATGATGCCGTATGTGATCAGCAGCAAAGCTCTGCACAAACCAGTATGAGTGATCATATCCATCATGCTCGCGCAAGGTCAGAGCCTGACCGGCTGTTTGTGCCGCAGTTGCCAGATGCCATGGTTGAAGTTCGCGTTCCAGAAACTGGTCGGCCTTTCCCTGATCAACCAACAATGTGGAGGGGTGAGTATGGCCATCCTCCAACAGGCACACGGCATCATACGCGCGCCACGTTGCGCGGTCTGGACCAAGATAATTGGTGAAGGCCTTCTCACCCCACGGCACCACGGCGGGGTGCACAATGGGGGCAAAAGCCGAGACAGATTTCCAGAACTGCGGAGCCCGCAATCCATGCACAAGCGCTCCATGCCCTCCCATGGAATGCCCCGTGATACCACGCCGCGCACCATCCAGCGGAAAATGAGCCTCTACCAACCGGGGCAATTCTTCACAAATATAGTGCCCCATTCGGTAATGCTTCCGCCACGGCTCCTGTGTGGCATCCAGATAAAATCCGGCTCCGGTTCCAAAGTCCCAGTCTGTATCTTCTCCCTCAATGCCTGCTCCGCGGGGAGATGTATCCGTCGCCACAAGCGCCACCCCTAATCTGGCAGCCTCCGCCAGGGCATCCGCCTTGATGAAAAAGGTCTCTTCCGTGCAGGTCAGTCCGGCCAGCACATAAACAACGGGCACCGGATTTGCGGTATCTGCACCGGGCGGCACAAACACGGCAAAACGCGCTTCAAGCCCCAGAACGTTTGACTGATGGGTGTAGAAACCAACCCGTCCACCATGACACACATGCTCCGAGCGCGTCTCGATTGTTGTCACCACCCTCTCTTCTCCCTTATTCTCGTCCTGTCGCGCCATGGCTTGATCCTTGTGCCACGTATTCCGTCCCCTCTCGTCCGGGCAGGATGGCGGAGCAGGAGCCCCTTCCTGTTTTTTGCAGCATAGCAACTCACAGGAAAATCTGTTTCCATCATTTTCGTGCCACACTGAGCATGAACAATGTCTTAATGAACCCGCTGAACGCATGACAAAGCTGTAACATGGACAGAATGCGCCCCTTCAGGCAGGAAACCGTAAGCGTCCTTCCAAGTTACTGTGTCTTCTTTTGAACCATAACAACCATAATGGAGACTATCTGGATGATCGTTGACCAAAGGATCGGCTTGCGGATTATCAGCAAAGAGATCCTGGGGGTATTCCTCCTCATGGCAGCATGGGATTGTGTCGTGGTTGTCCTGTTTCAGGTATTCCATCAGGAATGGATGGAACTTCCCAGCCTTCCCACATCGCTTATCGGCTCTGCTCTCGCCCTCTTCATGGGTTTTCGCAGTAACAGCGCCTATGCCCGTTGGTGGGAGGCCCGCACCTTGTGGGGGTCCATTACCAACAACTGCCGCTCCTTCAGCCGTCAGGCAGGGACATTGCTGGGTGATCGACCAGATCTGATGTTCGGCATTGCCGCCTATCCTCATGCCCTGCGCGGTGCATTGGGGAATGTTGATGTCTCGGCTGATGTCAAACGGCTGCTCCCACCCAACATGCTCAAGGGCATTGAAGGCTGGCGTAATCAGCCCAATGCCATTCTCTACCAGTTGGGGCTTGGCGTAAGCGAGGAAGTGGCCAAAAAAGGCATTGATGGCGCCGTACATGGGCAAATAGACCGTATTCTGTCTGATCTGGCCAACGCTCAGGGTGGACTGGAACGTATCCGCAATACGCCGCTTCCCATGCAGTTTTCCGCCCTACCGCGTGCACTGGTAAACATTTTCTGCATTATCCTGCCTATCTCCATGGTCCAGACTCTTGAATGGATTACGCCACTGGGGTCTTCCCTTGTGGGTATGCTGTTTCTGGTGCTGGACAAAAGCGCGAACGATCTTCAGGAACCCTTCGCCAGCACACCGCATGCTCTGCCCATGGCGACCATGGCCCGCACCATTGAAATTGATACCGTACAACCTACAGGCCTTGGCTCTCCGCCGCCGCTCACCACCATCAAGGGCATTCAGTCCTGAAAGCAGCATCACGCGTCCCCAAGGCCCTGTCTGCCCTTATGGAAGACAGGGCCACGAATTTATGGTATAAGCCTTGGCTATGAGCACATTCAGAACCACCCCTAAAGGCGGCGTGACAGATGCAATGGCACGCACGGCCGCAGCAACCACCGCAGCCCAGGCCAAAACCAAGATCAAGGACGACGACCCCTTCCAGGAGGGTGACGCCATTGTCTATGCGGCCCACGGCGTAGGGCGCGTGGACCGTATTGGCGTTGATGAAATTGCCGGCACGAAGCTGGAAGTGATCCAGATTTCCTTCCCCGGCAACCAGATGACGCTGCGTATTCCGCTAACCAAGGCCCGCAAGGCTGGTTTGCGCAAGATTGTCTCACGCGAAATTGTTGACAAGGCCATGTCCATTATCAAGGGCAAGCCGCATGTCAGCAAAGGCATGTGGGCACGGCGTGCCGTTGCCTATCAGGAAAAAATCAACTCGGGTGATCTGGTCCAGATTGCAGAAGTACTGCGTGACCTGCGCCGCAATGTGGACAGCCTGGACGGCAGCTTTAGTGAACGCAAGCTGTTTGAAGCCGCACAGGAACGTTTTGTGGCCGAAGTTGCAGTACTGGAAAAGAAAGACCCGGCGGATGTTCTTTCTTCTCTGACCGAAGTTATGAAAGCAGCCTGATACGGCCTCTGTCATAATCCTGAAAAACCCGGCTGGCATGCTGCCTTGCCGGGTTTTTTCTTACCTGCTTCTGTTTTGCTTTCCCGCAACGCATCTGGACGATACATAAGAGAACCATGACGCGCCCTGCTTCTTCTCCCACCCTGAGCCATCCTGATCAGACCACGCTTCGTCGTGCCCTGAGCGAGATAAAAGCCGGTCATTTCGAGGCTATGCTGGCTGTTCTGCAACCCTACGCCAAGCTGGATGAGCCGCAGATACAGACCCTGCTCGGCCTGTGTTACGCGGGAACGTATGCCCCACGGAAAGCTGCGGAACTTTTCTGCGCGACCGCCACCAAAAATCCGCTGGCACAGCATCCGTTGCAGGACCTCAGCGAGATCATGGTGGCGCTGGACCGTCGGGAAGACGTGCTGCCCGTGTGCCGGGAAGCCCTGAAACTCACCCCCAAGGATGCACGAGTGCTTGAAGCACTTGGCGGCATGCTGGGCCAGATGGGGCAGTTTGACGAAGCACTGGAGGTGCTGCGTGAAGCCGTTGCCCTGCGTCCAAACAACACACTGGCCGCCAATCTGCTGGCTATGGTGCTGGCAGAAAAAGGGGATATGGAAGGCGCGCTGGACGTTCTTCAGGCTGTTAAGGAAGAACACCCCGATCACGCAGGGACATTGTCCAATATCGGGTGCGTTCTCTCCAACATGGGGAAACTGGAAGAGGCGTTGGATTTCTACCGCCGCGCCATTACCTACCGCCCGACCAATGCTCAGATCCGCCTGAACCACTCCATCACCCTGCTCAAGGCAGGCCGTTACGCTCAGGGATGGGCCGAGCATGAATGGCGCTTCAAGCTTCCCGGCCATACCAGCCTGCCACCTGAACAGCTCATGCCCTCGCTTGGTCCGAACACGGATATCCGAGGCAAGCGTATTCTCATCACGCAGGAAGAAGGGTTGGGCGATACATTAATGTATCTGCGCTATATTGAACCCTTGGCCCGGCGCGGAGCCATTCCCCATTTGTGGGTGCCGGATACGCTGGCAGACCTGTGCCGCCGCGTAACTGGCGCCATCGAAGTGCAGGTTGGGGGCGATGTTCCGGCTTATGACTGGCATTGCCCCTTCATCAGCCTCCCCCGCGTTTTTGCAGCCACGGAAGATGCAATGGGCGCTTCTGTTCCGTATCTGAAAGCAGATCCGGACAAGATAAAATATTTCTCCGCCTTTCTGCCACGCAACCGCAAGCTGAATGTGGGGTTGGTATGGGGCGGCGCACCGCGCCCCAATCTGGTTGGCCCCTACATGGTAGACCGCCGCCGTTCCATGAATCTGCACACGTTGGCTCCCCTTGCCGCTGTGCGCGGCATCAACCTCATCAGCCTGCAAAAAGGCCCCTATGCTGAGCAGATGTTGGACCTACCGGAAGATATGGTGCTGTATGATCCAACGGATGAATTGCACAGTATGGATGATACGGCAGCCCTCATCATGTCTCTGGATGTTGTGGTGTCTGTTGATACGTCCTGCGTGCACCTTGCCAGCGCACTGGGCAAACCTGTGCTGATGATGGACCGCTATGATAATTGCTGGCGGTGGCTCCATAATCAGACAACCAGCCCATGGTATCCGGACCTCCGCATTATTCGTCAAAAAGCCCCCCGCGAATGGGACGGCGTTGTGCAGGAAGTGGTTCAGAGCCTGACACATATGGTCAAACAGAAACGGACCGGAACCAAGGTCCGGTGATCTCCTTCGCTCACCATTCTTCCAGCCATCAAAAAAGGCGCCTCCTGCCGGAGAGCGCCTTTTTTATTAGCCCGCCAGCCCGAAGCTGACGGGGCCTGCAGGTGATCTTTTAGCCGGAAACATCAGTCTTCAGGCTGGAAGGCGCAATGAGCTTTGCGCCACTTCCATTACCAATCACTTCAAATACACCCAGCGCCCGGCGCGTGCGCCCGTTGGGCTGCAAGGTGAAAGGACCATCCACACCTGCAAATCCTTCAGGCCGTGTCAGCACATCTGCGGGGTAGCCCGATGGGGCAACCTGAGAGACGGTTTTGGCCACCATGGCGGCGTCATACGACAAATCAGCCAGAGGCCGCGGCATATGGTGATTCCTCGCCAGAAAACGGCTGGCAAATGCCTGACGGGAAGACGGGTCCGGTGCCGCATACCAGGCCCCCTTCAGTGCTCCCAGCTTGGTGGCAAAAGCGGACCACAGACCCGGCCCCATAATCCGTACGTTGCTGGCAGTAACCTGACTATCATTCAGGGCGGTAATGACATTTTTCAGCCCAAGCCCCGTATCCCCCAGCAGCAGGGCATCAAACGGAGGAGGAGAAAATGCAGCCGCAGGTGGTGCTGGTGCCGCAGAAGGCGTAGCCGCCGTGCTTCTATCGGGTTTCAGGGCCGCGGCAAGATCAGACGGCAAGGGCTTTTCAGCATCCGCCACGGCATCGGCTGCGGGTGCACCTGTATTGGGTGTTGTGGTTCCGGAAGTTGCGCGGGATTCGGAAAGACGTGTGTCATAAGAGGAAAGCTGACGCATCTTCTGCGTAATACTGTCCACACTGCCTGTATGGTACAGAATGGCAGGCGCATTCAGCCCCTGATCCTGACACGCCGTAACAAGGCCATTCCCCAAAGCGCGACCCAAGGGATTATCAGGCAACAGCGCTGCAAAACGATGACGCCCTTCCTTGCGGGCGAGTGCGACAAGCCGCTCCACCTGATCTTCCGGCGTAATGCCCATCACCCATACGCCTGCACGCGCCTGAGAGACATCACTGGTAAACGCCAGCACAGGCACGCCAGCATTCTGTGCGGCGGGAGCTGCCGCTGCGGTATCACCGGCTGTCAACGGGCCAAGAAGAATACCATCCCCTGCGGCCAGCGCGGCAGACGCGGCAGCCACAGCCCCACCAACCCCGGCAGTGTCATGCACATCCATGGTGGGCGCACCCGCAGCCGGAGCCGCAGTTGCCCCAGCGGGTGCTGGCGCATCGCTCAGGGCAAGAGCCGCGCCAGAAAGAAGTTCACGCCCCAAGCCGGCGTTAGGGCCGGTCAACGGTAGCAAGACGCCAACCTTATGGCTTGCTTTTGGAGCCTGCGCGCCCGATCCTGCCGAGCCAGACTGATCCGCGCAGCCTGCCAGCATAAGCCCCACTGTGCCCAAAACAGCCATTCCGGCCTTGCGCGCCGCGCGGTTTGCCGTCAGACCACCCGTGGGTGCTCCAGACAGGAAAGAATAGGCGCGTGTCATCATCCAGTTCGTCCTCCGAAAACAACCGGTCTGAGGCACAGTGCGACCGGGACAGTCTCCTCCATAGCGAAGGAAAAGCCTCAAGTCATGCCCCGCGTGCGTTCAGCCTGACTCTGGTGGCAACGCCCATTGGCAATCTGGGAGATTTCAGCCCCCGCGCGGCACAAGCGCTGGCGGAAGCTGATCTGGTGTTGTGTGAGGATACCCGCACAACAGCCCGCCTGCTTTCCGAAAACAGTATTTCCGCCCGCACGGAAGCCCTGCACGAACACAATGAACGCCAGCGTGTGCCTGCACTGATAGAGCGTTTGCAGAACGGCACGCGCATTGCCCTTGTTTCCGACGCGGGCATGCCTCTGCTGTCTGACCCCGGTTACCGGCTGGTGCGCGCCGCCATAGAGGCCGACATTCCGCTGACGGTCATTCCCGGCCCCAATGCGGCATTGACGGCGCTGGTGCTCTCCGGCCTCCCCCCGCACCCGTTCATGTTTGTCGGCTTCCCGCCGCCACGCTCCGCCGCCCGGAAGGAGGCGTTCGCCAAACTGCATGCCGCCGAGCGCGCCGGGCTGGCCGCCACCCTTATTTGGCATGAAGCCCCCCACCGGCTAGCTGAAACACTGGCGGACATGGCCGAGATTTTTGGTCCTACCCGCCCCTGCGCCGTGGCACGCGAACTCACCAAACGGTTTGAGGAAGTCAGGCGCGCGCCGGTAGCTGATCTGGCCGCCTTTTATGCAGAAGTACCGCCGCGCGGTGAAATTACCGTCCTGCTTGGCCCTGCCGAGGTAGAAGAAACTAGCGCGGATGATCTGGACACGACACTGCGCTCCCTGCTCGACACCCACTCGGTCAAAGACGCAGCCGCCCTCGCTGCCACCGCCGCAGGCCTGCCCCGCCGCACGGTTTACGCCCGCGCACTAGAACTGGCCGCAGAACGAAAAGCCCAAAATCAACCCTAGCCGAAGTCCCACACTCTCTTCACCTTCATCCGTTCCACCCCACGTTCTCGACCGCAGAACAGGACGTTTGAACGCTCCTGGCAACGTCAGCGGCAAAGCACTGGCAAGATTTGAGGGAGGGGCGAAAGCGAACCGGAAAATACGGTCAGGACATGAGGAAAAAATCAGCGCACTCTGCTGCCCAAAACGCCGCTTTTTACAAAGTTATGGGAAAGCGGCGCGGTGACTAATTCTCACGTACTGAGTGAGGTCTCGCCTGTGCCTCCACAGATCAGTGAAAAAGTCTCAGCCAGCATGGGAGCAGCCTGCAAGATAGGAGTGCCCCTCCTGCCCCCTAAAACCACCTTTAACGGTTCACTGCTACAGCTTCCCCGGCGGCGTGGCCGCTGGCCCATGCCCATTGAAAATTATAGCCGCCCAGCCAGCCGGTAACGTCCACCGCTTCGCCGATAAAATACAGGCCGGGCACCTGTTGGGCCTCCATGGTTTTGGAGGAAAGCGCGCGCGTATCCACTCCGCCGCGCGTGACTTCCGCCTTGGCAAAGCCCTCCGTGCCCGTTGGGTGCATATCCAGCCGATGAATATGCTCGGCCAAAGCGCGAATGGTTTTGTCTGGCCACTCCACCACTGGGCGATCAGGCGCGAACTGGCGCGCCAGTTCCTGCGCCAAACGCTGCGGGAACCAGCGGCTCAACACGGCAGGCCCGCGCATTTTGCCTCTGCTGGCTTTGACCTCCGCCAGCAGGCGGCCACTGTCCTGCCCAGGCAATAAATCAAGCCGCACGGGCTGCCCCGCCTGCCAGTAGGATGAGATCTGCAACAAAGCAGGGCCGGACAAGCCGCGATGCGTAAACAGAAGCGCTTCTTCAAACGCCACTTTGCCGCAGGATGCCTTGACCGGTAGGGAAACCCCGGCCAGTTCCTTTACCCAGCTTTCCGTGCCAGCGCCGAATACCAATGGCACCAGTGCAGGTTCTGGCATGATGACCGGCAGACCAAAATGCCGTGCTAAATCATACCCAAACCCGGATGCCCCCAGCTTGGGGATAGACAGGCCCCCCGTTGCCACAACAAGCGCAGCAGACGTGAACTCTCCTGCTGACGTCCTGACCCGAAATACCTCGGCACGGCTGACGTCAGCCACCCGCACATCCGTCAGCAAGCGCACGCCTGCCGCATCACATTCGGCAAGCAGCATTTTGACAATGTCACTGGCAGAATTGTCGCAAAACAACTGCCCGAGCTTTTTTTCATGCCACGAGATTTTATGGGTTGCGAGCAGCGCCAGAAAATCCGCCGGGGTGTAGCGGCTCAGAGCAGAACGGGCAAAGTGCCTGTTCTGGGACAGAAAACATTCAGGTTTGACATCCCGGTTGGTAAAATTGCACCGGCCTCCGCCAGAAATGAGAATCTTGCGTCCCGGCTCTGGCGCATGATCCAGCACCACAACCCGGCTGCCGCGTCGGGCTGCGGTAAAGGCGGCCATCAGCCCGGCTGCGCCAGCGCCAATCACCACCACATCTGGCGTGCGCCATGTGGCCTCACGCCGTTCAGGTAGGGTCACCAGCCGCTCAGAAATCAAGATTGACGTAATAGTCGGGCGGCGTGATGCCTGCCACACGGTCCGTCAACAGCGGTCGGAAACACGGGCGGGACTTCATGCGGGCATACCAGTCTCGTACCGCCGGGATGCGGGACCAGTCTATGTCCCCAATAAAATCAAGGCTGGATAGATGGGCCGCTGCGGCAAAATCCGCCAGAGACAGGAAATTCCCGGCTAGCCAGTTCCGGTTTTCCGCCAGATGGTTCACGTATTTCAGGTTCGGCTTCATGGCCGCGTAACCTTCACGCAGCACCGTGCCATCGGGGTTGCCCCGACCGCTCAGGCGCTTCATCACACGCTCGCCAATAAAGCGGTTGGTCACTTTTTCAGCAAAATAGCCATCAAACCACGCCACAAGGCGGCGCACTTCAACCCGCTCAGCCAGCGTGCGGCCCAGCAGCGGGGTATCGGAATACGCTTCTTCCAGATACTCGCAGATCACGTGAGAGTCTGGAACAATCAGGCCATTGTCTTCCACCAGCACAGGCACCTGACCTGCCGGGTTCATGGCCAGAAATTCCGGACGCTCCTCCCACACCCGTTCAATAATCGCTTCAAACGGCAGGCGTTTTTCGCCCAACACAAGACGGACCTTGCGGCAATAGGGAGAAATGGGGAGATGAAAAAGGGTACGCATGACGCAGATTTATGACATTGTCTGCGCCTGCACCAGAGGATAAATCATATCTTTCATCATCAAATATGCGCGGCCACCCTGCTTGTGTGGCATACGCTCGACAGATCGGCCTCCCCGCTATACTCCTTGCGCCATCCCGTTTGACCTTACCCAGCGAGATCCCCAACCCTTGTCCGGCACGCCATCCTCCCCTCCCCGTATCCGTCTTTCCGGCAGATCCTTTCTGGCGCTCACACTCACGCCTGAGGCACCTCTGGCAGACTGGCTGCACGCACTTGACCTGCAACTGGCCCGCTCTGCCGGTTTTTTCTCCGGCAAACCCATCATCCTTGATCTCAGCCTGGTGGACGCCCAGACCCCGGATCTGGCGTATCTGCAACAGGCGCTGGAAGAGCGGGGCGTACGCCTGATCGGCATTGAGGGAGCAGACCGCTCCTGGCCCGCCCTTGCCGGGTGGAACTGGCCCGAGAGCTTTATTGGCGGACGGTCTTCCGGCAACATCGATATTCCGGAAGATGATGTTCCCGCCCCACCTGCCCCCAGCACACTTTTGCTTGAAGAGCCCATCCGCTCTGGCCAGCATATTGTCTGGCCGAATGGGGACGTGATCATTCTCGGCTCCGTGGCCTCGGGGGCGGAAGTTTCTGCCGGTGGCTCCATTCACGTTTATGGCGCACTGCGTGGGCGAGCCATTGCGGGCATTGGGGGGCATGCGGAGGCCCGTATTTTCACCCGCCATCTGGAAGCGGAACTGGTGGCGATTGATGGATTTTACGCCACAGCCGAGGAAATGGACGCTGAACGGAGCGGAAAACCCACGCAGGTTGTGCTCTCCGGAGAGACGCTCACTTTCCACCCGATGGCATAATTACGGCATTTTCCTTAAAAAGAATGTAGATTGAGTGAATATTCTGCATTCCATTTTTGACCGCAGATTGTAATCTTGCCGCCAACACGGCCGTCACACCCTGATTGATGGCAAGAATGGACTAAGACGAAAGAGGAATAAGACGAATGTCAAAGGTTCTGGTCGTCACGTCAGGTAAAGGTGGGGTGGGTAAAACCACCACAACCGCAGCCCTGGGCGCCGCACTGGCCAAGGGAGGTCAGTCTGTTGTGCTGGTGGATTTTGACGTCGGCCTGCGTAACCTTGATCTGGTTATGGGGGCGGAACGCCGGGTGGTGTTTGACCTCATCAACGTTATTCAGGGCGATGCCAATCTGGCTCAGGCGCTGATCAAGGATAAGCGGGTAGACAACCTCTCCCTGCTGCCTGCCTCCCAGACACGGGACAAGGATGCCCTCACGTCAGAAGGTGTCGCCAAGGTTATTGATGAACTGCGCAAGAAGTTTGACTGGGTGATCTGCGATAGCCCGGCAGGAATTGAACGCGGCGCACAGATGGCCATGTATCATGCCGATGTGGCGGTGATTGTCACAAACCCGGAAGTATCTTCCGTGCGTGATAGTGACCGCATCATCGGTATGCTCGACAGCACGACCGCCAAAGCCAAGAAAGGCGAGAAGCTGGAGAAGCACCTGCTCATCACCCGCTATGATCCGCAGCGCGCCGCGAAGGGAGACATGCTGGGCACGGATGACGTGCTTGATATTCTCTCCATCCCGCTGCTGGGCATCATTCCGGAAAGCGGGGACGTGCTGCGTGCTTCCAACGTAGGCGCACCCGTCACCATTGCCGAGCCGGACAGCGCGCCCGCCCGTGCCTACACGGATGCAGCCCGCCGCCTGAATGGTGAAAAACTGGAAGTGACAATTCCGACCGAACGCAAAGGCCTGTTTGACTGGCTGTTCAAAAGGAGAGTTGCATGAGCTCCTTCCTCTCCAACATCTTCAAGCGCCGCTCTTCCGCTCCGGTTGCGCGGGATCGCTTGCAGATCCTGTTGGCGCATGAACGTATTTCCGTGGGGGATGGCAAGGACGATCTGCTGGCCCAGTTGCACCGCGAAATCATGGAAGTCATCAAACGCCATGTTGCCGTTGATCAGGACAAGGTTCAGATCAAACTGGATCGGGGTGCGCAATATTCCACGTTGGAAATTGATGTGGAAGTTCCCGGCCTGACAGACGGCAAACCGGCAGCCCCTGCCAAGCCTGCACCGGATAAAGCCAAGACCAAACCAGCCTGAGCAGACACGGGCATGAGTGTTTATGAAAAAGCCAGCAGAGGGACCTCCTTTGCTGGCTTTTTCATTCTTAAAAATTAACGTCCCGCTCTGCTGCCACAGCAAAAATAGCCAGAACGGATTTTTCAATCCGGGTGGCCATCAAGTGCGCGAAAACGGGTAGGCTCTTGTTCCGCCATAGAGACCGGACAGAACCTGACACCCGCCTGCCTTCTTATGACGGCAGTAACGGCTCCAGCCAGGACTGAGCCTGTGCAAAATCGCGCCGCATGGCTTCCGCTGCTTTTGTAACGTCATGCTCACGAAAGGCCGACAATAATTGCAGATGCGGGTGATTTTTATCCGCTGGGCTAATGTCCGGCAGACCATTGGCCGCCGCATAGATCGGTCCGATCCGCGTCCATAACCCGTGCATGAAGCCTGCTGTCAGCGTCAGGCTGGCAAAATCTGCCACCGCACTATGGAAAGCCGCGTTGGCAACGGCCGTGCCATGCGGGTCTCCAGCCTCATACGCACGGATGAAGTCGTTATGGCATTCTTCCAGCGCGGCAATCTGCTCTGGCGTAATGCGCTCTGCCACATTCCGGGCCAGTCGCTCTTCAATATCTGCCCGCAGAGCATGGATTTCCACAAACACCGCGCGGGAAATAACAGGCACACGCGCCGTATTACGCTCATCCAGTTCCAACGCCTGTTCGGACACCAGCCGCAGCAGAGCCTCACGCACCGGCGTCGGACTGAGCTTGAGAGAGGCCGCCAGCGGCCGCAGGACCAGCCGATCCCCCCCACGATACTGGCTGTGAATAAGCCGTTCGCGTATCTGCTCATAGGCGTAGGCCGCAAGGGCTCCCCGGCCAGTCCGCCGTTCCGTAAGGGGAGTAAGAGCTTCATCCTGCAATATCATGCGTGCGCTACCTGCTTGCTCAGAAAATACCTGTAAGGACCATCCTGCTGTTCCAGCACTGCGGGAGGTCCATCTTCCACAATCCTGCCGTCCTGCATCACGACAATTCTATCAAAGTTCCGCAAGGTGGAAAGCCGGTGTGCCACGGCAATCACGGTTCGGCCCATCATAAGCCGGTCCAGCGCCTTCTGCACATGCTCTTCGCTTTCCGTATCCAGTGCGCTGGTGGCTTCATCCAGAATAAGGATGGGTGCGTTGCGTAGAAAGGCGCGCGCGATGGCAATACGCTGGCGCTGCCCGCCCGAAAGCTTGACGCCCCGATCCCCCACAATGGTCTGAAACCCCTCCGGCATAGCCTCGATAAATCCGGCGCATCCCGCCGCCATGGCTGCTGCGCGCACCTGCTCATCCGTTGCATCCGGTCGGCCATACCGAATATTTTCCAACACGGACCGATGCAACAGAGACACATCCTGCGGCACAATGGAAAGACAAGCGCGCAACGCATCATCCGTCAAACCGCGAATATCCTGCCCATCTATCAGGATCTTGCCAGACTGCACAAAACGCAGGCGCTGCAACAACGCCAGCACGGTGCTTTTGCCTGAACCAGACCGCCCCACCAGCCCCACGCGGCTGCCAGCCGTGATGTGCAGATTGAAATCCGACAGCACAGCCGTCCCACCTGGATAGGCAAAATCCACATCCCGAAAGGCCACATCGCCTTTCACTGGCCCTTCCATCTCGGTAGCGTCTTCAGCATCAGGCATGTCATGCGGCACCAACAGGGCGGAAAGCACTTCAGAAAGCCGGGCGTTATGCTGGATGGTTTCTACCAAAGACATGGCGAGGTCTCGCGTGCCGTGCAGAATGGCAAATCCCAGCGTAATGACCATGACCACCTGCCCCACAGTGGCCTGCCCCCACTGCCACAGCAACACGGCCCAGATCAGCAACCCGGTTGTGAGAACGGCAGTCAGGGCAGCGTGAACCATCCGCAGGCGTTCCATGTAACGCAGGGACTTGAGCCGCTGCCCCATTTCCCGCTGAGCCAGCGTGTTGAAGCGTTGGCGTTCCCGCCAGCGCATACCAAATGCCCGCACAAGCGCGATGTTGCCCATGACGTCCAACGTCTCGCCTTCCAGCCCGGCTGCGGCCTCAGCATACAGCCCGTGCAGGGATCGCCCCCGCACCGCCAGCCGGAACATGAGAAAACACAGACCAGAGGCAGTGATGACGGTAGCAGCCCCCATCACCCAACTGACGGACAGCATGAGCGTAACGGACAGCACCACATTCAGCGCAGGAGGCAGCACATTCCACGCAAGCATGTTTTCAATAATAAAGCTGACATTGCCTGCCGTGGCGATACGGGTTGCCAGTGATGTCGGCATACGGTCTGCAAAATAGGCGGGAGAATGCCCCGTAAGAAAACGAAACAGATCCTGCCGGATATCACCTGTAACCGCCACAAAAGTGCCAGATGCAAACCAGCCTGCCACACGCCATGAAAGGTTATCCGCCACAATCAGGCCAATCAGCAGGCCAACGGCTCCCCACGCGGCTTTGGTGGGCGCACCGTGTGGAATGCTGGTCATGATATCCACCAGATGCCGGATGCCGTAGGAGGACATGACCGAACACCCAATAGCGGCCGCCACTGCGCCAAACACCATGCAATGAGCAAAGCCCCTGCACCGCATGTACCGCAGCAGAAACCGGACAGGATGCCCTGCATAACTGGGCAGATCCTTGTCTGGCACCATAATGGCAAGCTGTTCCTTCATGCGCCTCAGACCCTGCACGGCAAACAGGTAGTGGGGACTGTTTTCTCACCCCAAGGCATCTGGCAGCACATTCTTCACGCTCCTCCACTCTCGCGGCGCTCAGGCCCGCACGGCGCTTTCTCTTGTCTGTTATCAGGGCTCTATCATGGCAAGAGCCCTCCAGACGTGCAGAAAAATGAAAAAAGTGCGCTTACGGAGAAAACGCACTCTTGCATCCGGGCGTGAAGACTGCTTGCTCCTTATTTTATGCAACCTCCCTCACAGAAATCTGGCTGGTTCCCTGTTGTCCTCCATCTGGAGGGCGCGCGCGTGCTTGTGGTCGGCGGCGGGAATGTGGCGGCCAACAAGGTACAGCTCCTTGTTCCTACCGGGGCAAAGGTGGAAGTCCTCTCCCCCACCCTCAGCCCGGAACTTCAGACTCTGGCTGAAGACGGCGCGATCACGCACATACAGATGGATGTTACGCCAGCAGATATGGCCGGGCGCCTGCCCGGTTGCCGGCTTGTGTATGTCGCCACCAATGATACCGGGCTGAACCGGGCAGTGGCAGCACTGTGCCAGCAAGCCAATGTGCCAGTCTGTGCAGTGGATGACCCCGGCGTTTCCAGCTTCATTACGCCTGCCCTTACCCTCCGCGGCGCGGTGCAGGTTGCTGTCTCAACAGGGGGCGCGGCCCCTGTGCTTGCCCGCCGTCTCCGGGCAAAAATTGAAGAAATCCTTCCTGCGGGGCTGCACAGACTGGCGGACTTCATGCAGGCCATGCGCCTGCCCTTGCGCGACAAGCTCCCCAATTCATCAGACAGACGGCAAATCTGGGAGCGCTTTCTGGACGGACGCGGCAGCCACCTTGCCCTCAATGGTGACATGGCTGGCGCCGAGCAGGAACTGGAGCGCCTTCTTGAGGGCCATACGCTCAAGGGCGAAGTCTGGCTGGTTGGCGCTGGCCCCGGTGACCCGAACCTGCTGACCCTTGCAGCCCTCCGGCTGATGCAGGATGCCGATACGGTGCTGTATGACAACCTCATCGGCCCCGAGATTCTCAATTATGTCAGGCGGGATGCCGAGCGCATTTTTGTGGGCAAGCGCCGCAACCGGCACACTTTACCGCAGACAGAGATCAATAACGAACTGGTGCGCCGCGCCAAAGCTGGTGAACGTGTTCTGCGCCTGAAGGGCGGAGATCCGTTCATTTTCGGGCGTGGTGGAGAAGAAATGGAAGCCCTAATGGAAGCGGGCATTCCCTTCCGTATTGTGCCGGGCATTTCCGCTGCCAATGGATGTGCAGCCTACGCAGGCATCCCGCTTACCCACCGTGATTGCGCGCAGGCCTGCCTGTTCATTACCGGCCATGCCCGCGCGGACGGAACACTTGAACTGGCGTGGGAAACCATTGCCCTGCGTAGCCAGACGGTTGTGATCTACATGGGCCTGAACATGCTGCCCTTTTTGTGCACTCAACTGAAAACGCACGGCCTGCCGGGTGACTGGCCCGCTGCTCTTGTTGAACGGGGCACAACCCCACAACAACGTGTCTTCACCGGCACGCTGGATACGCTGCCTGACCTTGCAACCACCCATAATGTGATCAGCCCGACGCTGGTCATTATTGGGGAAGTCGTGCGTCACCGCGTTATTCCGGGCTAAAAGAGAGATAAAAATTCCGTGATAGTCTGGTATCGCCAGCGCCTCTGACAAGGATTTTGAGAACGCATTCAAATTTTACAGATATTGGCAATCCATAATCTGCACATATCTCCTCTCATTATTACAAATGAGGATGCCAAATAAAAAAGAACATCAAATTCTGTTATAACATTTTTTGGTCGGAATAATAAGAGTCCAACCGCTTGTTTTTAAACATTTTTTATTTCATCTCACTTTTATACCACTCAGTCCGCATCCCTCCGGGCTTCTCTTCAGCGCCGACGGGTATGCGGCGCGGGCAACGCCATCCTCCTGAATATACAGAAAAAACAACCCTCTCCTGCGTAAAAAACGCCCTTCAGGAAGGTGTTGACGCCAGCCCCCCGCTTCTTCCACAGAGAGAGTTCCATTCCAAGGAGCGGATATTCATGGCGTCGAAGAAGCACGCTTTTTACACTCTTTTACTTGCTGCCTCCGCCTGCGTGCCGTTTTTTGAAGCTCCTGCGGCTCTGGCCGATGATTACAGCGATCTGCTGGATATTTTGCGCGCCAAAGGCAGCCTGACCCAGCACGAATACGATACGCTGCTCTCAAAGCATCTGCGCCACACGGCTGCCCCCGCCCAGCGGAGCAGCGGTCCGGCCCATGCCGTGCATACCTCAGCCTCCTCTGGCGGTGCCCATCACGTTACGCCACATGTCACACACTCGGTTCAGGCGGGATATGAAGATGGCATCCGCTTTGATCCGGGTGCGGAAGACAACGCCAGCCTGCGCGCCCAGCAGGCAGCAGACCGTGCGGAAGCCAGTGCCCGCTCCGCACAGCAGGCCATGCTCTCCACGCAGGATGCGCTCAACAGCAACAGTATCGTGCGCGTGGCAAAATACGTGCCCGGCAAGGGGCTGACTTTCAAGGCTGGCCCGGTGGACATCAATCTCTCCGGGTTTATCAACGGTTTCTACACGTACAACAGCCCTGCCGGTGGCAGACCCGTGGCGGGTGGTGTCTCCACCGGCTCCAGCGGCTTTGACTCTTCCGCTGTGCGTAACGGCCTCCTGCCCGCAGGCTTCATCCTGAAGCTGAGCACCACGCAGTCTGGCATTGATATGTCTGCCGTGGTGGGCATGTATCCGGGCATCAACAACGCCAAGAACGGTGCGTTCAACGCCAATACTGGCGGTAGCCCGGTTGGGCTTGGCACGGCCGGGATCGATCTGCGACAGGTTTACGTCACCTTCGGCAACAAGGACGTTGGCACATTCAAGGTTGGCCGAGACCTCGCTATTTTTGGCAGCGACGCCATCCTGAACGATGCGACCCTGCTCAGCGTAGGTTCCACCGGCAGCAACGCCGCACCGGGCAATACATCACTGGGGCGCATTGGCGTAGGTTATGTCTATGCGGACTGGATACCGCAGATTTCCTACGTCTCCCCCACCTATCACGGCTTTCAGGGCTCCGTGGGCGTATTCCAGCCTCTGGATGAATTCAACTTTGCCGGCGGGGGGTATTCTGCGGAATCCACGCAGCATTCGTCGCCCATGGTGCAAGGCAAAGGCACGTATGATTTCAAGATTGGTGGCGTTCAAACCCGAATCTGGGCCAGCTTTCTGGTGCAGCATCAGCAAGCCCTCACTAGCGCTTATCTGGAAGAAGAAGGAAGCGGTCGCCGTGGCGCCATGGCTGAAGCAGGCGAAATTGGCACCAAATTCACCTATCATGGGTTTCAGGGCGTTGCCTATTACTATCGGGGGAGCGGGCTGGGCACGACCGGCCTGTTCTTTGATGGGATTGCAGCCAATGGGCGCAAGCGTGCGTCAGAAGGCTATTACGTGCAGGCCATGTATAACTTTACCAAGAAATTCAAGCTGGTTGGCAGCTACGGTGTCAGTAACCTGTATCAGGCACCCGGCGAAAACAGCACGGAACTGGTGCGCCGCAACCAGTCTGAAGTTGGGGCCGCTTATTACAGCCTGACAGACTGGCTGAATCTGGTGGGTGAATTCGCCCATACGGAATCCGCTGCCCACGGCCCCAACCGCAACAGTGACAATTCCGGCTCCGCTGGGGTGATCCTGCTGTTCTGATCCATCGAAGAGGCTGGTCTTCTCGCGTTCCAGATCAGCACTCCCTTCGCGGAAAGTGCTGATCTGGAACGTTACGCCTGCATATACGTTTGCAAGAACAATGCTCCCCTTGCCCCAGAACTTATTTTTCTGAGGCACGGGCAGCCTTTGCATGCTCGGAAAGGTTTGAGACGTAATGCCCACCGCACCCCTTTTGACATTGAATGACAGCCACAAAATTCCTGCCTTGGGTTTTGGCACCTACCCCATGAAGGATCAGGAAGTAGAAACCGCCGTGCAGGCGGCATTGCTGACGGGATATCGGTTGATTGATACAGCCGCCCGTTATGAGAACGAGACTGGTGTTGGCAATGCCATCCAGGCCTCAGAGATTGATCGCAAGGATATTTTCCTGACAACCAAACTGCGAGGATCTGAGCAGGGATATGACGAAGCGCTCCGCGGGTTGGACGCCAGCCTGCAACGGCTGAACATGGAGTATGTTGACCTCTACATCATCCACTGGCCGCTCCCGGCAAAGGATCTATACGTAGAAAGCTGGAAAGCCCTGATTGCCGCCCAGAAGGATGGCAAGGTACGCTCTATTGGTGTTTCCAATTTCCAGCCGGCTCATCTGGAACGCATCATTCAGGCAACCGGCGTTACTCCCGCGGTCAATCAGATTGAAATCCATGTTGATTTCCCACAGCCTGACCTGGTGGCTTTCAATACCCGCCATAATATCCAGACAGAAGGCTGGCGCCCCTTAGGTAAAGACCTGCTGGAAAACCCCGTGATCGGCCAGATTTCCGAAAAACATAACCGCAACCCGGCCCAGATCATGCTGCGCTGGGCTACGCAGTCGGACATCATCCCGATCCCCAAATCCAGTAACCCGGACCGCATGCGCGCCAATCTGGAAATATTCGATTTCACTCTGGATGACACCGATCTGGCCGAGATTGCGACACTCAACACCAATAATCGGCTGGGTGGAAATCCGGATACGTATGAAGAGTTCTGATTTCTGAAAAACGCCTTTTTCGCCCCCACGGCAGAGTCTCGCTCAGGGGTCCTGTGGTGAGGGTGAAAATAATTTTTTGGTCTTTTGTCAGCCTGCCGCCACGCTAAAGCCTTATCTCGCTTCTAAAAGCCTCCCTTCCTTGCACATCTTCCTGGTCAGGGGGTGTTGCCCTTGCCACCGGAGGGGCTAGATAAGGCACATGACCGCCCGTTCATTTTCATCCTGGCTGAAAGCCCGCGTTCCTACTCTGGACCGCTACGTGTTTCATCAGCTTCTGGTCGCACTGCTGGCAACAACAGGCGGGCTGGCGGCCCTTATCTGGCTCATGCAATCCCTCCGCTTTGTTTCTCTGGTGGTGGACCGTGGGTTATCTCTGCGGGTGTTTATCGAGCTTACCAGCCTGCTCATCCCCTCCTTTGTCGCGGTCGTTCTGCCCATCACCACCTTTGTGGTCAGTCTGTTTGTGTATCAGCGGCTGGCAGGAGACCGAGAACTAACGGTTATGCGGGCTGCCGGTCTTTCCCCCTTTGCGCTGGCACGACCGGGGCTGGCCTGCGCCATCATGGCCACTCTGGCAGGGTTCATGCTCAACCTGTGGATTGTTCCGCATTCCTATCATGCCTTCCGGCAGTATGAATTCCAGATCCGCAACAAGATGGCTGCCTTCATGTTGCAGGAAGGGGTGTTCACCAAGGTTTCGGATGTCATGACGGTCTATATCCGGTCCCGCACGCATGATGGTACGCTGCACGGCATTGTGGTGCAGGATGACCGCCAACCTGACCGCCGCGCCACCATTCTGGCCAATCACGGCACCATGATGATCGTCAACGACACACCGCGTGTTGTGCTGTATGACGGCTCACGTCAGGTGATTGACCATAAAACGGGGCGGCTCGACATGCTGGTGTTCCAACAGGATTCCATGGATCTGTCTTCCACGCATCAGGAAGACGCCCGTTTCCGCGACGCCGCCGAAATGTCCCTGCACGAACTGCTCCACCCCAACCCCCAGGAAGTCTCCGCACGAGATACAGGCAAGTTCAAGGTGGAAGGGTGGCGCAGGCTGACATCCCCCCTTACCTGCTTCTCCTTTGCCATGGTCGGGCTGTTTGCCGTGCTGCGTGGCGTGTTCTCCCGCCACGGAAATATCAAGCGCCCACTTGCCGCTGTGCTGAGTGTAGTGGGGCTTCTGGCCACCAATCTGCTGCTGCAAAACCTTGCCAGCCGGAATATGGCGCTTATTCCGCTCATTCCCCTCGTTGCCCTTCTGCCCGGACTTGTCTGTTCGGCTATCCTGTTCGGGGCGGAATTCCGGTCTGGTCGCACCCAGACCCGTTCGGCCTGAGGGAAAAAAGCGCCATCATGGTTGTTTCCGTTACGCTCTCTCTCTACATCGCGCGCCAGTTCGTCTTTTCTGTGCTGGCCATGATCGCCTCGCTTACAGGCATTGTGTGCCTTTTTGACTTCATTGACCTGCTGCGCCGCGTGGCAACAAAGCCGGATGTCTCCACCAATGTGGTGACGGAAATTGCGGCTCTGCACGTTCCTTACTTCGCCATTGAAATTCTGCCCTTTGGTATCCTGCTTGGCGGTATTGTGTGTTTCTGGCGCTTGACCCGCTCTTCCGAACTGATTGTGGCCCGTGCGGCGGGCATTTCGGCCTGGCAGTTTCTGGCAGGTCCACTGGCCTGCGCCATGCTGATTGGGGCTACAGCCACCGGCATTATTTCCCCTGTCTCCTCGACCATGTATCGGCGCGCGGAGGAGTTGGATCAGCAATATCTGCGCACCGGCGGCGGCCCCCTCAGCCTGTCCAGTGGTTCCCTGTGGCTGCGTCAGTCCGATACGCAGTATGATCCCCATGGCGTGGCCATTCTCCATGCGCGTGGCGTGCAGTTAGGCAAGGACAACATTATCCGCATTCGTGAGATCAGCGTGTTCCGGCTGGATCATAATGACAAACTGATGCTGCGAATCGAATCTCCGGAAGGCTATCTGGGAGATCGCGCTTGGGTGCTTCAGAACGCCCAGACCGTGCGCCCTTACGATATTCTCCGCTCTGTCGGGCAATTTAATCTGCCCACGGATCTGACCGTAAGCCGCGTGCAGGAAAGTTTCTCCTCACCCGAGACCCTCTCCATCTGGGCGCTCCCCAGCTTTATCAAGCTGCTGGACCGCTCAGGTTTTTCCTCAATCCGACATAGAATTCACTTCCAGTCCCTCCTGGCGCTGCCCATGCTGGCAGGCACAATGGCGCTGGTTGCCGCCGGTTTTTCCATGCGGCCCACCCGCCGAGGTGGCGTTGCGCAAATGATCGGGTCTGGCGTTGCGGCAGGATTTCTGCTTTTCACAGTATCAAAAGTTGCAGAGCAGTTTGGTAACTCCGGCGCCCTTCCCCCCGTTCTTGCGGCCTGGGCCCCCACAGTCGCCGGGTTGTGTCTTGCTATTTCGTTGTTACTTCATCTGGAGGATGGCTGATTGACCGTGGCCTATCGGCCTTCCCGCAACCGGCGGCTACGCCGCAGGCATGCTCTGGCTGCCGCTACGGCACTGGGCAGCGTGGCTGCATACGCGGTGCTCGAACCGCCGCGGGCGGCGCACGCCCAGTTCCGGCCCCAGCCCATGCATCTGAACACGGGCCGCACAACATCCTCTAATGATCCCGCCACCTTTCAGGCCGACAAGGTGGATTATGATGATAACGAGCACACCGTAACTTGGACCGGCAACGTGCAGGTTTGGCAGGGCGATCATGTAATGCGGGCGGACAAGATTGTCTTTGACCGTGATACAGGCGTTGTGGCCGCACGCGGTAACGTTGCGACAGTGCAGCCGGATGGCTCCGTGCTGTACGCCCATTATGCCGAACTCAGCGGCAACATGCGCGATGGTATCATGCAGCATGTCCACGCCGTTCTGCCGGAAAACGCCAAGCTGGCCGCCAACGGCATGCGCCGCACGGGCGGCAAGCTCAATGACATGAGTCGCGCTGTCTATACGGCCTGTGAAATCTGCGAAAAAGACAAGACACGCGCGCCGTTCTGGCAGTTCCGAGCCTTTGACGCCACGCAGGATCTGGAACACCAGAAAATTGATTTCCGGGATGCCTATCTGGATATTCTGGGCATTCCGGTTCTGTATCTGCCTTATTTCTCCATGACGGACCCCTCCGCCAAACGGCACAGCGGCTTCCTCATGCCGGGCATCACCCCGCATGACCGTTATTTGGGCACATATTTCACCATCCCCTATTACTGGGTGCTTGATGATCAATCCGATGTCACGGTGCAGGGGCTGTTCTCTACCAGAACCGGCCCGCAGATCAGCGCGCAGTATCGTAACCGTTTCAACTTTGGCTCCCTGAACATTCAGGGCGGTCTGGCGTATGACACCCATCGCGCCGATTCTTACACCAACGATTTCGGGCACGATGTTGAAGGCGGCGGTGGCCACGGCATACAGGGCTATCTGTTTGCCAATGCGCAGTTTGCCATCAACAAATACTGGCGTGCCGGGGCCAACATAAACGTGTCCACGTCAGCCGACTACATGCGCGATTACCGTATTCAGGGGTATGGGTCTGATACCCTGAATTCCAACGCCTATCTTGAAGGTTTTGGCACCGGCTCCTACAGCCGTGTGGATGCCCAGTTCTATCAGGGCCTGAACCAGGGTGTTATCCGCAACACCGATCTACCGTTCGTGCTGCCCCGTTATACCTACAGTTTCCTGAGCCAGCCCGATGCATGGGGTGGCCGCTTTGGCATGTCCACCACGGACTTCAACGTGAAGCGTGACAACGGCACGTCGGACATCCGTGGCCAAATGGCGCTTAATTGGGACCGCCCCTTCCGTAACCGGCTGGGCCAGCAGTTCCTCCTCACGCTGCATGTGGATTCCATGGTCTATCGGGCCCGCAAGCTCTACCAGCAGCCCAACTATTACCAGCACAATAAAAGCCTCACCAGCGGGCAGGTTCTGCCGACCATCGCCCTCAAGACCAACTGGCCGTTTGTCCGCACCTTTGAACATGGACGAGGCTCTCAGATTATCGAACCTATCGTGCAAGGGATTTACGCGCCTAACACGGGGGCTGGCGCGAATGATCTCATCCCCAACGAAGACAGTATGGCTTACGAATTCACGGATTCCACCCTGTTCGCGCTCAACCGCTATCAGGGCACGGACCGGCTGGATGGCGGCCTGCGCGGCAATGTGGGTATCCACGCCAACTGGACATGGGACGGCCATGAAGTGGATCTGTTGGCCGGAGAGAGCTTTCAGGAGCACATCACGCATGACCGCATTCCCTACTCGGGCCTGGAGCACCATGCGTCTGATCTCGTGATGCGGGCGCGTGTCTCACCCAACCAGTATTTTGATTTCAACGCCCGTATGCGTCTTGATCCCTACACCACCAAAATCAACTTTGGTGATGCATTATTCAGCGCTGGCGTGCCGCATTTCCGTATTCGCGGTGGCTATGTGTATGAGCCGGTTACGCCCTATTACTACTACGCCACCAATTACCGCGAATATAATCCGCCCTCACTCTACTACGTCAAAACCAGCGAACTGAGCGGCGGCTTCTCTTCCGACTGGGCAAACTGGCATCTGTCCGGCTTTGCGCGGCGCAGCCTCTCCCGGAAAGAGTTTGTTTCTCTGGGCGGAGATATTGGATACAATAATGACTGCTTCGGCATTGATTTCATGTATCTCAAACAATACACCTCCATTGGCGGCCAGCAGCGTAACTCCACCTATCTGTTTACAGTCAGCCTCAAAACGCTTGGGGCGTTCGGCCTGAAATAAGAACTGCTTCAAAAACCGTGCTCTCTCCGCTATCAGAAACTGTGTTCCTTTTCCGGCAGAAAGCTGAAAGACTGTTCCGCATGCGTCTGCGCTCTCTCACCTTGGCGTGCTCTCTTGCCGCGCTGACTGTTCCTGTTTTTGGTGGCGCTGCCCAGGCAGCCACGCACCACCACGCTGCCACGCAAGAGAAAGCTGTTGCAAAACAGCCTGCTGCCCCTGAGCCTGACGACATGATCATCAGGGTTATCAACGGCATTCCCCTTACCAAGCGGGATGTTGATAACCGTGGCAAACTGTTTGCGCTTTCCACGGGCCTGCCGGTCAATGCGGAGCTGATGGACCGTCTCCGGCCCCAGATTATCCGCCAGTTGATTGATGAGCGCCTGCGCACGCAGGAAATTCTCAGCCGCCATATCAACGTGGCGCCAGAACAGATTGCCGCAGCCATTGCTGGTATTGAGCGGCGCAATGGCATGCCGGAAAACGCCCTACGGAACAAACTGGCGGAAGACGGTGTTTCTCTAACCACCTTGATTGATCAGATCCGGGTGCAGATTGGCTGGGTTCAGGTGCTGCGGCAGGAACTGGGAGGCCGAGGCCGTGTTTCTGCGCGCGAAATTGCCCAGCGTGAAGAAGCCCTGAAACGCGAAGATGGCCGGATTGAATACAATCTGAGCGAAATCTTTGTCCGCGTGGAAGACCCCCGGCACGCGGAAGAAGAACTGGCATTTACCAACACCGTTATTCAGGAACTGCGCAAAGGTGCGCCTTTCCCGATTGTGGCCGCACAGTTCTCTGAAAGCCAGACAGCACTGGATGGCGGCTCCATGGGCTGGGTGCAGGAAGATGAGCTTGATCCTTCCGTGGTGGCCATGGTCAAGCAGATGCCGGTTGGCGTAGGAGCTATTTCCAACCCCATTACGGTACCCGGTGGCTTTGTGATTATCAGCGTAAACGGCAAGCGCGTTATCGGGCATCAGCCCGGCCATGTAGCCACTATCCGGCAGGCTTTCCTGCCGTTTGACACTCCCCTCAACCCCGCACAGGTTACGCCCCAGCAGCAGCAGACCCTGCAAAAGGCCATGCACTATATGCAGACGGCCTCCTCCTGCGCCGAAGTTGAAGCCATCAACAAGCAGTATGGTGAAAAACGCCCAACAGACCCCGGCGAACTTCAGCTTGAACGCCTGAACCCTCAGATGCGGGATCTGATGCTTTCCCTGCCCTTGAACAAGCTCTCCCGTCCTCTGGTGTCAACGGACGGGATCGACATGATCATGGTGTGTTCCAAAAAAGAAAAAAACTTTGCTGACCGTCCCCCCAGTGAAATTGCGGATCAGCTCATGAACGAACGTGTGGAGCAGACAGCCCGCCAGCTTGATAGTGATCTGCACCGTCGTGCCATGATTGTGGATGTGCACGGCAAGCCCAGGGGAGTTTAAGGCCCTGTTTCCTGCCCTTGAAAGCCTGCGTGATGTTATCAGCAGGCACGGACTGGATGCGCGCAAGGCTCTTGGCCAGCACTTTCTGCTTGATCCCGATATCACAACCCGTATCGCCTCTCTGGCTGGCAAGCTAGATGGGCGGCATGTGGTGGAAGTTGGCCCCGGCCCCGGTGGCCTGACCCGCGCTCTGCTGGCCACGCCTGCAGCATCTGTCACCGCGGTGGAACTTGATACCCGTGCCGTAAAGGTCATCACGGAACTCGCCACTCACTTCCCCGATCGGCTCACCGTTGTGGAAGCGGACGCCCTGAAGCAGGATCTGACACGCCTGTGCCCGGCACCCCGCCATATTGTCGCCAACCTGCCCTACAATGTTGCGACCCCTTTACTTATTGGCTGGCTGCGTCAGGGAACAGCGTGGGAACGTCTGACACTGATGTTCCAGTTGGAAGTGGCAGAACGCATCTGCGCCCTTCCGGGCAGCGAGCATTATGGTCGTCTGGGAGTGCTGGCCCAATGGTGCGCACAATGCGCCATTGTCATGAAGCTGCCGCCGGGCGCGTTTTCCCCGCCCCCAGCCGTATGGTCTGCCGTGGCCAGCATTATTCCTCATCCAGAACAGCCTGAGCCCGCCTTGTTCAAGGCGATGGAACGGGTAACAGCCGCAGCATTCGGACAGCGCCGAAAAATGCTGCGTGGTTCCCTGAAAAGCCTGCAAGGGGAACGACTTCTAGCCGAAACAGGCATTGATGGCACCCGTCGGGCTGAAACGCTGAGCGTGGCTGAATTCGATCACCTAGCCAAAGCGCACCTGGCCCTGTCCCGCCAAGTCTGACGCTGCCTTGCTGCATCTCAAAAAGCTGGTGTTAAAAAAAGTCACTTAGAGAGCTCTGATATACCGCAGGGCTCATCTATTTAGGCACGAAGGGTTCCTGAGCACTGCCCTTGGACCTGAAAGCAGCGTTTCAAAAGCGAAACAGAGTTGTCTGCATCCTTGCCCCACACAGGGCGAACCTGCCTTGCCGCGCCACCCTCATTCTCTCGCCTCAAAATTTTAGAAACCTATTAAGGCAAGGCGCGGAAGGCCATCTCGTGGAAGGCAGAAAATATTTGGTCGGTTGATACCAGCCGGTATCAACAGGAATTCGTCCATCATGCAGAGCGTGAGAGGCGTGACCTAGATATCCAGACGTTGTTTCAAAAGCCTCCACTCAGGTGCTTTTCCTCTGACCACTCCCATGAGGCGGATAAGAGACATCCCCAATCCGCCTTTAGGAGAAGAAGAGCGCCCTATTGGGACACAGGCCCTTCGGCTTCGGCCATGTAATCTCGTGTCAGAGGCACGGCATCAATGCCCGGTGAAATCTGGAGCTGGAAATTCATATGCCCCTGAACACGGAAGGAAAGTTCCGCCGCATCCAGATAGAATTCAAACATCCGCGCAAAACGCTCATCATACAGTGCCACGGCCCGCGCCCGGTTGGCCGCAAACCGCTCCCGCCAGATGGCAATGGTTTTTGCATAATGCAGGCGCAGGATTTCACAATCCGTGACCCACAAGCCTGATTTCTCAACGGCGGCAAACACTTCGCTTAGGGACGGAGAATAGCCACCGGGGAAAATGTATTTGTTGATCCAGGGGTTTGTCGTGCCCGGTCCGTCATTCCGCCCAATGGAATGCACAAGGGCCACCCCATCATCCACAAGGCTGTTTTTCAGAATATCAAAAAATTCGCCGTAGTGACGCACGCCCACGTGCTCAAACATGCCTACGGAGACAATACGGTCAAACCGGCGATGCAGATTACGGTAATCCAGCATCTCAAAGCGCACGCGCCCTTCCAGCCCTTCATCGCGCGCACGCTGGCGGGCAATGGTCAACTGCTCCTCGGAAAGCGTGATGCCGGTGACAATGGCACCGTAATCCCGCGCAAGCGTAAGACCCATGCCGCCCCAGCCGCACCCGATATCCAGCACTTCCATGCCGGGCTTTAGCAGTAGCTTGGACGCAATATGCCGCTTCTTGGCTTCCTGCGCTTCATCCAGCGTCTCGTCCCCACGGCGGAAATAGGCGCAGGAGTACTGCTTATCCTTATCCAGAAACAGATCATACAACCGGCTATCAAGGTCATAATGATGGGCAACATTCTGGCGGGCGCGCTTGACGGGATTGAACTGAATCCAGCCACGGCAGGCATAGCGGAAGCTGGCTGCAATCTGCTCCGGCAGATGGCCGGGAGACATGGCGTTGAGCATCAGCAGATCAAGAAGCTGATACAGCGTGCATCCCTTTGGGCGAATGCCGCCATTCATATACCCCTCGCCAAAGGCAAGCCCTGGGTTGAGCGCCAAAGCCCTTGCACTGGCCGAATCAAGTAGCTCCATACCGGCTTCCGGCCCTGGTTTGCTGCCTTCATACACAGTCTGCGCCCCATCTGGCCACGCCACGTGCAGGCGGCCGGACGAGATAAAATGCCGCAAGATCCGGTCAAGAAGTCGGTTCATCCGTGCTGGCTCCTTCATGCCCAATTTTCGGGGCACCATAAGCCAAAAAAAAGGGTCCGGAAATTACTTCCGGACCCTCTTTCCTGTCAGCAACAAGAAAAAAAACGATTAAGCAACCGTATCTTTTTCTTCTGCAGCAACTTCAGCTTCGTCAGTGACGATTTCGCCTTCAATAACGGCTTCATCGCCAGCCAGTTCGGCTTCTTCTTCCACGCTGGTCGCTTCGCCACGTGCCTGACGTTCAGCTTCTTCAGTAGAACGGGCAACGTTGACGATAACCGGCACGGTGACTTCCGGATGCAGGGAAACCTTCACTTCATACAGACCAAGAGACTTGATCGGATGAGCCAGGGAAACCTGCTGACGGGAGATGGTGAAACCAGCTTCCGTAACAGCTTCAGCCACATCACGCGGAGAAACGGAGCCATACAGGCTGCCGCTGTCACCAGCCTGACGGATCAGGATCACTGCCAGACCATCCATACGTTCGGAAAGACGCTCAGCTTCTTCACGACGTTTGATGTTCTGTGCTTCAAGCTGGGCGCGTTCACGGTCGAAGCGTGAGCGGTTGGCTTCGTTTGCACGAATGGCCTTGCCCTGCGGCAGCAGGAAATTACGGGCATAACCCGGACGAACCTTCACCACATCGCCCATCTGTCCCAGATGTTCAACGCGCTGAAGCAGGATCACTTCTGTAGCAGCCATGATCTCGTCCCTCTCAGCTCATCACGTAGGGAAGCAGGGCCAGGAAACGGGCACGCTTGATAGCCTGTGCCAGCTCACGCTGCTTCTTTGCGGAAACGGCCGTAATACGGCTGGGCACGATCTTGCCACGTTCGGACAGGAAACGGCTCAGCAGACGCACGTCCTTGTAGTCGATCTTCGGCGCATTCGGGCCGGAGAACGGGCAGGACTTGCGGCGACGGTAGAACGGGCGACGGGCGCCTACAGCCGGGCGGCGGGCGGCGGGATTGATTTCCATCGTGTCAGACATGCTGCATCACTCCGCTTCGTTGCCAGCCGTATCGGCTGCTTTTTCATCACGGGCACGGTATTCTTCACGGTCTTCGGAAGAACGACGGCCACGGC
Organism: Acetobacter tropicalis; assembly: GCF_001580915.1. Taxonomy (GTDB): domain Bacteria; phylum Pseudomonadota; class Alphaproteobacteria; order Acetobacterales; family Acetobacteraceae; genus Acetobacter; species Acetobacter tropicalis. Next base: position 48,247 of record NZ_LHZQ01000213.1, on the reverse strand, counting down.
CGCTTTCAAAGCGTCCGGCGGGCTTGGGCCCACGGAAGCCACCGCGTTCGCCACGATCATCACCCTTGCGGGACAGGATCGGGGACGGTGCTTCGTCAATTTCTTCAACACGCAGCGTCAGCAGACGCAGAATGTCTTCATTGATGGAAAGCTGGCGCTCGACTTCCTTGAGCGTTTCAGACTTCGTATCCAGACCGAGCAGCACGTAATGGCCCTTACGGTTCTTCTTGATACGGTAAGCCAGAGTACGCAGACCCCAGTATTCGCGCTTCTGAACGCTACCACCGTCGGTTTCAATCTGAGCGACGATGCCATCAACAATGGCATCAACCTGCTGCTGGGAAATGTCATTCCGCGCAATCAGCACGGTTTCATAAAGCGGCATTGTGTCTCCCTTCGGATAAGGTCAACCCGACTGCGCCGAACCATTCCGGCAGGCAGCGCTTCCTTTTACAAAAGCACGGGTATAGCCGGTGCGATGCCACGCATCCGGCAGGGAAGATGGCGTGCTAACCACATTCTACGCAAAATAGCAAGGAATTCAGACCAGAAATTTTTCCGGAATAGTCAGGCCAAGACGTTGCGGCACATCCCACACTTCTTCCACCGCCCGCACAATCACAAAGCCAGCCTGTTGATACAGTGGCAAAGCGCGTGGATGGTCTGCCGTGCAGGTATTCACCCGCAACGTGAGCGTCCCTTGCCCCCAGGCCTTCCGCACGACGGAATCCAGAAAGGCTCGCCCTACCCCGTGGCCGACCGCATCGGGAAACAGGCCGAAATAGGCAAGGTTGATATCAAGCGGGTTGGTCAGATCGAGTTCAAAAAAACCCCGAACGACCTCGCCCTGGCGCAAAAGACCGATCTGCACAGGAGCCGTCGCCAGAAATGTGCCCAAGGTGGCATCAGAAGCCGCCTGCCGCATCCACCAGCAATAGTCCCGCCCCACACGGTCCTGAAGCATGCGGTATTCTGCAATGGTGGGCTTTACATCGTCCTCAATGAACCAACCCTCCGGCAGGGAAAGGGACGTCCCACGCGGAGGGCTGGTCATCTGCATGAAGGTGACGGTCACCTTCATGCGGGTTACGGATTCAAGCGGCGTAATTTTGATCTTAGTTATCATCCAGGAAGGAACGCAGCTTGCGGCTGCGGCTCGGGTGTTTGAGTTTACGCAGGGCCTTGGCTTCAATCTGACGAATACGTTCACGCGTCACGTTGAACTGCTGGCCAACTTCTTCCAGCGTGTGGTCCGTGTTCATGCCAATCCCGAAGCGCATGCGCAGCACACGCTCCTCACGCGGGGTAAGGGAGGCCAGAACGCGGGTTGTGGCTTCACGCAGGTTGGTCTGAATAGCTGCATCCAGCGGAATAACAGCCGTTTTATCCTCAATGAAGTCACCCAGATGGCTATCTTCTTCGTCCCCGATCGGGGTTTCAAGAGAGATCGGCTCCTTGGCGATCTTCAGCACCTTGCGCACTTTTTCAAGCGGCATACCCAGCTTTTCAGCCAGTTCTTCCGGCGCAGGTTCCCGACCAATCTCATGCAGCATCTGGCGGGACGTCCGCACCAGCTTGTTGATGGTTTCGATCATATGCACCGGAATACGGATGGTGCGCGCCTGATCAGCAATGGAACGGGTGATGGCCTGACGAATCCACCATGTGGCATAGGTGGAGAACTTATAGCCACGGCGGTATTCAAATTTATCCACCGCCTTCATCAGGCCGATATTGCCTTCCTGAATCAGGTCAAGGAACTGCAAGCCGCGATTGGTGTATTTCTTGGCAATGGAGATCACCAACCGCAGGTTGGCTTCAATCATTTCCTTCTTGGCGCGCGCAGAATCACGTTCACCACGAGCCACCGTTGCATAGACGCGACGGAACTCGCCAATAGGCAGGCCCGTATCCTGCGCAAGCTGGGCAACCTGATTACGCAGGTCCACCACGGTATCGCTATGCTTAGCGACAAAGTTTTTCCAGGATTTTCCCGGCAGCGCAGAGACCATATCCATCCATGAGGGATCAAGCTCCCGGCCGCGATACTTGAGCAGGAAGTCCTCACGGGAGACGCGGCAGCTTTCTGCCAGACGCAGCATACGGCCTTCCAGAACATTCAGGCTCCGGAACATCTCTTTCAACTGCATCACCAGATCTTCAATCCGGTTGTTGTGCAGATGAACCTGCTCCACCTTGCCCACCAGTTCATCACGCAACTGGGCATAAACCAGCTCGGACTGGTCTTCCACAGCTTCACCTGCGGTCAGCGCTTCAATGCGCTGCACCTGCAACTGACGCAGTTTTTCGTAAAGCGGTTCAATTTCTTCGAAATGCGCGAGGATTTCGGGCTTCAGTTTTTCTTCCAGCGCAGAAAGGGAGAGACCGCTGCCCTCACCTTCCACTTCGCCTTCGGTTTCAGTTTCTGCTTCCGCCTCGTCAGACTCTTCCGAGTCGTCGCTCTCGAAACCTTCCTCACCTTCGCCGGGCGGGTTGCCGCCAGACTGCATGGCTTCAAGATCCACAATGTCACGCAGGAGCATTTCATTGTTACGGATCATCTCATGCCAGGAGATGATGGCGCGGAACGTCAGCGGGCTTTCGCACAGCCCACCAATCATTTCATCGCGGCCTGCCTCAATCCGTTTGGCAATCGCAATTTCGCCTTCGCGGGAGAGCAGCTCAACGGTGCCCATCTCGCGCAGATACATCCGCACAGGATCATCCGTACGGCCCAGATTCTCGGCGTTGACGTTCCCTGTCGGGGTTTCCGCTTCTTCGGCGTCTTCTTCAGCCGCTTCCTCGCCTTCGGCCGTATTTGCCTTGGCGGTTTCAGCGTCTTCGCCTTCCTCGCTTTCCACCACCTGAATGCCCATTTCGGAGAGCATGGCCATGATATCTTCAATCTGCTCTGAAGACATCTTGTCCTGCGGTAGGACAGCATTCAGTTCATCAAACGTGATGCACCCGTGCTCGCGCCCTTTCGCGATCAGTTTCTTGACCGCGGCAGACTGCGTATCAAGCAGGGTGGTGTCACCATCCTGCTCTGCCTGCGCTACGTTACCTGATGCCGTTTTTGTCGCCATGCCAGACCTGCTCCCTCCCCGCCTGCATTCTGACAGGAATGCAGAACGACCAGCTCACCATACATACTGTTCAGTTTTCCAGGGCGGGCAGGACGTGGGATATCCTGCCTCCGAAGTCAAGGGGAACACTCCCTGAATGTTCCTGCGCCCTAGAGCCCATGCTCTTCCATTTCGCCTCGTTTGAGGCGTGCCAGCGCCTCAAGACGGGGCTGTAATCGTTTCCATTCCGCCGAATCTCCGCCCTTCTGCCAGAAGCGGGCCACTTCCTGCTCAACCTCCTGCTGGAATTGAGAAAAATTCAGCAAACCGTAAAAATGCCACCACTGTGTTCTCACCGCCACAGCCAGAGAAGAGTCCTTTTCCTCAAATGAAAACGGAAGCGGACCTCCCCTCAACACCTGCTGCACCATCTCTTCTTCCTCCTCCCCCTCAAGGGCTGAAAGAAGAGCCTCGCCTGTCTCCGGCAATGCTCCCTCGGCCGAGAGATCAAGCAGGAGTCCCCGCACCTCGGAGAAGGCATCAGGGAGGCTCAGGCGGCATAGAGCATCTTCCACCTCCGGCACAACTTCCGGATAACGGAGAAGCAACGCCAGCAGGATACGCTGCCGCTCCTGCATGGCATCCAGCACCACCGGCTTGCCATCACCGATACTTGGCCGCGCCGCCGGGGTAAATGCCCCGCCTCCACCCTTGCCCTTCCTGCGCCGGAACGTCTCGAAAAAACGGTCCAACAGAGTCGAACGGTATTCGGACGCCAGAGCCTTGTCCGGTATAAGGCCAGCCGCCTCAACCAATTTGTGGCGCAGAGCCGCCCGCTCTTCCGGCCCCGGGTTGCTGATACCCCCGGCAAGAAGATCAAACAGCACATCCGCCAGAGGCGCGGCCGTGGCGAACATTTCACCCACCACCTGCTGGCCCCGGCTACGCACCAGACTGTCCGGGTCTTCTCCCTCTGGCAACAGGCATACCCGGAGGGTGTGATCGGCTTTCAGCAAAGGCAGCGCCACCTCAGCCGCGCGCGCTGCTGCGCGCCGCCCCGCCGCATCCCCATCAAAACATAGGATGGGTGCCCGATCGACCTGCCATAAAACCTCTAACTGTTCGGGGGTCAGGGCGGTTCCCAACGGCGCGACGGCTCCCCTGAATCCGGCCTGATGGAGGCCGATCACGTCCATATACCCTTCCACCACAATCAGATCAGTGGGAGGTGTGCCTTTGGGATGAGGCGCCCTGACGGCGGCCCGCGCCTTGTCCAGACCAAACAGCAGACGCCGCTTGGAAAACAGGGCTGTTTCCGGCCCATTCAGATATTTGGGCTGACCATCGCCAAGAATACGCCCCCCGAAGGAAACAAGCCGCCCCTTCCTGTCCCGAATGGGAAAGGTCACCCGCCCCCAGAACAGTTCGCCCTTTGGTCGCCCCTCATCATCCAGCCGCATCAGGCCGGCTTCCGCCATCATCTGGGGGGTGATGTTTTTGGCCGCCAGCGCCGCACTCAGGCCGCCACGACCATCACCCGCCCAGCCCAGCCCGAAATCCTCAATGGTCTGGCGTGTCAGGCCGCGCCCCAGCAGATAGTCCAGCCCCGCCTTGCCCGCAGGAGCATATAATGCGCTGGACCAGATCGCCTGCGTCTGCGCCAGCACATCTTCCAGAGACTGGCTGCGCGCCACCTCCTCGTGAGAACGGCGGGTATCTTTGGGCACTTCCATCCCGGCCGAGGTCGCAAGCTCCTCAACCGCTTCGGGAAAGTTCTTGCCCTCCATCTGCATGACAAAGGAGATCACATCTCCATGCACGCCACAGCCAAAGCAGTGGAAGTGATCATCATACACGTAGAACGATGGCGTTTTTTCACCATGGAAGGGGCAGCAGCCCTTCCAGTTCTTGCCGGAGCGAACAAGTTTGACCCGCCGCCCGATAACAGATGTCAGAGGGGTACGCGCACGTAGTTCGTCCAGAAAGCCCGGCTCGATCGCCATATTATGCCAGCCCTCCTGCCTGTTGAGTCACGCTGCGCGCCCCGTATTCCTGCCTGCTCCCGTTAGCTCAGGTGCGTCTTCACCACCGCATTGGCGCGGCCCATATCCAGCCCTGCACCAAATTTGGCTTTTAGCGCACCCATCACCTTGCCCATGTCTTTCATGGCAGCGGCCCCGGTTGCGGCAATAGCCTCCTTCACGGCAGCTTCAAGTGCGGCATCATCCATCTCGGCAGGCAGATAGGAACGGATAACGGCAATTTCACCCTCTTCCTTCTCGGCCAGTTCCGGTCGCCCGGCATCGCGATACATGGTGGCGGATTCGGTGCGGGACTTCACCATGCCGCGCAGGGCGGAAATGGCTTCATCCTCATTCAGGCCTTCCGCCCCTTTGGCACGGCCAGCAATTTCCACATCCTTCAGCTTGGCGGTGATCATGCGGATAGCAGCCACACGCGCGCTTTCTCCGGCCTTCATTGCCGTTTTCAGATCAGCCATCAGGCGTTCACGTAAAGACATGATCCCTCATACTTCCTTTATCATGCCGCGCACGGTTCCCTGAGGACGCGTGACGGACAGTCATCCTGTGGGAAGAAATTTCCCACTCACCCACTAAACCCAATCCGGCATGTGGGAAATTTCTTCCCACCTCTCTCACGGACTGCTAGAAGGGACGCCACGGGAGGAACAACGTAAGCCATGCCCATGTCAATCGATACCATAATTGCCCGATTAGGCGGCCCCGAAGCAACAGCCCGGCTTACCGGCGTTGGCACGGAGGCCATTCGCAAATGGCGGCAGGCGCAGGCCATCCCCTCCCGTCACTGGCCTGTCATTGCACAGGCCACCGGCCTTTCCCTGGCTGATCTCCAGCCCGCAGACCCCACGCTTCAGGACAAATCCTCCCCTACGGGAGGCAGCACAACAGGATCATCCATGCCCGATGCCCGCCCGGATGGCGCAACAGCCGCCCTTGTTCTTGCAGATGGAACCATTTTGTGGGGCAAGGGCTTTGGCGCCTTCACCCAGCAGCCCAGCATCGGGGAAATCTGCTTCTCCACTGGCATGACGGGTTATCAGGAAACGCTCACAGACCCTTCCTTTGCCGGGCAGATCATTACCTTCACTTTCCCGCATATCGGCAATGTGGGCACCAATGCGGAAGATGACGAGGCCGATCAGGTGGCCGCCCGTGGGCTTGTGGTCAAGGAAGATGTGACCGAACCCACAAACTGGCGGTCCACAGCCAGCCTTGATGCGTGGCTGAAAAAACGCAACGTGCCCGGCATTGCGGGCGTGGACACACGCTCCCTCACCCTGAAAATCCGTGACAAGGGTGCGCAGAGCGCCGCCCTGTTCTACCCTGAAAACGGCAAGTTCGATCTGGATGCCCTTCAGGCCGCCACCAAGGCATGGCCGGGTCTGGAAGGCATGGATCTGGCAAAGGAAGTCACCTGCAAAGCCCCCTACACCTGGGACAAAAGCGTGTGGGAATGGCCCGCAGGCACTCGCGCGGTATCCGGCAAGCGCCGCAAGGTTGTAGCCGTTGATTACGGTGCCAAGCGCAACATCCTGCGCTGCCTTGTCGCCGCCGGGTGTGACGTAACGGTCGTGCCAGCCACCACCACGGCGAAAGAAATTCTGGACCTGAAACCTGAAGGCGTTTTCCTCTCCAATGGTCCGGGTGATCCGGCAGCCACCGCCAGCTACGCCGTGCCTGCCATCAAGGATGTGCTGGATGCGGGTATCCCGCTGTTTGGCATCTGCCTTGGCCACCAGCTTCTGGCGCAGGCGCTCGGCGGCAAGACCTACAAGCTGGCCCGTGGCCACCGTGGGGCAAACCAGCCGGTGAAAGATCTCTCAACCGGCCGCGTGGAAATTACCAGCCAGAACCATGGCTTTGCCGTGGATGCGGACAGCCTGCCCGCCGATGCGCACGTCACGCATGTCAGCCTGTTCGATGGCTCCAACGAAGGTCTGGCCTCTGACCGTTATGCTGCCTTCTCCGTGCAGTATCACCCGGAAGCCAGCCCCGGCCCGTCTGACAGCTATTACCTGTTTGAACGCTTTGTGGCGCTGATTGATGCTCATGCCAGCAAGAACTGATCTGCCCCGGCCCGCCGTGCGCCTCTGCACGGCAACGCCCCGCATCCATCCTTCTTTTTCCCGCTTTTTCAGCCCCCTGCGGGCTGCCTGTCAGGACTGAACGCATCATGCCCAAACGGACAGATATTCGCTCCATCCTCATTATTGGCGCTGGTCCCATCGTGATCGGGCAGGCCTGCGAGTTCGACTATTCCGGCGCACAGGCCTGTAAGGCCCTGCGGGAAGAAGGCTACCGGGTCATTCTGGTCAACTCCAACCCCGCCACCATCATGACCGACCCCGGTCTGGCGGACGCCACCTATGTGGAGCCCATCACCCCAGAGTGTGTTGAACGCATCATTCTGAAGGAAAAGCCGGATGCCGTGCTGCCCACCATGGGTGGCCAGACCGCGCTGAACACCGCCATGGCGCTGGATGCCTCCGGATTCCTGAAAAAACATGGCGTGGAACTGATTGGCGCTGATGCGGAAGTAATCGACCGTGCGGAAGACCGTCAGAAATTCCGTGAAGCCATGGACGCCATTGGCATTGAAAGCCCGCGCAGCTTCATTGCCCACACCATGGATGAAGCACGGGAAGCGCTGAAAAACATCGGCTTCCCCACCATTATCCGCCCCTCCTTCACCATGGGCGGTTCTGGCGGCGGCATTGCTTACAACCGTGAGGAATTTGAGCAGATTGTGGCCTCCGGTCTGGATGCCTCCCCCACCACGGAAGTGCTGATTGAAGAATCCCTTCTGGGCTGGAAAGAATACGAAATGGAAGTTGTGCGCGATAAGGCGGACAACTGCATTATCGTCTGCTCCATTGAAAACATTGACCCCATGGGCATCCATACGGGTGACTCCATAACCGTGGCTCCCGCACTGACGCTGACCGACAAGGAATATCAGCGCATGCGTGATGCGTCCCTTGCGTGCCTGCGCGCCATTGGCGTGGAAACCGGGGGCTCGAACGTGCAGTTCGGCGTGAACCCGGCAGATGGCCGCATGGTGGTGATTGAAATGAACCCCCGTGTGTCCCGCTCCTCCGCACTGGCCTCCAAGGCTACCGGCTTCCCGATCGCCAAGATCGCGGCCAAGCTGGCTGTGGGCTACACGCTGGACGAACTGAAGAACGACATCACCACAACCACCCCGGCCTCCTTCGAGCCGACCATTGACTACGTTGTGGTGAAGATCCCCCGCTTCACGTTTGAAAAATTCCCCGGTGCGCCTGCCCTGCTCTCCACCTCCATGAAATCCGTGGGGGAAGCCATGGCCATTGGCCGCTCCTTCCCGGAAGCCTTGCAGAAGGGCCTGCGGTCCATGGAAACCGGCCTGCATGGACTGGACCCTGTGGACGTACCCGGCGATGGCGGCGTGGATGCCTTCCGCGCTGCTCTTTCCCAGCCACGCCCGGAACGCATCCTTATGGCGGCTCAGGCGCTGCGTGCTGGCCTGTCCGTTGAAGAGATCAATGAAGCCTGCCGCTTTGAACCGTGGTTCCTGCGTCAGCTTGAAACGATCGTTCATGCAGAACGGCAGGTAGAAAACCATGGTCTGCCGCGTGACGCCCAGAGCCTGCGCCGCCTGAAAGCGCTTGGCTTTTCGGATGTGCAGCTTGCCCGCCTCTCCGGTGTGCAGGCGGACGAAGTGGCCGCACTCCGCACAGAAGCAGGCGTAACCCCCGTTTACAAACGCATTGATACCTGCGCGGGCGAGTTCGCTTCCAGCACGCCATATATGTATTCCACCTATGAAGGCATGTTTGCGCCGCCGGTGTGCGAGTCCGACCCGACGGACCGTGAAAAGATTATCATTCTGGGCGGTGGCCCCAACCGGATCGGGCAAGGGATCGAGTTCGATTACTGCTGCGTGCATGCAGCCTATGCGCTGCGTGAAGCCGGGTTTGAGACCATTATGGTCAACTGCAACCCGGAAACCGTCTCCACCGATTATGATACGTCTGACCGCCTGTATTTCGAGCCCCTGACGGCGGAAGATGTTATCGCCCTCATCCGGTGTGAGCAGCAGAAAGGCAAAATCAAAGGCTGCATTGTGCAGTATGGCGGGCAGACTCCGCTCAAACTGTCTCATGCGCTTGAAAAGGCTGGCATTCCGCTGCTGGGCACCCCGGCAGACGCCATTGACCGTGCGGAAGACCGCGAACGCTTCCAGACCATGCTGCACACGCTTGGCCTGCGCCAGCCCGCCAACGGCATTGCCCGATCCCCGCAGGAAGCGGAAGATGTGGCGGAACGGATTGGCTACCCCGTGGTTGTTCGCCCGTCCTACGTGCTGGGCGGCCGCGCCATGGAAATCGTGTATGACCGCGCCTCCCTGCAACGCTACATGCGCGTGGCCCTGCAACTGGCCGGGCACGAAATTGCCTCCGGCCCCGTGCTGATTGACCGCTACCTGAACGAAGCCATTGAAGCCGATGTGGACTGCATTTCCGATGGCGAGGAAGTGTATGTGGCCGGTGTTATGGAGCACATTGAGGAAGCGGGCATCCATTCGGGTGACAGCGCCTGCGCCCTGCCGCCCTACACGCTCTCCCCCGCCATTGTGACGGAACTGAAGGCCCAGACCGAAGCCATGGCGCGCGAGTTGGGCATTGTGGGCCTGATGAACGTGCAATACGCCATCAAGGATCAGGAAATCTTCGTGCTGGAGGTCAATCCTCGCGCTTCCCGCACAGTCCCGTTTGTGGCCAAGGCCACTGGCGTTCCGGTCGCCAAGATTGGCGCCCGCGTGATGGCCGGTGAAAAGCTGACCGCCTTCAATCTGGATGACCGTGCCGTCACACCGCACGTGGCAGTGAAGGAAGCTGTGTTCCCCTTCAACCGCTTTGCGGAAGTGGACACCATCCTTGGCCCGGAAATGCGCTCCACGGGTGAAGTGATGGGGCTTGATACGTCCTTTGAACGGGCCTTTGCCAAATCCCAGCTTGGGGCTGGCGTGCGCCTGCCGACTGAAGGCACGGTGTTCCTCTCCGTGCGAGAAAGCGACAAGCCACACCTGCCTGCACTGGGCCGCCAGCTAGCCAAGATGGGCCTGAAAATTCTGGCCACACGCGGCACAGCCAAAAAACTGCGGGATGCCGGAATAGAGGTTTCCGTGGTGAACAAGGTGCTGGAAGGCCGCCCGCATTGTGTGGACGCCATTCGATCCGGTGAGGTGCAGATGGTCATCAACACGGCACAGGGCGCACAGTCTGTAGCGGACAGCTTTGACATCCGCCGTTCAGCTCTGGTGTTGGGCATTCCGCACTACACAACCATGGCCGGAGCCCGCGCTGCAATCCACGCGATTGCGGCAATGCGGGAAGGACCGCTTGATGTTGCGCCGCTTCAGTCATACTTTAGCGGAACATTCTGATCAGAACGGGCAGGCGTTACAGCCTGCCCGGCTGTTCCGGACGGGTGGCTGCCCGCTTTTTTAGCGGCGCGGTGCGTGCCCGCTTATCTGTGTCACTTTAATGCCAGCCAGTGTGCTGGCAAAATCACTTTGGGGATACGCCTTGCAGAAAACTCCAATGACGGGCAAAGGCTTGAAGCGTCTTGAAGACGAACTCCGCAGGCTCAAGTCCGAGGAACGTCCGGCCATTATCCGCGCCATTGCGGAAGCCCGAAGCCATGGGGATCTGTCCGAAAACGCGGAATATCATGCAGCCCGTGAACGGCAGTCTTTTACCGAAGGCCGTATCCTTGAGCTGGAAGAAATTGTCTCCACCGCCGAGGTGATCGACCCCACCAGCCTTTCTGGCGATCAGGTGAAGTTTGGCGCAACCGTAACCGTGGTTGATGAAGACACGGACAAGGAAGCCACTTACCAGATTGTTGGCGTGTATGAAGCCGACATCAAACAGAACCTGCTGTCCATTTCCTCCCCGCTGGCCAAGGCTCTGATCGGCAAGCATGAAGGAGACAGCATTTCCGTGCCTGCTCCGGGCGGTGACCGGACGTATGAAATCCTTTCCGTGAAATTCATCTGACATGATCTCGTTTGAGGACGTCACCGCAGCGGCGGGGCGAATCAAGGGCAATGTTCTCCGCACGCCCACGATTTCCTCTCACGCGCTGTCCAAGGCCACGGGCGCGGACATTACCCTGAAGCTTGAAAACCTTCAGGCCGTTGGCTCCTTCAAGGAACGGGGGGCCGCCAACAAGCTGGCCCTGCTGACACCTGAAGAACGCCAGCGCGGGGTGATTGCCGTTTCGGCCGGCAACCATGCGCAGGGCGTGGCACGTCATGCCAGCCTGCTGGGTATTGATGCCGTAATCGTCATGCCCAAATTCACGCCTGCCGGTAAGGTGGTGCGTACCCGTAACTGGGGTGCCCGCGTGGTTCTGGAAGGCGAAAGCTTTGCAGAAGCCCTGCTGTTCGCACAGGATCTTCAGGCACGGGAAGGCCGCACCTTCATCCATCCGTATGATGATCCTGCCATTATGGCAGGCCAGGGCACATGCGCGCTGGAACTGCTGGAAGATGCCGGTCCGCTGGATATGCTGGTCGCCCCCATTGGCGGCGGCGGTCTGCTCAGCGGGTGTGCTGTCGCCACGCGCGCCATGCGCCCGGACATGGAACTGATTGGTGTGGAAGTGGAAGGGTATGATTCCCTCTCAGCCTTCCCCGGCCCTGCGACCCATCCCAATGGCGGCTCGACCATTGCAGAAGGCATTGCGGTTCTGCAGATTGGCAAAGCCCCGGATGAAGTCATCCGCAAGCTGGTCTCCAAAGTTCTGGTCGTGCCCGAATGTGCGGTAGAAACCGCCATCACTCTGCTAGCAGAAGGGGCAAAGCAGATCAGTGAAGGTGCTGGTGCTGCGGCACTGGCGGCGGTGCTGACTTACCCGGACGTGTTCCGGGGTAAAAAGGTGGCGCTGCCTATTTCTGGCGGCAACATTGATAGCCGTATTCTGGCCAATACCCTTCTGCGCGCCATGCTGCGCGATGGGCGCATTCTCCGCCTGATCATGGAAATTCCAGATCGCCCTGGCGTTCTGGCCGATATTTCCAAGACCATTGGGGAAGCTGGTGGCAACATAATAGAAGTATCTCACCAGCGCCTGTTTGCGGCTCCCTCCGTTCAGGCAGCGGAGCTGGAAGTCATGATCGAAGCGCGCGACCCCGAACACGCAGCACTGATTACCAAAGCGCTCGGCCACTCCTATATTGTGCGCCGCGCCTAAGACACTTTCCGACGGGTGAGGCACGCTGCCTCCCCGTCTTTTTTCTCAACACTCCCTTATTTCGTCCTTCTCATTCTCCGCATAAGGCGCGTCCCCATTAAAGTGTGGCACGCTGCTTTTGAGGATGTTTCCTGACATAGTTTGTCCTGACGAAAAAAATTTCCTTCCGAGCAGAATTTTTCGCCGGAAACCCTCCACGGCATTCTGAGCCGGTATTGTCAGGCCCCATCTCGGCCTGAAACATCGCTTGCGTCAGGTTGTCCTGAAAATCCGCTACAAGAAGCCCTGCGAGCTTTCCAGGAAGAAAACGTCTGTCCCCTTTGTGAAAAAAGGCATTTGGTGGCATGATCTTTCCAACAAAAACATAAGAAGGCATGCCCCCATGAGCACCTCCGCGCCGCAGCAGCACAAACGTCCCGTCATGCTGGTTATTCTTGATGGGTTCGGCTGGAGAGAAGACTCCTCAGATAACGCCGTCCAGCTTGCCAACACGCCCGTTTTTGATGCGCTTTGGGCCAATGCGCCGCGCAGCTTTCTGCGCACCTGCGGCGAGGATGTGGGCCTGCCGGAAGGCCAGATGGGTAATTCGGAAGTCGGGCATCTGAATATCGGGGCCGGTCGTGTGGTCATGCAGGAACTGCCCCGGATCTTTACCGCCCTGCGGGACGGGTCTGTTGCCCGTAGCCCTGTGATGCAGGCTTTTCTTGCTACGCTGAAAAAAACCGGAGGCACCTGTCATCTGATGGGCCTTGTCTCCCCCGGTGGGGTGCATGCGCATCAGGATCATGCGGTTTCACTCGCCCGTATTGTGGCGGAAGCGGGTATTCCCGTCGCGTTTCATGTCTTTACAGACGGGCGAGACACACCACCGCAATCTGCTCAGGGGTATCTGGAAAAGTTGCAGGCTGAGCTACCCGAAGGTGTCACCCTCGCAACTGTCAGCGGCCGGTATTACGCCATGGACCGCGACAAGCGTTGGGAGCGGGTTGAAAAAGCCTACAACGCCATTGTCACTGCCGAAGGGCCGAAAGCCGCAACCGCGCAGGATGTGATTGCAGACGCCTACAAGGCCAATACCACGGACGAATTCATTCTCCCCACGGTGCTTGAAGGCTACACCGGCATGAAGGATGGAGATGCTATTCTCTCCTTCAATTTCCGTGCAGACCGTATCCGGCAACTTCTTGATGCGCTGGTGGAGCCTGATTTTGACGGCTTTGCACGCCATAAGGTGGTTTCCTTCGCGGCCGTACTGGGTATGACCCATTACAGCGATACGTTGGTGGAACGTATTTCCATCCTGTTCCCGCCGGAAACACTCACCAATATTCTGGGTGAAGTTGTCTCCCGCGCAGGCCGCAAACAGTTGCGCATGGCGGAGACCGAAAAATACCCGCATGTCACCTATTTTCTGAATGGTGGCCGGGAAACGCTGTTTGAGGGAGAAGACCGTATCATGGTCCCTTCCCCCAAAGTCGCCACCTATGATCTCCAGCCCGAAATGTCCGCGCCGGAACTGACGGATAAAGCCGTGCATGCCATTGAAAGCGGCACGTATGATCTGATTGTGCTGAACTTCGCCAATCCGGACATGGTGGGACATACGGGGGTTCTGAAAGCAGCCATCAAAGCGGTTGAGACGGTTGATACGGGCGTAGGCCGTATTCTGGAGGCTTTGAAAAAGCAGAATGGTGCATTGCTGGTTACAGCGGATCATGGCAACTGCGAAACCATGAGAGACCCGGATACCGGGGTGCCTCACACGGCCCACACGCTTAATGTTGTTCCGCTGGTGGCCTTCAATGTAGGCGACCGAAAACTGAAAGATGGCAGGCTGGCAGATCTGGCCCCAACCCTGCTGGATATGATGGGCCTGCCCAAACCGGATGACATGACCGGCGTATCCCTGTTAACGGACTGAATGCTCTTTACGCTGCCACCCTCTCCCCCCTCTGCCCAGCGCCGCCTTCTGGCGGGGGGAGTGTGTGGCCTTGCCGCCGTGCTTCTGACTGTAGGGGCTGGAATATCCCCCGGCACGGCGCTAGCTGCTTCGCAAAAAACCAGAGCGGCCAAAAGCAGCCATAGCGCTGGGCATGCCAGCAACCAGTCCTCTGCCAGCCACCATCACACCGCGTCCTCACGCAGCCACACCAGAAACTCCAAAGCCTCCGGCAGCAGCACTCCAACAACAAAAGCGGAACAGCAGGCCGAGCAATCTGTGCTGCAGGCGCGGCAGGCGCTGCAAACCACGCAGGCCCAACGGGATGCCATAAACCGGCAAAAAGCGGCACAAGCTGCGGCGGTGGAAGCCTCCCGCGCACGGAATGCGGCGGCTCAGGCGCTGGCCGTTCAAAGTGCCGCCAAAGCCACTGCGCTTTCCGCCGCGACCGTTAGCGCCACCACGCAGTTGCAAACCACGGAACAGCAGATTGCTGATCTCGATTCCCGTATTGCAGATATCCGGAAAGAACAGACCAGCCTTCATGCCGCGTTGGAGGAAGATGCAAAAGCGCTCTCCCCCGTGCTTCCGTTGGCCGAACGCCTGTCCCTTTACCCCTCAGATACCCTTCTGGCTGCCCCCGTACCACAGGGGGAAGCTGTAACAGGGTTTCTGGTTCTGCGTGGCCTCTCACGGGAGTTGGAGCATCAGGCCGAGGATATGCGGGCCAGACAGGAAAAACTGACAGCCCTTGATACCGAACTCTCAACCCACCTTACCCAGCTTGCCACCCTGCAACAGACCCAGACCCGGCAGCGTGACACGGTAAAGCAGCAGGCCCTCAAAGCGCGTGATGCCCAGCGGCAGGCCAACGCCGCCGCCCGCGCAGCTTCTCAACGGTTGGAAGACGCCACAAAAAAAGCCTCCACCCTTCAGGATGCCGTCTCCCGTCTGGATGCGCTGCAAGCCAATGCGGAAGCCGCCCTGCAAAAGGAAATTGCCGCAGCCGAGCGCGCCCATCAGGCGGCAAAGGATGAGGCCGCCCGCCGCCGCGCGCAGGAGCAGGCCGATGCAGCACGCCGGAAGATGCAGGCTATTCAGACATCAGCAGGTCCGGGCCTGAGTGAGCGTGCGCCAACGGGTGGCGGCACGCGCCCCGTGGCGGGCGCACTGGTAACAACATGGGGTTCCGCCACCGAATCTGGTCCGGCAACGGGTGTGACCTACCGCACCCCGCCGGGTGCCAGCGTACGCACCCCCTGTTCGGGGCGCGTTGATTTTGCAGGCCCGTTCAGAACTTATGGCCAGATGATCATCCTCAACTGCGGGCAGCATTACCGTTTTGTCATGGCGGGACTGGGTGGACTAGATGTTGAAACCGGGCAAAGCCTCACAAAAGGCGCACCCGTTGGGCATATGGGGGGCTCCGGCACCTTGTTTATTCAGCTTCGCCATGGTCAGAAGGCTGTCAACCCTGCGCCATTCCTGTAAGGAAAAGCGCACAGGCAGTTTTCCTGAGCGGCAGAAGCCGCTACTCTCCGTTGCCGCAGAGTGGTGGCAAGAAGCAGACACTGCTCCGGTTTGGCCGCACGATGTGCAATACAACAGTACAGGATACGACCGCACGGGCCACGCCCGGCGACAGGAGACGAGATCGCATGAAGTTCCGCACAGGTCTGATGCTCGGCGCTACCTTTCTGGCAGGCCTTGCCGTGGCCTCCCACTCAGGAGTGCTTTCTGGCGCAGGCATGCTCGCCTCCCCCGCGCTGGCTGAGAAGGCGCCCGATGCCTCCCCTACCGCCAACCATGCGGAAACCTACCGGCTGCTGACCCTGTTTGGCACCGTGCTTGACCTTGTCCGTGCAGACTATGTTGAACCTGTTTCTGACAAGGATCTGATCACCAACGCCCTGAACGGCATGCTCACCGGGCTAGACCCCCATAGTTCGTACATGACTGAAAAGCAGTACGAAGACATGATGGTGCAGATGAAAGGCGAGTTCGGCGGGCTTGGGCTGGAGCTTCAGCAGCAGGACGGCCATATCCGCGTTGTCTCGCCTGTGGATGGCACGCCGGGCTTCCGCGCTGGCATCAAGCCGGGTGATTATATCATCGCCGTGGATGGCCACCCCGTTGATGGCACGCCGCTGGATGAAGCCGTGAAGAAAATGCGCGGCAAACCCAACACCAAGATCACCCTGACGCTGGTGCGTGAAAAAACACCCAAGCCCATCGTCCTGACGCTGACGCGTGAGATCATTCATATCGAAGTGATCAAATCCGCACTGTATGATCGCATCGGCTATATCCGCATTGCCCAGTTCAATGAGGAAACGGAAAAAGGGCTGCTCAAAGCCTACAACCAGTTGAAGCAGCAGGCCGGCGGCAAGCTGGCCGGGCTGGTGCTGGACCTACGGAATGACCCCGGCGGCCTGCTGAATCAGGCCATTGATGTGTCTTCCAGCTTCATCCGGTCTGGCGAGATTGTCTCCACCCGCGCCCGCCACCCCAAGGACAGCCAGCGCTGGGATGCCCACGGTACAGATATTACCGATGGTCTGCCCGTTGTGGTGCTGATCAACGGTGGGTCAGCCTCGGCATCTGAAATTGTCTCCGGCGCATTGCAGGACCATCATCGTGCCGTGCTGGTGGGTACAAAATCCTTCGGCAAGGGGTCCGTGCAGTCCATCATGCCCATTCCGGGCAACGGTGCCATCCGCCTGACCACGGCGCGCTACTATACGCCTTCCGGTCGATCCATTCAGGCGCTGGGCATTACGCCCGATATTGCCGTTCGGGAAACGCGCGAAGACCCCGGCTTCAGCCTGCATGAAGCAGATCTTGAACATATTCTGAAAAATCAGGGTGGCAACCAGACCAAAGCCGTGCCCCGCACGGATCTGCCGGCCATTGCCAAGGATATTCCGGCTGAGCCTCCGGCCAACTGGCCTGAATTTGACTACACCAAACCCAAAACGGATTTCCAGCTTCAGCAGGGATTGCGAGTTGTGCGCTCCATGGCAGGATTGCCTGCGCCTGATCCGGCTGCCGCCCTGCCGCCTGCAAAAGTGGTGACCAAGGACGAAGCCCCGCACCATTAATCCGTGACAGGAACAGCCATCATGCACAGCACGTCCCTGTGGCAGCAGATGCCACCTTCTGGCCGGGCCTTTGTTCGCTTCTGGGGGGGCACTGCCGCTGTGGCTGGCGTGCTGGCAATCACCTTGCAGATCATGGGGCCGCCGCGTCCGGAAATTGGCGGTCAGGACATTGATCTACCCTCAGCAGACTCTGCGCAGCCGCAGGCGGCCAAAATCGATATTCCCGGCCTACAGGCGGACCTGCTTGAAAACCATAGTGGCCCGAATGGCTACGCACTGCCCAAGCGCGGCCAGCATGGGCGTATGGCACGCCAGGTCTATGCCGCCCCTGTGGTAGATGTGCCCGCAGGCTCCGCCCAGGTGGCACTGCTGATTGACGGCGTGGGGGATTCTGAGGCGTTGACGCAGGAAGCCATGACCTCCCTGCCCGGTCCGGTTTCTCTGGCCATTTCTCCCTATGTCTCTGATGCGGATGACATTATCCAGCAGGCGCGTGCCCACAAGCATGAAACCTTGTTGTCCCTGCCGGTTCAGGACGATAAAGCCGCAGGCGGAGCAGACGCCAAGGCTGCGAACAATGCTGGCCCCAGAGCCTTGGGGGCTGGGCTTTCCGCATCTAAAAATATGGAAAACTATAGCTGGGCGCTTTCAAGCCTTGCGGGCTATGCAGGTGTAACCAACGCCTTTTCCGGCCAGAATGGCGGCGCGTTTCCTCACTCTCCTGCTTTCACGCCTATTCTGACTGATATTGATAAGCGCGGCCTTCTCTACCTGAACGCAACACCGGGAACAGCCGCGCAGGGGCCGGGCGCCATTGGCACAGCGGATGTCAGCATCAATACCGATACAGATATCGTCAATATTGATATCCAGTTGCTGAAACTTCAGCAGGCAGCACGCCGGAATGGCCGCGCCATTGGGGTGATGGGGCCTTTGCGCCCTGTGGCTCTGGCCTGCCTGCGTGCGTGGATTCCGCACCTGAAAGATGTGGGCATTACACTGGTGCCTGTCAGCATGCTTGTTGCGCCCCAACCGGCTGCGGCATCATCCTCAACCACGCCAGCATCCTCTAAAGGTCCTGCTCAGGCCGATGGTGGCATGCATGTTCACCTGTCCGCGCCCAACTGGAACCAGCAGAACTCCCAGCAGCCCCGATTCTGAGCCATGACAGTTCTTTCTCCTAATAGTCTGCCCTACCGTCCAAATGTAGGAGCCCTTATTTTCCGTGCAGACGGCAAAGTCTTTATCGCCCGCCGCACGGATATGCCCGGCGTGGGCGGTCCCCTTTCAGAAGGCGTATGGCAATGCCCGCAGGGCGGCATAGACGAAGGCGAAACACCTGAAGCTGCCGTGCTGCGTGAAGTGCAGGAAGAAATTGGCACGGACACACTGCACATTCTGAAAGAGCATCCAGAATGGATTGCCTATGATCTGCCTGAAAATCTGATTGGCAAGGCATTGGGCGGCAAGTATCGCGGGCAAACACAGAAATGGTTTGCGCTTGCCTTCACCGGCACAGATCAGGACATCAATCTGAACCTGCAAAACCCGCCGGAATTTGATGCCTTCCAGTGGGTAGACCTCGCGTCCCTGCCCCAACGGAACGTGGGCTTCAAAAAGCCCATTTACGAAAAGCTGGTGCAGGACTTCGAGCCTTTCACCCACGCAAGCTAAGCCACTCCCCTTCCATCGGGCTTTGACGCTTTTTGAAAGCGCAGCCGTGTGAGGCTGGCGAGAAAGCGTGAAGGCCGGAAAAGCGCCCAGAGAGGCCGGATGTTGATTCATCGTGGGGTAAATACCCCTTCGATCACCACCACAAGTTGTCCTGCCAGCCCCGCCTTTCAAACAGCCTCCGTGCCTCGGCATGATCTCACGTTCAACAGCAGCCATCCCCCGCTGCAATAAGAACATCCCCCTTCTATTTTTCAGATGATACCAAGGGTTAATGGGGGTGACATAGAGTGCCCACTGGAACCATGGCCTTTCTCTACCTCTGGGTATGCGCCGAGATGAAAGCCCTATAGTCAAACCGCATAGCCATTGCTCTGATTACGCCCCACACTCTGGCTGGCCGACATAAAGATCGACCTCATACCGCTGCGCCCCTTCCACCCATGGGCATATAAAAAACCCGCCAGACTGGTCTGACGGGCTTTTCAATACAGGACTTAGTGCGCCGCTCCGGGCTTTCCTCCGCCCCTGATCGGGGTGAACAGGAAGCAGAAAGGGATGCACAAGAACGCGCCAATCCCTAGAATCATGAACACTTCATTGTAGGTCAGCATAGCGACCTGCCGGGTAAATTCCAGATACTGCACATGCTGGGCAATGCCTTCTGCCGCATGCTCGGTTGCACCACGCGCCTGCGCCACGGTTTTGGCCTGATCAAAGTAATCATTATAAGGTTGATGATACGGGGTCATCCAATGCACCATATGCGCCTGATGCGCCTGTTTCCGCTCCATCAGCAAGGCTGTGGCGCCCGAAATAGCCAGAGACCCCAACACGTTTCGGGACATACTGAAAAGAGCCGATGCATCCGCATTCAGGCGTTCCGGAATGGTCGAATACGCAATAGTTGAAAGCGGCACGAACAGAAAAGCCAGGCAGGCCGTCTGGCTCATGCGGAACAGCACAAGATGCTTGAAGTCCAGCAAGGGCACCAGATTGGCGGAACTGAACAGCGCCAGCCCCATCAAGCCAAACCCCAGGGCAATCACACTACGCACGCTCATCAGCGTCATGAGCTTGCCGACAATGGGAATCAGAATGATCACCGCAATACCACCGGGCGAGAGAATCAGGCCGGAGAGCGTGGCTGTGTACCCCATCACCTGCTGAGCAAACTGCGGAACAATAATGGCGGAGGCATAAAGCAATGCCCCCATGGCCCCCATCAACGCCGTGCCGACTGCAAAATTGCGATCCTTGAACACGCGCAGATCCACCGCGGGACGATCCGTATGCAAAAGCCACAAGACCGCACCCACCAGCCCGATAACCGCCAGAACGCCCATGACACGAATGAAATTGGAGCCAAACCAGTCAGCATCCTCACCACGGTCCACCATCACTTCAAGGCAACTGAAGCCCAGCGTAATCAGACCAATACCGATAATATCAATCGGCGCATTGCGCTTTTGTGCCCAGGGAGGATCTTCCACAACGGTCGCAACCCCAACTGTTGTCAGAAAACCGAAGGGTACGTTGATAAAGAAAATCCAGCGCCAGGAGAAATTATCCGTAATCCAGCCACCCAGCGTCGGACCGATAACCGGCCCCACCACGGCGGCAATGGCGGTCAGGCCAAACGCAGCCGCCCGTTTTTCAGGCGGGAAACTGTCCAGAATGATGGACTGCTGATTGGGCTGAAGGCCGCCCCCAAAAAAGCCCTGCATCATGCGGAACAGGATCAGTTCCACCAGACTCGTCGCCATGCCGCACAGGAAGGAGGAGACCGTGAACATCACGATACAGATCATGAAGTAGCGCTTGCGCCCGAAGACTTTTCCCAACCACCCGGAAATGGTGAGCACAATGCCATTGGCAACAAGATAGGCCGTCAGCGTCCACGTTGCATCATCATACGTGCTGGACAGGCTACCCGCGATATGCGGCAGCGAGACGTTGACGATGGTCGTATCCAGAATTTCCATGAACGCCGCCATTGTCACCACAAAAGCGACTGTCCATGGATTATGGCGGGGCTTCCACCCCGCAGCTGCGGCGTCGGCCTGCCCGCTCATTGCGCGGCGGGCTCATGCTCTGGTGTGCGTGCGTCTGTGTTGTTCTGCGGCACACCGTCCGGCTGTCCGGGAGTATCCACATGCACAACAGGCACAACGGAAAGCCCCAGAGCAAGCTGATGGTTGGGGTCCAGCCCTTCATCAATCACGATCTTCACCGGCACGCGCTGCACAATTTTCACGTAGTTACCCGTCGCGTTTTCAGGCGGAAAGGCGCTGAACGTGGCACCGGTTCCCTTTTGCAAAGAATCAATATGACCATGCAGCTTGATGGAGGAATAGGCGTCCACCTTGATATCCACCTTCTGGCCAGGGCGCATGCGGGTGATCTGCGTTTCCTTGTAGTTGGCCACCACCCACACTTCCGGCTCCACAATGGAGAAAATGTGCTGACCGGCTGAAACGTAATTTCCCTGCTCCACATTACGCTGGGAGATCCAGCCATCATGCGGCGCGCGAATTTCCGTCCATTCAAGGTTCAGGTCAGCGCTGTCCAGTTCGGCCTGAGCGTAGCGCACCTGCCCTTCCTGCTGGCTGACCTGAATTTTGGTGTTTTCAATGTTTGGCAGAACCGGCATGGCGGTCTGCACCGCACCCTGCGCTTCCATAACCTGCGCCTTGGCCGCATCCAGCGCCGCGCGGGCGTAATCAATATCCTGCTGGGACGTAGCTGCCCGTTCTACGGAGCGCTGCCGCTTGTAATCGGCTTCCGCCTTGAACACTTGCGCCTTGGCCGCTGCAAGGTTCCCCTGTGCCTGGGTCAGCCTACCGGGGAACTCCAGAGCCGCTACCTGATGCAGCATGTCCGCACCTTGCCTGGCAGCCTGCGCCCGGATGAGGGAGGCGGCAGCCTTGTCCCGTGCGGCTTTCCAGTCACGCGGGTCAATACGGGCCAGCAACTGCCCTTTGCGAACAAACTGGTTATCGTTCACCAGCAGTTCGGTCACGTAGCCGGCTACATGGGGCGCCACGGAAATGGAGCGGCCTGCGGTAAAGGCATCATCCGTTTCCACCTCATTGCGGGTCAGAAACCAGTAAACACCAGCGGCAATCGCCAACACCACGATTACGATTGTCAGAATAATCTTGCCGCGCGCGCTTTTCTTTTTTTCGGATGGCTTGGCGCCGGTTTCAGATGCGGCTTCAGCCTGTTCGTTATGGTCGTCGGCCATCCTGTTCCCTGTCCATCAAACGCATACTCATTCAGCAGCCACTTCACCCGCAGGGGTATCGGCTGACCGATCGGTTCGGTCAGTATGTGACACGATCATGAGACAGCATCAAGCGGACTTCATGCCGTGGGCATACGTTTGAGCAAAAAACCGAGGACCACGGTGGAAAAGAAAAAGAGACTTAAGGCCGCCCGGTAAGGCTGGCCACCGCCTAGCCGCCAGCTCTCAAAGCCTCTTTAAAACTGCTTTTATACTTTCCAGAAGGCTGATGACGCGGCCTCAGCGCTCAAGCCCCTGGGTCCGCACCAGCCGCGCATACAACCCATCCTGCTCAATCAGCTCATCATGCGTGCCGCACTCCACGGCCCGCCCTTCCTTCATGACGATCACAAGATCAGCAGACCGCACGGTAGAGAGGCGATGCGCCACAATAATGGTTGTGCGGGCCTGCCGCATCCGGGCCAGCGCATCCTGCACCGCAGCTTCATTCTCACTGTCCAGAGCACTTGTGGCTTCATCCAGCAGCAGCAGGCGGGGATCACGCAGCAAGGCGCGCGCCAATGCCACACGCTGCCTCTGCCCACCGGAAAGCCGCTGCCCGCCTGGCCCTACACTGGTGCTGTAACCGTTGGGCAATGCGAGAATAAAGGGTTCTGCTGCTGCTGCACGGGCTGCTTCTTCCACAGCTTCTTCCCGCGCTCCGGGTTTTCCAATCTGAATGTTGTCCCGCACGGAGAAATCAAACAGCAGAGGGTCCTGACTAACATACGCTATGGCATCCCGCAGGCTCTCCAGCGTCAAGGCCCGCAAATCTTCACCATCCAGCAGAATACGGCCTGATGTGACATCATGCAGCCGAGGGATAAGAGAAAGTGCTGTGGATTTACCCGCCCCGGAAAGCCCTACCAGCGCAACCGTCTGCCCGGGCTTTACCTTGAAGCTCAGCCCGTCCAACCCAACGCGGCCATCTGGGTACACAAAACCCACATTTTCAAATACCAGCTCTCCACGGCCGGGCGGGAGAGGAACGGCATTGGGCTGTTCCGTCACAGCGGGTTTTTCATCAATAACGTCAAAGACGCGCACAAGCCCTGCCAGACCTTCCTGCAAGGCCGCATTCAGCGCGCCCAACGCCCGCAATGGCCGGGCTGCCAGCAAAAGAGCCGCCACAAAGCCTGAAAAATCACCCAGCGTTGCGCCCCCCATAGCGGCACGCCAGCCGGCAAACCCCAACACCGCCGCCACTGCAGATCCGCCGAGAGCCTCCAGCAACGGATCAACACGCGCCCGGCCACGGGTAATGCGCAGCATGGCCTGATACAGATGATCAAAGGACAAAGCGGCACGTGCTTTTTCGCGCTGCTCCATCCGATACACCCGCACGGTGCGCGCCTGCGCAAAGCTTTCTGTCAGGAAAGCGGCGGTCTCGCCGATTCTCTCCTGCATACCGCCTGAAGCACGGCGCACCCGCTTGCCCAGTTTCTGGATAGGAACCGCAGCAATGGGATACAGCAGGCCAGCAATCAGGCTGAGTTCCCAATCCATATAGAACATGGAGGCAATCAGCCCCACCACGGTCACCACATCCCCCAGCGAGTTCACGGCGCGGATCATGGCTTCCCGAATAGAGACAGCATCCGTCGTGAAGCGAGCTGCGAGTTTGGCTGGGGGCTCTCGCTCTATCCGGGTGATGTCCGTTTGCACCAGATGGTCAAACATCTCGCCCTGCAAGCCGCGAATCACGACTAGAACCAGCCCCTGCGCGGCCAGTGTCTGCGCATACTGAGCCAACGCCTTGGAGACCGTAATCATCACCACAAGCAATGGCACCTGATACAGAATGCGCGAATCATGGGCCGAGAACATGTCCAGAGCACGCTGGATCACCAGCGGGTAAAGGGCCGTCAACGCCGCTGTCAGCACCGTCAGCCCAATAACCGCAACAATCCGGCCCGGATGTTTGCGCACCTGCTCCCGCCACAGGCGTTTCAGCAACACGCGTGTATCATCTGGCACCAGTCCGCCGCCGCGTGGCGTCTTGCCACCCGCTTTCTGCGCCTCCCCTTGCATGGCAACAGGAACCGTGGACGTGGGAGGATCTGCGGTAATGGAAGCCTGAACAGGCTGGACTGGAACCGGATGAGATGACGTCATGCTCGTCCCTCTACCAGCCTCCTGCCGCCACGTAAAAGAGAGGGGCGATCTTTTCCTTCCCGATTGTTACCGAAAACCATGCTGCAACTGCGCCAGACAGGCCTCGCGGGATGGCGTGCACCCCTCTGCCATCCACCAGTTTCGCAAATGTGCAAGCACCTGCCCCACCGCAGGGCCGGGCGCATGGCCTGCGGCCAGAATATCTCGTCCGGCTACCGGAAAAACAGGGCGCGGCATGGCCTCAAGACGCTTCCGCAACGCGGCAAAAGCCTGCGCGTCTGGCAAAGATGTTGCTTCCGTATTGGCCTGCGCCTCAGCCAGAAGAGTGGCCTGCCGCAACCATGTCCGGCCAACCAGATGGCGTGCCGGTTCATCGGCCAGAAAGCGCCGAAGGGTTGCATCTGACGCATCTGCCTCCGGCACGGGCCCGTGGGACACAGCCAGCAGAAACGCCGTATCAGCGCGCGAGAGTTTGAGGCGTTGCGCCGCCCCCTCTCTGCCCTTCTCCAGCAAAGCAGCCAAACGCAACACCGCATCAGCCGGTGCGCCCACCTGCACAAGGCCCGTAAACCGGCCAAGCGTAAAACCTTCCGGTAGGATTACGGACAGCACTCCGGCCTGTGCCATCATCGTCACCAGTCCATCTGCATTGGGGCCAGTCAGAATCCGTTGCAATTCAGACCATACCCGCTCCACAGAAAGCCGGGTTATCAGTTCCACCCGCTGCATAATGGCCTGCATGGCATCTGCATCGGGCTGCCCTACGCCATAACGGCCCTGAAAGCGAAAAAAGCGCAGAATCCGGAGGGCATCTTCCTCTATGCGGGTACCCGCATCTCCCACAAACCGCACAAGCCCGCGCGCAAGATCAGCCTGGCCGCCAAAATAATCATACAGAGCGCCATCCCGACTGCGTGACATGGCGTTGATGGTAAAATCACGCCGGGCAGCATCCTCCCGCCAGTCCGTGGTCCAAGACACTACAGCGTGACGGCCATCCGTTTCCAGATCCCGCCGCAGGGTGGTGATTTCATAAGGCGCAGAAGCGATTACGGCCGTGACTGTCCCGTGTGCCAGGCCGGTAGGCACCGTCTTGATGCCTGCTGCCGTTAATGTCTCCTGTACCTGCTCCGGTGTTTCCGGGGTTGCTATGTCCACATCCGCCACGGGCCGACCGATCAACAGGTCCCGCACCACACCACCCACCAAACGGGCCTGTGGCAATACGGCCCATATCTGCACCAGTGCCTGACGCTGGGCGGGTGTCAGTCCTTCACTGCCTGCGTCCAGAGTTTTCGGGGCAGCAGCCCTCACGCCGTTTTGCTCTCTGCACATAAGCGGGCCAGCGGGAAAAAGCAGTCGCAACTCCATACACCCATGCAGGGCACGCCATTGCACGTGCCTGGTTCCGCCAAAGCGGCCAGTTCATACCACACGGAGCGGGTTAGCCGCGCTTCTACCGGAAAGCGCCCATCCCCGGCTCGCACAAGGAGATAAGGCGGGCACCCTCCATCTCCGCACGCATCCGGTGGTACATCCCACACAGCGCGAATCGGGTGCTCACGGCTGGCCACCACAGGTTCATCCACATTGGTGCGAAAACACAGGCGCTGCATGCGGCCACACCCCTTCCATTCCAGCTCTACCGCCAGAAAAGGCACGTCTTCCACCTCAATAGACCCGGATTCAAAAGGGGTACGCAGCAGATATTCGCCATTTTCGTCCCTGGTCAGCATGGAGCCGAACAGACACACCATGGTCTTGCGCTCTATGGGCGTGCCCCGGTACAGCCACACTCCATCCCGACGGATCAGAAACGGCAGTTTTCTGGGCTCTGCGCCTGCTTTTGCCGGATCCAGTCCTGCAATATGGCAGGGGGTCCCGCGCTCAGGGAATGGGCCTTCATCATGCACTGACAGATAATCCTGTTATGACTGTTTCACTGCGTGGAGAATGATATAGGGATCATACCCCGCTTGATGTAAGCCCTGTATCTGCACAGACTGGACCCATGACCGCATCAGACACACAGCCCCAGCCCGCCCCGACCCAACCCGATGTGCGAGAGGCTGACCGCCTTTGCGCTCACCTGCAGGCCGTGCAGCAGGAAACATCCCGTGTAATTTTCGGGCAAGACAAGGTTATCAGCCAGACGCTTACCGCCATATTGGCCGGAGGGCACGCTTTGCTGGTTGGTGCACCTGGCCTAGGCAAGACCCTTCTGGTCACTACTCTTGGCACGGTACTGGGGCTGGATGCCCGGCGCGTGCAGTTTACGCCTGACCTGATGCCCTCCGACATCACAGGCAGCGAAATTCTGGATGAAGACTCCGCCGGCCACCGCAGCTTCCGTTTTGTGCCTGGTCCGGTTTTCTGCCAGTTGCTGATGGCTGATGAAATCAACCGTGCCAGTCCGCGCACCCAGTCCGCGTTGCTCCAAGCCATGCAGGAACGTCGCGTGGCCGTGGCCGGCGCTGAGCACAAGCTGCCCCAACCCTTCCATGTGCTGGCAACCCAGAACCCTCTGGAGCAGGAAGGCACCTACCCCCTGCCAGAAGCCCAGCTTGACCGCTTCATGCTACAAATTCCGCTCACTTTCCCCGATGCGGACTCTGAACGCGCCATGCTACTGGCCACCACAGGCGCAGAACAGACACCTCCTCAGCAGATCATGAGTGCGGAAAGCCTGATCGCAGCGCAGGCTCTGGTGCGCGCCCTGCCTGTAGGCGAAAAAATTGTGGATGCTATTCTGGCGCTGGTGCGTGCCGCGCGCCCGGAAACCACGCAGGATGAAACCCTGCGCACCCAGATTGCCTGGGGCCCCGGCCCCCGTGCCGCACAGGCACTCATGCTCGCCACCCGTGCTCGCGCCCTGCTGGATGGCCGCCTCTCCCCCAGTCTGGATGATGTCATTGCCCTTGCCCGCCCCATTCTGGCGCACCGTATGGCGCTCACGTTTGCCGCACGGGCAGAAGGCGTGCATCTGGATGATGTGATCACCCGGCTTGTTAACCGGCTGGGCTGACGCCTTGGCACAGTCTGCCTTTTCACCCACATTTTTCCTGCGCAAGGTGCTGGGCCGGTCAGCGGAACGGCACCACTCGGGGCCGACTGCCGCTTTTACGTCTCCCTCCGGCCTGCAACCAGACGCCCCCGCGGGAGCAACCTTGCAGGGGCACGCCTCGGGAATCGCCAATCAGGCGTCTTCCCTTGCGGCTCGCCTGCCGGATCTGGTGCTTCAGGCAGACCACATTGCCGCCACGCTTTATGCAGGCCAACACGGCCAGCGCCGCGCGGGGTGGGGAGATACGTTCTGGCAGTATCGTCAGGCGCAACCGGGTGAGCCGGCAACGCATATAGACTGGCGACAATCCGCCCGCAGCACCCACGCTTATGTGCGCGAAACGGAAGCGGAATCCGCCCAGACCATCCTCCTGTGGTGTGATCTCTCTCCCTCCATGCAGTGGCGTTCCGCATCCTCCCTGCCCGAAAAGCGGGATCGCGCGGTCCTGCTGCAACTGGCCATGGCCGCCCTGTTGCTGCGCAATGGGGAACGGGTCAGGCTGCTGGCTCCCTCCGGCATGGCTCCCTTGCCTGCCAGTGGCACACCGCTGGAACGGCTGGCCCTTGGGCTGGCGCATATGGAAGCTTCTTCCGTCACACATCCTGCGGGCGCTCTTCCTCCTGTCACGCTGGTGCCTCGTCATGCCCACATTCTGATTGCCAGTGATTTTCTGTGCGCGGATGAGGCTCTCGTCCCCTGTCTGCGCCATATGGCGGGGTTGCCCGCCCGTGCGCACCTCATCCAGATTGCAGATCCAGCCGAACTCAGCCTTCCGTATCAGGGGCGTGTGGAATTTGAAGGGCTGGAACAGGAAGCCCCTGTTGACCTGCCCCATGTACAGACTCTGCGACAGGACTATGAAAGCCTCGTTACCGCCCGCAATACCGCTTTGGCAGCGCAGGCAGCAACGTATGGACATGACCTCGTGCTGCATTGCACGCAGGATGCGGCACTTCCCACACTGCTGGCGCTTCATGGGCTGATCAGCGGCAGACCCGGCAGCCACCGGGAGGGCCGGCACATATGATTTTTCTTACGCCTTTTGCCTTACTAGGCCTGCTAACCCTTCCTCTGGTGTGGTGGTTGCTGAAGGCAACTCCCCCCACGCCCCGCCGACAGAGCTTCCCGCCTATCCAGATTCTACGCCGCCTGCGCCCACGTGAAGCAGATGTCGCACGGTCGCCTCTGTGGCTTCTTCTGGTGCGGCTGGCAGCCGTCATCCTTCTGGTTCTGGGTCTGGCTCACCCCGTGCTGCCAGGCGAACATGTGCCAACCTCCGGCCACGGCCCCCTGTTGCTGGTGCTGGATGATGACATGCTTTCCGCTTCAGGATGGTCGCAGCGCATTGCCACCGCCCAAGGGTTTGTGGATGACGCAGCCCATGCAAACCGTCCGGTCCTCCTGCTGCGTACCGCCGCCACAGTGGACTCCCTTGGCGCACAGGATACGCCCCACGCTCGTCCAGCCACCATCGTGCAGCAGGAACTCAACAGCCTGCACCCAGCCCCGTGGGGCACGGATCGGGCAGCACTGGCCCATATGCTGGAAACCCACCCTCCGGGTGATGTCGGCAACGTGGTCTATCTAGCCAACGGTGTCGCCTCTACAGGAGATGCGGCCTTCAGCAAGGCTTTGAAGGCACTCGGCCCGGTGCAGGAAGTCCGGTTCCCGGATGCGCCACCTTTGGCTCTTGCGCCTGCCTCCGCACGCAATGGGCCCATTATTGCCCGCATTCTGGCCCTGCCCGATGCCTCAGCCCCTCGTTCCTTCACCGTGCGCGTGCATACACAGGATGGTGGCACGCTGGCCGTTGTGCCCGTGACCCTGCCGGCAGGGGCCTCCAGTGCGGATGTGCCAGTCGAACTTCCCAATACCGTTCGCAACCGGATTGATCAGATTGCACTTGCTGGTCAGGCCAGTGCGGCGGCAACAGTGCTCTTTGATGAAGGGGACCGCCTGCGCCCTGTAGGGTTAATGACGTCAGGCGCTGCTGATACGCCTCTGATCGGGCCACTTTTCTATCTGCGCCGAGCACTTGCTCCTACGGCAGACCTGCATGAAGGCAACGATGCTGCCCTTCTGACACAGCCGCTTTCCGTGATTATTGCGCCCGACGGCACGCTGGCAGACCCAGCCACACGCCAGAAGGTGACTGACTGGGTAAAAAATGGCGGCACGCTTGTCCGTTTTGCAGGCCCTGCGCTGGCAGGCGAACACCACGAGGCAGGTCAGCCCGCTCCCGCCGGTGAGGGAGAGGACGATACCGCTCCACAGCAACCCTCCGCGCAGACATCAACAGCCCCCACGACTGATCTCCTGCCCGTCGCTCTGCTGGATGGATCTCGCCAACTTGGTGGCACCATGACATGGGGTGCCCCGCAGAAACTCGCGCCTTTTGACGCCGCCTCCCCATTTCACGGGCTTGATATTCCGGCAGATGTCACAATCTCGCAGCAGGTTCTGGCCAGCCCTGTGGCGGATCTGGCCGCTCATAGCTGGGCCCGTTTGACAGATGGCACGCCACTGGTCACCCACGCGGCTCTGGGCAAAGGAGAAATCGTGCTGTTTCACATCAGCAGCACGGCGGACTGGTCCAACCTGCCGCTCTCTGGCCTGTTTGTGGCCATGCTGCAACGGCTGACAGATCACGCCAACGGTGTCAGCATCCCCGCGGATGATAGCCTTCTTGCCCCGGTCATGACACTGGATGGTGAAGGCGTGCTTACCCCCCCGCCCCCTTCTGCGCGCGGGTTAAAAGCCAACGCCTTTGCCGATACCGCTGTTTCCCCGGCTCATCCGCCAGGGCTATATGGGCCGCGTGCCGCACGGCGCGCCCTGAACGCTGGCACGCATCTGGTCAACCTTGTACCTGCTCAGCCTGTGGGCACTGTCACCACTCCCGCAGGCCGTAGACCTGACACACCTTTGGGCCGCTATTGCCTCCTTGCCGCTGCCCTGCTTCTGTTACTGGATGCGGTCATGGTTCTGCTCATGCGCGCAGGCGTTTCATTTGGCAAAAAAAATCCCACAAGGAGCTCGACTCTTTCTCTGGCTCTTCTTCTCGCCATTGGAGTGCCCATAAACGCGCGGGCAGCAGAGGCTCCTGCGGCCTCAGCTACGCCGGCGCAATCCGTGCAGAGCCCGACGCTGGCCGGAAATCAGAACGCGGACCATACGGCAACGCCTCCACCAGCAGAGGCCGATTCTCCAACCCTCCCCGCTCCACAGCCAGCCACCGCCTCGCTGGCCTCTCCTCAACAGGGCACGCCTTCGGTGCCTGGCGCTGCACTGGAAACGCGCCTCGCCTATGTTCTGACGGGCCATGAGGATGTGGATACGGTCTCCCGCCAAGGGTTACAGGGGCTTTCAGACTACACAAATGCCCGCACATCCGCCAAACTTGGTCATCCGGATGGCGTGCGGCCGGGGCAGGATGATCTCAGCTATTACCCCCTACTTTACTGGCCCATCACACCCGATGCACGTACAACCCCGGCCCAAACGGCTGCCCTCACCACCTTCATGGCGCATGGCGGCATTTTGCTGATTGATACCCAGGGGCAGGACGTCAGCAGCCAGAATGAAGGAGACACCTCTGGCAGCTTTGCGGGAGACGCACCCGGCACACGCTCTGCCTTGCGGCGCGTGACCAGTGGCCTCCCCATTCCGCCTCTGGCCACCATTACCGACCATCATCTTCTGGCCCACACTTTCTACATGCTGCATGACTTTCCCGGTCGCTATGCAGGTCAACCTATCTGGGTTGCACGTGAAGGACAGGCTGAGAACGATGATGTCAGCCCCGTTATTATTGGTTCAGCAGACTGGGCGCATGCGTGGGCCGTGGATGAAAATGGCAATACACCCTATGCGGTCATCCCGGACGGAGCGGACCAGCGCCAGCTTGCCTACAGGTTTGGCGTTAATGCCGTGATTTACGCCCTCACCGGCAACTACAAGGCAGATCAGGTGCATGTGCCCATGCTGCTGCAACGGCTGGGAGAATAACCGCCCATGCTGAACCATCTTGCGCAATCCTATGGGTTTGCCCCTCTTGTTCCGCTCTGGCTGCTGGCCGCGATTGCCGTGCTGGCGGTATTGCTCTGTGCCTACGCCATAAGCAGACGCACCAAGGGCGCCGTGCTTCGTCTGGCCGCCATTGCCTCCCTTCTGTTGTGGTTGTCCGGCCCACAGCGGCTGCATGAAAGCTGGCACGTTCTGCCCGAAACTGCCCTGCTGCTGGTGGATCAGTCTCCCTCCATGTCCATCGGTCAACGCTCGGCTCTGGCCCGGCAGGCTGCACAGGCCATGGCACAGGCTCATACGCAGGGGCTCTCCCTCCGGACCGTGACTGTCCGCAATTCCGGGCATAACGGCACACGCCTGTTTGACGCACTGGATCAGGCTGCTGCCGATATTCCACCGGATCAGCTTGCTGGCGCTGTCATGCTGACGGACGGTCAGGTGTCTGACACTCCCGGTTCCGTGCCGGAACGGCTCACTCCCGTTAACCAAACTGGCGCAAAAGCGCACCTGCCCCTGCATGTCCTGATCCCGGCAAAAGGGGAGGAAACGGACCGGCAACTGCGTATTCTTCAAGCCCCGCCTTACGGGATTGTAGGCCAACCCGCTAAACTACGCGTGCAGGTGGATGATGCAGGCCCCGGAACCACACCGGGTACACAGGCGGAACTCACCTTGCGCGTGAATGGAGAAGAACCACTCTCCATACCCGTAACAACAGGTACGCCGCAGGATATCTCCCTGCCGGTATCTCATCCCGGGCAGATGCTGATCAGTCTGGCGGTCTCGCCTCTGGCGGGCGAAGTCTCGCAAATCAACAATCAGACCATCACGCGCATGACGGGCATCCGTGACCGTCTGCGCGTGCTGCTGATTTCCGGCACCCCGAATCAGGGGGAGCGGGTCTGGCGGCGGCTACTCAAGGCTGATCCCTCTGTTGATCTGATCCACTTCACCATTCTGCGCCCACCGGATAAGGATGATGGCACCCCGCTGTCCGATCTGGCACTGATTGCCTTCCCGGTGCGGGAACTGTTTCAGGAAAAGATCAACCAGTTTGACCTCATCATTCTGGATGGGTTTGAAAACCAGAACATTCTGCCCCACGCCTACCTGAATAATATTGCCAACTTTGTACGCAAAGGAGGCGGTTTGTTGCTGACGGCCGGGCCGGAGTTTGTCGGCCCCGGCACCCTTCAGGATACGCCTGTGGGTGACATCCTGCCCGCACACGTGCCGCTGGAAAATGGCATGGTGGAACAACGCTTCCGCCCCCATCTGACGCCGGAAGGCCGCAGACACCCGGTAACGGCCGCGCTCCCCGGCGCGCCGCCCACCAACGCGGACTCTGCGGCTCAGACCATTCCGGGCCAGTGGGGACCGTGGTACCGAGCGCTAAAGCCGGACACCACCCACGGCCAAGCCCTGATGAGCGGGCCAGACAACGCCCCCCTGCTGGTGCTGGATCATGTGGATCAAGGCCGTGTGGCCCTTCTGCTGTCTGATCAGATCTGGTTATGGTCCCGTGGAGAAGGCGGTGGCGGCCCACAGGCTGAACTGCTGCGCCGTATTTCCCACTGGCTGATGAAAGAGCCGGAACTGGAAGAAGAACAGCTAAACGCGTCCATTGCCGGAGGGGAACTGACCGTCAGCCGCCGTAGCACAACGGGCGAGGCACAGCATGATGTAACCGTGACACCGCCAGACGGAAAACCTGTCACGCTAACACTCCATGCAGCTTCCTCTGCGCCGCAGAATCAGAAAGAGAACGGAGCCTCTCACACTCGACCGGAAGAAAACCAGAGCGGTCTGAGCATCGGTCATCTGGCGGCGGAGCAACCGGGCATCTGGCAGGTGGACGATGGTACGCACAAGGCGTTTGCAGCGCCCATACCACCTGATCCGCAGGAGTTTGCAGACCTTCGCGCCACAGCTAGCAAGCTGCAAAACATTGTCTCGGCCACGGGTGGCGGCATTCTCTGGACAGGGGATAACGCCACCGCCCCGACGGTCCCCAGGCTTCAGCTAGCTGATAGCGGCAGCCTGCATGGCGAGAACTGGTTTGCGTTTCCGCACCGAAATGCCCATGTGGTAACGGGCAGAAGCGCCACGCCCCTGCTGCCTGCATGGGTTATGCTGAGCCTGTCCCTTCTGCTGCTGTTTGCTGGCTGGTGGCGGGAAGGCCGAAGCTGAACCGCAGATCCTTTCCGCAATCTCACCATTGTGGTAATTTATATGTGACGTTTCCTGTATGGACAGACCATGACCCGCTCGTTCCGCATTATTCCGGCTGCTCTGGCCTGCAGCAGTTTTCTGGCTCTTGCCCTCCCCGCCACCGGCTGGGCCCAGTCCGCCCGCGAGCAGGAAGCGCAGGCTGCGGCGGAAGAAGCCGCTCAGAAGGCTGAAGCAGCCAAGGCTGCAAAGCGCGCAGCTCCTCCCGCATCCATTCCGGGTGCCGCTGGTGAGGAAGACGATGACGGGGATCATTCCAATACGGATATGGAGCCTACGGCCGCGCTGTTTGAAGCCATCAACCGTGGCAGCATCAGTGCCGCCAAGGAATCCATCAACCGTGGAGCGGATCTTCACAGCAGGAACGTGCTGGGTCAGACGCCCCTTGATATGTCCATTGACCTGAACCGCAACCCCATCACCTTCCTGCTGCTCTCCCTGCGTGGCAATGATGATCGTCCCCGCACGGATATTGCGGCGGAAACACGCAGCATGAAAATGGAAAATGGTAGCGGACACCTGACCATTGGCGGCAGCGCAGGGCGGCATAACGCTCAGCCACATGAAAGCCGTTACGACACCACTGGCGGCAGACCTCAGCCGGATGTCGGGTTCCTCGGGTTTAGCGGCGGCTGACCCTGTTCTGTTTTTTCGTACGGAAATGTTCTGCCCAATAAAAAAGCCGCCCTGTTGAGGCGGCTTTTTCCTATCTACGTTTTGCCCTCTCAGCCTGCGGCGGCTGCCTTGGCGGTAGCGGCAGCAGTTTTTGCCAGATCCAGACTTTCCTGACGCAACACATCCAGCGGCAGAAACTCGCCATTGCGTTCAAAATGCCAGAAGGTCCATCCATTGCAGGATGGTGCGTTGGTTAACTGCGCGCCCAGCTTGTGAATGGACCCACGCTTGGTACCGCTCACCAATGTGCCGTCAAGCGAAACCGTGGCATTCACCCGTTGCTTTTTATCACACAGTACTGTGCCAACCGGCAGCAAACCCTGCTCCACAAGACTACCAAAAGGCACACGCGGCGCTTCACGCTTATCCTGCGTGGTGACAACCGCATCATCAGCCAGCGGCGTTTCCCGCGCCACACGGCTCATGGCTGCTTCCACATAGTCCGGGTGGCGCTCAATGCCGATAAAACGGCGACGCAACCGGCGGGCCATGGCGGGCGTTGTGCCTGTGCCGGTAAAGGGGTCCAGCACCACGTCATCAACCGTGGTGGACGCCAGCAGCACCCGGTGCAACAGGCTTTCCGGCTTCTGCGTGGGGTGCAGCTTCAGCCCGTGTTCATTCCGCAGACGTTCATTGCCGGTGCAGAGTGGCAGATACCAGTCAGACCGCATCTGCACATCATCATTCAGCGCCTTCATGGCCTGATAATTGAACCGGTAACGGCTATCCTCGCTCCGGGCCGCCCAGATCAGGGTTTCATGCGCGTTGGTAAAACGACGCCCCCGAAAATTCGGCATGGGGTTGGATTTGCGCCACACAATATCATTCAGGATCCAGAACCCCAGTTCCTGCAAAATCGCACCGATGCGGAAAATGTTATGATAGGAACCGATCACCCAGATGGTGCCGTCCTTGTGCAGCACACGGCGGGCTTCCGTCAGCCAGGCCCGCGTAAAGCGGTCATATTCCTGAAGATCGGAAAATTTGTCCCAATCATCATCCACACCATCCACCAGGGAATCATCGGGGCGGCGCAGTTCACCACGAAGTTGCAGGTTATACGGCGGATCAGCAAACACGCAATCAACAGAGCCGGAGGGCAACGTGCGCATGGTTTCAACACATTCGCCACGCAGAATCTGGTCCAGAGGCAGTTCCATGCTCATTGATTTTGCGCCGCTCATGCCCGGCCCTCCGTATAAAAATGTTCAATTTGCCGGCGCACAGTGCCGAAGGTTCTACGATGATGCGGGGTGATCCCCGTTGTGGTCAGCGCCAGCCGGTGGGCTGCGGTGCCGTAGCCCGCATTTCTCTCCCACCCATAAGCGGGCCAGCGCGTATCAAGGCGGGCCATGATGCGGTCCCGCACAACCTTGGCCACAATGGAGGCTGCGGCAATGGACAGGCTCAGGCGATCACCCCCAACCACAGTTTGCGTGCTGCATCCAAAATCGGGCGCTTTATTGCCATCCACCAGCACATGATCCGGCAAGCGCGGAAGCCGGGCAACGGCGCGCTGCATGGCCAGATGGGCGGCATGATGGATGTTCAGATCATCAATTTCGGCAGTCGAGGCTGCACCAAGCCCGATTTCAATACCGGGCACATCAGGCAGGCGGGCCGCGATGGCCTCACGCACTGCCGGTTTCAGTTTTTTGGAATCATCAATAATGGCCGCCAGATCAGCGGGCACGCCTGCGGCAAAGACCACGGCGGCGGCGACTACGGGACCAGCCAGCGGGCCACGGCCCACTTCATCCACTCCGGCGACACGTCCGCCATGTTGCTGTTCCCGCGTAAAATCCGGCATTGCCCCTCTTTCCATCGATTTGGTGCGACTCGGTAAAAAATACCGAGTCGCACCAACTGCGACTCCGTGAGGCAAGGAGAATCACTTTTCACCGCTCAGCGCAAGAGTCGCGGTGCAGGAAATTTTCAGGAACGCTTGCCGCGCGGGAACACCAGCCAGCCAATCAGCAGGCCCACCACGGAAACAATTCCCAATGAAAGCAAAGGCTTATCACGTACAAACGTGACAGCTTTTTCTACTACGCCTTCCCCTTCCTCATACAGGTCAGCAAATTCCTGCTGCGCCATGCCGGAAAACTGATCGAACTTGCCTTCCGCCTGCAGGCCCAGATCTCCCGTCAGACCGCCAGCCGCATCCTTGAGGCGACCCTTGGCTTCATCAGCAATCCCTTCAACCTTGTTTGCGACCGTCTTGAGTTTATCGTCAGCCATCGGCTTTCTCCTTGTTTTGTGACCGCATTCTTCCGCCCGGCGGCCCTTTAGGGTTTATCCAGACCGCGGTCTTCTGTTGCATCAGAACGCAAAAACTCGTCTCTGACTAGCATGCTGTCTGTCAGTCGCGTTCATCTTACCGCCCTTATCGTCGCATCCATGCTGTTCATGGAGCAGCTTGATGGGACCATCCTCTCAACCGCGTTGCCATCCATTGCTAACAGTTTGCATGTGGATACGGTTGCAACATCGGTTGCGCTAACCTCCTACATCATAGGGTTAGCCATCTTTATTCCCGCTTCCGGCGCTCTGGCGGACAGACTGGGCAGCCGCACCGTTCTCAGTTGCGCCATCGTTATTTTCGTTCTGTGCTCGGTGGCCTGCGGCTCGGCGCACAGCCTCCTGTTTCTGGCTTGTATGCGCACTTTGCAGGGCATTGGGGGCGCGCTCATGGTCCCGGTCGGGCGACTTGTCGTGCTGCGCAGTACGCCGCGGGAGGAGTTGGTGCGCACCATGACGTGGATGATGCTCCCCGCAACACTGGGTCCGCTGCTGGGGCCAGTGGTGGGCGGGTTTGTAACCACCTACCTGTCCTGGCGCTGGAATTTTTACCTCAATATCCCCGTCGGTATTCTGGGGTTTATCCTCACCCGCCGCTTCATTCCGGAGGTAAAGGAGGACACTCCTCCCCCTTTCGATCTGACGGGGATGTTCCTTGCCGGGGGCGGCTTGGCCGCATTGTCCGTCGGCACCGAACTCTTCACCCATAATCAGGGATCTACCACTCTTCTTCTCTCGCTGTTTCTCGGTGGGCTCGGTTTTATGGGGGGCTATGGTTTTCACGCAGCGCGCCTGAGTTCTCCTCTGCTGGACTTCAAGCTGCTGGCCATCCCCACATTCCGCATCTCGGTTCTGGGTGGCGCAGCCTCCCGTATTGCTGTGGGGGCCCTTCCCTTTCTTCTGCCTGCGTTTCTGCAAATCGGGTCCGGGCTGACAGCCGCCCAAAGCGGAATGGTCACGTTCATCGCCCCCGTGGGGGCGTTGGTCATGCGGCCTTGGGTGCCAGCAGTGTTAAAACGGTGGGGGTTTCGCCGGGTGCTCATGTTCAACGGATTTTCAGCGGGCATTCTGTGCGGCCTGATCTCCAGCTTTCATCAGGGGCTGACTCTCTGGCCGCTCTATCCCATTCTGCTGGCCGCCGGCATGGCACAGGCCACGCAGTTTTCGGCTTATAACACCATTGCTTACGCGGATATTCCCGCCAGCCGTATGAGCGCCGCAACCAGCTTTTACGCCACCATGCAGCAGCTTATGCTCTCCCTTGGCATTTGCATCGCCGCAGGAACGCTGACACTCACCTGCCTCCTCCACGGACGCGCTGAGCCCACATCACACGATTTTTCAACCGCGTTTATTGCCGTGGGTCTCATCTCGTTACTGGCCGTGCCTGCCGCAGCCTGCCTTTCCGCCAACGCTGGCGCAGCGCTCAGCGGCAAAAAGGAGTAAAGCGCAGGCCATCGCCACTTTAAGGCGTAAAAAAGGCCTCTTTTTTTAAGTTTTTATTTATAGTTTTTCTTTTCCAGCCTTCCCCTTGGACCAGCCCCGCATTCTGGTATAGGCTCGACACATTCTCATGGGCTGCCGGAGGTATGCCTGCCTTATACTTGTTTCTTAATGGCATTGAATCTGGCATAGACAACCGCCTAGGCCATTCATGTTCTCTGACAGACGGTGGGATGAGCCACCGGATCTGTTTTTTCAACATTCAATTAGGTGAACGACCCGCGCGCCCCATGGATAACCAGACCACGGACCCCCGATCCGATTCACCCACGCCCCCCCGCTCTTCCAGCAGAAAAAAACGTCTTATCTGGAGCGGCGTTGCCGTTGCTGGCGTTTGCGTGCTAGCTTTTGCGCTCTTCCGGCCCCATGGCGGGGAAAACACGGGAACAGGCAAGCACCGCCGCCACGCCGTGCAGCAGACCGCCGATGGGGGTGATGCCCAACCCGTGGCCGTTGAAGCCGTTAAAACCGGCTCCATGCCTGTTGTGCTGACCGAACTTGGCACAGTGGTGCCCATCACCAACGTGACGGTCCAGACCCGCGTGGAAGGCTATCTGACCAAAGTGCTCTTCACGGAAGGTCAGCATGTTCACAAGGGTGATCTTCTCGCCCTGATTGATACCCGTCCATACGAGGTGCAACTGGCACAGTATGAAGGCCAGCTTGAACGGGACAAAGCGCAGCTTGCTCAGGCCCGCGTGGACAACGCGCGTTATCAGCGCCTGATCAAGCAGGACAGTATCGACGCCAAAACGGCACGGGATCAGGAATTTACCGTCGAGCAGATGGAGGGCACGGTCAAATCCGACCAGGCCTTGGTTGATAACCAGAAGCTCCAGCTTGTTTACTGTCACATCATCGCCCCGGTGGATGGACGAATTGGTATTCGTGCGGTTGACCAAGGGAACTACATCGCTGCGGGGCAGTCGGGCGGCCTCGCCATCCTGACGCAGATGCAGCCTATTTCCGTTATTTTCACCCTCCCTCAGGATCAGTTGCCGGAAGTGGCAGAGCAACTGCGTGCCAGAGGCTCTCTGCCAGTTGAGGCATGGGACAGTTCCAACACCCACAAGATTGCTGATGGCACAGTCAGTACGCTGGATAGTCAGATTGATACGGCAACCGGCACCGTGCGCCTGCGCGCCATCTATCCCAATACGGATGAACATCTCTTTCCCAACCAGTTCGTGAACGCGCGCCTGCTGGTCAAGACACTGGAAGATGTCATCCTCGTTCCAGCGACATCTCTTCAGACCGGCCCCTCCGGCCAGTTTGTCTATGTGGTCAAAGCGGACAACACGGTTGAAGTACGGCCTGTCACGGTTGGTATTTCAGACGGCAATCGCACGGTGGTCAGCGGCGGGCTGAAAACGGGAGACCGCGTGGTAACAGATGGTACGGATCATCTGCGCGCCGGCATCAAAGTAACTATCCCGGCCGCTACCCCCGACACCGAGAAATCTGACACCCCTTCAGGTACCCCAGCCCCGTGAACCCCTCAGGTCTCTTTATCCGCAGGCCGGTCGCCACCACGCTGCTGATGCTCGCCATTCTGATGGCGGGGCTGCTTGGCTACCATTTTCTGCCTATCTCCGCCCTGCCGCAGGTTGATTACCCCACCATCACGGTAGAAACTTTCTACCCGGGCGCAGGGCCGGATGTGATGGCAACCTCCGTCACTGCACCGCTGGAAACCCAGTTCGGCCAGATGCCGGGGCTGGACCAGATGACCTCCCGCTCCTCTGGCGGGGCCTCTGTCATTACGCTGCGGTTCAACCTGACCATGTCCATGGACGTGGCGGAACAGGAAGTGCAGGCGGCCATCAATCAGGCCAACTCCCTGCTGCCAACGGACCTGCCCGCTCCGCCCATCTACGCCAAGGTCAATCCGGCGGACACACCCGTGCTCACACTGGGCATTACCTCCGCCACCGTCCCCCTGCCTGAGGTGGAAGACTATGTGGACACCCGCCTTGCGCAGAAAATCAGCCAGATTTCAGGCGTGGGGTTGGTGACGCTGTCTGGTGGCAACCGCAAGGCTATCCGCGTTCGGGTGAACATCCCCAAGCTCACCTCCTACGGGATTGATCTGGATACGCTACGTACCACTATTGGCAACGTTAACGTCAACTCTCCCACCGGCACGTTTGATGGCGCAACCCGCGCCGCGACCCTCCGTGTGGATGGACAGATCACGTCCATTGATACGCTGCTCAACCAGGTTATCGCGTATCAGAACAGTGGCCCCATTCGGATCCGGGATGTTGCATCTGTTGTGATCGGCGCGGAAAACACGCAGCTTGCCGCGTGGTCTAACCTCACCCCCGCCCTTATCATGAACGTGCAGCGGCAACCGGGCGCGAACGTGATCTCGGTGGTGGACAATATCAAGACCGCCCTGCCCATCCTGCGCAAATCTCTGCCGCCCGGTATTGATATTGTGCCCCTAACGGACCGCACCACCACCATCCGCGCTTCCGTTGCGGATGTGGAGTTCGAGCTGTTTCTGGCGCTGGTTCTGGTTGTGGCCGTTATTTTTGTGTTCCTGCGCAATATACCGGCCACCATCATCCCCAGCCTGTCCGTGCCGCTTTCCATCATCGGCACGCTGGCCATCATGTATCTGCTTGGGTTCTCGCTGGATAACCTCTCGCTCATGGCGCTGACCATCGCCACCGGCTTCGTGGTGGATGATGCCATTGTCATGATCGAGAATATTTCCCGCTATGTGGAAGCCGGGGAAGACCGCATGAGCGCCTCCATCAAGGGGGCGGGAGAAATCGGGTTCACCATTATCTCCCTGACCATCTCCCTGATTGCGGTTCTCATCCCGCTGCTATTCATGGGCGATGTTGTGGGACGCCTGTTCCACGAATTCGCCATGACACTGGCCATCACCATCATTCTGTCCGCCGTGGTGTCCCTTACCTTGGTGCCCATGATGTGCGCACGCATCCTCACGGAGCGCCCACATGATGAATCCAGTGCCACAACGGCGTTCCAGCGTTGGTCAGCCCGCGTTGAAGTCGCTACGGAAAAACTGATTGCCGCCTATGACCGCGCACTGGATGTTGTGCTCGCCCACCGCGTGCTGACACTGATGGTCGCTGTGGGCACGCTGGTGCTGACCGGCGTTCTTGCGCTTGTCATCCCCAAAGGATTTTTCCCTGAGCAGGATACGGGCGTTATTCAGGGTATTTCCGTTGCAGCCCAGTCCATTTCCTTTGAGAGCATGAAGGCGCACCAGCAGGATCTGGCAAAAGTTATTCTAAAAGACCCGGATGTGGTCTCCCTTTCCTCCTTCATCGGAGTGGATGGGCAGAACGCCACTCTGAATCAGGGGCGCTTTCTGATTAACCTGAAAGACCATGATTCCCGCTCCAGCAGTGCGGCGGAAGTTGCCCGTCGCCTTTCACAGGAGACGGCGCAGGTTACGGGTATCAAGCTCTACATGCAGCCCATTCAGGACCTTTCACTCGATACAACCGTCACCGCTACCCAATACCAGTTCCTGCTGGAAAACCCGGATTACGACGCCTTCAAGACGTGGATTCCAAAGCTGCTGGAAAAGCTGCGGGCCGAGCCTTCTCTTGCCGATGTCACGTCCGACCTTCAGGCGCAGGGGCTGGTGGCAAAAGTCACGCTGGACCGGACAACGGGCGCACGCTACTCCATCACACCGCAAACCATTGATAACGTGCTGTATGACTCCTTTGGTCAGCGGCAGATTTCTACCATCTACACGCAGTCCAACCAATACCGTGTCATTCTGGAAGCTGATCCTCGTTTCCAGGGTAGCCTGTACTCCCTGAACCAGCTTTACCTGCCCGGTATCAGCGGCAATTCAGGAGAAAGCGCCTCCGGTCCCACCCGGTCCCCCACATCCGGATTGGTACCGTTAGCCGCAGTCACCACGGTTACGCATGAAACCGCGCCCCTGCTGATTACCCATTTCGGGCAATTTCCGGCCACCACCATCTCCTTCAATCTGGCCAAGGGATATTCTCTGGGTGACGCCACCGCCGCCATCCAGAAGGTGGAAAAGGAAATCAACTTACCCGCGTCTTTCCAGACCTCCTTCCAGGGAACGGCTGCCGCGTTTCAGGGCTCGCTCAGCAATGAACTGTTCCTTGTAGGGGCAGCGCTGATTGCCGTTTATATCGTGCTGGGCATTCTCTACGAAAGCTTCATTCATCCCATCACCATTCTCTCCACCCTGCCCTCCGCTGCTATTGGCGCACTGCTCACATTGTGGGTGGCAGGAGCCGGACTGGATGTCATGGGTATCATCGGCATTGTGCTGCTG
Source organism: Acetobacter tropicalis (assembly GCF_001580915.1). GTDB lineage: Bacteria > Pseudomonadota > Alphaproteobacteria > Acetobacterales > Acetobacteraceae > Acetobacter > Acetobacter tropicalis. Next base: position 5,682 of record NZ_LHZQ01000213.1, on the reverse strand, counting down.
ATTGGCATTGTGAAGAAAAACGCCATCATGATGATCGACTTCGCACTGGAAGCCGAGAGGGAACATGGCATGGACTCCCTGCAATCCATTCGGCAGGCAGCCACCCTGCGTTTCCGCCCCATCCTCATGACAACTCTGGCCGCCATGTTAGGCGCCGTTCCTATGGTCATTTCACAGGGTACGGGCTCTGAGCTGCGCTTTCCGCTTGGTCTGGCCATTATCGGGGGGCTTGCGCTGTCTCAGTTGCTCACGCTCTTCACCACACCAGTTATCTATTACACGCTGGATACCTGGGCACACCGCTGGAACACCTGGCGGCAGGGCAACCACTCTCTTCCGCCTTCTGAGCAAACCACGCCGTGAACTTCAGCCGGATCTTCATTGATCGGCCTGTAGCCACCATTCTGATGACTGTGGCGCTTCTTCTTGCAGGAGTGCTGGGCTACAGAAGTCTGCCGGTGGCGGACCTGCCGAATGTCGATTTTCCCGTCATTCAGGTACAGGCCCGCCAGCCCGGCGGTTCACCCGAAGAAGTTGCCAGCGCGGTTGCTGCCCCGCTTGAGCGGCATCTGGGCCAGATTGCAGACCTCACGGAAATGACGTCTCAGTCCTCCCAGAACACCACGCGCATTACCCTTCAGTTTGCCCTTTCACGGGATATCAATGGGGCTGCGCGGGATGTTGAGGCCGCCCTTCAGGCCGCCCACGCGGACCTGCCGTCCTCCCTGCGCCAGAATCCCAGCTATTCCAAAGCCAACCCCAACGGCGCACCCATTCTCATTCTGGCCCTGACATCAGACATCCATACACAGGCACAACTCTACGATTACGCAACCAATGTTCTGGTGCAGCATCTTTCACAAATTCGTGGCGTTGGGCAGGTGGAAATTGGCGGTAGTTCCCTCCCTGCCGTACGGGTGGAAATCAACCCCCTCCCCCTCTACCGGTACGGGATCGGGTTTGAAGACATCCGTGCTGCTCTGGCTTCCGCCAATGCGCATGGCCCCAAAGGCATTATTGACCAGAACGGCACACGCTTCACACTTGATACGAATGATCAGGCCAGAAGTGCGCAATCCTACCGTGATCTGATTATCGCATGGCGCAACAGCCGCCCCGTACGTCTGGCAGATGTCGCAACAGTTGAAGACAGCGTTGAAGACCGCCGCAACGCCGGCTACTTCAACAGCGCTCATTCTGTTATCGCCATTGTTTTTCCGCAGGCAGGTGCAAACGTTATTGAAACGGTGGATGAGATCAACGCCAAGCTCCCCATGCTTCGCGCCGCCCTTCCCGGCGGGGTTGATCTGCATATCGGGCTGGACCGTTCACTTACCATCCGCGCGTCTCTGGCGGATACACAACTCACCTTGGTCATTTCAATCGTGCTGGTTGTGCTTGTGGTTTTGGCGTTTCTTCATTCCCTCCGCATGACCCTTATTCCCGCCATTGTGGTGCCCACGTCCATTATCGCCACTTTTGGCGTCATGCGGTTTCTGAATTACTCGCTGGACAACATGTCCCTGATGGCATTGACGGTCTCCACCGGCTTTGTGGTGGATGACGCCATTGTGGTGATGGAAAATATTGCCCGCTATATTGAAGAAGGCCTCTCCCCACGTGATGCCGCCCTGAAAGGCAGCAGCGAGGTTGCGTTTACCGTTATCTCAATTTCCATTTCCCTGATTGCCGTTTTTCTGCCCATCCTGCTTCTGGGCGGTTTAGCCGGACGCCTGTTTCATGAATTCGCCATGACGGTTTCCGTTACCATTCTTGTCTCCATGGTGCTGTCTCTCACCCTCACGCCAATGATGGCAGCACAACTTCTGAAACCAACACATCCCAACAAAACATCCAACCGCATCACACAATTTCTGATTTTCCAGATTACACGCCTGCTTGATGGTCTGCAAAAAGGCTATGAACGCTCTCTGAATACTGCACTGAGATACCGCAAGATTGTTATTCTCTCTTTGCCATTCACGCTTGTTATCATTGTTGCGCTTTTCATCAGCATGCAGAAGGGGTTTTTCCCCACCGAAGATACGGGCCTCCTGATGGGCCATTTGCAGGGCGACCAGAATATCTCGTTCCAGGCCCTTTCTAAAAAGCTGACAGATGTTCAGAAGGTTATCAAATCTGATCCTGATGTACAAAGCGTTGCCAGTTTTATGGGCAGCCGTGGTTCGTCCAACTCTGCCAACATGTTCCTGCAACTTAAAGACAAAAGCGAACGCAGCGACACGCCAACAGAACTGATTGCGCGCATCGAAAAAAAGCTCAGCAAACTGGTAGGCGCTCAGTTTTTCCTGATGCAACCCGGTGCCGTGCGCGCAGGGGCACGCCAGGGCAACGCCTCCTACCAATATACTCTGGATGGAGAAGATGCCTCCGAAGTTTACCAGTGGACCGATAAACTCCTTGCTGCTCTCCGCAAATATCCGGAACTAACTGAAGTGTCTTCCGATGTTCAGCAGGGCGGTTCCGCCATTGATGTAGACATTGACCGAGACACATCTTCACGTGTCAGCATTACCCCACAACTGCTGTCCAACACGTTATATGATGCGTTCGGACAGCGTGCCGCATCCGTTATCTATAACCCCCTGAACCAGTACCGCGTGGTTATGGAAGCCGATCCTACGTATTGGTCAAACCCCAACAGCCTGATGCAGGTATGGATCAGTGTATCGGGCGGCAGTGCGGGGGGCGGCACTGCGTCCAACACAGTCCGCGTACGTAACACAACAGGTCGGGATTCTTCAGGCAACAGCAGCGCCTCAACATTAAGCAGCCAGTCTTTCAGAAACCAGATTGCCAATTCTCTGGCGGGCGGCAACAGTGCCTCCAATGGCTCCGCTGTTTCCACTTCCTCTTCCGCCATGGTACCCTTGACTCTGGTTTCAAAACTCCGGGCCTCTCAAACACCCCTGTCCGTCAATCATCAAGGCCAATCGGTTGCCTCAACCATTTCCTTCAATCTGGCCAAAGGGGTCTCTCTCGGGGTTGCAACACACATTATTCAGACAGCACAGGTTGAACTGCATATGCCACCCACCATTCATGGCAGTTTTGCTGGTAATGCCGCGCAGTTTCAGAAAACCGTCAATAACGAACCCATTCTGATCCTGGCAGCACTAGCGGCTGTGTATGTCACTCTGGGCGTGTTGTATGAAAGCTACGTCCATCCCCTCACCATTCTATCCACCCTGCCATCCGCCGGTGTGGGCGCACTGCTAGCGCTGCAACTGGCAGGGGAAGAGTTCTCCTTGATCGCCATGATCGGGGTTATTCTCCTGATCGGCATTGTGAAAAAAAATGCCATTATGCTTGTCGATTTTGCAATCGCCGCAGAGCGTGAACATAATCTTTCGCCACTTGAAGCCATCCATACGGCCTGCCTGCTACGCTTCCGCCCGATCATGATGACATCCATCGCGGCAGCTCTGGGGGCCTTTCCGCTAATCATCGCCAACGGCTATGGGGCGGAGCTACGTCGGCCCCTGGGTATTGCCATCGTGGGCGGCTTGATCGTCAGTCAGGCACTCACCCTCTATACAACGCCGGTTGTTTATCTGATGCTGGACACCCTGCGTCTGCGCTTTAAACACGTAAAGATCCGGCCCTTTTTCTTCTCCCGCAACCCGCAAGATACCTGAAGTTTTACCCATGAAGCCCTTCTCTTCCCGTCCGCTTTCACGCCGCTTGGGTATCCTGCTGGCGCCTCTTGTCCTGACCAGCTGCATGGTAGGCCCCTCTTACAAGCGGCCTACCGCCATTATTTCTCCCAAATTCAAGGAACTGCGCCCCGCCCCTGGCTGGAACTACGCCAACCCTGCGCTGGCGGAGCTTCCCAAAGGCACATGGTGGACCATTTACAATGATCCCATCCTGAACCAGCTTGAGGCGCAGGTTGAAATCAACAACCAGAACGTGAAGGAATACGAGGCACGTTACCGCAGTGCACGCGCAACCATCAATTCCGTTCGGGCGCAACTTTATCCTACCCTGAGCGGCTCTCTTTCCTTCAACCGCCAGAGTTCAGGCCGTGGTTCCCGTTCCAGTGGCACCATCATCAATTACGGTGGGGATGGTTCTTCCGGCACTGGCTATACGCCTTCGAACACCACTGAAAATACTTACGGTATGGGACCAACGGCCTCTTGGGATCTGGATTTGTGGGGCAAGATCCGCCGGCAGATTCAGGCTCAGGTGACAGAAACACAGGCCAGCGCTGCAGATTTGGCCAATGCCAAACTTTCCTACCAGGCACAGCTTGCCACGGCCTATTTCAACATGCGGTATCAGGATAGTCTTTATGATCTGCTCCAGCGAAACGTAAAGTTTTATGAACGCTCCTATCAGATTACCCGTAACCAGTACGAAGCAGGCACAGCAGACCCCACCAGTGTGCTTCAGGCTCAAACCCAGTTGGAACAGACGCGCGCTCAGGCCACGGCTACTCAGGCGAGCCGGGCACAGTATGAGCACGCCATTGCGGTGCTGATTGGCAAACCGCCCGCTGAGGTCTCCATTGCTCCGGGCGCACTACCCCGCGCCATTCCCACCATTCCTGTTTCCGTGCCAGCCCAGCTTTTAGAACGGCGGCCTGATGTGGCCGCTGCAGAACGCCGCATGGAAGAATATAACGCCCAGATAGGCGCCGCCATTGCCGCCTTCTACCCAGAGGTGAAGCTGAGCGCATCCTATTCCTATAGCGGGGACCCTGTTGGCACTCTTGTACAGGTGGCAAACCGTATCTGGTCCCTTGGCGCCTCCGCTACGGAAACACTTTTTGCGGGTGGCAGCCGAACTGCCGCCGTGCATGAAGCCGATGCAACATATGACAACTATGTAGCCACCTATCGGCAAACTGTTTTGACAGCTCTGCAGAATGTGGAAGATCAACTCTCCAATCTGCACATACTGGCGCAGCAGGCTGATCAGCAACAGGTTGCGCTGGAAGCCGCCAACCGGGCCGTGACTGTCGCCCTGAACCAGTATCTGGCAGGCACCCAGATTTACACCACCGTCATCACATCGGAAGTGACAGCCCTCTCCAATGCCGAAACGGCACTGCAAATTCAGCAGAACCGTATTCTTGATTCTGTCAGCCTGATCCAAAATCTGGGTGGCGGCTGGAATGTTTCCGAACTACCAAGCAAAAACTCCATGCAGAAAGACAACCCCTTCCTGCCCTCTTTCATCCAAAAAGATAAAAACTTTTTACCGAACGATCATAAGTAAGAACATCAAGCCTCTTGAGAACCTCCTCGTGAAAATGGGTTCCTCAAGAGGCTATTTTTTGCCGTAAATACTTTCCCCTAAAGTTCTTACGATCAGAACTGAACTGAACTGAACCATACAGAGCAGCTTTTTCGGCTCGGGTGAAAATAGAAGCCCTACATAGGCAAGCCCCTCTTTCACTCAGAGCATCACCACTTTTCCCGAATAGGATGTAAAGGATTTTCAAAAAATCCTTTCCTAATCATACCCAAACCATAACGCATTGATGCTGACAGAAAAGCCGCAACAGAAGTTTTCTGCCCTCTCCGTGTCTGCCCGCAATTGTGTGCTCCCCACACATCTATCGCGCTCTTCAGTCTGCACGTTCTAATGTGCGCATAGATCTGTAAACTACTTATACCAAGCGCTATTTGACCTGACTCATGGGGGTACCCA
>NZ_LHZQ01000103.1 GCF_001580915.1 Acetobacter tropicalis | reverse complement strand
CCACCCCCACGGCTCTGATGGAGCGCACGCCACGCTCTTTCGCGCCACCAGCCCCCCGCCGTACCACGCCCTGTCTGCCAGAAGAAAGCCGGAAAGCCCGCATGATCTCAGTCCCGTATCGTGTCTGTTCCATCAAACAAGTGTGCCGCAGAACCCGCACCCTGTTAAGGGAGAGTTTTCTGCCTAACCCTCCCAATGAAAACAGGCCCCGTTCCAAGGAACAGGGGCTGCATGTCGTCCTCTGATCTAACAAGAGATGAGGATGGATTAAGCATTTTTATAAGGGACGATCATAAGCCATTGATGTTGGGTCGTTTAACAAGAGGTGGCCGGTTAATTTTTTTTAGGAAATAGTTAACGGAATCAGTTTGCTTTTTAGAAACCATAGATGTTAGAGAATTTCTGTCTCACATTGCGTGATTGGGTTCTTACCTAATCCGTCCGTCTAGGAAACCACAAAATGGCCGACACAGGCGCTACAGTCGATCTTTATATCGCCAAGCCTCCGTTTACTCCTGTAACTCTCAGCGATACTGATGGAACTATTGAAATTGGTTCCACTTATAACGGATACAGTATTTCTGGGGATACGTTCGGGGCAACTGTAGATATTGACTCCGGTGTTACCTTGGCTATTGGTGGGAAAACTTCCAACGTCTGGAATATTGGTGCAGACTATGAGGGGTATACTACAACCGTCAATGTTAGTGGTACCATTACGTTTACTGGCAATGTGAATTTAAGCGCAGGGTCTTCCATCAACGTTGAAAGCGGTGCTGTTGTTACCCTTGGCCCGATAAATATGGCCAGTGGCTCTTCCGTTGTTGTGAATAACGGCGGCCGTTTGATTTTAAATGGCGTGGGAACAACCACCACAGGTATATCCTTCGGCACAGAAGGCGGCACCATTGAAGTCGCTTCGGGTATGTCTCTTTCTATTCTGTCTAAAATTACTGGCATCAAAGTGGGTGATACAATCATCATTGATGGTGTAAAAAGTGCGGGCATTACAGAAGATGGTAGCACCTATACGCTTCTTGATGAAAATGGGAATCAGCTTCAGGCCACAGGTCGTTTCCAGCCGGTTCTTGAAAATGGCGTTGAAGGCTTTACCGTTTACACGGATGCCAACGGCAATACCATCCTGACGGCAGTAGACTATTCCAACATCTGCTTCCTTGCGGGCAGCATGGTCCGTACCCCTGAAGGCGATGTAGCGGTGGAAACCCTGCGCAGCGGTGATCAGGTTGTTGCTTACGTGGACGGGCAGAATGTCACGCGGGACGTGGTCTGGGCCGGTGTGGCACACGCCAAGATCAAGGCGGACATGCCTGACGATATGGCTGGCTATCCAGTCCGTATTCTCAAGAATGCGTTCGCTGAAGGTGTCCCCTACAAGGACATGCTGATCACGGCGGAACATTGCCTGTTCATTGATGGCAAGATGGTTCCGGCCCGTATGCTGGTCAATGGTTCGTCCATTTTCTATGATCGCTCCATCACGGATTATGACTATTACCACGTTGAAACGGCCGAGCATTCTGTGCTGACGGTTGATGGGATGCTGACTGAAAGCTACCTGGACACCGGCAACCGTGCTGCTTTCGTTTCCAACGGAAATGTTGTGTCTCTGGGCCGTGCCAAAAGCTGGGCAGAAGATGCCGCAGCCCCGCTGGCCGTGAGCCGTGATGCTGTAGAACCCATTTTTGCAGCTCTCGCCCAGCGTGCATCCTCCATTGAAGGTCGTCGGGAAGAAACCCAGACCTACACAATGACCACGGATCATGATCTGCACCTGATCACCAATACCGGCGCGATCATCCGCTCCGTGCGTGAAAAGGCAGGTCGCGTTTCCTTCATGCTGCCTACCGGTGTGAACAGTGTGCGTCTGGTTTCTCGTTCCAACCGTCCGAGCGATGTGATCGGCCCGTTTGTGGATGATCGTCGTCACCTTGGTGTGCTGGTCGGGGAAGTGAGCGTTGTGAATGCGGATGTCACCCACAACGTGACAGCACACACGGACACGGAAAACCTTTCCGGTTGGTATCCTCTGGAAGGTGCCGATTACCGCTGGACCAATGGCAACGCAGAACTGCCGCTGGGTAAGGCTGTTAACGGAATGGGCATGCTGAGCATCCAGATTCTGGCTGCTGGCCCGTATATCTCTGAACAGCCTGCCGAAGTTCAGTCTGCTCTTAAGGCCTGAACTATAAAAAATCGTTCCTGCCCTTACTGAACTGAGGGCAGGAAAAAACGAGAGCAAAAGCCCTCAGGAACCTGTGTCCTGAGGGCTTTTTTTCTGGCTTCGCTCCAGCCTCACCCCATCAGCATCTCGGCCTGCACCACCTGTACGCCTTCGGCTCGCAGCTTGGCTGTCACGTCATCCGGTGCCGTTACGGCGCTGGAGCAGGCATCGGCCACCACGCAGGTTTCAAACCCTAACGCCATGCCGTCCCGTGCCGTGTGGCTCACACACACATCATATGCCAGTCCGCACACAAAAATGCGGGTTACGCCACGTTCCTGTAAAAACCCTTTCAGGCCCGTAGGGTTCTGGCCAGCGTTGTCGGCAAAGGCGGAATAGCTGTCCACATCCTGCGCCATGCCTTTGCGGAATATCGCCGTAAGGGGCTCTGGCCGCAGCAGGGCAGCCAGTTCCGCGCCCTCCATGCCCTGCACACAATGCACCGGCCACGGTCCGTTCTGGGCCGGGAAGGAGCAATGATCCTGCGGGTGCCAGTCCTGCGTGGCCACCACGGCCTGAAAGGGCAGGGCGGCCAGCCGGTTTATTACCGGAATAATCCGGTCTCCATTGGCTACGGGCAAGCGGCCGGAGGGCAGAAAATCGTTTTGCAGATCAACAATAATCAGCGCGTCCTGCGGGCCTGCACGCATGGTTCGGTTCCTTGGTTAATGCTGTGACACCCCGCAGGCTACCCGCCCTTGGCCCCAAGGGAAAGATCATGCAGGCCGGGGCGGAAACGCGGCCATGTTCGGGCTTATGTTGCTGTTTTGCCCCCTGTGGTGTTTATGGAACACACAACACCACAGAGCAGGAAAGACACGCGCAGGACCATGAAGATTCAGGGCTACAATTTCTTCTGTGACATGCCCGAGGATATGCAGTATCTGCGCCGGGAAAGCCCCGATGAACGCTTCATTGAAGAAAACATGATCTTCATCCTGCCTGACAGGTTAAGAAAATTCCGGAAAAACCTGTGGCATGTCCGCAAGAACGCCGGGGCAACGCACGTCTATATCCCGCTCTTTCGCGTCAAGACCCTTCTGGCCAGCGAGGCCGCAGCCGGTGCGGTGCCAGAAGGGTATGAAGGCCCGTTTGATGTGTTCCCCTTCTACGCGCATACTTCCAAACGCCGCAGCCGTTCGCTGGATT
>NZ_LHZQ01000157.1 GCF_001580915.1 Acetobacter tropicalis | reverse complement strand
ACCTGCACACCGCACCAATCCCGCGCAGCGGGTTCGTTCCACCCCCCATAACTGTCACTCCAAAGGCCAGGGGGGATCGACACAAGCAAGCATGCCATCTGACAAAGACTTCTGAAGACGCAAAGCCTCTGCGACCGGCGCATTCATCCACACATCCAGTTCGTCCGATTGTGTCAGAATGACGGGCATGGCTTTCGGATGGATCGCGCCCACTTCCTGATTGGCTTCGGTGGTCAGAAACCCGAACAGGTCATCCGTCGTTTCCCCGTCAGCCAGCTTGCGTACTGAGGTCCATCGACACCAGATCCCGGCGAAGAAAGCGAGCGGCTCTCCATCATTCCGCGCAAACCACACTGGCCGCGATTTCCCGTCGGGCAGACGCTCTGGTTCGGAGAACGCCGTCAGCGGCACCAGACAGCGATGCGCAACGCCCTCCCAGCGCTTCCACCATGTCGAGGTCGGATTGCGGATGTTGGTGACACCGCGATCGACCTTGTGCCCCCTGAGATAACCCGGGGGTGTCGGCATGCCCCAGCGCGCCATAACCAGTTCACGGCCATTCTCACCATTCCGCACGATCGGCGCCATCGTGTTCGGCCAGATCTCGGGCAACGGCTGAAGATTACCCGTTCGATCCTCAAGAACTTTCGCAATCTCCCGGATCGCCTGCGGGTTCGAGGTCATGGAATAGAGATTGCACATACGTGTTGTTCCCTTACGACCACATGCCGCGTAATCTGGCTGCCATATCGATCCTCACAGATTTCACGGCCTCCTGCCGGGCGTGCTCTTCCGGTTTCACGACAGGCCAGGCCACAGACTGGAACAGGGGCAGCATGTCCCGGTCGATGAAACGGGTGCGCGAGGCATAGACATGTCGGTCGCCCCGGCTGTGCTGGCCATGCACATAGAAGCGCTGCGGCACCATGATATCGAGACTGTCCTTCGCCCGCGTCATGGCGACATACAGCAGCCGGCGCTCCTCCTCGATGTCATCCTTCTCACCGGTGGCCAGATCGGACGGAATGCACCCATCGACCACGTTCATGACGAAGACATTCTTCCATTCCTGCCCCTTGGCGGAATGAATGGTCGAGAGGATGAGATAATCCTCATCCAGCAGCGGCACGCCAGCCTGATCGGATGTGGCATCCGGCGGGTCCAGTGTCAGTTCGGTCAGGAATTTCTCCCGTGAGGGATAGCCGCCGGCGATCTGCTCCAGTTGCACCAGATCGGCCAGACGGGTGGAGGCATCCTCATGCAGCCGCTCCAGATGCGGCTCATACCAGTACCGCACGGCTGCAATCTCGCCGGGCCAGCCAACCTGCTGGCCGCCCAGAGCGGTGAGCGTGTTCACAAACCCTGTCCAGGCCTCGCCGCTGCGCTGTGGCGCTTTGATATCCTTCAGCGCTTCGAAGGGATGGGCACTCTCGCCCATCGTATCCAGCACGCGCCGGGCCGAACTTGGCCCCACGCCGGGCAGAAGCTGCAACACCCGGAATCCGGCGATGCGGTCGCGCGGGTTCTGGGCAAAGCGCAAGAGCGCCAGAATATCTTTCACATGCGCACTGTCGAGAAACTTCAGACCGCCGAACTTCACAAACGGGATGTTGCGCCGGGTCAGCTCCACCTCCAGCGTGCCGCTATGGTGCGAAGCCCGGAACAGCACGGCCTGCTGCTTCATCGGTGTTCCGGTCTCACGCTCCTCCAGCACCCGATCGGCGATATAGTTCGCCTGGGCAGTGTCGTCCCAGATTGTCACGAGCCGGGGAAGTTCGTCAGACTGCCGCTCGGTCCACAGATCCTTGGTAAACCGCTCGGCTGCCTCTCCGATCACCGCGTTGGCCGCATCCAGAATGGGCTTTGTCGAGCGATAGTTCCGGTCCAGCGTCACAATGCGCGCGGGAGGATCGAAGGACGCCGGAAAATCGAGAATGTTGCGCACGGTCGCGGCCCGGAAGGCATAGATCGACTGCGCGTCATCGCCCACAACCGTCAGCCCGCGCCCGTCCGGCTTCATGCCCAGCAGGATACTCGCCTGCAGCCGATTCGTGTCCTGATATTCGTCGACCAGCACATGATCCCATTTACCGCCGATATCGGCAGCCAGCACCGGATCGCTGACCATCTGCGCCCAGCACAGCAGCAGGTCGTCGTAATCCAGCACGCCCTGCTCCTGCTTTGCCGTAACATAGCCTGCAAAAAGCTGTTTGAGCTGCGCTTCCCAACCCGCGCACCACGGATAGTGCTTCAGCAGCACATCGGCGAGCGGTGCGCCGGAATTGACGACACGGGAATAGATGGCAAGGCATGTGCCCTTGCCGGGGAAACGCTTTTCGGTTTTCGAAAACCCCAGATCATGCCGGATCAGGTTCATCAGATCAGCGGAATCCTCGCGGTCATGGATCGAAAAGGCCGGATCCATGCCGATCTGCCGGGCATACTCCCGCAGCAGCCGGGCACCGATGGAATGAAACGTGCCGGCCCAGGCCAGCGCGTCAGCCAGAGGACCGGCTTTGTCACCGAGCACCGTTTTGCAGATGCGCTCGACACGTCGCGTCATCTCGACACTGGCACGCCGGGAGAAGGTCAGCAGCAGGATGCGGCGCGGATCGGCGCCTGAGGCGATCAGATGCGCGACCCGATGGGCCAGTGTGTTGGTCTTGCCCGATCCGGCACCGGCGATGACCAGCAGCGGGGATGAATCTGCCCCGCCCGGCGAGACTCCGGTCCCGTGCGTGACGGCCTGCCGCTGCGCGTCATTCAGACGGGACAGGTAATCGTCGCTGCCCGAAGCGGGAGAAAGTTCTGGATTCAATTCCTTAGCGCACTTTCATCAACGATACCGATCCAACATCGGACACCAGCATGCCGGATACGGAGCGAATTTGCATTGACTTGCGTAGCATGATTAGAACAAATCAGGAACATATAATCATGAAATACGCCTACACAAGGACCGTCGAGCCGTGACATGACTGCTGAAATCCATAAAAAACCCGGTCTGGAGACGCTGCGGGCCGCAATCAGCCGTCTCGAAGGGCACAGCGACCGACGCCGTACGGTGCTGCCCTTTGGTGTGCGCGAGATAGACGCCCGTCTGCCCGGTGGCGGTCTGGCACTGGGCGCGTTGCACGAGGTGGCGGGCGGAGGCAACGACGCCCTGCACAGTGCAGCCGCCGGTCAGTTCTGCGCCGGGATTGCAGCCCGCACGCGCGGCAAGGTGCTCTGGATCGTCACCCGTCAGGACGTGTTTGCCCCCTCCCTGAAACAGGTGGGGCTGGCAGCACAGCGAACCATTTTTGTCGAGGCCAGTTCGGATGTCGATGTGCTGGCCTGCTTCGAGGAAGGTCTGCGGCATGGCGGCCTTGGGGCTGTGGTCGCCGAGGTGGCACGTCTGTCCATGACGGCATCCCGCCGTCTGCAACTGGCCGCCGAGACGTCTGGTTCGCTTGGCATCGCGATAAGACGCTGGCGGCGGCAGACGGATGCGGCAGATTTTGGTCAACCGACTGCCAGTGTGACCCGCTGGCGGGTCTCCGTCCTGCCGTCCGCGTCGTTGCCGGTTCCCGGTGTAGGAAGGCCGCGCTGGCTGCTGGAACTGATCCGCGCCCGGGCGGGCGAATGTGCCGATTTTGAAGTGGAGGCCTGTGATGCCAAAGGAAGGCTCTCTCCCTGTATCCCGGTCGCGGATCGTCTCGCTTTACCTGCCACTCTGGCCGACCGACCGGATCAGGAAACGACTTGGACCAGACGCGCCCGCGCCTGAAACGCCGCTGGCGCTGGCCGGGCGTGAAGGACGGCGGCGGGTTGTCCTGTCAGTCGATCTCGCCGCCCGGAAGCTGGGGCTGCGCCCCGGCACGCCGGTCGCCAAGGCTCAGGCGCTGTATCCCGATCTGGTGCTGATGGATGCCGATCCCGAAGGCGACCGGCTGGGGCTGGAAAAACTCGCCCTATGGTTTCAGCACCGGATCGCGCCCATTGTGGCAGTCGATGCGCCGGACGGCCTGATTCTGGACACGACCGGGGCGGATCACCTGCATGGTGGCGAACTTCCCATGCTCAAAGATATGGTCCACCGCATGGCGGGAGCCGGTTTTTGCTCTCGGGCCGTAGTCGCAGACACCTGGGGGGCGGCCCACGCGCTGGCTCGCTATGGCCGGTTAGCGATTGCGGTTGTCCCTTCAGATAAAACGACCTCTACTCTGGCTGATCTGCCTGTTGAGGCGCTACGTCTGCCTTCCACTATAATCGATGGACTGGCCACGCTGGGTGTGTCTCGTATCGGGCCGCTGGCGGCCATGCCGCGTGCCCCTTTGACCTTGCGTTTCGGCCCGGATGTGGCCCGCAGGCTGGATCAGGCCTTTGGACGCATCGGGGAGGCCATCGTGCCAGTCCGCCCTGTCGATCCGGTCGTGGTCAGCCGGAACTTTGCCGAACCCATCGGTGCTGCCGAGACCATCGCCAGATATATTGGCGAACTGGTGCCGCTGCTCTGCCAGGGTCTGGACGAACGTGGACAGGGCGTGCGCCGCCTCGACCTGCTGTTGCATCGGGTTGACAGCCGCACCGAAGCGATCCGCGTGGCCACGGCCATGCCAGTGCGGGACGGCACACGCCTGACCCTGCTGCTGTGCGAGAAAATCGAGACCATCAATCCGGGATTCGGCATCGAACGCATGGTGCTGATCGCCTCACTGGCGGAGCCCATGGACCGACGGCAGACCGCCTCCTCGCTCATCGCCGAGGAAGAGGCCGACGTGTCCGACCTGATCGACACGCTGGCCAACCGTGTCGGCACACAGGCGCTGTATCGCTTTGCCCCGGTGGAAAGCGATCTCCCTGAGAGATCTTTCTGCCGCGTGCCCGCGCTGGCGCCTGAGGAGACAAAGGACTGGCCGGATCACTGGCCGCGTCCAACACGTCTGCTGGCGCGCCCCGAGCCCGTGCAGGCCATGGCGGAACTGCCGGACCAGCCGCCGCTGTTCTTCATCTGGCGGGGCGTCCGGCGGAAGGTAAAATGCGCTGACGGGCCGGAGCGGGTGTTTGGCGAATGGTGGAAGAATGACGCGGAACTGACCATCGCCCGCGATTATTTCCGGGTGGAGGATACCAGTGGAGAGCGCTTCTGGCTTTACCGGGCGGGTGATGGCGAACATGGCGAGACCGGCTCGCAGGGCTGGTTTCTGCACGGGATTTTCGGATGAGCACCTCGGCACCGCGCTACGCCGAATTGCAGGTGACGACGTATTTCTCGTTCCTGCGCGGGGTCTCCTCGCCGATCGAACTGTTCGCGCAGGCAAAGGCCCTTGGCATTGAGGCGCTGGGCATCTGCGACCGCAATTCTCTGGCGGGCATGGTGCAGGCCCATGTCGCGGCAAAAGAGGTCGGGCTCCGCCTCGTGGTGGGATGCCGTCTCGATCTGGCGGATTTCCCGCCGGTTCTCGTTTATCCGACGGACCGGGCCGCGTATGGCCGACTGTGCCGTCTGCTCAGCCTCGGCAAAGCCCGGGCCGGCAAAGGGAAATGCCATCTGCTCTGGGAGGATCTGGTCGCCTGGGGCGAAGGCCAGATCGTTGTTATGATCCCCGACACAGCGGACGAGGCCTGCGGTCTGCATCTACGCAAGCTGAAGGACGCCTTTGCCGACCGGGCCTACATGGCGCTCACCCTGCTCCGTCGTCCCAATGACCAGATGCGGTTGTATGAGCTTGCCAACCTGGCGCATCTGGCGCGAGTGCCAACGGTCGTGACCAACGACGCGTTGTTCCACACCCATGACAGGCGCATCCTGCAGGATGTTGTCACCTGCATCCGCCACAACACCACCATCGACGAGGCCGGGTTTGTCCGCGAGCGTCACGCGGACCGCTATCTCAAGCCGCCACAGGAAATGGCCCGGCTGTTCAGCCGTTACCCCGAAGCGGCCGCCCGCACCATGGAGATTGTGGAGCGATGCCGCTTCTCACTTGATAATCTGGCCTATCAATATCCCGATGAAGTGTCCGTGCCCGGCCAGACACCGCAGCAGGCGCTGGAGGCGCTGACCTGGGAGGGCGCCCGTTCCGTTTATCCGGATGGCATACCGGATGACGTGGCGGAAACGCTCCGCCATGAACTCGGCCTGATCGGGCGGATGAACTATGCACCGTATTTCCTGACCGTGAACAGCATTGTCCGCTATGCACGTAGTCAGGATATTCTCTGCCAAGGCCGTGGTTCGGCGGCCAATAGCGCGGTCTGTTACGTGCTGGGCATCACCGCCATTGATCCGGCCCGCAACTCCCTGCTGTTCGAACGCTTCGTCTCCGAGGAACGGGGCGAGCCACCGGATATCGACGTGGATTTCGAACACGCACGGCGCGAGCAGGTCATCCAGTGGGTCTATGACCATTACGGTCGCGACCGGGCGGCGCTGACGGCGGTCGTGATCCGCTATCGCGCCAAGGGAGCACTGCGCGACGTCGGCAAGGTGATGGGCCTCCCTGAAGACCTGATCCGAACGTTGTCAGGTCAAATTCACGGCTGGGGCCGCAGGCTGGACGATGACGCCCTGAATGATACCGGCATCGATCTGTCCGACCGCCGCATCCGCCTGACGCTGGATCTGGCGAGCTGCCTAATCGGCGTGCCCCGTCACCTGTCGCAGCATCCTGGTGGTTTTGTCCTGACCCATGACCGGCTGGATGAACTGGTGCCGATCGAGCCAGCATCCATGGAGGCCCGCCAGATCATCGAATGGGACAAGGACGATATCGACGTCCTGAAATTCATGAAGGTGGATATCTTAGCACTTGGTATGCTGACCTGCATGAAAAATGGGCTGGATCTGCTGGCGGAGCACAAGGGCCAGCACTTCACGCTCCAGACCCTCCCGGCCGAGGATCCGCGCACCTACGCCATGATCAGGAAGGCCGATACGATCGGCGTGTTCCAGATCGAAAGCCGGGCACAGATGTCCATGCTGCCACGGCTCAAACCGCGTGTGTTCTACGATCTGGTCATTGAGGTCGCGATCGTGCGTCCTGGCCCCATTCAGGGCGATATGGTCCATCCCTATCTCCGCAGGCGCGAGGGCATTGAGCCCGAAGATTATCCGACGCCGGAACTGGAAAAGGTGCTGAAAAAGACACTCGGGATCCCGTTGTTTCAGGAACAGGCCATGCAGGTGGCCATGATCTGTGCGGGGTTTACCGCCGCCGAGGCGGATCAGTTGCGCCGGGCCATGGCGACGTTCAAAAATACCGGCACCGTCTCACAGTTCCAGAGACGGCTGATCGAAGGCATGCGGGCCAATGGGTATGACGAGGACTTCGCCGAGCGGATCTATCAGCAACTCGAAGGCTTTGGCTCCTACGGATTTCCCGAGAGCCATGCCGCCAGTTTCGCCATTCTGGCTTATTCATCCTCGTGGATGAAATGCACCCATCCGGATGTGTTTCTGGCCTCGCTTCTGAATTCCCAGCCGATGGGATTTTACGCGCCAGCGCAGCTTGTCCGTGATGCCCGCGAGCACGGTGTGGAGATCCGGCCTGTCTGTATAAATGCCTCACGCTGGGACAGCACGCTGGAAGGACCGGAAAGCCCCAATGGCCGCTTCGCCGTGCGGCTGGGCATGAGTCTGGTCAAGGGGCTGGCCAATGACGATGCCGCCCGGATTGTTGCGGCGCGGGCCAGTCGGCCTTTTGTCTCCGTGGATGATCTGTGGCGTCGGGCGGGTGTGAAAGCGGCAGCCCTGACCCATCTGGCCGAGGCGGACGCGTTCCGCCCCTCGCTCGGGCTGGCACGGCGCGAGGCGCTGTGGGCGATCAAGGCTCTGCGCGATGAACCGTTGCCGCTATTTGCGGCAGCGCAGGTCACACGGGAAGCCGAAGAACCGGATGTGCTGCTGCAGCCCATGCGCGACGGAGCAGAGGTAGTGCGGGATTACAACCGGCTTGGCCTTACCCTGCGGGAGCATCCCCTGACCTTCCTACGCGAGGACCTTCGGGCGCGAGACATCATATCCTGTCGGCAGGCGCTGGCCGCGAAGGATGGAAAGCGTCTCACCGTGGCGGGGCTTGTGCTGGTGCGTCAGAGGCCCGGCTCCGCCGAAGGCGTGGTGTTCATGACGCTGGAGGACGAGACGGCCAACATGAACGTCATCATCTGGCCGGATCTGTTCGACGCCAACCGCAGCGTGGTGCTGGGCGGGCAGATGCTGGCGGTGACAGGCATGCTCCAGAATGGAGGGGGCGTCGTGCATCTGGTGGCGAAGGAGATCACCGACCTTTCCGGGCTACTCTCGGACCTTGGGAACCGGTCGGCTGGAGGCGCATCCGACCAGATGGAAAATTCCTGCGGCGAGCATATCGTCGTTAGATCGCGCAATTTTCACTGAGCATGGGGCAACGCAGATAGGCGCGGCAGGTAACACGATTCCGGGCACACCGTATAACAAGATCGCAGCCGAACTTATATCTCTCGCTGCAGCAATAAACGGTCCGAATTGGCCCTGAAAGCACCTTGAATTCCTGTGCCTCAAGCCTGTGGATAAGTCTGATTTGAACCAGATTTACAATGCTGTCCATGGGACGTCCAAAAAAATGGGGGTAGAAAACCGTCACTTTTTTTTCCGGATTCCGTACATGAAATACAGGGCAAGTGCCATATTCCGCCCCCGCCCGGTTAGGGTGGGGTGTTGCGTGTTACGGTATCGAATCGAAAAGGGAGCCGAATTTATTCGGCGATAGAGAGAGAAGAAAAAAGAGAAAAAGCGTAGCGATTTCATATGCATAACGGAGTGTGCATATGAAATTGCGGTAGCGTGCCCTCCAAACCGGGAAAATGGGGCGTAGGGTAGAGGAGATGGTGGTTTCGGGCGTCTCTTGGGAGAACGCTGTCAGGAAGGCGGTGAATCTCGGGGGGTGTATAGGCTCACGCTCTCGGAGAAGCCATTTTTTTGAGACTGTGGGGGTGTAAAGGAGTTTCCGGTGGTGAGTGGTGCGGAGCGCCTCTTGGGCCTCGTTGTGGCGCTATGTAGAGGGAAATGGTGTCATGGCGGCTGCTCTAGGGGCTGATCTGGGTCGTTTTAGGCAGTTTGGGCGGGTGTGTGATTGGTACCGCAGTTTGGCCGTGTTTTTTGTACCACAAAAACTGAACACTGTTGTAAAAAAGGGCACTTTTGGGATTAAATCCCAAAACCCCTTTTTTGGGGTTGAGGAATATCAATGACTTAGAGTTTTGATATCGGAACGAATATGGCCTAAAAATGGCCTATTTTTGGGCGCTTTCCCCCTGTGTATAAAACCGTGGATGGTTTTTGAACAAAATTGTGTCTTTCTGAGAAATACGCAGGCTTTCATGAATGGACGTTCCGGCGCTTTCTGCCATCTCTGATACTTAATCAGGTGCTGTTCTAAGGTAACCGGCCGTTTGAGGCCGCCTTATGATTGAGGATTGTGACTGGTAACTTACCGTCGTTAACGACGTCGTTATTGACGTCATTTGAGAGGTAAGAATGACCCAGGAAATCCTGATTGGCGTTGAACGCCGCCGCCGCTGGTCGGATGAACGGAAGCTGGCGATACTGGCTGAAGTTGGTGTGGATGGAGCAAGTGTATCGGATGTGGCACGTCGACATGACCTGACCCGCCAACATCTTTACCAATGGCGGACGTCATTCCGTCAAAGACTATCTTCCCCAGATCAGTCTGTGGCGTTTGTTCCTGTTGCTTCAGTGACGACACCTGCTGTGGCATCTGGCGGTGATCCTGACGAACTGGCCATAGTGCTGCGCAATGGCCGTAGTATCAGGGTGACGGGACATCCTGCCGAAGATCTTCTGGCCCGGGTCATCCGGATTGCGGAGACGGCATGATTGGCGTGGGCAACGGCGTGCGTGTCTATCTGGCCTGCGGGGTGACCGATATGCGCAAGGGCATATCGGGTCTGGCAGCACTGGCACAGGACGTGCTGCGTCAGAACCCGACATCAGGGGCGCTCTTTGCCTTTCGTGGTCGCCGTGGGGACAGGATCAAGCTTCTGATGTGGGACGGTCAGGGGTTCTGTCTTTATTACAAGGTGCTTGAGAAGGGACGTTTTCCATGGCCGTCTCCGGCAGAGGGCGTTGCACGCCTGACGACAGCACAGATGGCCATGCTGTGGGAAGGCATGGAGTGGAGACGCCCGTCCTGGTCTGCGCCACCGTCTCGCGTGGCCTGATGTTTATGGTGTGAGAGTGCAGAACCTTTTGTAATTTCTTGGGTTTTCTGCTATTTTTTCATCATGACGCCTGCACCCGCGATCCTGCCTGATGATCCGGATATCCTGAGGGACATGATTGTTTCCCTGCAGACTGAAGTGGCTCGGCTTTCTGCTTCAGCCCGTGTGTATGCAGCGCTTGTCCAGTCTCTCAAAATCCGGATCGCGCGCCTTCAGAAACAGAAATTCGGGGCCAGTTCAGAAAAGATAGACCGTGAGATTGAACAACTCGAACTGCTCCTTGAAGATGTAAAAATCGCCATCGCGGCAGCCGATCCTTCTCCTGATATAAGGGAGCATGATGTCAGCGATGGTGTAGTCTCTTCTCCCAGACAGCGTGGCAAGCCAAAGGTTTCTGACACGACACCCCGGGAGCGTCTTGTTCTCGACCCAGGTGAGGCCTGTCCTGCCTGTGGCGGTCCCCTGCGCCTCGTCGGCGAAGATGTCACCGAAATACTGGACTTTATTGCGGCAAAACTGAAAGTTGTCGAAACGGCACGGCTGAAGAAATCCTGCCGTCACTGCGAAACACTGGTGCAGCCTGAAGCACCGTCGCGCCCTGTCCCACGGGGGATGGCTGGCACCGGGCTTTTAGCCCATATCCTGGTCTCGAAATTCGATGACCACATTCCGCTTTATCGTCAGAATGAGATCTTTGCCCGTCAGGGTGTGGACATTCCCCGTTCAACCCTGATCGACTGGTGTGGTCAGGCCGTTGCCGTTCTGCGTCCTCTGACAGATCTGATCCGTCAGGATGTCGTAAAGGCAGACCTGCTACATGCTGATGATACACCCATCCAGGTTCTTGACCCCCGTCTGCGTCAGGCTGGCAAACCCCGGGGCGTGAAGGAAGGGCGGATCTGGAGCTATCTGCGCGATCCCCGCCCATGGGGAGGGAGTGATCCGCCCGCCGTTGCCTACTGGTTCTCTCCCGATCGCAAGGGGATCAATCCCCAGACCCATCTGGCACAGTTCCGGGGCATTCTGCAGGCTGACGCCTACGCCGGGTTCAGGGATCTGTATAAACCAGACGCAACAGGAACCGTGCACGTGCGCGAAGCGGCCTGCTGGGCTCATCTCCGCCGGGCCTTCCATGATGTCTTCTTCTGTGATGGGGTGGACGGCTCCCAACGGCATCGCGATGTGCCAAGGTGAAGTCGTTGCAGAATTCACAGAGGAGGCCACCCATGGAACAAATTATCCGTATTGGCATGGACACGTCAAAAAGTGTTTTCCAATTGCACGGTGTAAACGCGAAGGAGCAGCCTGTTTTGCGCAGGAAGCTATCCCGCCGGGAGATGGTAAAGTTTTTTGAGAAACTGCCCCCGATTGAAATCGCGATTGAGGCCTGTGGCGCCTCCCATTACTGGGGGCGGGTGCTCTCGTGTCTGGGACACACAGTGAAGCTGATCGCGCCGCAGCTCGTGAAGCCTTATGTCAAGCGCGGGAAAAACGATGCCGCCGACGCGGAAGCCCTCTGTGAAGCGATGAGTCGGCCTACAATGCGGTTCGTCCCGCTCAAGAGCGAGGAAGAGCAGGCAGCGTTGATGCTGATTGGAATGCGGGCACGACTTATCCGGAACCGCACACAGCTCGCCAATACGATCCGGGGATATGCTGCCGAGTTTGGGATCACGGCGCCCAAAGGCATGTGCCGGATTGAGGCACTCCTTGATCGGATCGCTGCGGACGAAAGCCTGCCCACATTGACGCGCGAGTTGTTTGCCCTTCACGCAAAGGAATATGCTGAATTGCAAGGTGAAATCGAACAGCTTGAGGGCAAGGTGATGGCATGGCACCGCGCCAACGAATGCAGTCAGCGTCTTGCGAAAATTCCGGGCGTTGGCCCGATCGGCGCAGCGCTGCTGATGATGAAAACGCCTGATCCGCATCTGTTCAAATCGGGTCGAGCCTTTGCGGCCTGGATCGGATTGACGCCCAGGGATCACTCAACCGGTGGAAAAACAAGGCTTGGCAGAATCACACGCGCTGGCGATGAGGTCTTGCGAAGCACGCTGGTGGTTGGCGCGACCGCAGTCGTGTCGCATGCCCGGCGGACCAATGGGAAGAATGCCTCATCTTGGTTACGTGAATTGCTGGAGCGCAAAAAACCGAAACTCGCAGCGGTGGCCCTTGCCAATAAGATTGCGCGGATTGCCTGGAAACTGATGGTCAGCGGCGAACACTATAAGCGCCTTCTGCAGCAACCCGGCGCAGCTGCTGTTTGAGCTTAGCCTGGCACGATGCGCTGACATTTGACGCTCTCGTGCCGAGCTGAGGTCGTGGCTTGCAAGTAATAGAGGAGATGGTGTGATCGATCGATCCATGGCGTGAGAAAACCCGTGGCAACCAGTGGTCATCAAAGACCGCTTCTGTGTTTGGAGCTCACGCTGCGGAAGCCATCTTGGCCAGCGACCCTATGGCCGCATCAACAGGCCGGACATATGGAAGCAAAGATCCGATCATTTTCTTGCCTAGCCCCTTGCAAGGGGGAGCCGTCCACATATGGTTGCCGTCCGTTATGCAAGAGTTTTCTGACCCATATTGACGTGTGATCGTGTGCGGTCTTCTGTAAGGCCTGTTGATGTGGCCTTTCAGAAGCCACTGGCCGGTATGGTGATCAGCGGATCAGATCCAAATCTGCGGGGCGTGCTTGAAAGTACGAAAAGACATACTGGTTTTTCCGATCCGGATCAAACGATCATGCGCCCATTCAGGTCATCGCCCTCTCACACCCCTACCGGTTCCATCCGCGGGAGCCGAGCCATCGCTCAGACTGCCACAGACAGGGCCGGATCCCGATAATCCTCCTGTTTCGTTGCCATGGCCCAGATGCCCCTTGCCATCCTGTTGGCCAGGGCAATCGCGACCAGCATACGGGGCTTGCGGGCCAGCATCCGCGCCAACCAGCTTCCCGGTGCTGGGCCCTTGCGACTGACCCAGTTCACCTGGGTCATGGCACCCATGATGAGAAGCCTGCGGATATCAGCCTGTCCGGCTTTTGATATCTTCCCCAGCCGTTCCTTTCCGCCAGATGAGAACTGACGGGGCACCAGTCCCAGCCACGCAGCAAAGTCGCGCCCGCGCCGGAAGGTCGACAGGTCAGGCGCAAAAGCTTCAACCGCAAGAGCGGTCAGAGGACCCACTCCAGGCATGCTCTGCAATCTGCAGGCGTTTTCACTTTCCTGGGCAAGCATCCTGATCTTCTTTGTTCTGGCATCAATCCGCACACTCTGTTCCGAAATCTGTTGCAGCAGATCAAGGCATTCCTGCCTTACAAGCTCTGGCAGAACTGCCTCATCCAGCAGGGCTTCAATGCGTTTGATATGCGCAATCCCCTGTGGCACGACGAGACCGAATTCATACAGAACGGCACGCAGGGCATTCACCAGTTCCGTGCGTTGGTGCACCAGACGCTCGCGGGAGCGAAAGAGAACGCTTCGGGCCTGCTGCGCTTGAGTGCGCGGTTCGACAAAGCGCATTTCCGGCTGACGGGCCGCAATGACGATCGCTTCCGCATCAGCAGCATCGTTCTTCTGCCGCTTCACGAAAGGCTTCACATACTGCGGAGCGATCAGTCTGACCTCGTGACCAGCTCCTGCCAGTTCGCGGGCCCAGTAATGCGCGCTCCCGCACGCTTCAAGAACGACCAGAGCAGGCGGCTGCGTGGCCATGAACTGCATAAACTGCTGACGACGCAGCTTTTTGCGAAACGTCACCTCGCCCGTATGTGAAGCTCCATGAATCTGGAAAATGTTCTTTGCCAGATCAACGCCAATTACTGTATCCTTCATCTGCCGTCCTTTCACGCGGTTGTTCTATTCAACGACCATTCTGGCACATTGCGATGCCGTGCGGGGAGGACGGCAACCACCCCATCTG